>JANNSJ010000072.1:0-38416 GCA_031402435.1 Bacteroidota bacterium | reverse complement strand
AACCTTCACGTTCGTTACAGTCATCAGGCCATTTTCAATCGTGTATTCAAGGGTCAAACGGTAGAGGGCGAAGTCCTTTATTGATGCGAAGTCATTACTTTCTGAAACGATACCCACCCCTTTTTCGCCCAACACCGACGTGAAGCTCTTTTCGGATGAGACAACCCAGGAATTCTCGTTACCGGATTGATTGATAGTTGCATTGAGATGTGTCGAAAGCGAATAGGCTTTGCCGTCAATGGACAATGCATATTCAACCGATCCGAAAACAAGGTACTTTGTCCCGCCGGGGCCTGCAACCATCTCTTCAAATTTCACGCTGTCGAAGATGTTGTTGTTGATCTTTGATTCAATTGTGTTGGATGCCGTTGTTGCCGGGCCTGTTACCTGTGACTGCTCGGTGCAACCCAAAAGAAACGACAACATAAGTACGGGTATTGTAAGGGTTACTGCTTTCATTGAAAACCTCCGTGGTTGAGTAATTGTTGATTGAGTATCATATGCATCATGATGAAGTGCGTTTCCAATGGTATGCCAGACTCATCATCATTGCTGAATCGATGATGGGGTAAGACTCAGTGCAGCGGAATTGCAGGATACAGCCGAACAGGGAACAACATCGCATGGCGTATGTACAACTTACAGTCGTGTTGACGGCCACACCCTCGAAATCGACAAATCCGGAGCGTTCGGAAAGAGTCTGGAGGCAGGTGCACGACAAGGGTGAAGGGTGTATGGGAATAGGTAACGCTATGACCAGAGAGGGGAAACAGAAATCCGGCATTCAAGTGTCTGAATGTCGGCCTTCAGTGCGGGACCGTGTTTCAGGTCATCAAGATGAGGAGGTTGTCAGGTCATTTTCTCGTGAGCATCGAAAGATGGGAAAAGCTCATGAGGCGAATTCCGTTCCCGCCGCGGTGAAGAGAATCTCATGCTGGCGGATTCGTCATGGTTTCCTTATTTGAGAAGCAGAAGTTTGCGCGTTGCGGAAAATGAACCGGATGACAACCGATAGAAGTAAACACCGGATCCAAGCGATGATGCATCAAACGTGACTTGATGATTGCCCGAAGTCATTGGTTGGTTGACGAGTGTGGCGACTTCTCTTCCTAACACATTAAATACTTTAAGTGTTACAAAGCCGCCAGCTGTCAGTTGATAGCCAATAGCTGTAGTCGGATTGAAAGGATTGGGGTAGTTTTGGGAAAGTTCATAATTTATAGCCGTGCCGGAACCGAAAGTACTGACATCGGTAAGATTTCCCAGTGTTCCATCAAAGTTCACATTCTGCGCGTATACTCCATTTCCATCCACACGATTGTCTGACCATGTCAGCAACGAACTCCCGCTTGCCGTAAACGCGCCCGAGAGTCTTCCCTTACTGCTTGAGACCGAACTAACATTCCTGACTGTACCACCCCACAGGAGATTGCCACTTCGATCGACTTTGAATCCTCGTACAAGATTAGTGGTCACGTTCACTCCATCGAGAAAAAACACAACCGCAGCAGAATCCTTCGCAAAGCTTCTGATGAACGAAGGTTGGCCTCCTCCAAACGGTCGGAGTGCTTTTCCCGAATCCGCCCACTGACGCGTCCCATTCGAGGAGAACTTCTGCCCATAGACTCCATATGAACTTTGAAATGCCGCATCCGTTTCATACCAGAACATGTACGTCTCACCGGTGGACGGAGTATATGAAACCCACGCGTCATTATGAAGTCTGCCGGGAAGTGTTGAACCTGCCGTTCCATTGGTCGGGAACAGAAATGAGTCTGACGAGGTAACGTGTTGTACATGCGAGAAAGAACTTCCCGTGCTATTGCGATCGTCATGCCAGACGTAAAATGCACCGTTATTGCCATCCGGGATCAGTCGCGGAACAAAAAACCCGGAGACTCTGCCGAGAGCGTACACTGTGTCAGGGTTTGTACCCCAGAGTGGTGACCCTGCCGGAGAATATTTTTGTGTATAGATTTTGTAGTTCTGCGGGCTTATGAATGACCCCGTGTATCCCGACATCATGAGTATTGCGCATCCATTGTCGGAACGAACGATGCTTGGGTAATCCAGCAACTCCGTCCCTGTACCGGAAACGAGAATGGGATCTATGCCCCATTGCTTTGCACCTGCGGCATTCAGTTTTTGCAATGCAATTTTTCGCGGTGTTGATGAGAAGATCCATGTAACGATGTAGTTGCCATCAGACGTACAGGCAACTTTCGGGTTCGGTTGAAATGTGGATGATGATGTGGAAAGCGCAATGCCATTCGTACCCCAGACAAAGCCACCCTGTGGACTGATCCTGTAGGCAAACGGTTCAATCTGTCCGCCGTTTCGAATATCAGTGAATACCACCACAGCATGGTTGCTATCGTCCACCGCCAGGTCATAATCGACAAGCGAACTGTTTTGAGGGTTGCCGCTGACGAGAAGTCCATTCGTTCCCCATTGCTTCACGCCCTGGGCATTGAGTCTCTGCAGGTACACTTTGTATCCACCGCCCCGTGTGTCGAACCACGAAATATAGCACCCCCCGTCGGAGGTCGCGACAATTTTCGGCAGCTCTTGGCTGCCGCTGGTATCGCAGACAGAGAGATTCGTATTTGGATCAGATGACCACTGGGCATGGCTCGCAGTGACCGCGAGCAGTAAAAGCAGCGAGGTGAAGAAGGTGCGCATCGTGTGTTCCTGTCCGTGGAGTGGGTGATCGGTGTGCGTGAAATGTAGTTGGAAGCGAAGAGACATTCAAGCGGAGAAAAAACAAAAGTAGGGACGCCCATATGAACATCCCTACCGGGTGATATACCTACCGGATGCTAGAACATCATTTTAACAACACCATCTTCTTCATGTTGTTGATGATCTTTCCATCAGACGTTGTTGCCTCAAGGCGGTAGAAGTATATGCCGCTTGAAACAAGAATACCGGTATCACTGTTACCATCCCAATTAACGGAGTACGATCCTCCGGGTTGGGGTGCGTCCACAAGTGTGGTGATCTCCTGTCCGAGCATGTTGAAGATTTTTAGTTGCACGGTTGCATGTGTTTCCAACGCATACGAGATCGTCGTTGTCGGGTTGAACGGGTTCGGATAGTTCTGCATCAGTGCGATTTGCTCCGGGATGTTCCTTGCCGGTTGCTGTTGTCCCGGCACGTCGGTCACCACTCCGTTGAAGGCTGCAATGCCTCCTGTGCTAGTAACAGCCCAACCATACGTATTACCGCTGGAAGCGACAAAGCTCAATCCAACATAGCTCCCTGTGCCGGTGTACGCGGACGTGAATGACGCTCCGCGATCGGTGCTTCTGTAGATTGTTGTGCCACGCGCGTACCAAAAGTCGGACGTGCCCGCTCCCCCGCATGCGATAAGAAAGCCTGTTCCGGCAACCGGAGTACTTGCCCAGGTGATTCCACCATCAGTCGAGCGCGCAACGCCATTGGCCGTTGAGCCTGTAGCGACACCGTATACATTATTGATGAACCAGACATTACTGGTTGCAGTAAACGGTGCTGTTCCGGATGACCACGTTGCTCCACCATTACTTGACCTGTAGATTCGTCCGCCAACCCCGCTGTTGAACCATATGGTTATCTGTCCAACAGGAGGAACATATACTGAAAGGCCATTCTGTGTTCCCGCTTCTCCACCCACGCGTAACGGTTCGGTGGCAATACGAGCCCAGCTTGCGCCACCGTTGCTGGTTCTGAGGATCGTCCAGAGAGTATCAGCCGGATCACCAACGGCGACACCATTATTATTGTTATACATTTTGATGGCATCAATGAAACCACCCGATTGTGTGTACACCGTGTCCCAGGTGGAACCGCGATTCGTCGTGCGGAAAATGTAGGTTGATGTTGCCGGGGTTGTGGTAACGAAGGCGACACTGTCATTCAAAGCATCGATGTTATAGATATCCGCGGCTCCGATGTTCCCCCCGCCGACGGAACTCCAGTTGAGCCCGCCATTCGTCGTTCTCAAGACCACTCCGCCTGCACCTGCTGCCCATGCAGTACTTTGATTGACTGCCTTCACCGAATACAGGTACGAGGAAACTCCTGATGTTTGCGGCGTCCAGCCCTGTGCAATGAAGTTGACGTTGACCGTGATTGTACGACGGTGAACCGGTGTTCCATTGGGTCCGCTGCCGGCAACAGTAACGGTGTATGTTCCTGCGGTGACATTACTGCTGCGTATGCGTAACGTGACAGAATCAGGATATGCCGTCAGCGAGTCACGTCCCCCAACAAAACTGAACGTAAACGGGGCTGCGGGAGAAACCGTTGCAGAGAACTTTGCTACTCCGGTGTAGAGTTTCACCGAAGGAACTATGACATTTACAGTTGTGCTGTCTGTTCCTGTCATGGCCACACTGTTTCGCGACAGGAGCATTGCAAAATCCGGGAAGTAGGCCGTCATCCCGAGATAATTACTATTGCGGAAGTCCGTCCAGACGGACATCGAGGTATGTTTGTTTGAAGTGATGGCATCGTAGTCGCCACGATACGTTGGTCCGCCAGCGCCCGAAAAATTAATCCTGAATGTTCGATTCGTAAGCCTTTGGTTCGGTGCAAATGTCGCTCCGCCGTCGTCCGTATAAGTGGCGTAGACATCCATACTATCGCTTGTCGGCACTCTGCGAGTGTCATAGAACTTAATGTACAAT
Organism: Bacteroidota bacterium; assembly: GCA_031402435.1. Taxonomy (GTDB): domain Bacteria; phylum Bacteroidota; class Ignavibacteria; order UBA10030; family UBA6906; genus UBA11986. The sequence continues at coordinate 33,746 of JANNSJ010000072.1, read as the reverse complement.
CTCCCCGTTTCCTTATCACACCAGATTGCGGGGTGGAACTGGAAATTGTTTTGTGAGTTCGAGTCATCGTTTGCAACAACGGAGGGGGACCATGTCGTCCCCTGGTCTGTAGAGTATCGAAGAAAAATATCCGACTTGTTGCCGTTCCCCGAAGGATTATTTGATGTATAGACAAGATACAATCTCCCGCGATTCGGCCCGTAACTGTTGTCTGCTGCGATCATTGGATATGGGCGGCACCGCATTCCCTGGACCGTTGAGCGACCGCTGATTTCCGTCCCGATATAGTTCGAAAACTGATTGACTGATTGTTGAGTGAACGTTGCTCCTCCATCAGTGGAGACGCGGAATGTGTAAACGCCGGCGGCGTTTGTTCCTGTATGTGTAACAACATATACACATCCACCGGAAATGTTGTTACTGTTCAAGACATTTGGTCCCACAGCAACCATCATCCCCGGAAGACCGTTTGTCACTGTTGTCGTGGTTTGGAATGTTGCCCCGCCATCAGTGCTTCGTGCAAAATTACCAGGTGTCATCGTTGTGTAGACGTAATTGGCATACGGTCCCATTGTTTGATCGCACGCCATCCAGTTCTTGTCATTGCCATTCACTGCGCTAACGGCAGTTCCCCATGTCAATCCATTGTTCGTTGACTTTACCACCCAGCAGCCGGTTATGGGAGACTTCATCGTCTCGTAATACAGGTTTCCAAGGCTATCATAGGCGGCAACCGGATCTCCTGCAGCCGTAGGGAACCCGGGGTCGTTGCTTGTCCAGTTGGTTCCATTTTCAGTATGGAATGTGGTGTTGGTATTGAACGCATTGAAAAACCACTGGGGGTTCAACGGGTTTGTCGCCATGTGAGGTTCGGCGTTTGTTGTGCCGAGGTCGAAATTATCGTATCCATCAGTGGCCGTGATAACCAGGGTGCTATTACCTCCGGACCGTGGCCCCATGATCAGGGGAAGGTCCGTTCCCACAGTATTGTCTACGTTCGGATCGTCCTGCGCACGTGCCTGTTCCGGGAGCAAAGCAATTCCTGCAACGAATGGCAGACTCAAAAATAGAATTCTTGTGCAGAGTTTCATTAGAGATGCTCCTTTTGTGAATGTTGTGTGAATGGACTCCGGCAAAACTATGGACACACACCTAAATATCAAAATCTGAAGGGCGATAAGCAAGTAGATTTATTGATAAGTTTTTTTGGGGGGGGGAGATGATGTGCATCGCTGAGTCATCGTATTGTAATGTGATCCCAGTTTGGTCGCTAGCCACCCATGTCTCCAATGCTCTCCATCAAAAAAAACTGTAACTCGGTGAAAGAAGAGAATATTTTCGTCGTACAAGCCAGCACCCATCCGGGGATTTCTACGAGAGGCACCGTGGTCACCATATACACAGGTTTGCAAAAGTATTTTGCCATGGTTACCTCGCCCTTTGTTCCCGCGCCCTCCATTGCTGCCTCATCCCAGTAACAAAGAACGAGATCAGATCGTTTTGCGATCTCGTCACAGTCCAGCTCAACGAGTGTCACAATGATGCTCTTGTACAATTCTGGATCAGTGGATTTCAGGGCACGGATGTCAATCGAGGGATGGTGAGCCCGAAAATAGGCATCACTCTCGTGATTCGGGTTGAAGACCGCCCAGCCCAGTTCGGATTCTATCCATGCCTGAAGCGTACGTCTCCAGTCGCGACCTTCATCGTTTGCGTATTCCATGCCCCCTGAGAGATAGACGCGTCTCGTTGTTTTCATCACTCTCCTGTTGAACTATCGGCTTAACCAGCGAAATCCAATGCAAACAGATTGATTGTAGGAAGGAAAAGAGCATACATCAGCCACATGGCGGCGCCGATAGAGAGGGGGATTGTAAGATTATCGTCGATAGGGAGGGGCATTGCCTCGACCAGTGCACCGAACAACGCTGCGATGATACCGATAATGTATTCGGCGGGGATATGTCCGATTTTCGGCGCGAAGCAGACAACGCCAACGGCGCTGATAAAAAATGCGAGTGAGCCCTCAAAACTCTTTTTCATAAAAGGGTGTCTGCCGAACTTCCGACCAACAAGAGCGGCAATTGTGTCCGAGATGATCAGGATTGAAAATGCAGTGATAAAGATGATCTTGGGGAAGATGACGATGCCGCCCGTTGCTGCGATCAGGACGTACGTTGCGCCATTGAGATGCTTCGCATGTTCACTCTTTTCGTGTGCACGAAGAAGCCAGCCGAACCAGGCATGATAAAGGCTGCGAAACCCTGGAGAGATAAGACGCACAACATCGGTAAGTCCGAACGCCAGGGTCAACGGCACCAGAATAATGAGTGCCGTTGACTTGGGAATGAAACAGTATGCAATTGGAATGGAGAGCGAACAGAGGTGAATGGCTTTGCGTGCAATCTCGCCTGAATAACTTCGCTCAACGTCTGGAAGCCTGGTCATTTTTTTACAGTGGCATCCGAACCGGGTGCGACCTGTGGAGTAGGCCCGCGTCCGTTGTTTCCCCGCTCGAAGGGGGGGAGCTGCCCGCCACGGATGATAAGATCAATCTCTGAGGAGTCGAGGATCTCCCGTTCCAGCAGTGTAAGAGCCAGGCGATGGAGGGTATCCATGTTCTCTTGCAGGATCTTCTCGGCAAGCTTCATTCCTTTGTCGATGATGCTCTTGATTTCCTTGTCGATATGAATTGCTGTTTCCTCACTGTAGTTTTTGTGCCGGGCAATCTGCCGGCCAAGGAAGATCTCTTCATCTTTCTGTCCGTAGGTCAGCGGGCCAAGTTTGTCACTAATGCCCCACTCGCACACCATTTTGCGAGCGATCTCTGTTGATCGCTCAATGTCGTTGCCTGCGCCGGTGGTGAGTTCGCCGAAGACCAGCATCTCGGCTACGCGGCCTCCCAGGGCATATGCTATCATTGCCTCAAGATAGGGTTTGGAGTACGTGTGCTTCTCATCTATCGGAAGGTATGTCGTCAATCCAAGCGCCCGCCCGCGGGGGATAATGGTGACTTTGTGGACAGGGTCGGCTTCCGGGATCATTCTGGCTACAAGGACGTGGCCGATCTCATGATAGGACGTGACTTTCTTTTCCTTCTCGGAGATGATCATGCTCTTCCGTTCCATCCCCATCATCACCTTGTCTTTTGCCCCTTCAAAGTGCTGCATGTTCACTGCCTTGTCACCCTGCCGCGCCGCGAGCAAGGCAGCTTCGTTCACAAGGTTGGCAAGTTCCGCGCCGGCAAGTCCGGGTGTTCCCTTTGCCAGTGTTTCGAGCTTTACATCCTCAGCAAGCGGGATGTTCTTTGTATGCACACGAAGAATTCCCTCACGGCCTTTCACGTCCGGCCTGTCCACGACCACCTGTCTGTCGAAACGCCCCGGTCGCATCAGTGCAGGATCGAGTACGTCGGGACGGTTCGTTGCAGCGATGATAATCACGCCACTGTTCTGTTCAAAGCCATCCATCTCAACGAGGAGCTGGTTCAATGTCTGCTCGCGTTCATCGTGCCCGCCACCAAGACCCGCTCCGCGGTGACGGCCAACGGCATCGATTTCGTCGATGAAAATGATGCACGGTGCGCTCTTCTTGCCTTGTTCAAACAGATCGCGCACGCGGCTGGCGCCAACGCCGACAAACATCTCAACGAAATCCGCCCCCGATATGGAGAAGAACGGAACTCCTGCTTCACCGGCAACAGCCCGTGCCAACAGTGTTTTACCGGTACCGGGAGGTCCAAGCAAAAGCACGCCGCGCGGGATCTTTCCGCCAAGCTTCTGGAACTTCGACGGCTCCTTGAGGAACTCGATAATCTCCATCAACTCCATTTTGGCTTCATCAGCGCCGGCCACATCAAGGAAGGTGACCTTTGGTGCGCCCTCGTTCAGCATTTTTGCGCGGCTCTTGCCGAACGAGAAGATACCGCGTGGTCCCGCCCCACCCTGCATGCGACGCATGATAATGAGCCATACCACAAGCAACAGCACCCACGGCAGGAATGAAACCAGAGCGTTGATCCACGCATTGTCCTCTCTGACAACAGAGAACTTGATGTCTTGCTTCGTCCATCCTTCAATTACCGCGCTGTCGATGAACGGAAGAGTCAACGTGAATTTCTGGAACGTCACGTCCTTCCCGCCGCGCGAGATCTTTTCCGGTGCTTTCAAAACGCCATGGAAGTCGAAGTTTGTCAACTCCGACTTCTTGATGACTGCTTCGGCGATCTTTCCATCCTTGAGGAACTGTTCGTATTCTGTGTAGCTCAGTTCAGCCTCGGCACCCTCGGTTCCCTTGAACAATGTCATCACAAGGAACACGAGCAGGATGATTGCCGACCAGCTTAGGACGACCTTCAGAACTTTGTTCCAGTTGAAGTCGTCATCCTGTTTGAACTGTTGTCCGGAACGACGCTTCCCCGGTCGCTGAAAACCGCGTCGCCGCTCGGAGTCTCCACGTTTGTTATCAGTTTTTTTCTGTTCTTCCATGTTGCTGTGTGTACTCCTCTCTAAAAATAGGCGTCTAGTGTACAGACGTCCCGGACTCCTTAAGCTTATAGATGTCTTTCAGGTTTCTCATCTTTTGTGCATAATCCAGTCCATACCCGATGACGAAGTCTTTTGGTATGGAGAAACCGATATAGTCGATCGGGATCTTCGTTTTCACAGACTCTTTCTTGTACAGCAATGTAACAATACGGAATGTCTTCGGGTTCTCCGGCATGATCAACTTCTTAATGTACTCCATGGAAAGGCCCGAATCAACAATATCCTCTACAATGATGATATCGCGTCCCTGCACCTGGCAATTCAGATCCTTTAGCAGCGTCACGTTTCCCGAGCTGATCTTTGCATCGCCATAACTCGACAGTTTCAAAAAATCCACCTCACAGGTGATGGTTATTTCGCGGACGAGGTCTGCAAAGAAAATAAATGAACCGTTGAGTACTCCGATGAATACTGGAACGGTTCCCTTGTAGTCTTTACTGATCTTGCGTGCAAGTTGTTTCACCCTCGTTTTGATTCTCCGCTCACTGATCATCGTCACGAAGGTATCGCCGTTAATGCTAATCCTTTTTGCCATTCGTCCTTTCTGTTGTCCGGGTGAATTCAAGTTTCATAACGCGTTTTGTCGCGCTCGTAATCTTGAATCTATCGTCAATTCTCTGGCCGCAGACCCATACGACCTGCCCATCCTTGGTTTCGAGGATGGGGATCTGGTGTTTCTCATAAATTGGGATCTTTGCATCAACAAAGAAATCACTGATCTTCTTCTTCGTCTTCATGCCAAGCGGGACGAACGAGTCGCCATCGCCCCACGAGCGAAGAACCAGTTCGTTGCCCGTGACCGCATCAGCGTCAACGAACTCGGTGCCATTCGCCTCGAACTGCACTGTGTTCGATTCCACTACTTCAGAGGCAAACCTAAACTTCTCAAAATCATAGCGGTGGTTTGGCTGTACAGTGATTTTGAAATCGGTGATCGGCTCCGTCTTCCGCATGACGAGGTTCTCGCGGTCACGGAACACCACGTACTCCTTCGAAATTGCAACCCACGATCCTGTCAATCCTTCCGTCAAATCGAGGATGGCGTTTACCTGGTCGTAGTCGAGCTTGCGGTGAGCAAGCTGGTCAGCTGCGAGCATGATGACGTACTGTTGCAGTAACACCGGATTGCTCCGCAACTTGGAAATGGAGAGATGGAGTTCCTCGTCTGTTTTTCTGGCGATGAGCAACTCGTAGCTTTGCCGTGCTGTGTACGTAAGGAAAGCTTCCAGCTCCCGGAACAATTCCGCCGATCTGCTGAGTGTCATGACGAGGTTTGGGTTGACCTCCTTCTTCACCGGAGGCAGGATATTGTGCCGGATGAAATTTCTCGTGTAGTGATCCTTCGCATTTGAGGAATCCGTCCTGAATGTCAGTTGCTCGGCGTTCACGTACAGGTCGATCTCCTCCCGTTGTGCGAATAACAATGGACGGACAATTTTCTTGTCCTCGCGATACACTGGGATACCCGAAAGTCCTTGTACCCCTGCACCGCGGAAGAGGTTGAGAAGAATTGTTTCAGCATTATCATCTGCATGATGCGCGGTGGCAATCTTGTCGAACCCGCTGGAGATCAGTAGCTTGTCAAAGAACTCGTACCGCAGCTTGCGTGCTGCATCCTGAATACCGGTCTTCGTCACGCGGGAATATTCGGCGGTATTTGCCCGCTCCACATAAAACTCAAATCCATAGTGGCGTGCACGTTGCGCTACGAATTGTTCGTCGCCCTCGGATTCAACACCACGCAGTTGGTGGTTGAAGTGGGCGACAACAATCGACAAGCCAAAGGCTTCCTGCTCTTTGGCAAGCAAGTCGAGCAGTACGATAGAGTCAGCTCCCCCGCTGACCGCGGCGATGATCTTGTTGCGTTCTTCGATCAACCGCCGTCGTCTACTGAACTCGTGAAATCGTGTCAGGAACGCACGCGACGAGAACATGGTCCTTTGTTACCCCCTTGGAAAAATCCCCTTTGTCTTGAACGGCACCGCCGCGACACATGAAGCTTCTTCGAGTAAGGGGCTACAGAAGAAGACCGGCGACGTTCGTTTGCCTATCAAGGGGAGTGAAACCGTTTGCTTGATGTAGCGGGAGAGGGACTCGAACCCCCGACCTACGGATTATGATTCCGACGCTCTAACCAGCTGAGCTATCCCGCCAAGAGTAGATCGTTCGTCCCGCTTTTGCCTGTGCCGTACCCGTCGTTCAGGCACACGCGAAAGAGTGACAAATGCTTGAAAAATATACCACTAATTGGCTAAAAGAGCAAGCTAACGAAAAAGTTCGGCGGTCACTTGCGCGTTGAATTTGGAGGAGTGATTGGATATATTGCCTCGGATCGTTTTTCAACTGTCTCGCGGAATCCCTCTCTCTCTGGAGGTGGAGCTAAAAAGCCAATTGACAAGGCGTTCGAGCTAAGAGCTTGAAAGTGGTCGACCATCACGGCTCCGTTTGTCGTGAGGATTGATTTGTCCAGTAGCGCATCTGAGGAGTATCGAAATCACTTCGGGTACAATTGATACTGTAAGGTCTCCGGCATTACCTTTGTCCGCACCCTCAATAGAGGAAGCGTTTCTGTTTTGTGAACGTCTTGCCAAATCACATTACGAGAACTTTCCCGTAGCTTCATTCTTCATCCCTAAAGACAAACGCCCGTATGTTTGGAGCCTCTACGCTTTTGCCCGTACCGCAGATGATTTTGCTGATGAAGGGAATGAGCCCCCCGAACGTCGTATTGAGATGCTTAATGATTGGAACGAACAACTTGATGAATGCTACAACGGAAGAGCCATTCACCCCATCTTTGTGGCGTTGTCGGAGACGGTCCGGAAGTGCCGCATCCCCAAGCAACCCTTGGTCGATCTGCTGACAGCATTTCGCATAGACGTGACGCAGAAAAGGTTCGGGACCTTTGACGACCTTCTGTACTATTGTAGACATTCTGCAAACCCGATCGGTCAACTTGTCCTTCATGTGTTCGATGGCGCAAATGGCCGGGCAATAGCGCTTTCCGACAACATGTGTACAGCTTTGCAGTTGGCCAACTTTTGGCAGGATGTATCGGTGGATTGGCAGAAAGGCAGGCTGTATATCCCGCTTGAAGATAGCATGCGATTTGGGTATACTGAAGAAGATTTTGATGGTCATATTGTTGATCAGCGGTTCCGAACGTTGATGGCATTTGAAGTTGATAGAACCAGAAAACTCTTTGAAGCAGGGAAGCCACTGCTTCGTGAGGCAAATCCGGAACTCCGGCTGGAACTCAACCTGACGTGGCGGGGAGGAATGAGGATTTTGGAGAAGATCGAACGTCTCAAGTATGATGTGTTGCGCCAGCGGCCGGCGGTTTCCATGTGGGATAAGCTTTTCATTCTCGGTACTTCATTTTTACGGTCGACATGAGCTCGATATCGGCAGCAATAACCAGGAACAGCAAAACGAATTTCTACTATTCGTTTGCCGTGTTACCCAAGCACAAGCGCGAAGCCATCAGCGCGGTGTATGCCTTTTGCCGTTACACGGATGACATTGTGGATGAGGGAACAGACGAACGACGCAAGGTAGTGCTCTTGCGAAAATGGCGGATGGAGTTGGGGCACGCGTTGCGGGGAAGTTCAGCCTATCCACTTCTTAATCAGTTAAGTGCAACAGCGCGTAAGTTCAACATCCCCGTTGACCACTTCTATGATCTGATTCGCGGGATGGAACTCGATCTCGTCAACACGCGCTACGAGTCGTTTGAGGAACTTCGCGAATACTGCTATCTTGTTGCCTCCACAGTTGGTTTGATGTGTCGCCAGATTTTTGGTTTCAAGAATGAATCGACCCGTGATTACGCGATCAACCTTGGTATCGCACTCCAGCTTACAAACATCCTCCGTGATGTGAAGGACGATGCAAAACGGGGGAGGATATACATTCCGAGAGAAGACATGCGGCGTTTCGGGTATACGGAAGAAGACCTCTTTGCCGGACGTTACACGCCTGCATTTGTTAACCTGATGCGCTTCGAATGTGAACGCGCCCGCCAATACTTTGATGCGGCAAGGAATGCGCTGAAAGATGAAGACAAGTACTATTTCTTCGCGGCACGCATCATGTGGTCAATCTATGCCCATCTTCTCCGGCGTATCGAACGTTCGGAATACAACGTCTTCAAGCAGCGCATTGCACTCCCGCGTCTTCTCAAAGTCCTCATTGCTTTCCGTTACTGGCTCAGCCATCGGTTGAAGTATTCACGGTTCCAGACCGAAGGGGCGGCTCTCTTCACGTTGGGCTAGAAATGTCCACACACGTTGTTATTGTTGGTGGCGGACTCAGCGGCCTTGCTGCCGGTGTAGAGTTCGCCTCGCGCGGTATCGGCATCACACTCCTCGAACAAAAGCCTGCCCTCGGCGGACGCGCATATTCCTTTACGGACAGCGTCTCCGGCGACACGATTGACAACGGCCAGCATGTTCTCATTGCCGGTTACGAGCGTACAATGCACTTCCTGGAGACCATCGGAACTCTCAACCTGCTGCGCGTCCAACCGGTTCCCTCGCTTCTGTTCCATCATCCGTTGCGCGGTTTTCACCAGTTTCGACTTCCGTTATTGTCATCCCCCTTCAACTTGTTGGTTGGAATCCTCCGATGCTCGCTCTTTTCTTTCAAGGATCGTTTCAGACTGCTGCGAGCGGGACGCTGTTTGTTGGGCGACTTCGATGAGAGCGATCTTTCAGGTCACACCATTGAACAATGGCTGCGCGGGGTTGGTCAGAATGATGAGTGCATCCGTTCGTTGTGGGAGCCGCTTGCCGTTTCGATGATGAATGAGGAAATCCGGAAAGCATCAGCGCTTGTATTTGTCACCGCGTTGCGCAAAGCGTTTCTCGGCGGATCGCGGAATGCCGCACTGGCGATTCCAACGGTAGGGTTGAGTCAGCTTTATGTGGATGGTGCAAAAGAGTACATCATGAGTCGAGGAGGGCAGATCCAATGTAACGCTGATGTTGAGGAAGTGTTGGTCGAGCGTGATCTTGCGATAGGCGTGAAGCTGAGAAACGGACAACAAGTAGACGCCGACGCGGTTGTCCTTGCCATTCCACCGTACGCCCTGTTGCCAATCCTTCCATCTCAACTTAGCAAGAGACTCTCCGATCTTGCGGCGATGGAAGTTGCTCCCATTGTCTCGATCCATTTGTGGTTCAACGAAGAGTTCATGGAACATGAGTTTGTGGGATTGATAGGAAAGCGGATCCAGTGGCTTTTCAATAAACGCAAGATCAATGGCGAGCGCGGTAAGGGCGCACATGTGTCTGCAGTAATCAGCGGCGCACATAACTTTGTTGAGATGACGAAGGACGAGCTGGTGAACATTGCCCTTCAGGATGTCCGGAGCCTGTATCCTGATTGTCGTGAAGAACCCCGCCATGCTGTTGTTATCAGAGAGAAGAGAGCGACGTATTCATCAAGCCCGCGTGTTGAACTGTTGCGCCCACCCAACCGGACGGAGTTTCCGAATCTCTGTCTCGCAGGAGACTGGACGTCGACCGGGTATCCGGCAACCATTGAAGGTGCCATCCTGAGTGCTGAGGAAGCAACACGAATCATTCTGAAGTACATGCGGCAGGATTGATTTTGAGGCCCAAATTGCAGATATTTTTGTCGGATAGTGCATGATTGGAAGTTGTACCCTATGATAGCTGATAAACTCGTGCTGTTGGTCGATGATGAGCAGTCGTTGCTGAAAGCAACATCGATTGGTCTGAAAGATCGCGGCTTCAAAGTACAAACGGCAGAATCGGGCGAATCGGCTATACGGGCGATTCAATCGCTGAAGCCGACCATCGTTGTCTCCGATCTTGCCATGCCGGGGATGAACGGGTTTGAGTTGTATCAGGAAGTCAAGAAGGATTCCGAATACAAGTCGCTTCCCTTTGTGTTTCTCACAGCGGTGGATGATTTCTATGCAAAGAAGTTCGGCAAGGAACTTGGCGGCGCTGCATATATCACCAAGCCCGTTGACCTGGATGAGCTTGAGAGAATCCTCAAAGAAAAAATGGGTGAGTAGACCGGTTTCCTTATCCACAACCTGACCACGTATGAATCCCGTTCTTATGCGGGATTTTTTGTAATGCAACAATCAACCCAACGCATACAATTCCTCGACATCATGCGCGGCGTGGCCGTGGTCGTGATGGTCATCGGACACAGCATTGACGCTGTGTTGAGTGTCGATGCCCGCGCAACGGAAGCATTCCGGTTGTATGATGCTGTGCGCGGATTTACCGCGCCGATCTTCCTGTTTGTCGCAGGGTGCGCGTTTGCGATTGCAACGGAACGCCGCTGGGTGGAATACCGGACATTTTCCCGCCCGCTTCTAAGCCGTCTCCTGAAGATATTCGTGCTGGTCATCGTAGGCTATGCGCTTCATCTGCCATATTTTTCTTTGCACAAACTTCTTTATGGGATGAACCCGGGTGACTATGCGCAGTTGTTTCAAGTGGACGTTCTTCACTGCGTTGCCGCCGGTATTGTGATTCTGCAACTGTTCGTCTTTGTGTCGCGAACGCCGGAAGTGTTCAATCGTATCGTGATGGCGACAGCTGCCTTGCTCGTTCTTGCCACACCACCCATCTGGTCGGTCGATGTCGCGCCTCATGTCGGATCGGCGTTAGCGCCGTATTTCAATCAATCACGAACCTCGATTTTTCCCATCTTTCCATTTTCAGCATTCATTTGCGCTGGAGTGGTGTTCGCGCATCTGTTTCTGCGGGCTCAAAGAAAAGGGGAGGAGGCGCAATGGTTCGGTCGCGTCATACGACTTGCGCTTGTGGCGGCGGTGTGCGGTATCGTGTTTGATCTGCTTCCTATAACACTGTATCCGCCGCATGATTATTGGAAGTCCAGTCCGAATTTCTTCCTTCTGCGTCTGAGCGCGGTCTTGCTTGTCACGGCCGGTTTCTTCCATCTTAAGAAAGTGCCGTCACTTCTCGAACATCCTGTTATTGTACTTGGTCAGGCATCGTTATTTGTGTACACAGTTCACCTGGTGGTTGTGTACGGATCGGCGGCGAATGTCGGGCTCGCACAAGTGATCGGGAAAGCGCTTCCATCGTATACCGCGGTGGGTGTCGGCATTGCGGTCTTGTGCAGCATGACCCTGCTGACGTATGCCTGGAACTACGCCCGCACACACCACACCTGGCCATCACGATTTGTGCAGGCAGGCTTTGCGAGCGCCATCGTGTATTTATTCTTCACCAACCCGTGGTAAGATTCTTGTGACCCTGAGTCATGAATGAGTGAGCCATTACCCACATCTGCACCAAAGGCAAAACGTCTCGACTACATCGATCTCCTGCGCGGGTGGGCTGTCATTGTCATGGTGGAGACGCATGTTTTTAACGCTACACTTTCAGAGACGATCAAGGCGGGTGATCTTTTCGGCTATATCAAGTTCTTGAACGGCCTCGTAGCTCCGTCCTTCCTGTTTGCTTCGGGCCTTGCGTATGTAATCACAACCCGGCGAAAGCTGAACGACTACCTGTCGTTTGGAAACCCTCTCTTCAAACAGTTCGGACGGCTGCTATTCATCCTCGGCATAGGATATCTCCTCCATCTTCCGAAGTTCAACTACGCACAGCTTGTATATGAGACAGAGGAACGGCAGTGGCGCGTGTTTTTCCAGGCGGATGTTCTTCAATGCATTGCGATAAGCTTAATCTTTATGCAAGCTCTTTTGCTTCTCTTGAAGAGCGAGCGTCGACTCTATATGTCGCTCATCGGTGCCACCGTCGTGATCGTGTTTCTCACTCCGGTTATGTGGGGCATTGATTTCTGGCCGATCCTTCCGGCGTTTGTCGCCGGCTACATGAACGGCACACACTTTCCGAACTTCCCCGGTTTTCCCATATTTCCGTGGTCAGCGTTTATCTTTGCGGGAGCTGTTGTTGGTTATTTCTATTTGCACGCAAAGGATGCCGGTGTGCAGCCTGGTTCATTGCACAAGGAAGTAACAATGATGAAGCGTATGCTCTGGGCAGCCCTTGCGATGGCGGTTGTTTCATTCCTGATTGAACCGCTGGCCGCTTCTCTGTATCCAACGTATGACTACTGGAAGTTCAGTCCAAGTTTTTACATGCTGCGCCTCGGTATCGTGATGGTGTTGTGTGCGGGAATGTTTTTCTATGAACGCAACAAGGGAGTCTCACCCGGTTCTCCGGTTACGTTGATGGGAAAAGAGTCGTTGATTGTGTACGCAACACACCTGCTTCTGCTGTATGGAAACTTCAGCACATTCAATTTCTTCAAGCGAGTGAATCACTCGTTCGGGTACGGCGAAGCAATCCTGACAACGCTGGCGTTGCTTATTGCGATGTATGCGCTTGCGCGCTTCTGGAACACCATCAAGAAGGGATCGCCCCGCTGGAAGATGGCACTTGAATTTGGTACGCTTGCCCTGTTGGTTGGTGTGTTCTTCTTCGGGCCGGGAGAATAAAAACAGTCAAGAAGTCGATGGTTGAGAGTCAGAGAGATGTGCTTTGGGCTTTGGGGTTGGTCAGACTTATTGATGTGGGGCAAAGCTACTGAATCACAGGCGGCATAACCGGAGGCATTGGCATGGAAGGCGCATCAGACATACTCGCAACGGTCATTCTGGTTGTTTTGGGAATAGTGGTGGCGTGGTGTTTGCTCATTTTCGTAGTTCCAAGAATCATTGAGGCAATTATAGACTTTGTTGGGGCATGGAAAGATTTCTTTAAAGGAAAGAAGAAAGACCCGTGGGACAAATGACCCCACTGCCGTGCTTTGGTTATTGTTGACAGCAATCGTTCCTTGAACTTCCCCTTCGTATTGTGTACCCTATGTCAATCCGCGACACCCTTATTTGTTTTTCTTCGTGCTCATTCGTGGATAGTTCTTTTTTAATATCACTGACTTGAGAATACTCTATGCCCTCACTCGTCCTTCTTCGCCACGGCGAATCACAATGGAACCTTGAAAACCGCTTCACCGGCTGGGTGGATGTTGATCTGTCACCCAGGGGATTAGAGGAAGCGAAGAGCGCCGGGCGTGTACTCAAGGCCGAAGGCTTCACATTTGACGTCGCCTTTACATCCATGCAAAAGAGGGCAGTCCGTACTTTGTGGATCACACTGGATGAAATGGATTTGATGTGGGTTCCCGTTCACCATTCGTGGCGGTTGAATGAGCGACACTATGGAGCGCTGCAAGGATTGAACAAAGCGGAGACTGCTGCGAAATACGGGGAGCAACAGGTCAAGATCTGGCGCCGGAGTTACGACACGCCACCGCCCGCGCTTGATCGGTCGAGTCCGATGTTTCCGGGCAACGATCCGCGTTACAAAGGCATGAACCCAAACGATCTGCCGCTCACCGAATGTCTCAAAGATACAGTTGCACGTTTCCTTCCGCACTGGCATGAAGTGATTGCGCCCGCAATCAAGAGCGGCAAGCGAGTACTCATCGCTGCGCACGGAAATAGTCTGCGCGCTCTTGTCAAGTATCTCGACAATATATCCGATGAAGCTATTACCGAACTCAACATCCCGACCGGACTCCCGCTTGTGTACGAACTGGATAACAATCTCAAGCCGCTCAGCAACAGGTACCTTGGCAATCAGGAAGAAATCAAAGCGCGAATGCAGGCCGTGGCGAATCAAGGGAAGGCAAAGCAATGAATCCTCATCGATTGGTTCTCGGTCTTTTCTTTGTCGTAGCATTCACAGGATCGCTGAACGCACAGGACATTGCAATGAAAGTCACGCTCGATGGTGAATGGCTCTTCAAAATTGATTCCACAAAATCGGGGGTTGATTCATCCTGGTTTGCCGACAGCGTGGACCGATCGGCATGGCAGCATGTGCAAGTCCCGCAGTTCTGGGAGAATTATCCCGGCCTTGCAACCTATGATGGCTGGGGATGGTTCAGCAGAACTGTAAGGATCGAAAAGACTGACCGGCCTCTCAGTCTGCATTTCGCTGGTGTGGATGACGATGCACGTGTGTGGGTCAACGGGATTGAAATCGGAAACCACTCCGGATACTCCGAGCCGTTTGCCGTTCACCTCGACAGTGCGCTTCGCTTCGGTGACAATCACATTGTTGTTCTTGTAATGGACAACAGCGGGGGAGGCGGTATTTACAAACCGGTCACCTTGATCGAGACGAAACACATTGACGATCTCCTCAAGAGCCCGTACTACGGCAAGCCTGCACTCAAGAGCGCCGATTGGGTGAAGGATGCTGTCATCTACGAAGTCTATCTTCGCTCATTTTCCAAAGAAGGAAACTTCGCCGGGCTTGAGAAGAAGCTTCCTGAACTCAAGCGACTTGGCGTGACAGTTCTCTGGCTTATGCCGATTCACCCGGTGGGAATAAAAAACAGAAAAGGAACCCTCGGCAGTCCGTATGCGGTGCAGGATTATTACGGGATCAATCCGGAGTTAGGGACGCTGCAGGATTTCAAACGCCTCCTGAACGCTGCACACAAGCACGGGTTGAAACTCATCATCGATCTTGTGGCCAACCACACTTCGTGGGATAGCAAGTTGATGAGCGAGCATCCTGATTGGTTTACGAAAGGTGCCGCCGGAAACATCATTCCACCGAATGCAGACTGGACGGATGTTGCCGACCTCGACTATTCGAAACGCGAGCTTCGCCGGTACATGATTAACATGATGTTGTATTGGGTCCGGGATGTCGGCATTGACGGGTTTAGGTGCGATGTTGCTGAGATGGTCCCGACTGACTTCTGGGAAGATGCCCGTGCCAAGCTGAACAGGGTCCGGCCTGTCATGATGTTGTCTGAGGGATCAATCCCCGAACATCACGCAAAGGCATTCGACATCACATACTCGTGGAATATCCACAATGCGCTTGACTTGCTGATCAACGGCAGGAAGCCCGTAACACTTCTTGACGATCTACTCAAGTCAGAATCGCTGCAGTTCCCGACCGGCTCGCTCCGGATGCGCTTCAACACCAACCATGACAAGAATGCGTGGGAATCACCGGCGATTGAGAAGTACGGAATACAAGGGTTGAAACTCTCCGCAGCCCTGATTAATACCTTGCCGGGTGTTCCTCTCATTTATAATGGTGAGGAAGTTGGCAATAACAAAAAGCTGGACTTGTTTGAGAAAGTGGATATCGACTGGTCGCGTTCGACTGAGATGGGGGAGTTGTACCAGAAGCTGTCGCTGATGCGGCAGGTTCACAAGGCATTCTCGCGTGGCGAGATGATCAGGGTGGGTTCGGACTTCGGTGAGGATGTGTATGCATTCTTTCGGATTGCTGGAAAAGACAAGATACTAGCCGTGCTGAACTTTTCTCATGAGCCCCACTTGGCCACACTAAGTGTCCCGATGAAGCGTCTCTTTGCCGGGCAAAAGAAGAGCATAATGAAAGAGATCTTCACGGGCGAAAGGATTGAGGTCGGGGAAAAATCCCCCGAAGCTTTGACTATTGCATTGGAGCCGTTGGATTACCGGGTGTATGTTATAGAGAAGTAATGAGGAATAGTGAATTGTGAACAGCTAACGGTGAATAACGAAGGATGGCAAAGGGCGACGACATACAGGAACGTCTTATTGATTTTGCCGTGAAGATCATCTGGCTTTGTGAACTACTTACGAACACCGGGGCTGGAAGACACGTGGGTGGCCAGTTGCTTAGAAGTGGAACCTCTCCTGCGCCAAACTATGGTGAAGCAAGGGGAGCGGAAAGCACAAATGACTTTGTGCATAAGCTCGGAATTGTTCTGAAGGAACTTCATGAATCCGCTCTCTGGCTTCAGGTTGGTAAAAGATCGAACCTGCTTGCGGCAGAGAAACTCGACCCACTTTTAAACGAGAGCATTGAGCTTTCACGGATCATAGGAGCCAGCATTGCCACAGCAAAGAAAAGGCGAAGTTGAATTGACAATTTGAAATTGTCAATGGACAATTGTCAATTTCTTTATTTCCTCAACAACCTCCTCCGGTGTCCACTCGTTCCCGTTGATCACCTTTGCCAGCTTGCCTTCCTTGTCTATTACCACAGTGCGCAGGTTGTGCGCAATCAATCCGCCCTCATCGTCGGAAAGAGAGAGTCCAAAGCCATCCGTCAGCTTTAGAATCGTTTCATGGTCGCCTGTAACGAAATCCCACGTGGCGAAGTCTGCCTTGTAAGTCTTCCCATATTCTTTCAATGCTTTCGGAGTGTCGAACTTCGGATCGAAGCTTACAGATATGAGATGCCACTTGCCGTCGAGTGATTTGTCTTTGTTCAGGCTCTTCTGGATCTTTGCAAAATGATTGGTCATGAGGATGCAAAAATCCGGCAGCGGGCATCTTGTATAGATGAACGTGAGCGCGAGCGCCTTGCCTTTGAAGTTGTTGAGATATATTTTCTGTCCATCCTGGTTTGTAAGCTCAACGGGTGGCGGCGGCTCGCCTTCCTTGAACATTCGGGCGAGGATTGTTCCTTCCGTCAGTTGCGTTGATGGCGGCTCTCCTTTGCCGGTGATAGTAAATGTCTCCAGCCAACTCTCCGTTCTCGACACGGCAAGCACGCCTTGAATCGTATCGCCGATGTGTACTGATCTGAGCAAGTCAAGGTTCTTCACTTTGAACGGCATGGTCATGGCGTCCATGTAGTTGGGGATCTCTTCATGGTTCACCGTGAGCCGTCGCTTTACCGTGTCAATGGCAACGACTTCACCCTTGAGCGGGAACGTGACAAGGTCGGTTGGTTTTTGTTCCTGTCTGGAGCATGAAACGAGGAACAAGAAAAGTAAGAAACTGATCAACAAAGCTGTTCGGGTCATGGTTGCATAGGTGTGGTTTTTTCCCATAGTGAAATATAGACAAGATAAGAAAAAAGCGTCGGCATGTAAAACATGACAGTCAATAGTGTTCTGGCCTCCGGCTTGCTTTCCCCTCCTTATTCACGTATTTTTGTCAGGTAAACGATAACACAGAGTTTCTATACCAATCGACAATCCCAAATCCACAATCAACAATCCGACTTATGGCTTACTGGTTGCTAAAAACCGAACCATCCACCTATTCTCTTGATGATCTTGAACGCGACAAGAAGGCCGTCTGGGATGGTGTTGCAAACAGTCTCGCGCTGAAACATATCAGGGACATGAAAAAGGGGGACAATGCGTTTGTCTATCATTCGGGCGAGCAGAAATCCATCGTCGGGATTGCGGAGATCGTCTCTGATCCCTATCCTGATCCAAAACAGAAAGACCCGAAGCTCGCTGTCATAGAAATCAAATTTGCGGTGAGACTCGAGAAGCCAGTGACGCTTGCCGCGATCAAGGAACGCAAGGAGTTTGGCGATTTCGCCCTGGTGCGAATGTCTCGCCTCTCGGTTATGCCCGTTTCGGCTGCGCAGTGGAAGATGCTCGTGAGTATGTCGCAATGACCGGCATATCCTGATGGATTTCCTCGTTGGCATAAGCAAGATACTCGCTGTTATCGCACTGGTTCTGTTGAACGGCTTCTTTGTTGCAGCGGAGTTTGCGATCGTCAAAGTGCGCGCAACACAAATCGAGTCGCTTGTGAAGTCCGGTGTTCGAAGGGCCCGTATTGCACAGGACGTTGTTGCTCATCTTGATGCGTACCTCTCTGCGACTCAACTCGGAATTACACTTGCAAGCCTCGGCCTTGGTTGGATTGGCGAGCCATTCGTCGCCCATCTGATCGAGCAGCCGCTTGCGTGGATGGGCATTACTCAACCCGTACTTATTTCAACGATATCGTTTGCTGTTGCATTTGGCATCATCACGTTTCTCCACATTGTCTTCGGCGAACTTGCGCCAAAGTCGTTGGCCATTCAGCAACCCCAGCGAGTCACACTTTCAATCTCAACACCTCTTCATCTCTTCTTTGTTGCATTTCGTCCGTTCATTTGGGTGCTCAACGGAACAGCCAACTACTTCCTCCGGCTTGCCGGACTTGAACCCGCAAGTGAAACCGAAATCGCTCACTCCGAGGAAGAATTGCGACTTCTGCTGAGCAAGGGAAAGTCTCTCACCTCAACGGGCAAGAGTATCTCGCTGAACGCCATTGAACTGCGTAACCGGACTGTGCGTGAGGTGATGGTGCCAAGAACGAATGTCGTGTTTCTTTCCACGGAAAAATCTCTGGAGGAGAACCTCGCCATCGTCGAAGAGAACCAGTTCACGCGCTACCCGCTGCGTGAGCGTGACCTCGACAATGTTGCCGGCATGATCCACCTGAAAGATCTTTTCAAGCTCAAGGGCACGAGCGGGAGCGGGACGAAGCTGCTGGAGATCAAGCGCGAGATACTGTTTGTGCCGGAGACAAGTCCTTTGGAGCGAGTCCTCACCTTGTTTCTGACCAAACGAATCCTGATGGCGGTTGCGGTGGATGAGTATGGCGGCACGGCCGGGCTTGTAACACTGGAGAATGTCCTTGAAGAACTGGTCGGCGAGATTCGTGATGAGTTCGATGTTGAATCGGCGATGGTGCAGAAAATAAATGATGACGAGTTTCTTGTTGATGGTACAATGCCACTGCATGACTTTGCGCGCATGTTCGAGGTGGAACCGGAAAGCAAGGATGTCGTGACGTTGAGCGGGTATGCGATTCAATTGATTGGTCGCGTGCCGGAGAAGGGGGCAAGCGTACGTATGGGTCGGTGGATGGTCTCTGTTGAGGCCACCGAACGCAAAAAAGTAAAGACGCTACGCTTGCGCAGACAGCCCGTTGAACAAAAGGAGGTAAGTGAACGATGACTCCAGGTATGAGCGGTCGTGTAATATTCCTCTTATTCGTTGTGATTGTTGGTTCCTGTACTCTTGCGTCTGCACAATACTATGAGGGAAAGGACTATTCCCAGCTTGATGACGTCCGCTATATTTCTGTCGGAGTTGTCAATCGCGAGTTTACACCAAGAAGCACAAACCCCTTTCCGGATTCTCTCGCAATTCGCTTCAACAGGATTATGCCGGTGATTTCATTCCGGCAGGGAGCGGGCGAACTGATGTTTGGGTATTCCACATACAAGCTTGCCGGAAGTTCAAAGTCGACAATCTTTTTCGGGGGAAGATTTGGAACCGAAGTCCCCATTGCAGGTCACCGGCCCAGCGTCTTGCTTTTCCCGCTTCAGTTGGCCGCTGAATATACAAAGGCCGAGGGGGTCGGTCCATCGAAAGAGAATTTCAATATTGCAAGCGTCGGCATCGGGATGGGGCTGAAATACCGGTACTTCACCAGCAGCCTGGATTTCTCGATCGGTGTTGAAGAGCTTGCCCAATACAGTACGGAAGGAATCGGGATTGGCAGCGGCTTTTCCGCTTCGACGCTTGGTGATGCGGTCATTCTACTGAAGGACCTCGGTGTATTCGAGGGCACTGTTATCGGCTATCGGTTCCGCCTGCAAACATGGGCGATGAGCGAAAGCAAATTCAACTATCGAAGTGTGTCACACGGTCCGTACCTTGGCATAATGTTTTGATGTTTCAATTCCCGATGATTCGTGTACGTTTTTCTCTTCTTCTTTCCTTTTACAATTGTGTGATGACGCAGGCGTGACATGAACACCTCCATCCGCACAAAAATAGTCTGGACGTTTGCCATCCTCGTTATGCTCAGTCTCGGCGGGAGTTTCTGGGCGATCTATAATTTCTACGCGATGGGAACCACCGTTGCGACAATCCTCCGTGAAAACTACCAGAGCGTTCTTGCGGCCGAAAACATGGTGAAGCTGCTTGAACGGCAGGACAACGCATTGCTTGCCCAAAGCGAGGGTGAGGATGTGACCATGGCGGGCGGGTTCGAGGACAACAAGAAACTATTCTTCTATTGGGAAGACCAGGGCGCCCAGTGGGGTACAGTGCCTGCATCGCAGAACATCCTTGACTCCATCAGGAGCGCGTACGGCAGTTATATCTCCCATGCCGACTCAATGATTTCACGCAACCAGCAAGGCGCGTTCAGTGAAGCAAGGGAATACTATTATAAAACCGTCAGGTATCATTCGGATAAATTGCGGGAATTGTGTTTTGAGCTCTTCCAGGTAAACCAGAATGCCCTGGTGAATGCTGAAGCGCGGACACATTCCATCGCGAACCAGACGGCGTACGGCACGATGATCGTTTCCATCATCACGCTGGTGATGAGCATTATCGCAACCGCGTGGCTCATCAAGGTCGTAATCAAACCAGCGGAAGAACTGACGGAGACAGTAAAGCAAATCGGCATGGGAAGGCTCGATGTGAAAATCGATGTGCTCTCCGACGATGAGATCGGCCAGCTCAGCCGCGAGTTCAACAAAATGACTGAGCGCCTCCGGCGATTCGAACAAATGAATATCGAACGGATCATTGCCGAGAAGCGCAAGTCGGAAGTCATTGTGGAGAGTATCTCCGACGGATTGATTGTGACCGATGCGCAGATGAACATCATCCATGTCAACAAGGTGATTGCTGCATTGTTTGGCTGCAATGAAACCGAGGCACAAGGTCAGCCCGTGACAGCATTGATCCGGGACGAGCGTGTGATTGCGTTGATCAGGGAAGCCTCAAAGTCAGATGACGAAGCGAAGGAGCTGCGGGAAAATATCCTGCAATTCAATGGCGGAGGAAAACAACTCTTCTTCCGGCCAAAGGTTACGCGCATCTTTGATGACGGCGGAAGGCTCTATGGGGTCGTGACTCTGCTGCAGGATGTCACACAGTTCAAGGAACTCGACAGGATGAAATCCGATTTCATCGCGACAGTATCTCATGAGTTCAGAACCCCTGTCACGTCCATCAACATGAGTGTGGATATTCTGAATCAGGGAATCCTGGGGCCCCTGAATGAGCGCCAGAAAGAACTGATCAATGCAGCAAAGGAAGACTGCCAGCGCTTGACAAAACTTGCGCGTGAACTGTTGCAGCTTTCCAAGTTGGAATCAGGCCGGCTGCAATTGCGGAATGAAGATCTGGATGTGAAGGCGTTGATCGAATTATCCTTCCGTCAGTTACAACTGCAATTTCAGGAAAAGAACGTTACCCTTGCTGTTGATATTCCGGCATCGTTGCCGCATCTTATGGCGGATGAACAACAGTTCACCTGGGTCATCACGAATCTTGTAACGAATGCGCTCAAGTACACTAACGCCGGCGGAAGAGTTACAGTATGTGCCCGTGATGAAGATGGTTCTCTCCGGGTCGATGTAACGGATACCGGTCAGGGCATTTCGCCGGAAAATCTGGAAACAATATTTGACAAGTTTGTCCAGGTAAAACAATCTTCCGACACGACTCCGGGAAGTGTCGGTCTGGGACTGGCGATCGCCAGGGAAATTGTGGAGATGTACGGCGGCAGGATATGGGCAGCGAGTGTACCCGGGCAAGGAAGTACGTTCTCCTTCACCCTGCCGTTATCAGAACATCAACCGACATAACACTGATGACCACACACGCACCAAAGGCTTCTATTCTTCTCGTTGATGACGAGCAGAACATTCTCAATACCACAAAGATTTGCCTGGAGAATGCCGGCTTTGAAGTGGAGGCATTTGCCAATCCCATGACAGCGCTCGAAGCAGTCCGCCAGCGCTCCTACCATCTTGCATTCTACGATCTGAAGATGCATCCGATTGACGGGATGCAGCTTCTCAAAGAAACACGCCAGATCTCTCCCGAGACAACCGTTGTGCTGATGACTGCGCATGGCAGCATTGATTCTGCCGTGGAGGCAATCAAACTTGGAGCGTTTGATTATTTGCAGAAACCATTTGAGTTTTCCGAGTTGCAAACGTTCGCTGAAAAAGTGTACAAGCACCACAAGTTGCAAAGTGAGGTCCGCCTGCTGCGCGAAGAGTTGCATCGACACACGGGCAGCGGAGAGATTATCACGCGAAACGCTGGAGTGCAGAGTGTTATTGCCCTTGCAAACCAGGTGGCGCCCAGCACCATGAGCGTGTTGATTGAAGGTGAAAGCGGAACGGGCAAGGAGCTCCTTGCTCATCTCATTCATCAGCAGAGCAACCGGCGTGATGGACCGTTTGTGACTGTGAACTGTGCGGCACTTCCCGCCGCTCTGCTCGAGAGCGAACTGTTCGGACATGTGCGTGGAGCGTTTACCGGAGCGGTAAAAGATCGGCAGGGAAGGTTCGAAGTGGCGGATGGTGGAACCTTGTTTCTTGATGAGATCGGAGAGGTCGAACCTTCGACGCAAGTGAAACTGTTGCGGTTTCTCCAAAGCAGGGAATTTGAACGCGTTGGTGAGAGCAATGTTCGCAAGGTGGATGTGCGCATCATTGCCGCGACGAACAGACCTCTTGAAGATGCCGTGAAGTCCGGCGCGCTACGCGAAGATCTGTACTATAGGCTGAATGCCGTCAGGCTCAAATTGCCTCCGCTACGGGAGCGGGAAGGTGATATTCCCCTGCTCGTTCAATATCTTCTCCAAAAATTCGGAAGCGCGGGAGACATTTCTGATGAAGTGATGCAGGCGCTTTCACAATACCCATGGAGGGGAAACGTTCGGGAACTTGAAAACGTTGTTGAGCGGGCGGCGTTACTTGCCAGGGGTGACAAGGTTCAATTGCATCACCTTCCGGAGGAATTCCAGCACATTCTTCTTCCATCGGGAAACCAGCCGATGTCGTTGGAGGAGGTTGAACGTCAACATATCATCAAGGTGTTAAGAATTGCGAAAGATCTTGACGAGGCGGCATCCTTTCTGGGTATCGACCCGGCGACGTTGTGGAGGAAAAGAAAAAAATACGATTTGTGAGCTTAAAATGAGCAATGCACCCGGATTATTTGGGTTGCATTTTGCAAGCGTGGTTAATATATTGAACGCCACGAAGTTAACCATCCTCAATCGTCCTAAGAAGCAGTTCCTGTATTGCAGTTTGCACGATAGCACTACTGGTCAATGTGTACCACCATCTTCAGCAAATGTTCTAACTCATTGAAGAGAATGCCATGGCGGCTGTGTCGCTGAATCCGGTTCCGTCGTGGCACTGACTTTGCACTGTTTGTACCAAGAGCCTATACACCATCCAGAACGGGTTTACCATCAGGTCGCCGAAAGATCAACAACGGCGCCGTTCAATTCATCCATAACGTAACGGTCAGTTCCAGGAGACACTATGGCAACAAAAACAACAACACTCCAAAGTGGAAAGATCGGAGTCATCGAGGTCAAAGGCTCGCTCGTAGGCGGTGAAGAGACCGACGAACTTCGAAATGCTGTCGCAGATTTCGTCGAGCAGGGCAACAAGAAACTGATTATTGACCTCTCGAAAGTGACCTATCTGAACAGTACGGCAATCGGCGTGCTGGTGCAGGCTCACACCACGTACTCCAAGAACAAGGGGCATGTGAAGCTCTGCGGTATTAACAAGAGCATCAACAATATTTTTGTCATTACGAAGTTGACGATGGTGTTTGACGTTGCAGAAGATCGTGATGAAGCAGTCAAGGGTTTTGCAGAATAACATTGGACAGCAATTCATTTCTTCACTAATCAAATCCAAGGAGTACATCAATGAAACAATCCGTGTTTCTACTGTCGGTCATGGTTATCACTCTGGTGGTTGCGTTCGTTATCTGGTGGTTCGTACTCGGCAACCCCGCAAATTTCGCTGATGGTGAAACGAAGCACGTACCGTTGAAAGGCAATCTGCTCGGAACGGTGTACACGGGCGGCGTCATCGTTCCTATTCTCATTATGCTTACGCTGATGAATCTGACCATTGTCTTCGAGCGCGTATTTTCGTTGCGCAAGGCTCAAGGCAAGGGTTCGCTTCCTGCATTTCTCAAGAAGGTACAAGGTGCCCTTATGGGAGGGAAAGTGGACGATGCCATCAGGGAGTGCGATGCCCAACGTGGTTCCGCGGCAAATATCATTCGTGCGGGCCTTGCTCGATATAAGGAAGTTGTTGGCGACAGCAATCTTGATGGCGAGAAAAAAATGGCAGAGACAAAGCGTGCCATAGAAGAAGCAACAGCGCTCGAGACCCCCCTTCTTGAAAGAAACCTCATCGCTCTGTCAACAATCGCCTCTGTGGCAACCATGTTTGGTCTGCTCGGAACGGTTATCGGAATGATCCGTGCATTCACGGCCCTCGCGGCACAGGGTGGCGCGCCCGATGCGATCTCATTGTCGATCGGTATTTCGGAAGCCCTTATCAATACGGCACTCGGTTTGATGGCGGCTATCCTCGGTATCGTTGCATATAACTTCTTCGTCACAAAGGTTGATAATTTTACCTACATGATTGATGAAGCAAGCTACAACGTTGCTGAGATACTCAGCTCGAAAACAAAATAATCTCTCACCTTTCAGGATAGCAGAGAGAATCTTATGCCAAGAATCAAACCAAAACGGCACGGCGTGCTGATCGACATGACGCCGCTGGTGGATGTTGCATTTCTGTTGTTGACATTCTTCATGTTGACAACAACATTCAAACCATCCGAGGAAGTGACTATCGATCTTCCATCCTCGAACTCCATTGTGAAGCTGCCGCCCCAGAATGTTATCACGCTCAGCCTTTCAAAAGACGGGCGTATCTTCATGGACGTTGACTCACAAATTTTGCGGGGAAAACTCTTTGGCCAGGAAAACGCCAACAAGGCCGGGGTTGAAGTCCCCAAAAATAAGCTCGGCGATTATTTAATCCAGGCGCGCCAATCGAACCCCAGGCTTGTTACCGTGATCAAGGGGGACAAGGATGCTGAGTACGGAGTTGCTCAGGATGTGATGGATGTTTTGCAAAAGGCAATGATCAACAGATTCAATCTCTTGACGAATCTGGAAAACAATTAAATTGACAGGAGGTTTCTATGTCAGGTGGCGGCGGAGATGCACCACAACCGAGAAGTCACGGCAAGAAAAAGCGCAAGAAAGGCAAACGCCTCGGCATTCGTATCGACATGACGCCGCTGGTGGACGTTGCGTTCCTGTTGTTGACGTTCTTCATGCTCACAACGTCAATGACACGACCGCAGACAATGGAGATCAATCTTCCGCCTGACCCCGAAGCAAAGGTTGAACTTGCGGAGTCAAACCTGCTGACGTTGCGGGTTGATGAATCCGGCAAGGTATTCTGGTCCATCGGGATCCAGTCGCCCGAGAGGATCGAATTCGACAAGCTACGGAATTTTTTGCGTGAACGATCAGCGGCCAACCCGAGGCTTACTACACTCGTCAAGGTTGATCGGAAGGGAAAGTATGAAATGATGGTGAACATGATGGATGAGTTGAACCTCGCCAACATCACGCGCTTCAGTCTTGCACCCATGCTCGACGCGGACAAGGAAATGATCGCGAAAGTCAAATCATGATCACGCAGCTATTTAACTAGGAGAGCAGACATGGCAGAAGTCTCATTGGCGGGAGCGTATCAGCAGCCCGTGAAGTATGGAGCGGTAGAGCTCAAGCAGGCCTACCAACGGTATTTCAGTATTGGGCTGGGGATTGCAGTTGGAATCCACGTCTTGATTCTTGGCAGTTATTATCTGATCGAGCTGTTGAGTCAGGAGGAACCGCCCACGCGCATGGTGCGCATGTTGAAGTACAGTGACCTTGGTCCACCGCCCTCGATTCAAAATGCAAATACCCCGCCTCCGGTCAACGTGGCCGCACCGGTGGCGAAGCCAACGGTCGGCGCTCCTGTTCCCGTCCCTGATGCCGAAGTAAGTCCGGAACAGACGCTTGCAACGCAGACCGAGATGAGCCAGGTGGTATCACCGGTCGGCGAAGGAACCGGAGAAGGCGTGTCGATTGAGCAGGACATCCAAATCGAGGACGATGGGCCGCCGGCAGATTTCGTCCCCTACGAAAAAGAACCGCAGATTGTGAAGAAAGTCGAGCCTAAATACCCCGAGCTTGCGATGCGAGCAGGCCTTGAGGGTAAAGTGATTGTAAAAATTTGGGTTGACAAAGAGGGCAAAGTAAAACAGGTGGTTGTGTTGAAGAGTGATGCTGAGATTTTTGACGGCCCGGCGGTCGAAGCGGCAAAACAGTTCGTGTTCACGCCGGCGTACATGAACAATGGTCCGGTTGCGGTGTGGGTATCGTTTCCGTTCCGCTTCAAATTGACGGATAAAAAGTAAAACGGCATAGGCAGCCGTTTTTGATGACGATCAACGGACGTTGATACAAGGGTTACACAGGCAAGATATGCAGAAGGGAAGGTTGGGAATTTCTGCCTTCCCTTTGCAGTTGTATAGAGTGGAGGGCATATGCACGTTCAGATGGTCTTCCGATATGTCATTCTCGCAGTATCCGGTTGTGCGATGATTGTAGGAGTTCTTGTCATGTTCGGCCTGCTCGTCCCGAGGAATTTCCCGGAACAGTATGGAGTGTTGATGGGCGTCGTCGTATTTCTCTACGGCGCATACAGGTTTGCGATTGAGTATTTCAAACGGAACCGATAGCATGGAATTGAAAAAAGCAAACGCGGTCGTGCTTGTATTGCTGCTGTTCGTTTCGTGCCAGGAGCAGCCGACGGTGAGTACAACACAGGGATCCGCCGCTATCGAATGCGACGAATCTCTTTATCCCATTATGCAGCTTCAAGCCGATGATTTTTGCAAGACCTACACCGAAACAAACATTACGCTACAGGCAAAGGAAGCCCGTGAAGCAGTCGTGAATTTTGTGAATGACAGTATCCGCGTTATTGTTCTGGCACGTCGCTTCAACAAGGAAGAGCTGGATGTTCTGAAGAGTGCCGGCATTGAGTACCAGGCATTCAAGGTTGCCCTGGATGGCGTTGCTGTTATTGTGAACTCCCAGAACCGGGATACAACGATTCGTATCACGGCGCTCGACAGTATCTACAACGGCACTTCAACCCGATGGGCAACCGGAAAGAAATCACTGATCGATGCGTACGGCGGCGACATCAACTCCAGTGCCGGTGAAGTTTTCAAAACGCAGATCATGAAGGGAAAGCCGTTTGCCCCGACAATCACCCGTGGGCTATCGAGCGAGAAGATTATCGAAGCTATCAAAAATAACCCCAATGCGATTGGTTTCGTTGGAATAAGCTGGTTGCGCGGTCAGCATGATGGAATCAGGGTGTGCAGGCTGGGTGGTGGAGATTATCGGCCGGATTCCACTGTGGTGCCGGGACAGTTCTTCGGCCCTTCGCAGGCTCATCTGCTGCGAAGCTATTATCCCATTACAAGAGAAGTCTATATGTACACGCGGGAACCCAAACGGGACGTGAGTTACGGCTTCATCGCGTTTGTGAATGATCGAAACGGGCAGAGGAATTTTGTTAACAACGGGCTTATCCCGGTGACAATGCCTGTGCGCATGGTGACTACCACATCTGAAAAGGTGCAATAGCATGAATCGTTTTCTTATTGTATTACTCCTCGTTGCGTCACAAGCTTTGAATGCGCAGGACATTTACAACAAGGCAAAAGCATCGTTGGCTGCCCGTGACACGGCTGCAGCCGTTACATCTTTTCAGGATGCTGTAAGGGCGGGGCAGAAACTGACGGAATCCAACTATTATCTCGGCGCAATCTCGTTCGCCCGCCGCAACATTGATGATGCGGTGAATTACCTTACGGCATCCGTGAAGGCAGATGACGACAATGTCGAGGCGGTAAAACTTCTTGGTGATGCATATCTCGAAAAAAAAGACAGCAAGAATGCTCTTGCCCAGTACCGCGCGGCGGCAAAGCTGGCGCCCAAAGATTGCGCCCTCTTCGTGGCATACGGTCAGGCGTTGGTTGCTGCTGACTCCAACGACGCTGCAATAATACAACTGACGAGAGCGAAGGAATGCATGCCCGACAATCCTTCCATATACATTTCGCTCGGCGATGCATACTTCAAGATCGGCGTGAAGCCCCTTGCCATCACCAACTATCAGAAAGCATCGGAGCTTGCCCCAAAGAAACTGGATATCCAGCTTAAGGTTGCCCGTTCTCTTGTCGCCAACAAGGATTGGAACGAAGCGGTCAAGGCCTACATCGTTGCTGAAGCCATTGATTCAACTTTTGCAGACCCGTACCTTGAACACGGGCGCATTCTCGTTCTTGCCAAGCTGTATAGAAAAGCGGCCCCCCCTCTAATGAGATTCGTCAAGCTGAGCCCAAAGCACGTTGAAGGTTCGGTGCTGTATGCAAAAGCCTTGTTTGGGTCGGACATATTTTCTGAAGCTGCCTCTGCGGCGTTGGCGTCGCTCCAAATGGATTCCTCAAATGTTGATCTCTGGAGAATTCGTGCGCACGCACTCGTGGAGACGAAGGATTTCAAGGGGGCACTCGAGGCGTTTGCCGCCTTGCAGCGCCGTAACGCGATCAAGCAGGAAGACTACATCATGATGGGTCGTGCCTACTTCGGCGCCGGTATGGACACGGAGGCCATGAACTCATTCCAAAAAGCCATGACGACGGATTCATCGAACTGTGATGTCTTTTTCCCACTCGGCTCCTTGTACATGAAGAAGCAGGATTACAAAAAAGCATCGGAGATGTTTGAAAAGAAAATCCTATGTGATTCCAGTTCGCTGAGCGCCCACCTGAACGCGGCATTGACATACCAGCAACCTGGCAACCTGAATCTGCCCCGCGCACGGGAACTGTTTCTCAAAGTGGTCGATTTGAGGCCTGATTATCTCAACGGCAGGCTCTATCTTGCGCGGTACTATATGCAGGTTGATTCGTTCGACATTGCAGAAGCCCAATACCTTGAAGTTGTGCGGCTCATCGGGGACCAGGTTGAAAAGAACAAGGCCGTGTATGGAGAAGCGTACAAGTTGCTCGGTTCTCTCTATATGGTCAAGAAACAATATCCCCGCGCAATCGACGCATTTCGTAAGGCGCAATCCGTTGGTGCGGAAGATGCCAACATGCACATCTCGTGGGGACTGGCAGTGCTTCAGACTCTCGATCCGAAAGCCCCCGCGGAGGACAACAAAAAGAAGAACGATGACGCGGTCAAGCATTTCAGAATATGCGTCGAAAAGGATCCAAACAATGTGCAAGGCCTTTTCTGGCTCGGTGAATGTCTCATACGATCCCGCGTGCCCGGAGACGATGAACTCAACAAAAGATTAAAAGACGAAGCCTGTGCTCTCTGGAAAAAAGTGTTGAAGCTTGATCCGAAGAACGATGACGCAAAGAAGGGACTTGACCGTATCGGGTGTTCATAGGCCGCAGGTGTTCACCTTGTCATCTTACGAAGCCGTCCCGTGCATATACGCAGGACGGCTTTCCATTTTGGAGGAAACGTGTCAAAGCCGGTAAGTTTATTCATCCATGTCTTGCTTGTCTGTGCGTCCGGGAGTGCCCAGGTGTTGTTTCCAGGAAACTCGATCGAACGACGCAGCCGGGCCTATGATGTCATTCACTATACGATTGTCGTTGGATTTGATGAAGCCGAAAAGCGGGTCGATGGCACAACGTCGATCACTCTGGCGCCGCTGACCGCCAGGCTGGATTCGTTGGAACTCGATGCGGAGGACATGGACATTACCTCCGTTTCCCTCGCACGCGGCACTGCATTGCGTTTTGCCAATCGTGCTCCAAAGCTCGTTGTGTTTTTCGATACTCCCCGCACATTGACCGATACCATCACCATTTCCATTCAGTACTCCTGCAAACCTCAAGCTGGAATATACTTCATCCAGCCCGACAGTACGAATCCCACACGTCATCGACAGATCTGGTCTCAAGGCGAGGATACGGACAATCACTTTTGGTTTCCCTGCTACGATTATCCAAACGATAAAGCAACGTCTGAAGTGATCGCCACCGTTCCGGAATCCTACGAATTGCTTTCCAATGGTAAGTTGCTGAAGACAATTCACGACGTGAAGAAACACACGAAGACATTCCATTGGCTTGAATCGAAACCCCATTCATCTTATTTGATCATGATTGCAGCGGGCGAATACGAGGTTGTGCGTGAACACTATGGCAAACTCCCGTTGGAGTATTATGTCTACAAGGACAGGGTGAGAGATGGTGTCAGAAGTCTGGCCAAAACCGCCGCCGCAATGAAGTTCTTTGAAGAGAAGATTGGGATTCCCTACCCATGGGAGAAGTACGCTCAAATCTGGATTTCCAATTTCATGTGGGGCGGGATGGAAAACACATCCGCTGTAACGCTGAATGATGACGCGTATCTCCTTGATCCACGCGCATTGATTGATTTTACGGCCGATGACGTCGTTGCGCATGAGCTTTCGCATCAATGGTGGGGCGACCTGATCACCAGCCGTGATTGGAACCACCTGTGGCTGCATGAAGGATTTGCCAATTATTTTACTTCACTCTTCAAGCAGGACCAGAAAGGCGATGACTATTTCCAGCATGATCTGGCGGGACAGGCTGCCGGGGTGATAGCCACCGAAGATGTTCACGGACGAAGTCCCCTTGTAGGCAAAGACGGGTACACGGCAAATATCTATTCAAAGGGCTGCTGGGTACTGCACATGCTCAGGAATGTCCTTGGGGAGCAGGAGTTCTGGAGAGCTCTCCGCTTCTATGCGAAGCGATATGCCTTCAGGAATGTGGATTCGCATGAGTTCATGCTGGCCATTGAGGATGCCACGGGAAAAAACCTCGGGTGGTTCTTCGAGCAATGGGTGTACAAGGGCGGCCACCCGAAAGTGTCTGTCCGCTCAACCTGGAGTGATGATACGAACACACTCCAGCTTGAACTGACTCAAACGCAGGCGATGGACAGCTTGACCGGCGTGTTCAAGTTTCCTCTCACAATAGAAGCAACGACTTCGACAGGCGCAATAACAACTACTGTCTTCATCGAAAAGCGACAGCAACAGGTCGACATCCCGCTGTCCGAGCGTCCGGTTATGATCATTCTTGATAAGGGCAAAAACATACTGGGAACATTTGAGTTGCTGAGAACAACGGATGAGTTTGTCTATATCATGAAGCATGCAACGGATGCAGGAGAAAGGATTGCTGCAGCGAAACGGTTGAAACTGGATAATGATGATGACGCCGTTGTTGATGCCTTGAGTAACGCGGCATTGCATGATGGGTTCTGGGCTGTTCGCAACGAAGCATTGTTGGCATTGGCTCCATCCGAGAACGACCGGGTGAAACAGACTCTCGTTCAAGCGTGCAAAGACAAGCACTCGTCCGTTCGCACATCTGCAATTACTGCACTCTCGCGATTCAATACTCCGGACGTGGCCGACCTTGTTGTGAATGCTGCACATAACGATTCAAGCCTTCTGGTTCTGTCGCGCTGTTTGAAAGTGTTGGCGGAGATCGATTCGGTTCGTGGATTCGACCTGGCTGTGAATTGTGCCGGCATGGAATCCTACAGGAACGTCGTTCGCCGCGCCGCGATGGAAGCTCTCCTCACTCTCAAGGATGTACGGGCGCTCCCGATCGCACTCACCTACAGCGGAGTGGCAAACCCCGTTGACATACGGAGACAATCGGTCCGGTTGCTTGGCAAAGTGGGGAGGGGCAATACAGAAGCAAGGGACCGCTTGCGCGTTCTCCTCAACGACGGGTCAAGCTCAATACGAACGTCAACCGTCGAGGCGTTGGTTTCATCAGGGGATGATAGGGCAAAGGATCTCCTCGAACAGCAAAAGCTGGTTGAGAAGGATGAGGGAGTAACGAAAGCCATAGACCAGGCCCTCAAAACCTTGGGGGAAGAACCATGATTCAAGCAGAAAAGCCGCTTTGCCGCCCGCAATAACCAATGTTCTTTAGTACACGCCCGCGGAACCCCACCCCTTGACATCGTCGTCCGTAATGACTATATTGAAACGTACAAAACGACTATATCGCTTTATACAGACAATCGAATCTATCCACTGAAACGTAAAAAGGATTTCATGAAAACAGCCAGAACGCAATATCATGCAGAGTTTGAACAGGAAATGCTTCCCTACACGGATGCGTTGTTCACGTATGCCTTGTATTTGACCAATGACCGTGAGCAGGCGCAGGACCTTCTTCAGGACACGTACATGAAAGCCTACAGGTACTACGGCAAGTTTGAACGCGGAACGAATGCGCGGGCGTGGCTGTACAGAATTCTGAGGAACACGTTCATCAACGAGTACCGGCGTGTGCAACGGCTGCCCGATCTCGTGCAGTTTGACGAGCAGATATCATCCTACAAAATGTCGGATTCTCTAAATTCGGGAGCTGAAGAAATTCTTCGGTCTGCGGACACAGAGTTGTTTGGGGATGAAGTCTCGGAGGCGATCTCGGCGTTACCGGAAAAGTTCAAGAGCGTGATCATTCTGCGCGATGTACAGGATCTTCCGTACGAAGAGATCGCGGATGCGCTCAAGATTCCGATCGGGACGGTTCGCTCGCGCCTTCACCGGGCCCGCGCCCTGTTGTTCGACACGCTGAAGGGCTACGCCCGTTCACATGGCTTCGCGGTGGGAGAAACATTCAACGGCGGAAGCGTTGCGTTCGCCGGTTAGACAAGGTCAAGATGTTTCAGGAGTGATCGCACAATCATGGCGGTCACTCCCCAGATCGTGTGCCCTCCATGTTCGTAGTACCATACCTCGTGTTGCTTTCCTTCAAATTCTCTCATCTCACTCCGTCCATTCTTCGGGTCTGTAAAGAACGATATCGGCACCCGGAACACTTCTGCTACTTCATCAGCGTTTGGGTTGAGAGGTGGAAGGTGTTCGATGACCCCCACGACGGGAGTAATGACAAATCCGGTTGGTGTTGCGAGATCGTTTAAGATACCCATCACTGTCACGGCTGATGCGGGAATCCCGACCTCTTCCCATGTTTCGCGCAAGGCGGTCTGTACGATGGTTTCATCTTCCGGATCCATCATGCCACCGGGAAATGAAACCTGTCCCTTGTGAGTTTCCACGAGTTCAGTCCGCTTCGTGAAGAATAACTCCGGAGTGCCGTTGCCGAATACAATGGGAACAAGCACTCCCGCCGTGTGATACTCCGCCATTGATATGCGTTCACGGCCAATATTTGCGGTGAGTGCAGCCAGCTTGATCCGAAGTTCGTGTTCCGTCAATATATTCATAATGGCAGGAATATAGCGAAACTCACCCAAACGGCAAAGCCCCCGGTAGTGCTCAAGTTTCAAGTGGACGACCAGAGACGGTCGTCCCACTTCATCGATTCTCTGTTTGCTCATAGCGCCCCATTTTACCCCGCCTATTTCAGCAGCCGTATCACTGATAGCCAGCAGGGAGATGGGCAGATAGAAATACAGCCCATTCCCATTTA
>JANNSJ010000071.1:0-49556 GCA_031402435.1 Bacteroidota bacterium | reverse complement strand
ACCACAACTCCTCCCGCGGCAGTTCCGCCTCGGGGTGGCGCCGGGCGCGGCCCGGCGAATACGAACGATTCCTTCTACAAACTCGGTCTCGATTCCAAACGAATCGATGGCGTGCCCAAGGGAAGGTTTGCCGGACCCAGGATCATTCCGAGCAATGTCTTTCCCGGGACGCAGCACACCTACGATGTGTATTTCCCGGCACAGTATGATCCATCCAAGCCGGCCGCCCTCATGGTCTTCAACGATGGGCCGGCGATGAAGGCCGAGCCGGGCGACGTGCAGGGACACAATGTTTTGGACAACCTG
Source organism: Bacteroidota bacterium (assembly GCA_031402435.1). Taxonomy (GTDB): domain Bacteria; phylum Bacteroidota; class Ignavibacteria; order UBA10030; family UBA6906; genus UBA11986. Next base: position 49,250 of record JANNSJ010000071.1, on the reverse strand, counting down.
ATTTTTCGCCGGGAAATCCCCGTGATGCTGGGCGTCTTCATCAGTCCGGGCCGCCGTCCGGATCAACCCGAACCGACATCGCAGGATTGGGGAGACCGGACCGCCAACCGCAAGGAGGAATATGATCCGCCGACGGACAAGTATGCCCGGGTGCTGGTGGAGGAACTCATGCCCGCCTTGCAGAAGGATTACAACATTTCGCCGGACCCGGAACTGCATGGGATCATGGGATCGAGCTCGGGAGGGATTGCGGCCTTCAGCACCGCATGGTTCCGGCCGGATGATTTTCGAAAAGTCATCTCGTTCGTGGGAAGCTTCACCGCCATCCGCGGTGGCTACATTTTCCCCGAACTGGTGGCGGAGAGTGAGAAGAAGCCGATCCGCATTTTCATGCAGGACGGACGTAACGATAGTCGACGACCGGGAAATCCGAATGGCGATTGGTTCCTTCAGAATGTGCGATTGATGAAAGCGCTGACCGCCAAGGGTTATGATGTGAATTATGTCTGGGGCATCGGCAACCACGGACAAAAGCAGGGCGGGGCCATCTTCCCCGAAATGATGCGCTGGCTCTGGCGCGATCAGCCCGTCTCCACGGATCCGAATGACGCGGTGGAGCGTTCGTTCCGCCACCCTCCGGTGAGGGCAGCGAATCAAGAGCCGGCCGCGCCGCCGAAGTAGATTGAGAAACGACGCGCTCATTTACCCTCGTGGGGAAAGAACCCTTGCTGCGCGGTCACGAATGTTTTTACGGTCTTGCGAAAACTGAAACTTCGTTACGAACACCTTATGCCATCACCTTCTCTCCGCACCCAAACCTTGCTGACCGCGGCGATCTGCGCTTTGGCCCTGACGCCGCTCCTGCGCGCGGCCGACCTTGGCGTCTTTGAGAATCACGGCGATGTCGGCGCCACGAAGCGCGCCGGGTCCGTCGGGTTCGACCCCACGCGCCGCGCCTACACCGTTGCCGGGGGCGGCGCGAACATGTGGTTTACCAACGATGCCTTCCACTTCGTGTGGAAGAAAGTCTCCGGCGACGCAACGCTCGCGGCGGACATCGCGTTCGAGGGCCAGGGCGTGGATCCGCATCGCAAGGCGTGCCTGCTCGTCCGCCAGAGTCTGGACACCGACTCCGCCTATGCCGACGCCGCAATCCACGGCGATGGCCTGACCTCGCTGCAATACCGTGCGGCGGCGAACGAGCGCACCTACGAAATCCAGTCCGGCGTCTCCGGGCCGAAGCGGCTGCGCATCGAGAAGCGCGGACGCTACGTCTCCATGTCCATCGCGGAGGCGGGTGGAGAATGGCGGCCGGCCGGCGGCTCGTTCCGGCTCGATCTCGACGGCCCGTTCTACGTCGGACTCGGCGTGTGCGCACACAACAACGATCTGTTGGAGAAGGCCGTGTTTTCCAACGTGGAACTCACCACCGGCACGCCCGCGGCAGGCCAGCCAAAACTCATCAGCACGCTGGAGACGGTGCCGCTCGCTTCGAAAGACCGTCGCGTCGTCTGGACCACAACCAACAGGATCGAGGCACCGAACTGGTCGCCCGACGGTGCGTCGCTCATCTTCAACGGCCGTGGCCGCCTCCACCGCATCGCCGTCGCAGGCGGCGAACCGCAGCCCATCGACACAGGCTTCGCAATACGATGCAACAACGACCACGGCATTTCGCCCGACGGGAAAACGCTTGTCATCAGCGACCAGTCGCAATCGGATCGCAAGTCGCGCATCTACACGCTGCCGATTAACGGCGGCACGCCCAAACTCATCACCGAAGCCGCCCCGTCGTACTGGCACGGCTGGTCGCCGGACGGGAAGACGCTGGCGTATTGCGCCGAGCGCAACGGCGAGTTCGACATCTACACCATCCCGGTGGGCGGCGGCGCGGAGACGCGCCTCACTACCGTGAAGGGGCTGGACGACGGCCCGGATTACACCGCTGACGGGCGGTGGATTTACTTCAACTCCGACCGCACCGGCATGATGCAAGTCTGGCGGATGCGCGCCGACGGTTCTTCTCCGGAGCAGGTGACGAACGACGAGTTCAACAACTGGTTCCCTCATCCGTCGCCCGATGGCAAATGGCTCGTGTTCCTCTCCTACGAGAAGGACGTGAAAGGCCATCCTGAAAACAAGGACGTCACCCTGCGCGTGATGCCGCTCGCTGGCGGGAAGATCGAAGTGCTGGCCAAACTCTTCGGCGGTCAGGGCACCATCAATGTTCCTTCGTGGTCGCCCGACAGCCGCAATCTGGCTTTCGTGAGTTATCGTTTGGTGAACTCTTGAGTGGGCTGCTTAGATCGGTTTTCCATTGTGTGTACGGCGAGAAGGTTCAACAAACTTCAGTTTGTTGTGAATGCCAACAGCGGCAAACTGAAGTTTACCGGACACCCAATCGCAATCCGCTCTAGGTTCTCGCGCCGGAGGTGCAGAGGAGATTAGCCAGTGGTGAAGGCACTGGAAAGCGCAGGTAGATCGAACGACGCGCTCTGAAAGAGCGCAGGAGGCTTGCGGCGTCGAATCTCCTGCACCCTTTCAGGGCGCGAAGGGTTTGCTCCAACTTGGTTCCAGTGGCTCTACCACTGGCTAATCTCCAAAACCCCTTCGGGGCAAATATAGCTGTGTAGTTGCGAGTAATCAGAATATGCTGAATCGAATCATTCAATGGTCACTTCATAATCGGCTGCTGGTTTTAATAGCCGCAGTTGCTTTGCTAGTTTATGGCGGCATCGTCGCCTCGAAAGCTCAAGTGGATGTCTTCCCGGATTTGACCGCGCCAACCGTTACTGATAACCTGTGGAAGGGGTAATCGTGAATGCCTGGTTCGATCCGGAGGGTACGCTGACTACTCCACTCGGACTGATTGTCCCGTTCGGCCCAGCTGTCGCGGTGATATTGGGATCTATTTGGGCGTGAGTTTGGGCTCCAACCCAGATCAACAACGCGAAAAACATATAGAACCGCACCACAAACCTATTGTTGTCCATTGTCGACTTTGTTGAACGAAGAATACTCATTCCGATTCCATGGATACAGGATACGATTTAGACATGCGCAGTTATAATGTCTGCACGCGGACATGAACAGTGGAGCTTTGACGGGGGAAGGCTTGAGAAGAAATTATCTATTGAAAGGTACAACTTCTTCCATCAAACGTCAACGCAATGATTTGACTTGGACTGATAGTGTGATTGGGAACATGCCCCCGGTTCGTTGATTGACTTCCGAATTGATTTCAGATACCCAAATCCGGGGATTGTTGTGGATTTACCTCTGGATTCCGTTCAACCGCCGGATAAATGACAAAAGCCCAGCATATGCTGGGCTTTTTGGCGGGGCGGACGGGACTCGAACCCGCGACCTCCTGCGTGACAGGCAGGCGCTCTAACCAAACTGAGCTACCACCCCGTTATGAATTTTCGGCGCATCAATGTAACCAATCCTGAACTGAATATCAAGAACTGTGTAAAGCAACAAAGAGTTTATCGTGAGGGATCGAGCAAACGATTTGTGATGGATTGTTTCTCCTCCAGACAATATCGGATAGCGATGACTCGTCTCCAGGCTAATTGGTCAGCACCTCGTTAGAGCGATCCCACAGAAAATAGAGGTTACTGTCATCGCCCTTTGTGTTATCAGCAAGTTTGCAGCGATTTTTCTATCTTAATCCTGACTTGTTGAAACCGTTCATTGTTGACACCTATCGGATACTGATGAAACTCCTCTACACTTATCTGAAGCTCTACTGGAAACTCGTTGCTCTTACTCTGTTCCTCGCTGCAGTCAATCAGGTCTTCTCGCTGCTCGACCCGCTGATCTTTCGTCACATCATAGACGAATACGCTATCAACTTCAAAAAGTACACGCAGGCAGACTTTTTCAGAGGCGTCGGCATGTTGCTGCTTATGGCGATGGGCGTTGCGTTTGTATCGAGGGTTGCGAAGAATTTCCAGGACTACTTCATCAATGTTATCACGCAGCGGCTGGGAGCGCAGATCTATTCGGATGGTCTCGGCCACTCGCTCGAATTGCCGTACCAGGTATTTGAGGACCAACGCAGCGGCGAGACGTTGGGCAAGCTTCAAAAAGTGAGGTCAGATGTTGAGCGGTTCATTTCGGCAGGAATCAACATTGTCTTCACTACACTTGTGGGCGTCATCTTCGTGATGATCTATGCTTTCACCGTCCACTGGTTGATTGCCCCGGTGTACCTTGCGACTGTTCCCTTGCTGACGCTCCTGAGTTCCACACTCAGCAAGAAAATCAAACACATTCAAAAGGTCATCGTCGCTGAAACGACGGCGCTCGCCGGCTCAACAACCGAGTCCCTCCGTAACATCGAGTTGGTAAAAAGTCTCGGACTTGCCCAGCAAGAGATTGGACGATTAAACGCCACCACCGGAAAGATTCTGAAACTGGAACTCAAGAAGGTGAAGTACATCCGTAGCTTGAGTTTTATCCAGGGAACGTCAGTGAATGCCCTTCGCACGACGATCCTCGGATTGATGCTGTATCTGATCTTCGCCCAGGAAATAACTTTCGGCCAGTTCTTTTCGCTCTGGATTTACTCCTTCTTCATCTTCGGTCCGTTACAGGAACTTGGCAACATCATCAACATTTACCGTGAGACAGAAGTCTCGCTGAATAATTTTGAAACGATCCTCAACACTCCAAAGGAGCCAAAGCCGGACAACCCGGTCGTTCTTTCCGGCATCAAAACGCTCGACTTTGACAAGGTCGTGTTCAAGCATCAGTCGGCAACAACACTGGCGCTGGATGGAATTTCATTCGGCGTGAAGCTCGGTGAGACGATTGCATTCGTCGGGCCCTCCGGTTCAGGCAAGACAACACTTGTGAAACTCCTTGTCGGACTTTACCGTCCGCAGTCCGGCAGGATTCTGTACAACAGTGTCATAGGCACGGAGGTCGATCTCAACGGGCTTCGTGAACGGATCGGGTTTGTCACGCAAGATACCCAATTGTTCTCAGGCACGATCAGGGAGAATCTGCTCTTCGTGAATCCCCAGGCAAGCGATGCTGACTGCATGGAGGTACTTCGCAAGGCGGCATGCCAGAGCCTTCTTGTCCGCGCAGATAAGGGTCTCGATACGATGATCGGTGAAGGGGGCGTGAAGGTATCAGGAGGGGAGAAGCAACGGTTGTCAATTGCCCGGGCGTTGCTTCGGCGGCCCAACCTGCTCGTGTTTGATGAGGCAACGTCGTCGCTCGATTCGCTGACGGAAGAGGAGATCACCGAAACAATCCGTGATGTTTCTGTGAGCAAAGATCTTATCACGATTCTGATTGCGCATCGTCTTTCCACGATCATGCACGCTGACAGGATTTACGTTCTGGAGCGGGGACGCATTGTGGAGTCCGGTCCGCACAGTGAGCTTCTCGGTCAAAAGGGACTTTACTACGCCATGTGGCGTCAGCAGGTGGGTGAACGGCAGAGCACTCTTTCGAAGCCAGCGATTGAAGGTGTGAGGGAGATGAACAAAAACTAAAATGGGGAACGGAAACTGGAGTATGGAGTAAGGAAAACGGTGGATGAAGAGTCAGGCGCCTATTAGTTTGCTGTCCCGTAAAAGCTGAGTTGTGTAGTGATGCTTTGGATGTTTGTGGATTTCCTCGCTTGATCCTTCCTCAACGATTATCCCATTATGCAGTACTGCCACACGATTGCAGAACGACAATGCCGTCTGTACGTCATGAGTGATGTAGAGAAGTGCAAATCCGTGAATGGCTTGCAGTGATTTCAACAGTTGTAGAAGTTGTGCTGAAGTCAAAGCATCCAACGCTGACGTTGGTTCGTCGAGGATTAGTAGACGGGGAGAAACCGCGAGCAGACGAGCCAATGCAATTCGCTGTCGTTGGCCTCCACTGAGTTGCGCGGGAAGCCGGTCAAGGCAATCCTTGGGCAGTCCGACGGAAAGAACGAGTTGGTCTGCAATGTCCTTCGGATATGTGGTTGAACGGTTGTCGCGGCGTGCAGTGATTCCTTCCATCAGTGAATCCAACACGCGCATCGTCGGGTCAAGCGAAGCGCTGCCTCCCTGAAACAACATCTGAATCTCCAGCCCGAATGCTTTTCGGTTCCTGATTTCGGGGAAGATGTTCACTCCCTCGAATGTCATCGTCCCCGAATCCGGTTGATGCAATCCCACAATGCATCGAGCAAGAGTTGACTTGCCGCTTCCGCTTGCGCCCAGGAGCGCCACGGATCCACCTTCTTCAATGGTAAGTGATACCCCGTCGAGTACTCGCTTGGTCTCTACCATGAAGCTCATGATCGAGTTTCGACGGAGCGCACACGTTAGGCTGGCTACTTCCAGTAGAAGCATCGAACCTCTCTTCTTGCGATAGCCTGTTGCACATTCAACTCCCGGTGATTGTCAGAGACTCGACCAGTTTTTTTGAATATGGGTGCGATGGAGCAGTAAAGAATTCTGTCCGGCTGGAAGATTCAATTATTTGTCCGCCATGCATTACTATAATCCTGTCTCCATACTGACGAGCAACATTGAGGTCGTGTGTAATGAGCAACAGTGACAGGCCGTTTTTCTGTTGAATGGCCGCCAGTAAATCGAGCAATCTGTATCTGAGCGAAGCGTCAACGGCGCTGGTCGGCTCATCTGCAATCAACAAGGCAGGCGATGGCATTGTTGCCATCGCGATGCAGACTCGTTGAGCCATCCCGATGCTGAGCTGATGTGGATAGGAATCCAGGACTTCCTTGCCGGTCTCCAGTCCAACAGATGCAAGGACCTCGATGAGTGATCGGTCATTTTGTACGGAGTCATTGGCGAGGTTCATTTGCGTCCGTATCCTTGCCACAGGATTCAACGACTGAATTGGCTCCTGGAATATGTATCTGATCTTTTTTCTTCTGATCAAGCATAGTTCGTTCTCAGGAATGTCCAACAACGAGCGACCTTCGAACTGTATCGTGCCTTCAATTTTTAGAAATGCTGTAACAGGGAACAGTCGTGTAATGGCGCGACTGCAAATTGTTTTGCCGCTGCCACTCTCGCCAAGCAGAACGACGATCTCCTTGCGGGCAATATCGAAGCTGACATCGTGGACGAGCTCATCTCTGCCACGGTCCGTCGCTACGGAAACCGAGAGATGTTGTACGTCGAGCAGCCTGTTTGATGTGTTCATTGTAATCATGATCCGATGGGAAACTATCGAAAAGCAACATCAAACTCAACCTGTACGCGCCTCTGATGAAGCGCCAGTGTACGATCTGCGAGCCACGTCAGGCTGAGCGAAGTCGAAGCCTGTAAAACGAACATGTGTCACTTTTCGACTCCCGCTTATGGTGACTGCTGTGAAGGTAGAATCAAGGCGAATCACTTCCTTATGTTGACAAACGATCAATTCATACCTATATTCTTCCACACAATTTACTCCTCATCCTCCGGGAGAACGTTCTTGATGAGATCAAGAATCTGTGTTGTTTTTGCGTTCGTCGTAACATTCGCACTCTTTGGCTGCGGAACGAAGAAAGATGCCAGCCTGCCGCAACGTCCAGCTGTTGTCGTTGCCATTGAAGGCGACATTGACAGCTTCAACCCTCTCTTCGCCGAAGATATCACCGCCGGAGAAATCAACGATCTGCTTTTTCCTTCGCTTGTCGGTTCCGACTTTGACCTTTCAACAGGCACTCTTCACTATACACCGCTCCTGGCGCGATCATGGGAACGCGGGAATCAGGACCAGGACATTACATTCCATCTCCAATCCAATGCTCGATGGAGTGACAGCACACGCGTAATTGCACGTGACGTGCAACTCTCCTATGAATTGTACGGCGATCCCGATGTCGCAAGTGTCCGCCAGGCGGCTGTTGATAATCTTAAGCTGACCAATGGAAAGCTTGATATAGCGAAGAGTGTAGAAGTGGTGAATGATTCCACGGTTGTGTTTCATTTTGCCAGAGCGTATCCCGGCCAATTATTTGATGCGGGACTTCCGATACTTCCCACCCATCTCTTTGAGAAACTCTCTCGCAAGGATATAAGAACAAACCTGATCAACAATTCGCCCGTGGGCTCCGGCCCATTCACGCTTTCAAAGTGGACTCCACTTCAGGAAACGAAACTGCAATCGAATTCGCAGTCCGTCACTCCGTATCCCGCCAAGCTTTCGCAGCTCGTGTTTCGAGTTATTCCTGACTATCGCTCAAGACTGTCGCAACTTGAATCCGGTGAAGTAGACCTTGTGGGCGGCCTGAGGTCCGAGGATGCTGATAAGCTCTCGAAGGAAGCTCCCGCCGTTGATATCATCTCCACGCCCGGAAGAGATTACGATTTTCTCGGCTGGAACAACATCGATCCGAAATCGTACGTCGATTCCAAAGGGAAGACTATAAAGCCACACAAGCTGTTTGGATCCGCTGTTGTGCGACGGGCGCTTACGCTGGCGATCAACAGATATGAACTTGTGAACGCATACCTCGGCAAGCACGGACAGGTTGCCTTTGGAGGAGTTTCACCTCTTTTCAAGTGGGCATACAATGACAGCCTGAAGCCTCTTCCGTTCGATCCCCAACGAGGAAAAATGTTGCTTGAGAAGGAGGGATGGAAGGACGCCAATGGTGATGGCGTTCTGGAAAAGAATGGAGTTCGTTTCTCTTTCGCATTGAAAGTCCCCGCGGGAAACCAGTTAAGGAATGTTGTCGCCACAGTTGTGCAGCAACAACTCAGAACACTGAAGATTGAAATGACCATCGAACAGGTGGAGCGGGGAACATTCTGGCAGGAAGTGACAACCAGAAAATACGATGCATGGCTGGCGGGGTTCAGCGTTCCATTGCAAATGCAATTGGATGATCTCTGGGGATCCGACCTTGAAAAATATCCGTTCAACCTTACCGGATTCCGAAGCGATCGCATTGATCAGATACTCACATCTGCGAGAAACCTGAAATCCGAACCTGATGGCGCTTTGCTCTGGAAGGAGTTTCAGAACATCGTACACGACGAGCAGCCTTGTACATTCCTGTATTGGATCAATAACATTGTGGCAGTCAACAAGCGGATACACGGAACACGCATTGGTGTACTTGGCACGACACATAACGCATGGGAATGGTATCTCGACGGAAGCCTTGCTGGGGTCAATCCAAAGTAAGTGTAAGTATGCTAATGGAGGAATTTGTTTCTTAAGCGCCGGGTATCGATTTGCCTCTCCTAAAATTTCTGCTACGGAGAGTGCTTCAAGCAATCCCAATGTTGTTTGGATTGGTGACGCTCGTCTTCTTTCTCTCCCGCCTGTTGCCCGGCGATCCGGCAAGTGTGTACATCGCCCCTGGAATCCCGCCTGCCGTTGCTGAACAACTCCGCTCCCAATTTGGCCTTGACCGTTCCGTGTTGCAGCAATACGTTGCCTGGCTTGCATCATTGCTTCGGGGCGAACTTGGTTATTCCTTTGCGCACAGCGCTCCTGTCAGCGATGTTCTTGGGAATGTTCTCCCGAATACCCTTCTCCTCGGAATGAGTGCACTTGTTCTTGAATGTGTGTTGGCTTTGGTCATGGCGGCACTTGCCGTTGCATACTTCGGATCCACCTTTGATCGTTTTCTCTCTCACGCGACCTTGGTTGCGTATTCACTTCCCTCGTTCTGGATTGGCATCCTGTTGCTCCTGATATTCTCCTACAGTATCAAACTCTTTCCATCATCGCAGATGTATTCGCTGGGGGCCAAGGACATCGGGGGCGTTACGGCAATTGGCGATTTGCTGAAGCATCTCACGTTACCCGCATTGACGCTTGCGATTCCGGGCGCTGCTCTGCTTGCCCGATATGTTCGCACGGATGTTACCCGGGCAATGGCGCAGGAGTATGTTGTTGTCGCAACTGGAATGGGTTTATCGAAGGCAATGGTGTTTCGTTCGTACGTGCTTCCCAATTCAATCGGACCGGTGATTTCATTGCTCGGGATCGAGATCGGGGTTCTTCTCACAGGCGTTCTTGTTACTGAGACATTGTTTGCATGGCCGGGAATGGGAAGGATTGCAGTCATGGCGATTTACACGCGTGACTATCCGATGATCCTGGGATGTGCAGTCGCGGGAGGAATTGTCGTGATGATTGCGAATATCGCTGCTGATGTGTGCAGAGCATGGCTTGATCCACGCATCAGGCTTTCGTAATGAAGAAAAAAGGATTGATCATATCCGGTTTCATCTTTGCATTGGTGACATTCTTTCAATACGAGCTTATCGTTGCGAGTATTATTTCTCTGGTTGCGTGGTGCGTATTGTTAGTAACTCATCCAGGCATGATTGCAACACGGTGGCAATCCGCCATAGTGGAGTACTGGCTCGCGAGCGTTGTGTGGATTGCGACAGCGGTGTGGTTCTCGAAGTCCATCGTTAGTTCAATCAAACATCGGCGTCGTCTCGGAGAACATCGAACGGTCTGGGCGCTTTCATCGCTTCCACCTCCTCAACGGAGGTCGGTGCTCGCCCTTTGTGTGGTTGCATATGTTGCTGTCGCTGCCCCGTTTCTCACACCCGTTGACCCTAACGCTCAAGGCAATCTCGTCACTACCAGAATACTTCCCCCGCTTTCAACTGGTTATGTTCGGGAGTCCGTAGAAAAGATGACCGATGCTCATGACTTGAATGCAAAAAGTACATTCTCTACAGCGAAACAGCATTTGTTGAACAGGACTGTGTCGATAAGCAGCAATCGGGACATTCTGTTGTCCGTTGCATCTGACACGACGTTACGCATTGTGCGGGAATCCAAAATAGTCTTTCTGTTCGGGACTGATGACAACGGAAGAGATGTGTTCAGCAGGGTAATTGCTGGGACAAGAGTCTCACTTGGTATCGGTATCTGCGCAGCACTTGGCGCATTGCTTATCGGTGGAGGAGTCGGAGTGGCTGCTGGAATGTACCATGGAGCCGTTGATACAATCCTGATGCGACTGACTGACGTATTCCTCGCAATTCCAGGCCTCTTTCTTGTTATCGGAGTCCTTGCGTTTGTGGGTGAGTCAGTTCCTACGATTGTCGTCGTTCTTTCATTATCAGGGTGGATGGGAATTGCGCGGGTAGTTCGTGGCGAGGTGATCTCACTACGAGAGCGGGAGTTTGTCCTTGCTGCAAAACTCTTGCAAGTGTCAGCGTGGAGAATCATGACGCGTCATTTGATCCCCAATATCCGCCCTGTATTGCTGACCTCCGTAGTATTGCAGTTTGCGAATGCCGTTCTCGGCGAAGCAGCCTTGGGATTTCTCGGGCTCGGCATTCAACCGCCAACTGCAACATGGGGTAACATGATGGGTGAAGCCACTGCGTATCTCAGCTCGGCGTGGTGGATGGGCGTTTTTCCGGGACTGTTGCTTGCAATAGTCATGATTCTTGCTCATTCGATAGGCAGTAGATCTGATGATTGGGCAGCGCCCATGGAGCTTTCAAACGATTCAGTGTAACGATGATAAACTATAGATACAACATACTGAGGAATCTTGGTGAAGGTGGCAGCGGTGTGGTGTTTCTGGTCGAGGACACGCTGAACCAGGGTCGCCAGTCGGCCATGAAAATCCTTCATCACGAAGGTCAGTCGGGTGCCACAACCGATGACCAGTTGAGAAATGAAGTGTCGGTGCTTACCACACTGCACCACCCGAATCTAGTCAGGGTGTTTGATTCGGGACTTGTGCGTCATGCTGCCGATGCCTCGTTGCAGGGACGCCGCTTCTTTACGATGGAGTATGTTCAGGGAGAGGACGTTCTTCAATGGTATCGAAGCCTTCGTAGTGATCAAGAACGTGTTGTCCAGATCAAGCATCTCATGTTGCAGGCCCTCGGTGTTCTTTCCTACATTCATCATCAGGGGATCATCCACTTTGACATCAAGCCTGAGAACCTGTTGCTCGTTACTCGCGGCAAGGGAGAGGATGGAATTCCGTTGCTCAAGCTGACGGACTTTGGTTTCAGCGTTCGACATGATGATTCGCTTGATCTCCCGTTGCGCGGCACGCTTGAATATACCGCTCCAGAGTTGTTGCGGCACGAAGCTTTTGATCATAGGGTTGATTTGTATTCGATGGGAGCGACCCTATACCGCCTGATTGAAGGCCGTTGCCCTTTTGAAGCAAATGAACCTGTGGAACTCATCAAGAAGGTACTCACAACGGAACCGGACTTTGAAAAGGCTTCCAAGCGACCCTACACGTCATTCCTGCCCGTTTTGAAAGGCCTCCTGGAGAAGAGTCCGGATCAGCGATTTGGTTCAGCGAAAGAAGTAACGCAGGTTCTCCTTCCTGAAGGAGAGCGTTCAGGAAAAGACGCGTTAGAAGTAGCTACCAAGCCGACGTTTGCTGGACGTAGAGAGGAGAAGGAGCGAATCAGTCACGCGCTTTCTCACATCGAAACAGAGGGAGAATACAAGGGGGGTGATGTTGCAATCGTGATTTCGGGTCCTGAAGGAATAGGCAAGACAGCCTTGCTCGGCGAGGCAATGCGGCTAGCCAGGTCAAGGGATATTACCGCATTGGAGATGAACATTGGCCAGCGGGATGTACCATTCGGCGCTATTCGGTCTCTGCTGCTTCTGCTGAGAGCAGAAGTAATGTCACGATCAGTTGAGGGGTTGCACTTGGTGGAGAAGTATACACAAGTCATTGATGGTGGGTTCAGCGCGAGCGATGACGGCGCTTTATTGTTGCAACGCGAATGGATACAAGAGAGGGATAAGGTGACAGAGGCACAGGCACGATTCATCCATCTCAGTTCGATGCTTTTTCCGTTCATCATCGTCATTGACAATGGAGACCGTCTGGATTCGGAATCTGCAGAAGTTGTCCGGATTGCGACGCGGGATGCCAGACCGGGACGATTTTTGCTGCTTGCTTCCGAGCGAGGTGAGTTACTCGAAATGGTCCCGGCGGTGCGCATGCAATTGAGAGAGTTGGATGCTGCAAGTGTGAATGCGATGGGCGTCAGTGTCTTCGCTCCTGCAATTCTGGGTGAAGCGATTGGCAATCGTTTATTTTCACTCTATGGAGGATCCCCTGATCTTATTGTCGAAGCGATTCGTTATGTCGAGACGCTTCTGTCGGCTACAACCCCTCCAGGATCTGCCGGGATAGCAGCAGTGGTCGACAAAGTCATGTTGCAGCTTCCAAGCGACATTGACCACTTTCTCATTAACCGTTATAGAGCGCTCGACCGGGAGAGACAACTCTGTCTGGAGATTCTCTCGTGTTTCCGGTCGCCGGTTGTTCTTGAACTCATTCAGGCAGTACTCCCGTTTCAACGCCAACGAACATTGGAGTATTTGTCTTCCCTCGAAGCAGATGGCTTCCTGGCGTCGCACGAAGCAGGACGGCGCTTCTCGATGCGTCATGCAAGGCTGAAAACAATAGTGAATTCTGCTTCAACGCAAACCCGTCAGGATGTTCATGTGTTCATCGCTACGACGATGGAGCAACATCTTGATAAGCGATCCTTCTCTGATCTCCAGGAAGTGGCATACCAGTATGCCGATGGCGGCAAGCACGCTGAAAGCATCACATGGCTTGAACGCGCCGCTGATGAAGGAATGTTGCTTGCTGCATACCAACGCGGAAAAGAACTCTACGAGGAAGCTGTGTTGTTGGGAGCCGATGCCGATGCTGCAACACTGGCGCGACTCCGCGTCAAGCTTGCACATGCCATGTTTCAGGGTGGTGCGTATCGGGAGGCGATTGATCTTGTTGATAGACTCCTCACGGAGAGCCGTTTTGAGAAGGTTCAGACGCAGTCACTACACAAAACCGCCGGTCTTGCACACTCCAGGTTGGGCAACTATGAAGAATCGAAGCGACACATTGCGCAAGCCCTTGACAAGGCAGATAATGTCAAGGAGCGATTGGAACTTCAACAGGAGTTGGTGGGAATCGACATTGCACTCGGGAACGCGGTTGAAGCTGAGCGTGTGAGTATTATACAACTCGAACAGGCACGACAGCTTGGAGATCAACGGATCATTGCATCAATTCACACTGATCTTGGGATTGCCACTTTTTTACAAGACCTGTTTGAGCGGTCGGTGGGATATTTTCAGGAGGCGATGGAGACATATGCTCACGCAAAGCAGCATGCCCGTCTTGCTGACGCCATCATGAATGTCGGCAACGTCTTGAGCGCAAAGGGTGATATTACTCATGCGATGGAGTACTGGAACAAGGCGCTCAGCATAAGTCAGGAATATGGAACACTCAACCAGCAGGCGCAGATTCAAAATAACCTGGGGATTGCCAACTACAAGCTGAAGCGCTATGGTGAAGCCAAGAAATTCTACGACGATGCCCGAGGGATTTTTTCGCGTATTGATTCGAAGCAGGGAACAGTATTCGTCCTGACAAATCTGGGAGAAGTCTGTTTGGCAGAGTGTGAATATGAAAAAGCTCTCCAATTGTGGGAGGAAGCTCTCGCAATGTACCGGGCGATGGATGATGCGAGGGGGCTGATGGAGACGCTCTTGCAACTTTCCCAGGTACGCCAGGTGCTGGGAGATCATGATTCGGTTATACTTGCTCTGGATGAGGCGGAAACGGTCATGAATGAGAAGGGTTTGGACACATTCAGATCATTGCTGTTTTACGATCGCGGCATGCTCCTGATGTTCACAGGCAAGATGGAGCAGGCTTTACAAATATTCGCCATGGCAGGAGAACACATGAGCCCGAGCGGCGAGATGGAAAAGAGGTTGTTGGTTGCTGTGCGGAAATCTGAATGCAATTACCGTTTGGGCAAAATTGAAGCAGCAGTGACCACTGTTCGTGATACACTCCAATGTGGAGAAAAGGAATCCATCCCTCAGATCATTGCAGAATCATCGCTCTTACTGGGAATGATTGCAAGAAAATCGCCTCAATATGTCCAGGAGAAGGCTCTGACCTACCTCAAAAAAGGAATGGATGCAATCGCCAGGGAGCCGATTGCGGAGATTACCTGGAGACTGGCGTTCGCGTTGGGGCAGGAGTACTATGAGCGTGGCCAACACGTTCGTGCGAGAGAATCGTTTGTCAAAGCAAAGGTAGTATTGCAGTTTATTGTTGCCCGGTTTCAATCAATTGAATTGAAAACAAAGTATCTTGGTGCGGAGAACAAGGCCGACGTACTTGTTGCATTGGAGAAATTCTTAAACACATAAGGAGGTCACGAGGGTGGCGGCTCGCAAAGAGAGATTTGTCGTTTTGCTTTCAGGAAAGAAGGAGATTATGGAACGGGTGCGACGCTACATTCAGCCCGCATCCGACATGCACCTTCAGTTTGCCTCTTCCCCCGGTTTTCTTGCCAGCAGGGCGCTCTTCAAGTCACCCGATCTCGTGCTTCTCGACGTCACTCACGATACAGTCCTGCTCCGATCTGCTCTCAAGGAGTTCTCTTCGCAGTTTCCTGATGTGCCGGTGCTGGCAATGGCAAGCAACCCTGACCACGCATTTGCCGTTGAACTCGTCAAGCTCGGCGTTGCAGCGTACTTCATTGTCCCCGATGAACAACGCAAGATTGCCGAACAGATCACAATGTCGTACAACGATTGGGTGGCGAAAAAGAAGAAGGAGAAGTTCGTTGAACTTCAGCAGGAAGTATACGACTTCAGGCACATCATTGGGAGTTCGTTGGTGTTGAAAATTACGATGGAGCGTGCTCAGAAGGTCATCAAAAATGCAACCATGACAGTGTTGATTGTCGGTGAGACCGGAACCGGGAAGGAACTCTTTGCCCGCGCAATCCACTATAACGGGAAGAACAAGAACAGCCCGTTTGTCGACATCGCGTGCTCTGCACTTCCGGAGACTCTCCTCGAGTCTGAATTGTTTGGATATGAGAAAGGAGCGTTCACAGACGCGAAAGAACGGAAGATCGGCTTGTTTGAACTTGCCGGCGATGGCTCCATCTTCCTTGACGAGATTGGTGACATCTCAATCGCTACGCAGTCAAAGCTACTGAAAGTGATTGAGGACCGCTCTATGAGGCGGCTCGGCGGTGTACGAGACGTTCCAGTACGTGCACGCATCATTGCCGCCACAAGCGCGGACCTCGATGCGAAGATGAGGGCAGGGGAGTTCCGGAAGGATCTTTATCACCGACTCAAGATCTTACCTCTGGAGTTGCCTCCGTTGCGGGAGCGAAAGGACGACATCCCTCTGCTTGTCAAGAACTTTCTTCAGTCCTTTAATGATGCGTACGGAAAAAAGATCAAGGGTTTGACTCCACAAGGTCTTCAGGTCCTGATGGAGCATGAGTGGGAGGGGAACGTCCGCGAGCTGAAGCATTGCATCGAGCGCGCCGTTCTTCTTGAAGACGGCAGTTGGATTACTGAGGACGATTTTGAATTTGCAAGCGCGAAGTCACGTTCCACAAAACGGAAACTCATCGTTAACAAGCCGGAGAACCTTCCCCCGAAAGAAGTGGACACACTCATGCTGCTTGTCTCCCTTGATCACGCATCACTGCCGGAAGTGCAAAGGCTCTTTGCGCAAAGAGTCCTTGATCACGTAGGTGGAAATAAGGTCAAAGCGGCCAAAATTTTGCAAATTTCGAGGCCGCGGCTCAACCGGATTCTGAATAACGAACAAGACGGCTCTCTGGAATAGTGTAACGTTTTGGATCGTGCGGTGTAACGTTTTGATGCACCCCTTGATGTGCCTCACTCTGTTTCTTTCCTCGCAAGAATTCACACCTCTTATAGCCAGACGACCTTTGGCCTCAACGCGTTCCGATTTGCAGAATTCCACTCGGTGACCTTTTGTGGCATGAAGGTTGACCTTATTCTCCCGGATACAATCATGGGATGATAAGACAATCTCCTATGAGTGGAGATCAGGGGCTGAATCTTAGACAAATACATATTGGGGGAATCATGATGAAGCAATTCAGAAACGTATCGAAGCCAAGCCTCTTGGTCTTTCATCTTTTTGTGTTCGGCCTTGCAACGGCCCTCAGTATTGGTTGTTACCAGGATGCCACTGCGCCAACAGGCCCTGCCCAACAGTTAGAAACCATCGGGCAACTACTTGCGAGACCCGTTGACACGTCCCAATGTAACACGGTTTCCGGAATTCTTCTGCCTGGCGATTCACTTAAACTGAATTTGGGTACGTCCAATGTAAGATATTGGGTTGGCACGGTTTCGGTGCCAACACCTGTCTCATTCAGTATTTGTCGACTAGATACAACTGGTACACCACTGAGGCCGATGGCGGTAGTGTTTGGCCCGTTCTCGAATCTGGTGTTCCTCCAACCCTTCGATGTCCAATTGAAACTGGCTGACATCGGGCTGCCTACAGCCACTCCTATTCGTGGCTATTTCAAACTCTTCAGGCTTAATGAAGTCAGCGGCGGGTGGGATTCCGTCAAGATTGGCCGGATCAATGGGTTGAATATCAGGTATTCGGTCAATAGAAATGGAACGTATGCAATTACATTTGATACGACGTGGGTGGCCAGCCGTGTGATTTCACCTGCTGGTGGAACCCTCAGCCTGTTCTGCTCAAGCATCACGTTTCCTGCTGGCGCTTTGAGAGACTCAACGCTCGTTTCGTTCCGGATTACAACCGGAGTAACACCCGTTGGTTTGCCTGGCGGAACAGATCGGATCTTGGACTTCGAACCGGAAGGTACAGTGTTTCAGGTGCCCGTGACACTTCGCGTCTCATTTGACGAGGCAGGCATCAACGAGGAGGAAGAGAAAGTCGCTCCGCTCAGATGCTATTACTTCAACCCAACAACAACTGCCTGGGAACCGCAGCCGACCTCAGTCGACTGGCAGAATAAACGCTTTGTCGTTACGCTCTCGCATTTCTCAAGGTATGCGTTTGGTCGGTAATACACAAATTATTGATTCGATACATTGACGGATCTTCTGAATGAAACCTGAAAACATAACGGACCAAATCCTTAGCCTCGTCAAGGCATATTGCGCACCGAAGGTCGTCTCGGGCCTTATGAGCAACCTGCGACGTACCGACGTTCTGGAACAGAGGATGATTGGCGGGAAGCGTGGTAAACAGAAGATTGAAATCTCATTGAATGATCCCGAGAAATTGGACCGTCTGATCACGTTCTGTCAAACCCGGTTGTCTCCCGATGAGGTGTGTCAGGTGCTGATGGGGATAGGAGATGTTTTTAAGCAGCATGGAGAGAACAACCGCGCTGAAGAGATGTATACTCTGGCTCTCACACAAGATGAACGGGTTGCCAAGAAAGGATCTATCGCCGAAGCATATATGCGTCGAGGTGAAATATACTCGAGGAAGGGACAATGGAAGCAATCAGCGTCCGACTTGGGCCGCAGTCGGACAATGTTCTCGGAGCTCAAGCTCCATGATTTTCTCGGCCGTGTCGAGAATATCCTCGGAACGAACCATGCAGAACAAGGCAAGATCAAACAGGCAGTCGAATTCTTCGAGCGGGCATTGACACTGTTTGAGAGATCGGAACAGGCACAGCTCGCTGGCACGGTATTGATGAACCTCGGCATTGTCTGCAATATCATTGGAGACTATGATACTGCATTGACGCATTACAAGCGGGCACAGTCATGCTTTGAGGGTATTGGAGATGTAAGCCGCCTTGCGGAGATACATCACAACATGGGTATGAGCTACCTCGCTAAACGACGTCATAATGAGGCGATCCGTGAATTCAATGCGAGCTATATGTTGAGCTCAACGATGCAGAACATATCGCTGATGGGTCTGGCAAATCTGGGGAAAGCAAATGCCTATTATTATTGGGATGATTTTCCAATGGCGCTGAAGCTCGTTTCTCAAGCAGTTGAGTCATTCACTCAAGCGTCTGATCGTTTGAGTCTTGCCGATGCATATAAGGTTAAGGGAATGATTCATCGAAAGATGAAACGGTTTGAGTCGGCAGAATCCTATCTTCAGACCAGTCTGCGTATTAATCTCGAGCTGAACAACTTGTTGAATGTTTCAGAAACGCAGTTTGAGATCGGAATGCTTGCAATCAATCGCAAGAAGAAGCAAGAAGCGATCGTGGCATTCCGCAAGGCAAAAACCGGCTTCAGAAAAGTTGGGGCACGGGAAGAAGAAAAGAGAACACACAGCATCATCCATTGTATTGAGGATGGTAAGCAATGAACATCGACGATCTTCTACAGGAAGAGCATTCAGCGCAGATAAATGATCTTGAAGGCAAGTCTTCGGGTTCAAGGACGCGCGACCTCGAAACGATCCTCACCGTGGTTCGCAAGATCAACACGTCGTTGGTTCTTTCCGACGTGCTCGAGTTTGTGCTTGATGAAGCCATCCGTATTACGAAGGCTGAGCGTGGATTTCTCATGCTTGCAGACAAACATCGTAACCTGGAGTTTGTGGTTGGCAGGAATGCAGACGGCAACTCCATTTATGCCGAGAGTTTTCAGGTAAGCTCCAGTGTACTCGAAGACGTGTTTACCACGGGCGAGTCGCTATGTATTGAGAACGCGTTGAATGATGAACGCTTTGAACGCCGGCAGAGCATCATGAATCTTGAGCTCCAGACTATTATTTGCAGCCCTTTGTGCACCCAGGAAGATACAATCGGTGTCATCTATGTCGACAGCAAGTATATTCAGGCCGTCGATAAGGCCGACCTTCTGTACCTTTTTGAAATCCTTGCCGGACAAGCCGCCATCGCAATAAAGAATGCCAGCCTGTATCATGACTTGAAGACAGCATACCAGGAATTGAAGCACGCGAACGAGCAAATCATCAAGTCGGAACGCATGGCGATGAAGGGTGAGATCGCCGGTGAAATCAGTCACGAATTAAAGAACATGGTTGCCGTGGTGTTGCTGCAACTGGCGGTACTGCAGAAGCGGCTTGATAAAATTACGCCGGATGAGATCCGCGCCATGATTGACACGGCGATGAGCAGTGCGCGGAAGATACAAGGCTTTTCTCAAAGCCTTCTGACAAGGAGCCGTGTAGCCGGAAAGCTTATGCCTGTGAACCCGAACGAGATTGCACGGAACTTCATCGAGTTTGTGAAAGTACTGCCGAAATTCAAACACAACCAACTTTCTCTTGTTCTCGCAGATGACATTCCACTATTGGATATGGATGTGGACCAGGTCCAGCAAGTACTGTTGAATCTGGTGAACAATGCTGTTGAAGCGCATCCTGATGTCACTATCACGCTGCAAACGGAGTATGATGTCGTTGAGAATGTGGTACGGGTATCGGTAGGTGATAATGGTCCCGGCATTGATGAGGCGATCCGGGATAAGCTTCTTCATGAGAAGATTACCACGAAGGTGGACGGGCATGGGTATGGTCTCTCGATTTGCAGGCAAATCCTCGAACATCACGGTGGCACTATCCGGATTGAATCGAAAAAGAACCAGGGAGCAAAGTTCATCATGGCTTTTCCGGTGAGGCGTGGTACTGAAGCAGCGGCTGCTTAATCATCGATATCATTATTAAGGGCTCTATGATCATTTCTACCATGGATCAAACAACGATTGAATCAGTGGAAGTAACGGATGTTGGGAACGTCAGAAGTCTCAACGAGGACAGCATTGCCATCGTCTCTGCTGATGAATCTGTCAGGGGAGAAAAGGGAACTGTCATGGTGTTGGCAGACGGATTAGGCGGTTGCAGTGCGGGGGAAGTTGCCAGTACTTTGGTAACCACAAAACTGCCGGAACTTTATTATGAAGGTCAAGGGAAGGACTATGTTTCCGATTTGACCCAGGCTGTCTCGGCATGCAACACCTTGGTCCATAAAGCAAGTCTGGTGTGTTCTGCTTTACAGGGAATGGGAACAACACTTGTTGCTGCAGTGATCGTTAACCAGTATGTGATTTTTGTAAATGTTGGAGATAGCAGGGGCTATCTTTTTCGGGATGGATCAGTGATCCACAGGACGAAGGATCATTCGCTCAAGGATGCAAGCTTCGATAACCCCGTGCTTGGTTCACGAAATCGTTTCTCGCACGTCTTGACGAGAGCCATTGGACCCAAGCCGACAATCCTGATTGATGTTACGACTCAGGAGATTGCAAAAGGGGATACCATCCTACTCTGCTCGGACGGTCTCACTGACTGCGTTTCAGATGATGAAATAAAGAAAGTAATCTCTGCATATCAATGCGCCGAGGCGGGACAAATGCTTGTGAATCTGGCCAAGGAAAAAGGTGGAGAGGATAATATTAGCGTTGTCCTTGCAACCGTGACCGAGATTGCTCCGTCAAATGTTGAAAAAAGGGTTGGGTAAGTATCGCTATTCGTCAGCACGAGCAAACGTGTTTTAGAAAAAGAGCTTTCCAACCACTGCGATTTGCCATCCATAAAATACTCCAAACCCAACGCTTAAGAGCCCTGATGCTCCACGAACGATAACATTCAGTCTTTCGGATTTATGTGCAGCCAGCATGAACGGAAGTCCTATCAGAGCGCTCATTATCATCATTCCACCGATAGAACCTATTCCAAAGATGCCAATGTACGCAAGGGCGAGTCCTGGGGATGGAATCGTCGCAAGCACAATAAGCATCAACGCTGCACTGCCGGCCAGTCCGTGAACCATACCGATGAATACGGACCTCTTCCCCTTATTCAGATGTGCAGTGACACTCTTCGGAAATAGTGTGAACGGTAACCCGTGATGTGTGTGTAGGCGTTCCTGGCTGTGTTCATGAACATGTGGGTGAACGTGAGCGACGTGTTCGTGTGTATGCACATGCGCGTGAATGTTTCCTCCCCGTAGTACTTTGTACAGTACATTGATGCCAAGCGCAACAAGCATCAGGGCCACGGTGAACTCCATTCCCTGGGCGAGCCGTTCGGGGATTTGAAGATCAAGTGCAATCACACCAAATCCAACAATCACTAATGACACTGTATGTCCCAGTCCCCACAACGCACCCACAATTGAAGAGCTCAGAATCCCCCTCCGTTCGCTGACAATTGTCGATACAGCAACGAGGTGGTCAGTATCAAGGGCATGCTTCAATCCAAGGACAAATCCCAGAACAAGAATTGAAATACCGCCTGTTGCGCTTCCTGCAATCATGGCAAGCTCTGGAATCTGAATCCCGGTTTGACCGAACGCTTGCGATGACATCAGCGTTCCAGCAACTGCTACCACTGCCGCGCTGGCCACCGGCATCCACTTGAACATTGAGCCTCCTGTATTGAATCGTTCAAAGAAACGCCGTGCGTAGACCATGAGAAGCCCGATTCCAGTCAGCACGCCCGCCAGCCCAATGCTGAATGCCACGATGAGGAGTAATCCAAAACCGACCCTTCCCAGTGCGATTGCGCTCAAGAGTACAACAATTGCGGAAGGGCAGGGAAGTAATCCACCTGAAACACCAAGAGCGAATAAGCTCTTCCAGGTTACAGGCATTCCATTCGTTCCAGGTAGAACGTGCGAATGTGTCTGGCCATCGTGTGTATGTGTCAAAGGATCATGGTTGTGGTCGTGTGTATGCCCATCATGCGAGTGGCCTGTTTGCCGGGCATGCTGGAATCTCTTTTTAAAAAGAGAGATCCCGATGCCGACAACGATGATTCCGGATATGAGACTCAACCATGGGAAAAGCTTCTCAGGTACAACGTACTGCGACGCGAATAGTGCAATGAATCCCATGGCAAACACACCGATTGTATGCGTTGCGGTGACCGTAAGGCCGAGGAACGCAGCATGCTTCGCAGTTCCCCGTGAGCCAACGAGATACGCTGCTACAATAGTTTTGCCATGGCCTGGTGTCAGTGCATGACCTGCCCCCAGCAGGAGAGCAATGAACAGTGAGATCACCATTGCTGAAGTACTCAAATCCTTGGCTGAGATAAGCTCGGCAAATCCGTCACTGGCTTTTTGCACGATCTGTTTGCCAAGCGATTCAACCCTTGATGTAATGTCGCCCGATCCGGGTGTAAATGTTATTCTTGCTTCCGATACCATCAGTGGATCAGATTGGCGTTCAACCGGATAAGATAAAAGCTCGTTGGAAACATCCCTTTCAGGAACAGACGATGACAGAATATGTTCGCCGCGAGTAGATGCGACAACAATTTCCTTCCAACCTCGTCCTTCACGAAAGTTTTCATCAGAGAAGACAAGAACATATACAGAGTCTGTCTTTGGCAGGAATGTCTCGAACATCGGGGTGAATCGTACTGTTTTGAGTCCGCCCTGGCCTTCCGGAAATGATAATTCAAAGCGTGTTGGAATCAATTCCAACGTATAGCCGTTGACCGTAAGATGTATGCTCGATTGTAGCTCTTCAATCTTGCTCTTGGCGTAGACCGAGCGTTCGCTTTCTGAAAGCATGCCGTCATTATTCGGGTCCATCCGGTCTACCTCTTGCATGGCTGGAATCTCCGCAACATCCATGATATACACCAGACGAACTCTGTCTCCTGTCAGTTCGATACGAGAATAGCGATTGACACTGAAGATGCCGAGCGGATGTGCAAGTAATGTTCCGGCAGCGGCGGTCAAGAGAACGATCTGAAGGATAAGAGTTTTCATGTGCATTCCGGTTTGAATATACGAACTTTCAGTTATTTATTGCCAGAACATTCATCGACGCAAGGGTCTTCCGTGCATCATGAGCATACAATCCATTGATGAAGGGATCAATGGCAAGCGCCTGCTGTAGATGTGCCTTGGCGCTATCGGCCTGACCGGCTGCCTTGTAGATAAGACCTGCGTGATACTCAAGCAGAGAACTCCTGGTGTTGAGTCTCATCGCCTGCTCGATATATGGAATAGCTTCAGTTGAGCGCATGTTCTTGTACAGTAGCCACGCGTACGAATGCAACACGTCGATGTTGTCGGGACGTCGCGCATATTCATTTTGAGCTTTGGTAAGAGCAACGGCAAGATTGGTATCCTGATTGGCGCAGAAGGTGGCGTATTCCTTGTCTGTATTCCAGCCATCCTTTTCATGCTGTTCAAATGATTGGAGAACAAGTGCAGCTGTATTCCTTGCGTTGTCTGTTTGACCGATTGCCCGGTAGATGTTTGCAAGTTGCTCCATGAAGAGATGTTCCGGTGTAGTCTCAAGAGCTTTGTTGAGTAATGTAATTGCTTCGTCGCTCTTCCCGCGGGCCATCCGTACCTGGGCCAGCCCACTCATCGCATAAGCGTAGTTGGGTCTCTCTTCGAGAATGCCTTCATAGATGAATTCCGCCGTATCCAGCTTTCCCTCATGGAGAAAGAGATTTCCAAGATTATAGAATGCCCAGGCGCGTTGTTCCTGTCCGCGAGGAGCGGCATCTGCTGCCATGTTCATCGCTTCACGAGCACCAGCAATATCACCGTGCAGCTCTCGGAGATACGAAACGCGTGCGTATCCGCGGAGATCAGGACGGACGCTCATCAGCTTGTCGCATGCTGTCACGGCTTTTTCATATTCGCCCAATTCAACACACGCATCAATGAGCGTGTTGTAGCTTGCCGCATTGTATGGATTGTTTTTGAGAACCTTCCCGGAGATTTCTTTGGCTTCGGTGAACTGGTGCAGGGTCATGAGCAAAGATGCTTTTGTCACGAGTGCCTCAACGTTCTCCGGCTCTCGTTTCAGACCTTCTTCAAGAAGTGACTGTGCCTTGGGAATGTATTCGTGGTGATTGGCTGTAACACGTGCTTCCTGGAGGAATATCTGTGCAAGCTCAACGTAATTCTTGACAACCTCAGGTCGTTGTCGAAGTTCATCTCGATAGTATTGCACAGCCTTCTGTGCATTAAGAAACTCGCTGGATGCGTTTGCGTCTCCGCCGCGGGGACTAAGTGCCGGGATGGTGTTCTGATTGCCTGTGCGTGTTGTATATTCATACATCCCGACGATCGCCACGCCGATAACGATAGCTAACAGTGCGATACGTGATTTCTTCATCATACTTCTCCTTGAGATTAAACAACAACTGCGGCTCCGACAACTCCATTTGTGAGCATTCGGAGCCGCTCAATTGTTGAGAATGTTACTTCAGCAGTATGGCCTTCTTTACCGGCAATACTGTGCCGCCAACTTCCATTTGGTAGAAGTAGGTTCCACTTGCAATGTTCTTTGCATTCCAGGTTGCAGTGTGGGCTCCAGCTTCCTGAACACCGTTCACAAGGGTGGCTACTTCCTGTCCGAGGTTGTTATAGACCTTCAATCTCACCACATCCCGTTGTGAAAGTTGGTACCGGATTGACGTTGAGGGGTTGAAGGGATTCGGGTAGTTCTGTTCGATGATGAATGCTTTGGGGACACCGACGCCGAGCCCGCCTCCACCAAATGGGACGTCCGTTGTCGGGCTGCCCGTCGTCAACTTCTTCACGTAGTCATACCCTCTGTTTGGATCGGCGAGGTATGGGAACGCGGCAAGCAAAGGCACATCATTTGCAGTTGGGCCGGCATTGTATGTCAACTCCGCCACCAACATCGGAGATGCGAGGTCAGAGTAGTTTCCCGCAACTGCATCGTTGAACGGCAAGCCTACTGCAGCGAGAACCAACCCACCGACTGCCTGCAGTTCGATCGTTGTTACATCATCTTCAAGTCTGCGCCCGTTTGGGAATCCATCCATGTGGGGAATGCGTTGGATGGATGTTCCTGCATATGTTGGGCTCGTCAGGCCGAGGACTGCCGCACGAATCAACCCCATGCGAGCATTGCCGGTCCATTCTCCGCCCGTACGAGGCGTAATTGGTGTTGCCATGTTCAAGCGAAGCATGTCACCTCCATACAACGTACCGCCCGGAGTCTGTGTGATTGGCAGGAAGTTGTGGATGAACGGCTTGCCTGCACTCAACGGTCCACCAGTCTTACCGGTTGCGAGTTGATACGGAATCAGGTTGGGCACGCCGAAGTAGAAAACGGGATAGATATCAACTGCACGCGGCTGACCAGCTGCAACAAGTGGAGGCATGATGGGGGCGGCGAATGCTGTTCCCGTCAGGTTTGGCGGTGGACTCAGACGTGTAACCGCAAATGCGCCATCGTGAGTATTCCTGAAGTCAAAACCCGGTGTTGTGTAAGTGGGAATGATTCCGATTGCCGGATACGACTGCGATTGGATGCGAAGTGCTGCAAGCGCAGGGACAGCTCCACCAAACTGACTGGCATCCATGTACAAGGCAAGTTCCGGATTGACGAAATACCGCACGAACGAAGTCTCCGCTGCACTGTATGGCGTGACGAAATTCCAGTAGTCCTTCTGCCCGATGGGAATCACCGCTTCATTTGTCAGCGGCATTCCCAGGCGCGAGACCTGAACCCAATTGCCCGAATGTGTCTCGGTTCCATTTGGATTCAACGTTCTCATTGCCTGACGGCTTGCCGATGCCCACACGCCGATGACGAAATTGTCATCAAGAATGCTTGAAGGGTTGGGCAGCACCCCGGTGCGCGAGAGGACGTTGATGGGAATGTTCAAGACGATTGCATGAGTGTTGAAACCCGCAACGGCATCCCGTGAATTGTTGGGATTGTTCGGGTCTGATCCAAATTGACTGCGGGTCTGACCGAGATCGAAAATACCGCCAAGGTCGACGAAGAAAGGATCATCACGTGGGCCGCAAAACACCTGCTCGCCGCTCGACGCTGTCGCAATTGCCTGCTGAACAAGCGACTGGTAAGTTGTGTTGAGACCAGCCGCACCGCTGATCGAGCGTGGGCCTATGTTGTTTGGAGGAACTACTCCGTTGCTTACGATCGTTGAGAACGCACCACCATTTGAGCTCTTCTCGCAAACGTACGTGGTCTTCAGGTTTTGCTGGCCAAGCCGTATGTTGAAGAAGGTCGTTGGATCTTGATTGGTCTGCGAGAATGTAAAGCGGTAGGTGATGTCGTCCGCTGCAGCGCCAAGAGCCGTATTGATCGACGTTTTATTCTTGATGTGGATTTCGTAACGGATGTTCTGTCCGAACGTTGCATAATTCGGACCTCCCTCCGGAAGCTCCAGGGGGATATACGTTGCGACGATCACCACCTTGTTCGAATCGTACGGGTTTCTGTACGCGTACAGGTCGCAATTGTCCGCCAGCGGATCATTGCTGATAAGCGGTGCTTCTCTATGACTCGACGCATCTGTGTGAGCAGGCGTAAAGAGAGAGTAGCACACCACCACAGCAAGGACAACAGCTATGCTGAGGAGAAATCTGTTCATGGTGTTACTCCTTATTGATGTGTTGGATTGTGTGTCTGCCTGTCGACAGGCAGGGTTATTTGCTCCGCTGGTTCCGGTCACCTGCGGAGGGTAAAGCAATTCTATTGAAGCGGTTTTGTTTGCTGTGCGCTGGTAATACGATGCGAGATGGTGTTTGGATTGTTGACAGTCAAGAAACCAATGCAACGCCAGACCATATCCGGAATGAAGCAGGAGTTTGTCAAAGCAAACAAGATTGCTTTTCGGTGTTGTTTTGGTTTATTTGCACCGTGAGTATCAAGCAAATCGAGAATCTACCAGCCGGCGATCTGTGACAAATCCTATCGAGATAATTCAAGTTTCAGGCGAACCCAAGCTCTTGGAGCGGATTGCAAGGCATGATCCGTCGGCTGTGGGCGAACTTTACGACCTGCAGTCGTCACTCTTGTACACAATTATTCTTCGAATCGTCAATGACGAATCTGTGGCGGAGGAAGTGTTACAGGAAGTATTTGTTCATGTGTGGGAGAAGGCTGGTATATACCAACCGGCGCTTTCCCCTCCATTTGTATGGCTCACGAGGATTGCGCGGACTCTCGCGATTGAGCGTTCAAGATCGAAGATCTCAATGCCTCTCGCCAGAGAAGAGGACATCAAAACGCGCACGCCGATTCAGGATGGAGGTGACGATGGAGGAACAGACATTGCGGCGGTGCATTCTGACCAACAACGCGAGATTGCCGAAGCATTGATGCAACTACCGTTGGAACAGCGAACGCTGATAGAGCATGCCTACTTCAAGGGATACACAGTATCCGAGTTGGCAGAGTATTTCAAGTTGCCACTCGGTACGGTAAGGGCACGGGTTTGCTCGGGTATGTCGACGCTACGGATCCGACTTCAGCATTTGATACAATAAGAGAGCAATTATGAACTCACAATATCTTGATGAACTTGCTGCACTAAACGCTCTAGGAGCACTCGACGGGGAAGATCTTGTGGAGTTCAAGAGACTGGTTCCGAATGTCACTCCAGAGGCGCAGAAGGACGTTGCGTTGTACGAACAAGTTGTAACCCTCATTGCCTCTGTAAGTGTATCGCTCAAAACGCCCCGACCGACAGTCAAAGATCGACTGATGAAGAGGATTCATGAGTCGTTTGTTGCGGATCTGAGTAAAGAAGGGCCAGGTCCATTGGGCGCTGCAAGACAGGGGTTTGGTTTTATCTATTCGAATGAAGGTGCGTGGATGAAGCAACCTGTTGAGGGAGTCTTCGTGAAGCAGCTCTCGATTGATGAGAAGAACAGATACGCAACGATTCTCATGAGGGTCGCGCCGGGTACCATCTACCCAGAGCACAACCACACAGGCCCTGAAGAGTGCTACGTTTTGCAGGGAAGTATTCGGGTAGCCGGGCATACACTTCGCGTGGGAGATTTTCATCATGCTGATCCTGACACTCACCATGGCGAAATTGTGAGTGATGAAGGAGCCTTGCTGCTTTTGGTTGTTGCCGCAGAGGATTATCTGACTTGATGACTTTGTTCCCATATTCTCCTGAATTGTTGAGCAGGCCGTTGATTGTCGACGGCCTGTCTTGTTTTTCCGGATGGATCCTCGAACGTGTCAGGTCGTTGTCTTTTTGATTATCTTGGTGATATCCTGTTCTGGTCGTATCCCCGGATCGAGTCCGGCGTAAGAATGTACGTTGCAGACTTCATAAAGGCATGGAACAAAACAAGAGACCAAACAAACTTATCCACGAGAAGAGTCCGTACTTGTTGCAGCATGCGTATAACCCTGTGGACTGGTACTCTTGGGGTGATGAAGCGTTTGCCAGAGCAAGGACGGAACACAAGCCGATTTTTCTTTCTGTTGGATACTCAACGTGTCATTGGTGCCACGTGATGGAGCATGAGTCATTCGAGGATGATTCCATTGCCGCGCTCATGAACACGTACTTCGTCTGCATCAAAGTTGACCGTGAAGAACGGCCTGACATTGACAAAGTATACATGACCGCACTTCAGGGCATGGGGCAGCATGGTGGCTGGCCGATGTCAATGTTCCTCACTCCGGAATTACATCCATTCTACGGGGGCACATACTTCCCTCCTCAATCTCGATATGGAAGAATCGGGTTCCCTGATCTCTTAACTCGCATTCACCAGGTGTGGGAGACGGACTCCGATAAGGTGTTACAATCGGCAACAGGGATTGTCAAGGCCTTGCAGGAAATTCCCACATCCATGCCGGCTTCATCGCTCGACTCCGCGCTGCTTGATACCTGTTACGATCAATTTGATCGGACGTATGACCAGGAATTTGGTGGGTTTGGTAAAGGTGGCCCGAAGTTTCCGCGTCCCTCGGTGTTCAATTTCTTACTTCGATACTATGCCCGGACGGGAAATGCTCGTGCGCTCGAAATGACAACGCGAACACTTCAGAAAATGTCTGCTGGTGGAATCTATGACCATATCGGTGGGGGATTTCACCGTTATTCAGTTGACGCAGAGTGGCGTATTCCACACTTTGAGAAAATGTTATATGATCAGGCACAACTCGTCAATTCGTACATCGACGTCTTCCAGATTACAAAGGATCCGCTTTTTGTTGCAATTATTCGGGAGGTGCTCGATTACGTTATGCGCGACATGACGCATCCAGAGGGCGGTTTCTATTCTGCTGAAGATGCCGATAGCCGTAAACCGGACACTCCCGAGGAGAAAGGTGAAGGCGCGTTCTACCTTTGGACGAAGAAGGAACTTCTGTCGTTATTGGGGAAGGATGACGGTGAGTTGTTTTGCTTGTACTATGGAGTTGAGGAAGCAGGTAACGCACCATTCGATCCACAACACGAATTCACAGGGAAGAACATCCTGTATATTTCACATTTCTTGAAACAGGTGGCAATATCATTCTCCACAACGCCAGAGGATGCCGCAGAGATTCTCACCCGATGCAAAGCGAAGCTGTTCGATGTTCGGTCTAACCGCCCACGGCCGCACCTGGACGACAAGGTTCTGACTTCCTGGAATGGCTTGATGATCAGTGCGTTTGCCCGTGCATATCAAGTGTTCCAGGAGCCAAAATACCTGAGCGCCGCCCGGCGTTCCGCTGAATTCGTCCTGAAGAATATGCGTTCGAACGGTTATCTGGTTCGACGATTTCGTGATGGCGAAGCAAGGCATGACGCGCACCTTGACGACTATGCCTTTTTTGTACAAGGGCTTCTCGATTTGTACGAGGCCTGCTTTGAAGTCACATGGCTCACGCATGCATTGGAAATCACGCAGACGCAGCTCGACATGTTTTGGGATGCAAACACAGGCGGATTCTTCGATACATCAGGAAAGGATTCTTCTATTCTCGTCCGGATGAAGGAGCAGTATGATGGAGCGGAACCCACTGGCAGTTCCATTGGAGCAATGAATCTTCTTCGACTGGCACAGATAACAAACAAGAGTGAACTCAGAGAAAAGGGCGAGCGTACCCTTCTGGCATTCGGCGAAGTGTTGAGGAAGCAACCCGTGGTGATGCCCCAGATGGTTGCGGCATATGATTTCTTCGCTGACCATCCTCAACAAATTGTGGTTGCAGGCGGAAGACACGTTCCTGCAACACGCGCGATCATCAATGAGATATATACCCGCTTTCTCCCGAATAAGGTGGTAATCCTGCTTGACGGAGGGAACGAACAGGATGAGCTTTTCGATCTGAATTCGTTCTACGCATCACTTGCACCTTTGGGTGACAAACCGACAGCGTATGTGTGTCAAGACTCTGTCTGTCAGTTGCCTACTACAGATATTGAAGAGTTGAGGCGACTCATGGACAACAAGAATTGAAAGCACAGCAGGGATTCGTTGAGAGAGAATCGGTGGCGACGTCGATACGGGTCGGTGAGAATATTCCAAAAAAAAGTCGAAAGGTGGGGAGCAAGAATTAGTGAATCGGACGATGCAATATCCATCCGGGCGGTCGTTGTGTGAGGAGTTTCACGGAGCCATTGAGTTGTAGTTCCTTGGCAAGTTGCTCCGCATATGTTTTTGCCTGATCTCCGTCAAGAAACCAATCAGAGCTAATTCGCTTGTTGAACCACAGTACTTTCTTGTAAACACAAACCTCCCACGGCGTCCCTTTCTCGGGCACCTGGGTGAGTTCAACCAGGAAGCGGCCTGCTGAAATGTTCATCTTGACTCGACTTGTGATAGTTCGTTATCATAACGTAGCGATAAACATGAAGAATTACAACGTGCTCATGCACCACCCTTACACATGCAACCAATAGCAATGGAGCAGAGCCTCAGAATTACTTCGCATCGTACCATTGCCGTGTCGGAGATCCAGTTCAGGTTTTCCCGAAGCGGTGGGGCTGGTGGGCAGAATGTGAACAAAGTGTCCACTCGTGTTGAACTTGTCTTTGATGTCGTGCATTCCCCAAGCTTGAGTGAACGTCAAAAAGCACTGATTACTTCTCGGCTCAAATCCCGAATTAGTTCCGACGGCTGCCTGACGATCTCGTCCCAAGAATCACGGAGCCAGTGGCGGAATCGGGAAATCGCAATTCAGAAGTTCGTGGCACTTATCTCACAGGCCATCAAGCAAACCGCTCCACGCATTGCAACAAAAACCACGAAGTCCTCGCGGGAGCGAAGGCTCAAGGGAAAGAAGCTCGAATCAAAAAAGAAAGAAGCACGTCGAAGACTCGACTTGGAGTGAAAACGCTATAGCCGAGTGGATGAAAAGCAGGTAGTGCTCAAGTTTCATGTGGACGACCAGAGACGGTCGTCCCACTTCAACGATTCAAGCAGTAGGTCAGGCCCGCTTGCCTCAGAGAATTTCCTGAGGCTGGCAGGCGTTCCTGCTTGACCGAGAAACAAACTTAAGCACTACCGAAAAATCGGGTACTGACCTAGGACAGTTACCCAAAAGGGGAGGATCTTGCAACAGGTGTGATTTCCTGCTATATTTGTACGACCACCGACAATTAACTCATCAAGCTCTTCCGTTCGACTAGGTCAACGATATCCACCAATGTTACCCAGGATGGCAAGATTGTGCTCGAATGTGGGCGCGATAAAACCAGTTGTTAGAACAATGGTTTGGCGATGGATTCTTACGATTCAGGCTTTGACCCTAAATGTGGGTATGCGGTAGTAAAGATTGCCCGTATCTCCTTTTTTTCGAAAATGGCGTGATATTGACTTAGTGCTTCATTTGATTTACCTTGATTTCATACCAAGACCCAACCGCTGTTACTACTTCTAAGAACTAAACTATCTACCCATGGGGAAAGACGTAAAGCCTGCACAGCGAAAGACCATCCTCATTGTCGAGGATAGTATTGATTTTTCCAATCTCATGAAATTCATCATCGAGGATGATGGGTTCGTGGGAGTGCAGTTTCCTGTCGAGGAGACTGACGTTGTTGGGTGGGCGAAGGAACATAAGCCTGTCGCTATTCTCATGGATCTTGCCTTGCGCAATAAAGGCGGCCTCCAGTTTGTTGAAGAACTCAAAGCGGATTCTGCAACAAAGAACATTCCCATCATCATCATCACAGGACGTGAACTCAGCACAAAAGAGGTTTTTGATCTCAATGTTCGCGGCGTGAAGTACTTGAGAAAAGGGCGTGTTGAAATGGAAGAGTTGAAGCGCGAAATCAGGGAGTCGGCTCTCTCTCCAGTGAAGAAGCCTACCAAGACTGCGAAGACTGAGTAGTGAAAGCAACCCTATGAAGGTTTTCTGTGATGCCCTTGCCAGCGGCAAGTACATTCCCACAAAGTGTGCCAACAAGACTGTGAATGGTGGGCAGAACGTTTCACTGCCCATTTCGTGGATAGACATCCCGGTCGGTGTGAAGTCGTTTGCGCTCAGCATGGTTGATCGACATCCGCAGGCCAAGGGGGTTGTCCATTGGATTGTGATCAACATGTCAGAAAATGCCAGGAGAATCAGCGAAGGTGCATCGCAAACGAACAGACTTCCTCCCGGCAGCATTGAACTTCGCAATGGATTCGGTACCACTGGTTACAGCGGCCCACAACTAAATAAGGCATCAGGATCGCACGAATATCTGATTACCCTCTACGCGCTAAACGTCACCGAACTGGAATTAGGGCCCGTATCGCCGTATTCGCAATTCAAGACTGAATTGTTGGGGAAGGTTATTGATTCGGCAAGCTTGATTGCGGTGTTTGGCTGACCTGAAAACACCTGTTCAGAGATTGAAAAGGCCTTCTTGTTGCAATAGCCACGATTACTCATACCCACCCACGCAGTTTACACGCTTCAGCAACCCTTGCCACGCCAACGACCATCGCTGCGAGTCGAGGATGGACTCCTTTCTCTCGTATTGCCTCCTGCACAGTATGATACGCTTTGCTCAGTGTCGCGTCGAGTCGTTGCTGAACAACTGCCTCGTCCCAGAAGTATGAGTAACTATCCTGAACCATTTCAAAGTATGACACTGTTACACCACCTGCGCTGGCAAGTATGTCCGGGATGACGTGAATGCCCTTGCTGTGGAGAAGGGCGTCTGCTTCAGGAGTCACCGGACCGTTTGCGAGCTCGCAGATGATGCGCGCCTTGATGTTGAGCGCATTGCTCGCATTGATCGAATTCTCGAGTGCAGCAGGATAGAGGACCTCGATGGACATTTCAAGGACGGAATCCTTTGGAACAGCCTTGGCGCCGGGGAATCCAACAACCGACCCGGTCTTCAGCTTGTGTGTGATGAGTTCCCGGGCATTGAGTCCTTTGGGATTGTGAATTCCTCCGCGTGAATCACACACTGCAATCAATGTTCCGCCACCGAGCAGTTCCTGATGCAGCAGTGCGGCACGTTGTCCGGCATTGCCGAAACCTTGTATTGCGTACGTTCCGGTTGGATCAACACCCAGTGCCTTGCATGCCTCGCCGACCGTGACAACCCCGCCTCTTGCGGTGGCATCGCGTCGTCCTTCTGTTCCTCCAACTTGTTGCGGCTTGTCTGTAAAGGTTCCCGGAGAATGACGTTGCATGAGAATTTCATATTCATCCATCATCCAAGCCATGGTTTGTGGATTGGTGTATACGTCCGGCGCAGGGACATCCTTGTCCAACCCGATAAGCTCTGCAACGCCGCGCACGTATGCCCGGGAGAGGTTCTCCAATTCACGATCAGACAAGGTTCTCGGGTCGCAGACTATCCCGCCTTTCGCACCACCTAGCGGAAGATTCACGACTGCCGTCTTCCATGTCATCCAACTGGCCAGGGCACGAATGGTATCAACGGTAACTTCCGGATGAAACCGGATACCTCCCTTTGCCGGCCCTCTTGAATGATTGTACTGAATCCGGTAGGCATGGAACAGTTTTTTCGTTCCGTTGTCCATTGATACTGTAATTGTGAACTTGTACTCTTTCTGAGGCCACAGTAACAACTCTGTGGTTGCCTGGTCAAGATGCAGGAGAGATGCTGCTTCTTTCACCTGCTGCTGTGCCACCTCAAACGAATTGTACGATTTCATCGGGGCTGTCCTTTTTGTGTGTCGTCCGGGTTACGGGGTGTAATCGCACCTGGAAGGTCGAGGATGATGCGATACCAACAATGTTTGCACATGAGCGCTCGATCCACACCAAGGAGCACTCGCTCCCACGGACTGAGTTCCTTCCCGCAGTGGGGGCAGTTCTCAAACACTGCCGCCCGGGCGACAGGGCTGTCAGATTCTGGGTTTCTCACTGCTGATCTCCGGTTTCAAAATGATGCCCCTGTTCTGGTGACCGTTTATCTTCACGATGACGGGCTTCTCGAAATACAGGTGCCGAGTGTACTCTTTTTCCTCAGATGTTGGCTGTGACAGAAGCCAATCCCAATCTACAAATCCCCTGTTCAACTTTGCATTGATGGTAAAGTACCCTACTTGAAATGAAGTGATATTCTGGAAGAAGTGGGAGCCTTGCGAAGGAGAGACGTCAAAATCCTTGAATCCAGCTTCGACAATCGCATGCGCTCCGGCAATCTGATCCCATGTGATCGGAATACCGAGAAACGGATCCAACGATCCCCACCTGCCGACACCGATGAGCAGGTACGGTCGTTTCAGCTTCACAAGCTTCTCATTCAGCAATGTCACCTCACGGGCAACCTGAACGCTCTTTGATCTCTCGAAGCGATGAATGTCCACAACCACGATATCATGAATATCGCTTATGACGCCGTTTCCCAACACCTGATGGCTTTGACAGATCAATTGTCCCGGAGGCGTGTCTTCAACGTTTAGTTCCTCCAGCTCCCGGCTCAGAACCAGAGGTCTCATTTGCAGGATGCCGAAATCCTTCACTTTACCGGGAGGTGCAGTTATGTTGACGGCGAATTCGATCTCGACCGGCGTCCCCATGCCCCAAGTTCCCATGTCAAGGAGAAGCTCCAGAATCTCCGGCAAAGGGAAGAGGTTGTCTTTTAGTATTGGAGCGAAAGAGACAAGCCTGATCCCATCGCGTGAGATGCCGGCATACACCGCGTCATTCTCCGGCGAGAAAGTGGAACCAACATACGACAACGTTCCATCCTGTTCCGCTACATCCAACCCGTATCGTTTCACAAGGATGTCCTGGGTCTCTGCTGTTTCGAGCACCTTGCCGTCGAGCTGCAATGCAAAGAATTCATTCTGGTTGTTATTGAGCGTCTCTTCCGTTGAAGAGAATTGCAGAAGGTGATGCGGGTACTTGGGGCAGAAGCGCACAGTGTTTCCCCCGTCGACGATGGTTTTTCCAAGGCCGAGCGCTGCAGAGACAATACCATCACGTGGGTGCTGTGGTGGAAGTGGGTAGAAGTTGTAGGACTTTGCGACGCCGGAGAAATCTGGATAGAACCGGTTGCCGTGCGCTACGCCGACCATCTTTTGAATGATGACAGCCATCTTTTCTTCTTCGAGCCGGTACGACGTTGCTCTGAAGTAATCCTTGGCCGCCTGGTAGAACATCGAAGCATACACCCGCTTGATTGTCGTGACGAGCTCATCGAGCCGCACAAAGGGATTCGCATTGTTGTTCGGGATCATGTACGTTTCGTACACGCCTGCAAATGGATGGTATTGAGAATCCTCCATCAGGCTGGATGATCGTACGGCGAGCGGATCTCGAATCAGATCAAGAAATGCCGCCAGGTCGCCAAGCACTCCTTCGGGAAAACGTTTTGTTTCAAGGAACGATCTGGTGATTGTTTCATCGTCCGGTTCGTTGAGTGCAAGAGAACGGAGGTTGTTGGTGTCCACAAACTCGTCAAACACATCAGTGCCGATGACAATAGCAGGGGGGACGGATATCTGTATGTCCTCAAACTGATCCCGTACATTGTAGTTATTAATAAGGATGTTGACGAAACCGAGGCCCCGTGCCTTTCCTCCCAGCGATCCGCCGCCGATGCGCGCAAAGCTGCTCGACGGATCAAAGGACTCCTTGGTGAAATCTGTGATAAGCCCGCGTTGACGAAGACGTCTATACTCACGAAGTGATGCGATCAAATCTTCGCGCAATGAAGCTGTCGAAGGGTAGTCGGACACTTTGCGGGGTCTTAACTTGTGCGCAAGCCAGAACTCTGTCCGCGCTTTCAACCAGTTTGAAAAGTGGTTGCGCTCGCCGTGGTAGCGGATGCTCTCATCCGGGACGTAGTGGAGTTGCTCTTCCAGTGACTTCAGATCAGATGCCCGTCCCACCTCAGCACCATCAACAGTGCGAAAAATGAAATCTCCGAAGCTGAAGTAGTGAATCATGAAGTTTCTGAGGTCGTGTAAGAGGGTTTGCGAGTCCTTGAGCAAAAAGCTCGCTCCCAGCATACGCGCCTGGGCCTCGTATTCGGAATTGGTTGACTGCAGCAGAATGGGGATATCAGGTTGCCGCAACTTGATGTTCTTCGCAAACTCGATGCCCGCTCGTGTGTTTGGCTTGCCGTTGTGCAGGAAGTCCACATCAGAAATGACCCCGAGGATGTACTGCTCATATTGCTGGAAGTAATTCCATGCTTCCTCATACGTTGTGCAAAGAAGAATCTTGGGCCTGGCCCGCATACGGAGGTATTTATGCGACAGGTTAATACCTTCGGAGATGAGGCGTTGTGATTGCTTCAGGATCTCTGTGTAGATTTGGGGAAGGAAGGAGGAGTAGTAACGCACATTATCTTCTACGAGGATGATGGACTGAACGCCTGCGATCCGCGTATCGTTTTCGACATTCAGCTTGTCCTCGATGTGTTTGATGATGGCTATAATCAGCCTGAAATCACCCAGCCAAACGAACACCCGGTCAAACACGGATGTATCGCCGTGCATCAGCAAGTCGTTCAACTCACGGTTATCATACGCAAGAAGGACAATCGGGATATTCAGTCCTTCATCCCGCATCATGCGCGCAAACTTCACGGCGTTCATATCCTCGATATGCAGCGTCGTGATGATGAGGTCGAAACGCTTCTCTTCCTTGGCAAGACTGATGGCTTCCTTGCCACTTGATACTCTGGTGAGTTCGGGAGAGTGACTGAGATGCAGTCCCTGATACTCATTGCGAATGAGTTCATACAGTCTGCCGTCTTCTTCAAAGAGATAAAGGTCATAGAGGCTGGAAACGATCAGCACGTCCCGCACGCGCAGGCGCATCAGGTTTTGGAAGCCCTGGAAGCGCGTGCCGTATCCGTGTTCTACCCAGATCTGGCCGAAGTCGTATGTTGGTTGGGGGGTCTTGTCGTTCATATTATTTCATAGAGCAAACCTCTGTCCGGGGGGTTTCTTCTCCCTACACTTTCTCCTCAAACAAAAAATCGGAGCGGCACAATCGCCACCCCGATTCTCTTCTGTAACGCAATCAGTTAGACGAGCCCTTGGTCCGTCATCGCATCGGCAACTTTGAGGAAGCCCCCGATGTTTGCGCCGTTCACGTAGTTGCCCGGAGTGCCGAACCGGTCTGCGGTTTCAACGCAGGTCTTATGAATACTTTTCATGATCATGTGAAGCCGAGTGTCCACTTCTTCGCGGGTCCAGGGGAGACGCATGCTGTTCTGTGCCATCTCCAATCCTGATGTGGCAACACCGCCAGCGTTGGCAGCCTTGCCCGGTCCGTAAAGAATCCCGGCGTCGATGAAGACCTTCACGCCGTCGAGAGTCGTCGGCATGTTGGCGCCTTCGGAGACAACATAGACACCGTTCTTCACCAGGTTCTGGGCATCCTTTGCGTTGATCTCATTCTGTGTTGCACTTGGGAATGCGCAGTGTGCTTTGTGGTTCCAGAGCGGGTTGTACTCCATCGCAGCATCAAGTGGTGTATATACAGTTCCCTTAAACGTATCTGCATAGTCTTTGATTCTGCCGCGCTTCTCGTTCTTCAACTCCATAACAAATGCCAGCTTCTTCTCGTCAATCCCGGCCTCGTCGTAGATGTAGCCGGCGGAATCGGAGAGCGTCACTGCCTTTCCACCGAGCTGATTGATTTTCTCAACGGTATACTGTGCCACGTTGCCGCTACCGGAGACGAGGCAA
Source organism: Bacteroidota bacterium (assembly GCA_031402435.1). Lineage (GTDB taxonomy): Bacteria > Bacteroidota > Ignavibacteria > UBA10030 > UBA6906 > UBA11986. Next base: position 10,632 of record JANNSJ010000071.1, on the reverse strand, counting down.
ATCTTGCCATCGAGAGTTTGCTTCCTCGTTGTGAGCATTTCCGCTGCGAAATATACTGCGCCATAGCCGGTCGCCTCGGGACGAATAAGAGATCCGCCCCAGTTCAATCCCTTGCCGGTCAGCACGCCTGTGAATTCGTTTCTCAGCCGCTTGTATTGACCAAAGAGGAAGCCAATCTCGCGGCCGCCAACGCCAATGTCGCCTGCTGGCACATCAGTATTTGGTCCGATGTGGCGGAATAGCTCGGACATGAAACTCTGACAGAAGCGCATCACTTCATTGTCGCTCTTTCCTTTGGGATCGAAGTCGGAGCCGCCTTTGCCGCCACCCATTGGGAGTGTTGTGAGACTGTTTTTGAAGACTTGTTCGAAGGCGAGGAACTTGAGGATACCGAGATTAACAGAAGGATGGAAGCGCAAGCCACCTTTGTATGGGCCGATTGCGCTGTTCATTTCGATGCGAAACCCGCGGTTGACGTGGACTTCGCCCTGGTCATCCATCCATGGTACACGGAACATCAGCACACGCTCCGGTTCAACGACCCGTTCGAGGATCCGGGCTGAGCGATATTCCGGATAACGATCCAACACCAACGCAAGCGATTCGACGACCTCTTGAACTGCCTGATGGAATTCCGGCTCGGCAGGGTTCTTTGCTTTCAGTTCTGCGACAAGACTACTCACATAGTTGGGCATGTACATAATTCTGTATCTCCTTCATGCTTAGTAGTGTGGTGGTTCGTTAAGTTATCTTAGGGGAATATCCCAAGTTCTGTATATGATGTTGCAATTTTGTTGATCGCACTGATGAACGCTGCGGTTCTCAGGTCGATGCCGGGTTTTGACTTCCATATATCGCGTATCTCATGATACGCATTGATCATGGTGTCCTCAAGTCCGGAGTTGACAAGATCAACTTCATCGGGGCCGTGAGAAAGGGATTTCCTTTCTTTATCTGTGAGAGACTTGCCGGTAACACGCTCAATTGTCTTCACCAGCTCACTGCTCGAAGATTCCATGAACCGTTTTCCCATGCGACCCATGCGTACGTGCTGGAGATTTTTCAGCCACTCGAAATACGAAACGGTGACACCGCCAGCGTTTGCGTACATATCTGGGATCACCATGACGCCCTTCTTCAAAAGGATTTCCTCGGCGTCTGGAGTGGTTGGCCCATTGGCACCCTCAGCAATGATCTTTGCTTTGATTCGTGGAGCGTTCTCAGCGTGGATCTGTTTCTCCAGGGCGGCCGGCACGAGGATATCGCAATCGAGTTCAAGCGCGTCCGTCGTCTTGAGGATGTTTTGGGCGCCGGGGAAGTTGAGAATCGAACGGGTTTCCTTTCTGTGCTTAAAGACTGCTTCAACGTCGAGGCCATTGGGATTGGAGATTGCGCCTTCGTATTCGGCAAGCCCGACAATAATGCATCCGGCTTCCTGCAGGAACTTTGCCGCATAGTATCCGACGTTACCCAATCCCTGAACCACAACGCGCTTTCCTTTGACACCGGGAGTAAGTCCAAGTGTTTTCATGTCTTCGACGATGTTGCATGCCTCACGCACAGCGAAGGAGACACCGCGTCCTGTTGCCTCGGTGCGACCGCGGATTCCTCCCTGACTTACGGGCTTACCGGTAACACAAGCCATGGCGTCAATCTGGCCGGGGTTGAGTGCGGCGTATGTATCGGCGATCCACGCCATCTCACGCGGCCCGGTTCCATAGTCCGGCGCGGGCACATCAATGCCGGGCCCGATGAAATTCTTCTTCACGAGTTCTGCAGTGTATCGTCGCGTGATGCGCTGGAGTTCATCCACATCGTAGTCTCGAGGATTGATCCGGATGCCGCCCTTGCCTCCACCAAAAGGCACATCAACAACGGCGCACTTGTATGTCATGAGGGCAGCCAGTGCCATCACTTCGTCTTCATTCACATCTTCATTGTAGCGGATTCCACCTTTTGTCGGGAGCTTATGCTGGCTATGCTCTACCCGCCAGGCGGAAATAACTTCGTAGCCATCGTTTGTTCGTACCGGGAAGGTGAAATGGTACACACTGTTGCATACTTTGATTTGATCAAGTAGTCCTTTAGGGTACGACAGATGTTGTGCCGCCCTATCGAAGTTTCGAGTGACGTCTCCAAAAAAACTTGTTCCGCTGGCAGACATATTGATATCCTCTGATTGATATTGTTGTAGGGAATTTTATTGTGTAAGGAAGAACAGTGGGGTTCCATTTGGAAGCCTTGGAAATATAGCGAAGAATGATGACAATATGCAAGAAGTGAAAGACGCCCGGAAGGTCATTCAACCGGAGAGATTATGGCATTTTTGAAGAGAACGTCTGGCAAAGAATGAGCGGACGTTACATCATCCTCATGGCGAGTTGACCCAATGTAATCATGGCTTCCTCGATCCTCTCCGACCATACATGTCCGCAATTCAGCCTGATACAGTGAGGATATTGCCGTTTGGGAGAAAAGAGTGGCCCTGGTACAATGCTGATGTTCTTCTCAAGTGCTTTCCTGTATAGTTCAATTGAGTCGACTCCCTTTGGAAACTCCGCCCACAGCACAGTTCCACCGGCGGGGCGGGTGACGCTGGTGCCCTCCGGAAAATAGCGTCTTACGGCTTGCGTCATAATCTGTACCTGTGACGCATACGCCTTGCGCACCCTGCGTAGATAGTGATCGTAACCGCCGCTGCTGAGCATCTCGGCGATTGCCATCTGGGGAAGGGTGGATGTGGAGATTGAGTTGGTCAACTTGAGGCGACGGACCTGATTGAGGAACTTTCCCGGTACAGTCCAGCCTATACGAAATCCCGGAGAGAGTGTCTTCGAGAAGGAAGAGCACAACAATACATTGCCTGTCTTGTCAAATGCCTTCAGTGCTTTCGGGCGTGTACCATCAAAGTACAGATCGCCGTAGACGTCGTCTTCAAGAAGCGGAATCTCACGATCGGCAAGCATCCCGACAACACTCTTCTTGTTCTTTTCCGGCATGCAACAGCCGAGCGGGTTCTGAAAGTTGGCCTGGAGGAATACGGCTGCAACCCGCTTCCGCTTCGTTGCGGATTCAAGTGCGTCGAGACAGATGCCATCACGCGGATGTGTCGGGATTTCGAGCGCTTTAAGATTCAGTGCTTCGAGGATTTGCAAAAAGCCGAAGTACACCGGGGATTCAACGGCAACGGTATCCCCCGGCTTGGTAACGGCACGCAGACAAATGTTCAGCGCTTCAGAACAACCGAACGTTGTGACTATCTCGTCTGGTGTGACGTTGCCTCCCCAGTCAAGCGAGCGCTTCGCTATTTGCCGGCGCAGTTCAAGGTTCCCCTGGGGCGAGTCATAGCGATTGCTATCCGACTCGTGTTGCCGCGCCATCGCGCCAAGAAGGCGGTATAACTTCTTGGTTGGCAACAACTCGTCGCTCGGCGTTGCTGCACCAAGCGGGACAATCTTTGGATCCATTATAGCCTCGTGTACCTCAAGAGCGAGTTCGCCAACGTCCACCCTGCTGGCAGTCGTTGGAGGAGCCGACATCTTTGGTTCGGGCGGCAATTCCCGTGGTCGAAGGCGCACGTAGAATCCTGATTGCGGGCGCGCTTCAATCAATCCCTTATCTTCCAACAGAAGATATGATTGCAAGACCGTCGACACACTCACGCCGAGTTGTGCATTCAACTTCCGAACGGAGGGAACGCGCTCACCGGGTTTGAGCGTTCCTTTGTCTATGAGTTTTGTTATCTTGTCGGCAACCTGTTCGTAGAGATGTGTTTTCGCTATAGTTGTTGTGGTCATTGGGATTGTCCTTTTATATAATACTGACAGAAGCATCATCCTGCAGGATGGGGATGCCAACACAATTCTTTCTGAATATAAACTGTTATGGTTACAATTTCAAGAAACTGAATCTGTTCTTGTTAGCCTGGTTTTTGTATGTTGAATTGTGAGTTCGAAAGACGATCTTGACCACTCCACACTGAAAGGAACCCATGACAGATCTACAATATCCAATAGGTAAATTGGAACGAAAGTCCACACTGACGCAGGATGAACGACGGGACATCATCCGGCAAATCGGAGAAACCCCGGCACATTTGCGGAAGGCTGTTGCCGGACTGACTCCCGATCAACTCGAGACGCCGTACAGACCCGGCGGTTGGACTGTGCGACAGGTTGTGCACCATGTTCCTGATAGCCATCTCAATGCATACGTCAGGATCAAGCTCGCGCTCACCGAGTCGCAACCGACCGTAAAGCCCTATGATGAAAAACGTTGGGCTGAACTGTACGATGTGAAGGTGACGCCGGTTGAAGTGTCACTGAGCCTGCTCGAATCGTTGCATGAACGATGGATCATACTCCTTCGATCCCTTGCATCCGATGATTTTCTCAGAACACTGATGCATCCTGAACATGGGGTTATCACGGTCGATTTCTTGCTGCAACTTTATGGCTGGCATGGGCGTCACCATGTTGCTCACATAACATCTCTCAGACAGAGAATGGGGTGGAAGTAAATTGTCGTCTGCGACAATAACCGGAATGTCTTGAGAATGAAAATATCACTCTACCAGGTTGATGCGTTTACCGACAAGGTATTCTCCGGCAATCCCGCCGCAGTGTGTCCTCTTGAACATTGGCTCGATGATTCGGTACTGCAGAACATTGCGGCTGAGAACAATCTCGCGGAGACTGCTTTTTATGTCCAAACCAACGGAGGGTTTCACATTCGGTGGTTCACTCCCAGGGCTGAAGTTGACCTTTGTGGACACGCAACATTGGCAACCGCGCACGTGATCTTCAATTTGCTTGAATATAAAGGCTCCACCATTTCGTTTCAATCCCGAAGTGGCATACTGAACGTCTCGAAGTTCGGGGAATGGCTCACCCTTAACTTCCCGGTCGACAGAATTGAGAAGATTGAAATCACGAAAGAGCTTTCAGCGTTTGTTGACAGGCCTGTGCTGGAAGCGTATAAAGGGTGCTCTGATTTCATGTTTGTTTTTTCAGGCAGACATGAAGTGGAGGCACTTAAGCCTGACCTCTCGAAAATGATGCAACGGGAATCCCGCGGAGTGATAGTGACAGCTCAAGGAACGGATTGCGATTTCGTTTCCCGCTATTTTGCTCCGTGTGTTGGCATCAATGAAGACCCTGTGACCGGTTCTGCGCACACAACTCTCACTCCATACTGGAGCAGTCGCCTTGGAAAAACCGAAATGACTGCAAGACAGCTTTCAGAAAGAGGCGGGTTCCTGAAATGCAAATTACTTGTTGACCGTGTAGAGATCGGCGGTCAAGCGGCGTTCTATATGTCGGGGGAGATTTCAATTTGAGGGGACTTGTTCAATGAGTATGCAGCAAGCCTCAAGATCGCGTTTGATTGCAGCCTTTGCCGCGGTGTACGTTGTTTGGGGTTCGACGTATCTTGCCATCCGTTTTGGCGTCGAAACCATTCCACCATTCATGATGGCGGGCATGAGGTTTGTATTTGCGGGCATTGCATTGTACGCCTGGGCTCGATTCCGCGGAGCACTACCTCCGACGCGGATCGAATGGCGCTCTGCCGCGATCATCGGAACGCTTTTGCTCTTCGTAGGCAATGGTGGGGTAACGTGGGCGGAACAACGGGTCCCGTCGGGAATTACGGCGTTGCTCGTTGCGACTGTTCCTATGTGGATCGTGTTGATTGATTGGCTTTGGTACGGGGCAGTACGACCGCGACCGGGTGCTGTTGCCGGGATTATTGTTGGCCTCATCGGAGTCGTGATGCTTATCGGGCCGGATCAGCTCTTTGGCCACAATCGGATCGACCTTGGCGGAGTTGGCGTTCTTATGGTGGCTTGTGTGTCGTGGGCAGTCGGTTCGTTATATTCACGAACAGCAGTATTACCAGCTTCGCCTTTGATGGCAACATCAATGGAAATGCTGGCAGGAAGCGTTGTGTTATTCATTGCCGCTGCCTTCAACGGAGAGTTTCAGAGATTTGATCCTGCGGCCGTCTCGCTCCGCTCATGGCTGTCCGTTGGGTATCTGAGCGTGTTCGGTTCGATCATAGGATTCACAGCGTATGTGTGGTTGCTCCGTGTTGCACATGCTTCGCGCGTTGCAACATATGCGTATGTCAATCCAGTGATTGCGATCTTCCTTGGCTGGAGTCTGGCAGGAGAACAATTCGCAGTCCAAATGCTCGTGGCGGCTGCGATAATAATCCTGGCGGTTGTTCTCATCATCACCAATCAGTCAAAGCCTCAGGACAAGTTACGCGCATCCGCTGTTCAACCCCGGAAGCCTGCTTCCAATGTTGAGTTGAAGGAGGGATTGGTCGGGAAATGAAAGATCAGCCAACTCCCCCGCTTTCCTGTACACTAAGTTCTCCTGAGCTTTTGAATCGCCGTTTGACGATTCTCAAGGCAATCCGAAACGCGACCACGGAGACACTGGAGCTTTCCAACGGGTTCGCGCTCCGGTTGCCGGTAAGCGACGAGTGGAGAAAGAAGCTCGAAGAGTTCATCGCCTTCGAACGGCAGTGTTGTGCATTTCTATCGTTTGAGATTCAAGAACGACCGGCGGACAGTGGACTCTGGTTGCATGTCTCTGGCCCCGACGGAACAAAGGAGTTCGTAAGAACCGAATTGATGTTGGTAGAATAGCTGAACATGAGCAAGATAGATTGGTCTAACACCAAAGTGTTAACATCCGACTGCTACGGCACGCTCATCGATTGGGAGACAGGGATACTCTCTGCGTTGATGCCGATTCTTTCCTCCCGTCAAGTTCATCTGCCGTCGTCGTCCGTTCTTGAACTGTATGCTGAGTTGGAGGGAAGGCTTGAGCAAGGACCATTCATGAATTACAAATCAGTGTTGCGAGCGGTGATGAATGGTTTGGCAGATCGCTTGAAGATTACGCTCAGTGAACAGGAACGAGATTGTCTCGTAGAGTCTATCAAGCGCTGGCAGCCTTTCCCCGATACTGTCGATGCTCTCCGGGCGCTGAAGAGCAGATTCAAACTTGCGATCATCTCAAACACAGACGATGATATCTTCTCGTTCACCCGGCAGCATCTTGGAGTGAAGTTCGATTGGGTGATTACGGCAGAGCAGGTCAAATCGTACAAGCCCTCGTTGAATAATTTCCGGGAGGCATTGAAGACGATTGATCTTCCGCAAGAGGAAATCGTTCACGTTGCCCAGAGTTTGTACCATGACATAACTCCAGCGAATCAACTGGGTTTGCGTTCCGTATGGGTGGATAGGCGTCGTGATCAACAAGGGTTCGGCGCTACATTGCCCGGCATCGCTACGCCGGATGTTGTGGTTCCTGACCTGCGATCTCTGGTTGAACTGATTGGCAATCCACAATTAAGAGAAGGGTAAAGAATATGCAGAAAGTGAATCTTGCTGAGAAGTTCAGTCTTTTCTCGGAGCACTGGAGCCCAAAAATTGTGGGCGAACTGAACGGCCAACACGTGAAACTGGGGAAACTCAAAGGTGAATTCATCTGGCACCATCATGACAACGAAGATGAATTGTTTCTGGTTGTGAAGGGGCGATTGCAGATGCAGCTTCGCGAAGGTGATATCTGGTTGGAGGAGGGAGAGTTCCTCATTGTGCCGAAAGGTATTGAACACAAGCCGGTTGCTCCCGAAGAAGTGCATCTGCTGTTGTTTGAGCCGGCATCGACATTGAACACCGGCAATGTACAGAGCGAACGCACAAGAAGCGACTTGCAGACGATATGAGTTGTTTCCATAAAAGGGAGGACAAGCCCATGATACCAGTCGGAAAATGGTTCGAGAGAAAGTTTACGTTTGACGTTCCGATGCAGCTTTTCCCGGAAATGGTCGAACGGCTAAGAGGAACACCCGTTCGAATAGAGGAAAAGACGAAGGACCTCTCGCTGGAAATTCTGACAAGGCGTGACAATGGCACATGGTCAATTCAGGAGAATGTAGGTCACCTGCTCGATCTTGAATCACTTCACACAACTCGTCTTCAGGAGTTCATCCGGGGAACCAAAGTGCTGAGTGCTGCTGACTTGAAAAATCAACGGACAGATACAGCAAACTTCAATACGCAATCTCTGGACTCCATCACCAAAGCATTCAGGACGGAACGATCTCATTTTGTTGCCATCGTCGAACAATTGAATGAGGATGTCATTGCCAGGACGGCACTTCATCCACGGCTTCAGAAAATGATGAACGTTCTTGACCTTTGCTATTTCATGGCCGAGCACGACGATCATCATCTTGCCCGTATCAACGAACTGCTTCATTCCTCCTGAATTGTTCCAACTTTTGACTTCTTCAGTTCTACCGCTTCAATAACTTAACACCCTCGTAACTCATTGATGTCCGGTCGATTGCATTTGATTTCGGCCAGATATCTTTAGTCCCCCTTCTTTCAAATCACTTGTGAGGAAACGAAAACGTTTGTTGATAATACGCGAGAGACACCGGTGTGTGCAACGCTTATTTCTCACGGCGTTGGCATGGTTATCTGCGGTACAGAGTTTGCTGTGTATTCGTAAGAAGTTGGTTGCATCTCATCTCATCTCATCTCTGGTTACATTGTTCTTACCGTAAGACACTGATTCCCGATCTGTGAAGGAGTATGTTGATGAAACGCATAAACTCGTCCGTGGTGATATTCTCAGCAGTTGCTTTTATGAATTCCTGCAAGGACGATGAGCCGATACAGCCCCATATCGCCACCATACAATTAACAGTGGAGGATGCCTCCTGCACCGAAGCCTGGCTGAAAATCTCGCTCACCGATGCCAACGAGCCTCGCACAGTTGCGATACTGCAAGATGGCCAACGCGTTACGGTCTCCCGTCTCCCATCTCCGGACTCCGTTTTTGTAGTAGAAGGCCTTCTCCCTCGCCATACCTACTCATTTGTTGCTCAAAGACTCCGTGACTCAACTGCCGTTGATGCAAGCTCTGCTGTACAGGCCACAACGATGGATACCACAAGCCATAACTTCACATGGCAGATTGACACGCTTGGCATTACTGGTTCAACTCTCAACGATGTTGCCATTATCAACGATACGTTGGCCTATGTGGTGGGTGAGATGTACTTGAGAGATTCGGCGGGACAGATCCAAGCCTACAATATGGCGAAATGGAATGGACACGTCTGGGAACTCAAGAAAGTTCCTTTCATTGGCCGATGTAGCGCCGTTCCATACCCCCCACTAAAGGCAATCTGGGCATTTTCCGGTGATAACATTCTAGTCACAAATGGAGGCAGCATCGTTCGCTATGATGGTGTCAATGCAACAATGGATTGTAGAATGAATTCTCTTCTTGCAGGAGCAATAAACAAGATTTATGGAGCGAACGCTCAGGATGTGTACATCGTTGGCAACGTGGGCACAATTGTCCACTATGCTAGCGGCACTTGGCAGCGCATAGAAAGTGGGACGGATGTGATGCTGACCGATGTATGGGGAACTCCTGACGGCAGCATTGTGTGGGCGTGTGGGTGGGAAGATTTCAAACCGACAGTCCTTCTGCGATTGCACGGCAATGTGGCGGAAAAGGCATATGAGGAACTCAATCCATTCCAACTACGGCAGGATTCCCTTTCAGGGATATTGGCAAGCGTGTGGACACCAAATAAAAATGTTCTGTACGTGGCTTCGCACTATGGCACGTACCGATGTCGTCCTGACACACGAGGTCAGGGGAAACGGTTTTCGTTCACAAGTGGATTGCTTCCAGGTTTTCCATTCCGTATGAGGGGCAATGCAGTAAATGATCTCTTCATCGTAGGCGAGTTCTCTATGGTTGCCCATTTCAACGGTGTGAATTGGAGATACTATGCTTCGCTGGCGGATAATAGCCGCCGTCTTCACTCAGTGGCACAGAGAGGTGAACAGGTTTTTGCCGTTGGGGAGACACTGGATTTCTTAAGCCGGGCCGTGGTTCTTCGTGGAAGACGGTGATGCTCGGCGAGAGCAAGATAGAAGTGACAGGGGATCAACACGCCAGGTTGTAATTCAAGAATTGATTCGGTTTCTTGTTGGAGAAAAACTCCCATTGAAGAGGTTGATGATGACAAAGAACTCATTGATGACGTTGCTTACAGCGGCAGTGTTGCTCGTATTGCCGGGCTGCAAGGACGATGAGCCGATACTGCCTCATGTCTCCACCATACAACTGGCGGTTGAAGATGCCTCCTGCACCGAAGCCTGGCTAAAAGTCTCACTCACCGATGCCAACGAGCCCCGCACAATTGCGATACTGCAAGATGGCCAACGCGTTACGGTTTCCCGTCTCCCATCTCCGGACTCCGTTTTTGTAGTAGAAGGACTTCTCCCGCGCCACACCTATTCGTTTGTCGCCCAGAGGCTCCGTGACTCAACTGCCATTGAAGCAAGTAGTGCCGTTCAAGCCATTACGATGGATACCACGAGCCATAACTTCACATGGGAGATTGATACGCTTGGAATAACTGCAAGCACGCTCTATGACGTTGCTATTATCAACGACACGCTCGCGTATGCAGTAGGGGAGATGTATCTGAGAGATTCGACGGGACAGATTGATCCTCTGCTTTACAATTTTGCAGTGTGGAATGGACGACGGTGGGAAATAAAGCGCATAACGGTGATGT
>JANNSJ010000070.1:0-59699 GCA_031402435.1 Bacteroidota bacterium | reverse complement strand
TGTTTGATTTAATAGTGCTTATGAATCTGACGTCATGCAGTGATGAGAATTCAGCGATTGTTCAACATATTCGGCGATTGTTGAAACCAGATGGAAGAACTCTCTCAACTGAGCTGTTCCCGTTCATTGAGATGTCTCCGGAGTGAGCAGAGGGGTTTGCTTCAGCGCCATCACCCTCATCATCAATTTCTTCTGCGTCAACACTGTCGTTCTTCTGGAGGAAGGTGAAGTTAAAAGTTGGAAACAAGATTGGAAGAAGCTTCGAGAACAGAACGATCCCATAGTAGACGAGACTGATTGTGATGACTCCCAGTGTCACATTAGTCAGTGCCTCATATTCCACACTCCCAACATCTAGAAAAGCGCTCTCAAACATTATTCCGCTCAGAATGATGATGATTGCGCATCCTAACAGATATCTCTCAACAGTGTTGTACTTCCAGAAATGTTTTGCAGTGTTCGTCGCTCTCTCTTTATTTCTCTTTTTGATGTCTTCCGATTCGAGACGTTGGACATTCGTGAGGTATGCATTCGAGCGTCTCTTGCATCTCAATCGCCGCATCAGTTCCGCGGTCTCTGCTTCGCAATCCTTGAGAACAGATTCTCTCTCGCTCATGCTCATGTACGATCTGTGTCTGATGTGCGAAGTGAATGCCACAAATATCACCAACAGTACCATGCACAGTTGGAAGATAGGGTTCTGTTGAGATAACAAAATGGAAGCTACAAGAAACAGCTTTCTAAAGAGAATAACAATGGAGGACTTGGGGAATGTGCAATAGACGTTAATAGACGTTAATACAATGATCTCATCTCTTTCTGAACTCATAATGGTCTTGATTGTTCATTTGACGCTTGAGACGGGTCCCCATTGCGCGAAGGAGCTGATCTTCCCGAGCCGTTCTTCTGCTTGTTGGTCGAAGGAGGACTACTGCAATAAAAAGAGGAAAGGAAAGAGTGAATGCAATCAGATACGCAATCGCATATGGTGCAAGTTCCACCTGCACTGACTGATCCTTCCAGCACACACTATTTGGTTGTGCATCAAGAAACGACTCATCATCAGTCACACCCTCTTCTGATTCAGCATTGACACAGTGTGAGAGATGAGAGTGACTTCATCGATATGAACAGATGGATGTAGTAGAAAGAAGCAAGAACATCAATCGTGACCAAAGGCTGGTTGTGTTTTCGGAATCCAAGGAAACAGCAGAGTACCTTGAGGGTGAGCTGAGAAAGAAAGGCTTTACCAGGATCGTTACAGTTGACAGTAGCACCCGCGAAGAGCGTATGCCGATTGTCAGAGCGAACTTTGACGCTAATATTCCATTGGTTGAGCAGAAGTCTGAATGCAATATTCTGATTTCGACTGAGGTTCTTGCTGAAGGCATCAATCTGAACCGATCAAACATCGTGGTCAATTATGACACTCCCTGGAATTCCACAAAACTGATGCAGCGCATAGGCAGGGTCAACCGCATTGGCTCTGTCGCCGGGACGATTTACGTTTACAACTTCTTCCCAACGGCAAGGGTTGAGAATGATATTGAGCTTCATAAGATCTCAATCATGAAGCTTCAGGCATTTCATTCTGCGCTTGGCGAAGACAGCCAGATCTATTCGATGGACGAGGAGCCCGGCACGTTTGGTCTCTTTGATCGTAGCGTTGAAGAAGAAGAGCGCGATGAGCGCCTGGTCTATCTGATGAAACTACGCAAGTTCAGGGAGGACAATCCTGAACTGTTCAAGACCTACAAGAACATGCCACTACGCGCAAGGGCTGGTCGTAAGAACAAGGTCCTTAAGGATACCACCATCTCATTTATCAGGAACAAAAAACGGGATGCATTTTATTTCTGCAAGCAGGATGGTACGCTCGATGAGCTTACTTTTGTGGAAGCGGTGAAGCAGTTCGAAGCAAAGGTGGACGAAAAGGCTCTCCCTTTGCACGACCACCATCACGACCATGTGAGAAGCGCTGTGGAGTCGTTTGGAAAGAAGATCATGGAGGAAAGCGCCCTCAGGAAAAAAGTCGATCCAACCCAGGGACCTAACGAAAAGAAAGCCCTTGCATATCTTGACGCCTTTGTGAATTTGCAGATTGCCTCCAACGAAGAGAAGGCGAGAATTGCTTTAGCCAAGCAAGCAATTAAGCTCGGTACCTACCAGAATCTTCAAAGGGATATCAACAAGCTGCAGCGCTCAGCCAAATCGGCTCCGGTGAAACACGTCGTCCTCTTGGAAAAGATTATGAAGATTCTGAATTCGTACCCTCTCCACACGCTTGAGGAAACTCCGGAAACCAAGATGGTTGTTTCCCAGCAAAACGATCCGGGATTCATTCCCGAGATTATCATCTCCGAATCGTACTCAATCTGACCTCTTCGTGATACATGATCGACACTGAACTCAAACAAAAGCTCAGGCAACCGTACAAATGGGATGAGTGGAAATCCATCCTCGATTTCCTCTTTCCTAGGGTCGAATACCTCGCCGTTCCATCAGAGATTCCTACCACAAAGGACAAGGTGAAGCTGCTTCGGCAAATGGGTACGGTGAAACTGGATGACCAGAAGAGTCTTGCCATCTTTGAAGTCGAGCTAACGGCAAAGGTGGACATCCTCCGCAACCGTGTTGAGCTAAGGAACATAGCTACAACATACATCGATCAGGCGATCATTCATGGTGCCTTGGTCTTCTATCATGCAAAGGGAAAGGAAGACTACCGGCTGACATTCGTCGCAAAGCAGGCGCAGCTTGGCGAGTCCGGTGAACTGGTCAGGACACAAACTCACCCCAAGCGCTATACGTACGTGCTTGGAAAGAATGAAGCCTGCACTACAGCTGCGAGAAGACTCTTGGAACTTCGGAAGCAAACGGAGCCAATGGTTCTTGAAGACGTTATCGAGGCATTCTCAGTCGAGAAGCTGAACAAGGAGTTCTTTGAGAAATACAAGAAGCATTACAAGATCTTCAGCGAGTACCTGGCCAAGGAAAGCTATCGAACCACTGTGTTCAAAGTGGAACGATCCAAGGACAAGGAGAAGAATATCGAGCTCGAAAAGCCGATCAGGGACTTTGCCAAGAAGCTCCTTGGCCGGATTGTGTTCCTGCATTTCCTCCAGAAGAAGGGTTGGCTCGGCGTCCCCTCCAATAGTGACAAGTGGGCCGGTGGCGATCCGGAGTTCATGCAGAATCTCTTCTTGCAGTTCGAGTCAAAGAAAAACTTCTACAGCAGGTGTCTCACAGAGTTATTCTTTGAAACCCTCAACACGAAGCGAAAGAACGACATCTTCTCTGTCACCCGCTCACGCGTTCCCTATCTCAACGGTGGACTCTTTGATGACGACATGCCCGCGGCAAGAAAGATTGATTTTCCCTCCGACTACTTCAAGGAGCTATTCGAGTTCTTCGACCAGTACAATTTCACCATCGATGAAAATGATCCCGACGACAACGAGGTTGGCATTGATCCGGAAATGCTCGGGCATATCTTCGAGAACCTTTTGGAGGAGAACCGCGAGAAGGGTGCATTCTATACACCCAAAGAGATTGTTCGGTACATGTGCCAGGAGAGCTTGATCCAGTATCTTCAGGCATACGTGGGAAAGCATGAGGCCATTGAGGACTTCATTCGCTACGGTAGGATTGGGGAGCAAAAGGATAAGAACAACTTCATTGTCAAGAACGCACAACGTATTGAGGAGCTGCTGGACGACATTAAGGTCTGCGATCCTGCAATCGGCTCGGGGGCGTTTCCAATGGGATTGTTGCAAGAAATACTTAAGGCAAAGACCGCAGTCCACTTGAGCCTCGACCGGGCAAAGGCCAAAAAGGCGATCATCCAGAACAGCATTTATGGTGTAGACATCGACAGCGGTGCGGTGGACATTGCCCGGCTCCGTTTCTGGCTTGCGCTGGTCGTTGACGAAGATGAGCCAAGACCCTTGCCGAACCTCGACTACAAGATCATGCAAGGAGATGTGTTGCTTGAAAGTTACGAGGGAGTGGACCTGAGTAGTCTATCTGATGAGAAGGAAGAAGCGTCATTTATTGCTGCCAAGTCCCAGCAGTTTGAATTTGGGGGCGAGTTTCGGGTGCAGGAGCCGCAGGTGCTCCTGTTCGACCTGCACAGCAAGAAGACCCTTAATACTCTCATCAATGCATATTTTGATTTTGATGAAAGGCCCCTCAGGCGATTTCGTGACAAACAGGCCATCAAGGATGAGATCAACAAGATTGTGGAAGAGAACCTTCGAGCGAAGTTCTATTTGCAAAAGACAAAGGTTGAAGGACAGATCAAGGAGAAACGAGAACAGATTGCGGCCAACAAGATTCAAGCAAAGGATCCTGACGGCATCAAGCGGAAGAAAGAAAGGAACATTGACAAGTTAAAAAGAGAACTGGCAGAGAAACAGAAGGAATTGGAGCGGCTCAATGACATCATCGCGCATTTGCATGATCTGCAAGAGAGCGACGACAAACCCTACTTCCTCTGGCACCTTTGGTTCAAGCATGTGTTTGATCGGGGGGGCTTTGACATTGTCATTGGCAACCCACCGTACCGTCAGCTGCAAAAAATGGGAGACGAAACCGATGTGCTTGAGGCGGTAGGATATGAAACCTTCACTCGTATGGGTGATTTGTACTGCTTGTTCTTCGAACAAGGTAGTAAGCTCATTCGGCAAGGTGGACATTTGTGTTTCATAACGTCCAATAAATGGATGAGAGCTGATTACGGTAGAGCACTTAGAAAGTACTTAACCGAAAAAGTGAACTCCAAACTCTTGATAGACTTTGGGAATGTCCAAGTTTTCGAAACAGCGACCGTTGACACATCCATTCTGCTCTTCAGCAGAGAGAGAAGCGAGTACAGACTGGACGCGTGCAGGATAAACCTAGACTATCGAAAAGGGAGCTCACTACAGGCGTATTTTGCAATGAACAGGATTGAGCTCAATGACCTTAACAACAATACGTGGATTGTTACTGAAAGGTCGTCGTTCGACATCAAATGGAACGTGGAGAAGCAGGGTGTCCCGTTAAAGGACTGGAAGATTGAGATCAACTATGGTCTAAAGACTGGGTTGAATCAGGCCTTTGTCCTCAACGGGAAGACTAGGATGAGTCTTCTTGAACAGGATTCAAAGACTGCAGATATCCTGAAGCCACTTCTCCGAGGCAAGGACATAATTAAGTTCTATCCCGATTACCAAGACTATTGGCTGCTATTCATACCATGGCATTTTCCATTGCAGGATCAACCGGGGATATCTGGGCCATCCAAGGAAGCAGAGAAGCTTTTTGCAGGGCAATACCGAGCGGCTTTTGATCACCTCAAGAAATACAAGAGTGAATTGCTTGATAGGAATGCAGCCGAGGTAGGTATCCGATATGAATGGTATGCACTCCAAAGATGGGGAGCAAATTACTGGAGTGACTTTGAAAGACCGAAGATCATTTATCCGAACATGACAAAGTACATGGGCTTTTCCTATGATGAAGATACTCACTTCTATTCGAACGACAAGTCATTCATAATGGTTGGTGAAAGCCTAAAGTATCTTTGTGCATTTTTGAATTCAAGACTCTTTAGATTTTGTTTTAGTGACAACTTCCCGGAGCTACAAGGAGGCACCAGAGAACTGAGGAAGGTTTTCTTCGACAAGATACCCGTCAAGAGAATCGCTAAGGAGAAAGAGAGGTTCTTTGATGTGATTGTCGATTATTTGGTCTACTTGTACGATCCAAACAAGCCGGACGTTAATCCCTATGCCGAGAACAGCAAACTGGCACCAGTCTTTGAGGACCTACTGAACATGATGGTGTACGAACTGTACTTTGGCGAGCACATGAAGCAGGAAGAGATTGATGTCCTCAAGTTCGTCGATACTGAAAGCACCTTCAGAGACATCAGCGCCGTCAGGAGTGAGGAAGAGAAGAAGTCCATAATCGGTAACGCGTACAATTGGCTTCAGCAACAGGACAACAAAATCCGTAACAGAATCATCGCCTCGAACATAAAGAGTCCCGACATCATCCGCAGGATCAACAGCAGCACACACTGACATGCCAGTCCCTCGTAGCAACATCAAAACAATTACCATTCAGAACTTCAAATTCTTCAGCAAGCCTGAGGAGTTGAAACTGGATAGCAATCACTTGTTGCTGTATGGCGAGAACGGATCCGGAAAGAGCTCATTGTATTGGGCATTGTACACCCTGCTTGAATGTGCCAACAAGCAGGACGAAAACGAAATCAAGAAATACTTCAATCCTGATCTAACGAATCCCCAGAAGCTCACCAATATTTTCCTCGTTCCTGGCAACGCAGATTGGGTTAACAGCGAAATCAAGCTGGAACTACAAGACGGCACGATCATCAAGGTCTCGTTCGCAGACACGGCTGTTAACACGAACGATGATGCAAGGAACGCAAACTATGCTACAGAGTTTCTGAACTACAAGATGCTGTTTCGGCTACACAACTTTGCCCACAGCGACAACATCGATCTCTTTCCCTATTTTGAGCGAGAGATACTTCCTTATGTGAAGTTTGCACCTGTGAAATACTGGTTGAAGAAAACGGATGGAACCCCCGATACGGAGAAAGAAACTGAGAACGCAAAGGAGATATGGGATTTTGTCAAGAAGGGTCCACCGAAAACAGGTGTAACGGTAAGTGGAAAGAAGCGCTATCCACTCCGAAAAGAGGTTGAGTCAAGAACGTACTTCAACATTATTTATAGTTTCTGGCGTGAACTCAACCAGTTGCTGACATATATAAACACAGAAGCCAACCCGATTCTTCGAGACGAGTTCAAGTATCTACTCACCTTCAAGTTGGATCTCTTCACTCAACAGGGTCTAAAGTTGACGTCGCTGCAGTTCCACCACCCGCAATACGGAATCAAACTTGAACTTCCCGACTTCATCGGACAACCAGGTGTTGCGAAGGCCCACTCGTTCCTCAACGAGGCGAGGTTGTCAGCAATCGGGCTTGCAATCCGCTTTGCCATCCTTAAGAAACGATTGCAAGACTCAAAGCTGAAGATGGCGATCCTCGATGACTTCATGATCAGTCTTGATATGAAGAACCGGGAAGTCGCCCTTGACTATATCTTGGACAAGATTGCCCCCAACTACCAACTACTCGTTCTCACTCATGACAAATTTCTGTATGAAATGATCAACGACAAGATTCAAAAGAAGGGGCAAGCGAACTGGACGAGATATCAGATGTTTGAGTCCAAGAGCAATGGTCAAGTTAAATTGTTTCCGGAATTAATCAAGGATGAGGGGATGGTGAACAAGGCCGATGAGTTGTTTAGGTCGCACTATCTTGCTCCTTCGGCAAACATGTTACGCCATGCTGTCGAAAAGTTCTGTAAAGCCTATCTGACCAAACGAGAGCGACTCGCTAAAGACTTTTCAGCCTTAGATTTGGTAAGCCAGATCATGAAAGCCATTGAGAAAGGAACAGCAGCAGGAATGGACGTAAATCTCTTGCAAAAACTCAGGGAATTCAAAGAAAGAATCTTGGACCCTCAGTCTCACTATGATATAGAAACCCCTCAATTTTCTGATGAGCTGGAAAGAGCAATCATAACGATGCGGGAACTCTCCGTGGCAACGGGGATACAACTGTGACCAATAAGTTGAATCTTTCTCGTAATTCCTGTACGTTGTGCCCGAATCGGTGCCCTGAACTCCTCGCTTACGATCCTGAACTTGACCTTGGCCCGTATGCCGTCTGTCCACCATTTGTTGCCCCCCCAAAGTGAAGGATTGAAACATGCGCCATTTCAACCTTGACTTTTTCAGGAATATACAGCTTGCCCTTAGACCTAATCTCTGGAGGCCAAGTTTCGAGGTATCCTCTATTCTTGAACTCGAAGGGATCCTACCGTCACACATCGAGGGCCTGATATTCGATGTTGATCAAACGGTTGTTTCCAGCGACCTAGTGATCCTTGATGATCGATTTAAGAACGCCCTCCTCTCTCTTCGCAAGAAGTACAAGTGCTGCTTCCTGTCAAACTATCGAGAATCACGACTCGGAAGACTGAAAGACATCGAGAATCAAACAGCAATCCCCGTTTCAATAATCGCAAAGAGAAAGCCAGGCCTTGATGCGTTTAACGTCGCCGTGAACCTTCTCGCCATTCCCCGAAACCGTGTTGCAATGGTTGGTGATCGAGTGCTTACCGATGTCTTGGGTGCAAGGAATGCTGGACTCACCACTGTTCTTGTGGATCCGATAAACGCGAAAGCGGATCCATACCTTTCGGTTAAGATACCTCGGTTTCTTGAGAGGGTAGTATACAGATTCATCCGTCGGTTCTTCACCAATCAATCAATTCGACCGGGCGCTCTATGAAGAACAGGTATATCTCTGGTTCCATAACTGTTGTCCTCTTCGCCCTCATGGTTGGTGTTGCTGTCGCGTTATGGGAAGGAATTATTCCGATTGAGTGGTTGGCATCTCTTGGTTACACAGGGCTCTTTTTCCTGAGTCTTGTCAACGGGGTTGCCCCAGTTGCAGGGCCATCGCAGATCGCGACCTTTTTTGTTGCGAGTAGGTTGGATCCATTGTTGGTTGGACTCTCCTCTGGAATTGGAGGCGCGATTGGCGAGTTAGCTGGGTATGCGTTTGGATACTTCTTTCGGGCAGCACAGACCCCCGCGGTCGAGGCAAAGATCCAACGCATTGCCAACTGGAAGTATCTCAGGATATCTCGTGAACGCTCATTCATTCCGTTATTTCTCTTGGCAGCGATTCCGAATCCGTTTTTCGATCCGGCTTCAGCGATGGCGGGTACGCTACGGATTGGATTTTTGAAGTATTTCGTCCCCGTTCTACTTGGAAAGACAGTGCGACATTTGGCAATTGCATATTCTGGTTATTACGCGCTCTCACTAGATGTACCAACAATTCTTAGGGATCCCTCAATGATAACATTTATTGATACGGGCGGACTCGTGGCGGCGGTACTCCTCATTGCATTGTTCGCTTGGATTGTACGGACGTATGCTGAATCTGATCCTGATCCGTTCCTTCTCAACCTCACATTCTTTGCTTTTGCGGGCCAATGCATACGCACAAGTGAGTTGATCGGAGAACGTCATCCATGGATGGGCTGGATTGTGGGTCTCGCTACATTTGCAGCGTTGCTAGTCATGGCCCAATCTGCTGTGATACGATTTCAAGCAAAGCGGACACGCGAGCACTATAAGGTGATACTAAAGGCAAATCTACAGGTGAAATTATCTCCAGCCGAAATTGATAGCTGGGCGGATGTGCTTGTTCGGATCACGGGGGTAGATTTCTTCCCGGGGTCTTTTTACAAGTGGTTGAGTAAGCGCATTGGAAGTGCGCCTCGTGAGGACCGAAGACAGAAGGCGGTATCTATCCTGCCGGACATTTTTTTTAAAGAGGTTGCTTCGGAATCACTAGTAATTCCAGAGGAGAGCCGCAGGTTCCTATGGAATCTGTACGCGATCATCTGTTTTGTGTCATGGATTGCTTTCATAGTATGTCTACTAATTCCGAGGACTCTATGAGATCCGACCTACCAAATCAGCTTAGGCTGGCACGTGGCGGTATCCTAGGATATGTTCCATCTGCGGTTTCAATTGCAAGAGTTCTGCTAGCAGCATTGCTCGTTGCAAGTATTTCGGATTGGACAACAGCTATCCCGTTTGTTGCGTTCATTGGAGTGTTATTAGTATTCGTCCTGGATGCGGTTGATGGTGTTCTTGCTCGTCGGTTAGGTTGCCAATCGCTGGTCGGAAGCTTTATTGATATTGCTGCCGACAGATTCGTTGAGTTCATATTCCTTCAGCACTTCGTTACTGCCGGCTTAATTCCGCTGTGGTTTGTTTTGGTGTTCTATGTTCGCATTCTGCTAACTGATGCCTGCCGCTTGCATGCATTCGGATTGGAAAAGGTAGTTGCATCTGGTATTCTCTTGCCTCAACGACGGGCCTTTTTCGTTCTATCAAAACTGAGCAGAAGCATTTATGCGGCCCTCAAGGGTGTGCTGTTTTATGTGCTTTTTCTCGCCATGTACCGTGGAGAGACCTCCCCATCAACCATCGAACTAGTGGTCATGCTCAGCGTCTTAGGGTTCAGCATTATGCGAGCTATTCCAATCCTGATTACTTATCTACCAAGGAGAATCGAACTGACTAGCACTCGAATGGTAAGTCATGCGCGCACATTGCCGCAAAACTTCGTCACACGCACAACAAAGATCACGTCGTACATTCAGTTAGCTTCGGACTTCTGTCTTGCAGCAATACTTGTCATGCTTGCCTACCATTAGAAGCCAGGTGGCCACAATATCTTTGACGAGGCATGAACCATAATGGTGCGGCGGGTGTGCAGTTACCCCAGCCTCGACCAAAAGAACGAGTGAGACATAAGAAGGAAAATGACGGAGCAGTTTCGCTCCGACAGCACTCTTATTACACAGATTGAATACGTTAACGCATGTCGAGTCGACATTGACAAAAGCCTCTGTCAACGGAGGAGCAATAGGTCGATGGTTTGAAGAGTTGTGTCGTATCAGACACAGTCGAATCAGCGAGACGGTCGAGCCAGGACGAAACCAACTCAAAGGCGGGTGTCTTCCCAAACAAGGTGGCGTCTATGCGTTTTGGTGGACTGGGGATTTTGGTTTGCTTTCAGGTGAAGAGTGCAATCGTGATTTGGAGTTGGTCGGTCCCGGTGGTAGGTCTGTTCATCTGTGTATAGATGATGACTGGCTTGGGCTATCAACGAAACTTCCCATACCGTTGTATGTTGGAAAGAACGCCTCAGATATCTCAAAGAGAGTTGGCCAGCATCTGAGGCTATCTCAAAAACGGATGCTTCCACTTGGCAGGAGCACCCGACGCCAACAAAGACCTACTACCTCCTGCCAGCTACGAGCTGGGGTGGAACACCTGTTTCCAACAGAACCCGATACTCGATCTCTCATACTTCAGAACGTCGGCTTTTCGTATGTCGTCCTCGACGGTGATCGGCAGGCTGCCAATAGATTCTATCTTGAGGATCTGGCGGTCGGGCTTATGCGCCCCATACTCAATATCGATATTGAACGGTGACTCCATCCCATAAGCGCACATTTGCCAGTAGTGTAAAGACTATCCGAACTTTTGATTCATGACCATTGGAGAAGAGATATGAAAGGAAATGGTATTGTCTGGGGAATTCACGCGGGCAAGACAGGGGATGCCCACACTCTCTTTATCGAACGCAATGTCATCGCACTTGGCTGGGCTGAAATGGGTGATCTCTCCAAAATCAAAGGAGATCGAGAAGCATTTAAGGAAGCAGTCTTCAAGACATTTCCGAACAAAAAGGCTGGGGCTATACCGAACAACGCGGGTCAGCTTTACAGGTTTGTACACGAAATGAAGGTAGGTGATCATGTTGTGTATGCATCAAAGGAAGATCGCCAGGTACACATTGGTCGCGTCGAAGGTGAATACAAATATGATCCGAGCACGGAGAAAGGGTATCCGCATGTCAGGCCGGTAAAGTGGCTGAAGTCATTTCCGAGAACTCGCTTTCCGCAGGCAGCTCTGTATGAGATCGGATCTGCAATGAGTTTCTTCCAAGTGAAGAATTACGGCGGAGAGTTCATTTCCGCTCTTGAAGGAAAGGTTGTGTCCGCACCTATAGCGAAGGACGAATCAGATGGTAACCTCGATCTGGAGGAGCTTGCCCGCGACCAAATAGCCCAGCTCATTACGGCCAAACTTAAAGGGCACGGCTTGGCCGCGCTTGTGGATGCTGTATTAAGAGCAGACGGCTATACGACCCACCGAAGCCCTGAGGGACCAGATGGAGGAGTTGATATACTTGCGGGTGCAGGTCCCCTTGGGTTTGGTTCACCCCGATTGTGCGTTCAAGTGAAGTCACAGGACAGTCCGGTTGGCAGACCAGAAATCGATCAACTCTTGGGCGCCATGAAGAAGTTTCAGGCTCAAGAGGCGTTGTTTGTATCGTGGGGTGGCTTCAAGCAGAATGTGTACAAAGATGTATCACCCAGTTTCTTCAGTCTAAGACTCTGGACACAAAAGGAACTTCTGGAGAAGCTCTTCGCTCATTACCATAAACTGGATGAGGACTTGAAAGCCGAGCTTCCGCTGAAGCAGATTTGGACGGTTGCGGTGCAGGAGGAGGAGTGATAGGGTCTCTAAAAAGGAAGGCTTGATGAAGTGACAGAAAAAGAAAAGACGTTTATCCACGCCGATGATGAAACACTCACCATACTAATCGGCAATGCTCGTCAACGCTTGGTGTTCATCGCGCCGGGAGTGAGAAAAATGGTCGCTGAAGCCTTGACGTTCGCAATGGAAGCCGTCCCCTCCCAAAGTATCCACTTGGTCATTGACGTGGATTCGGAGGTTTGCCGTCTTGGTTACGGCAGTCTGAGTGGACTGGAACTTCTGCAATCTGCTGCCGCCAAGCATAACCTCACGCTCAATCATCATCCCGGTATCCGTATCGGGCTTCTTATTGCGGATGACACAACGCTCATCTACAGCCCAACGCCACTGCTTATCGAAGGGGGTTCACAAACATTGAACAAACCCAACGCTGTTCTCTTGGAAGCACAGTTGCCTGAAGCCCTTGCGGACGCATTTGGTGTTGGTGAAAACGAGCAAGCGAAATTAGAGATTGGCAACGAGGCGGTTGACGAAGAAATGGTAGGTGAGGTCAAGCGCGATTTACAGGAACGCCCTGCCAAGAAGTTCAACGTAGCTCGCGTCGAGCGTGTGTTCAACTCCATGCTGCATTACGTCGAGTTGCGAATTGAGGACTACAAATTGACCAGCCGGTCGTTGGCGCTCGATTCTACGCTGTTCGGAGTGGTGAATGCCGATGTAGGCCGCCGGCTACGAAATCGCTACCATCTTTTTGCTGAGACCGATTCCCTGAATGTCGAGATAGAGGCCTTTGATAGTGACGGGAAACCCGATCCAAACAAACCCAAAGAGAAGTTTGGCCCGCGCAGCGTTGATGATGAGCGTAAGCGGATTAAAGACCGATTCATTTTGGAAGCTGGCGACTACGGGTTGATCATCTTGAGGAAGGATGTGACGGAGTTTGAGAAGCAGCTTATTGTGCTCGAAGCCCGGATGGAAGCATACAAAGAGGCAGTCCAAAAGGTGATCAAACAGCGTACCGACGAAATTGTAGCAGAACTACTTGCTGCTTTGAAGGACACGTTGAAAGCGAATCCACCTGAACACTGGCGTTCACGATACATGAACGAGACACCGACTGATGCCGATATCAAACGGCTCTTTCAGGAGGAGATACGTGCCGAGGTGAAGCGAGTCAACACAAACTTCAATCCGCGCGTCTTTCATGCATTCAAGGACGTGACCTACCAAACCTTCAAGGACGACAAATTCCGCAAGCTGCTGGAAGACCACTTTGGCAAGGACGCTATTGATCGGATATTCTCTGAGCATGATGCAGCGCCCGAAGAGTGAGATTATTAAGATCCATTGAATGGTGTAACCGTTCGCAATCATCTTCCCGCTCTAACGATATCGGATTCGAAGACATGCGAGACGGCCTTGCCGTTAGGACCAACTAAGGAATACCAAATGGCCACATACGACCTTAGACGCTTTGCCCATGCCGACAGCCTCAAGGCCATCGGGATTGAACATCTACTTGCTTTGTTGAACCCCCACAAACCCTACTTTGAGGGCCGAGGGTTGGTGTTGCCGTCATCATCTGATCCGGCTGATCTCAATTACGAGCAACTCGTCGATGTTCTCATGAGTCCGGAAACGCACACGCCACCGGAATTGCTCAACTCTCTCTATTACGTACATGAGATGTCCACACAGGGCGCGATGGACGTGCTTCTCGAAGAGGCGGAGAAAAACCATATTTCTCTCGATGGAAATCCCGACCCCACCCCCGCAGATGTCGCTGTCCAGGTCTATCTGAAAGACAGGGACCTTCTTGAACGCAAACACGCCGAGCAGTACCTCGTGAAGCCCCGGTCGTTCGAGTATTTCCAGACGGAAGCTGATCTAATCCCCAAGTTGAAGAAGCCGACAGTGAAAATGTTGACAGCCATTGAGAAGGATCTGGACGATTGGTTCGAAAAGAAGAAGCGAGGAAGGGGTTCGCGGGTGTTTGCTTATCCCAAGCAAGACGCTGTTTGGTTTCTGGTGCGCCATGGCGATCCATTAAGGCGCGAGGGGAGCATCAACGCAGGAGAAACATCGAGCGTGTTCTACCGCCCCGAGAAGTATGACGTACTGGTGTATGAAGCGGACATTGGCGAAATTCGAATGCACTCGTGCAGCAAAGCAGAAAAAGAACTCTATCGGCGTCAGTTCGGACTGCACATGTTCGGCAATGAGAACTTCTTCCCCGGCACCGGTAAGTACACACTTGAACCGCTACGGGATGACGGAGAAGCTTGCATCGTTTGCACGGATGTGGTGGGCATGGAATGGGTACGTCTAAAGGAGATCCAATTCCTATGGGGTGGCGCCGAAAGCGAAATAGAGATACGCAAGGCCAACAACGTGTTTGCAGCATACGCCGCAACGAAGCGCGAGATGCCGAAGAAGGCTCGTATCCTCCGGGCCTGCTTTCAGGTGAAGTTCACTGATTCCCAAACTCCCCGCACTGTGACTATCCGTCCATCGAACATTGCTCAGTACACCAGGGACAGCGATGCAGCCGTTGTGGAAGAGTGGCTGACTAAACGAGGGTTTGTGATTGCCAAGGATGAAGAGGATGATAAGTAGCCCAACTGGCTTTTGGTATGCACTCGAAGCTGTTTCGGGCTGGACTACGGTGGATACGGAATGGAAGGCTCAGTTCGGAACCGACTATGGATTCGGCAAGTCTTTCCTCCGCCCTAACGGCAAACTCGCCTCATCGTATCCTTGCACGGTAGCTAACGGATGTGGATGTGAACATGACATTGTCATCCACGACCACGAGGACATTGTCGCCGTTTGCCGGTGTGGACGGGGTTGCGAAACCTTCAGCGTGAAGCGTTTGGATATCGTAGTCTATGAGTTGAATCACCCTGCGCTCGACGCTGCGCTTGTTAAGACCTTCGGCCTAACAAAAGAAACTTACGCTGAGGAGGAACTTCGAGGAACGACTCGCATCGGTTTCTATTCACCGCTTGCAGGATTTCGGTTTCCGGTCTATCTGACAATCCAGATTGAGCCCGACGATTTCAATGAGGTGCTCGATGGTCTCCTGGCAAGAAACGACACGCCGTTCATCCTCTTATCCCCCACACGCGACCTTTGCTCCGCAAATGCTGAGAAACGACTGAGTAACAAGCAGTCGATCTTCGTGCCTCTGTTAGAAAACGTGGCCATTGACGATAAACGACAGCTTCGGTTGCTTCGTCCACTGGATGAAATCTTGGATCAATTCCTTGCTGCGAACGCTCCTGATGGTAGCGAAAAGGAACCGGAAGAAGGAAAAAGAAAACGACTAAAACTCACTCCCAACCAATCTGAGCAGCTGAACCAAAGCATCGTTAGTATGGTCAATAAGTTTTACGACTCTGGGAAGGGGTCGCGTCATGAGGCCTTCAACCATGTGTCTGCAGTCTCAAAGACACAATTGGGGCACGGCCTAACATCGAAGGCCATTGAGGGGAGATATAACAGGTGGAAAAACAAGTACGATTGAATTTTCTTGAGAATACCACGTAGTCGCTACGTGGAATGAGTTTACATTGAAACCGTCATCATACGAGTACTGAACTCGGCGATAGACGGTTTTTTTACAGCCGTGTTGACGCTCGAATGATAACACAAACGAGTTTACGTTGACACGGCTTTCGCTTTTTATACCCTGAAAGATGGAAGAGAAGAAAGAGCTACAGATAGATGTCCAAGAGGCAAGGGAAATGACCGAGGCCGAGGTCGAAACCGTTGCTTCCCTCCTCTTCGGCTGGTGGCGCCGGGAGTACGAACAGGAAAGGGATGAACGTATGCAGGGCGCACAGGAGAAGCAATGATCGACAAGCAAGAAGTACTGAATCGGTTAGACATGCGCGAGTACTTTGCTCAATATTTTCCTCAAGCGAGAAACGGACGTACTGAGATTACCGTGTGTTCACCATTTCGGGAAGAGAATCATCCTTCCTTTTCTTTCAATGCTGAGTCCGGGTTGTGGTGTGATCATGGAACAGGAGATGCGGGCGATGTCTTCGCTTTTGAGCAGCGGATGTCACGTTGCGACTTCGCTACTGCGATTGAGAATGTTGCACGAAAAGCTGGCCTTACCGGTACTCCCCATGCAAACGCAGGGAGACCCTCGATGAAGAAGGTACAATCGCATGGCACTAAAGCTGATGCCGTTCGTTGGAGTGTTGCATTGTTTGAAGACTCCGGGACGGCTGCGCGAGCATTCCTGAATAAACGGGGATTGACGGATGAAACGTTGAAGCAGTATCTCATTGGGCATGACGAGAAGCTGCACGCTGTCACTGTTCCTCTCTCATTTCAGGATGATCAGATCATTTCGCTGAAGAGGATGTACTTCGTGGGCCATGGTTGGAGGATGAGAGACGGGAAGAAGGACTTTCGTAACTACGGACCAGCCACGCTCTATTGTGCCGATCTTGTGAAAGACCTTGAGTCTGTCATTGTCTGTGAAGGGGAGCTTGACTGTCTGCTCTTGCGACAAAATGGTTTCGACGCGGTAACCGGCACTTCTGGGGCGGGTACATGGAAATCCTCGTGGAGTGACCGACTGCAAGACATGGACGCTACCCTTGTGTTTGATTCTGACGATGCAGGACGCAAAGGTACAATAAAAGTGGCCGAGAGGCTCCGGGGCGTTGCAAAGACAATTCGGGTCGCAGACCTGTTCCCTGAGAACAATGGAGCCGAAAAAGATCAGAAGGATGTTACGGATTTCTTCCGGTTTGGCGGGACCGTCGAAGAATTCAGGGCGACCCTCTCCCGAGCAACAGAGTATGAAACCAAAGATAATGCCCCTGATGAAGAAAGCGTTTCTCGATTCTCACAGGCAAGGATAGCCAATGAGATTCTTGAAGAACACGACCTAATCTTTGTGGGTGGCAGCTTCTACACCTACGGCAATGGAATATGGCGTAAGGATGGCAGGCGATTCGTCGAACGGGAGATCAAGAAGCGATGTGGAACGAAGGCGACACGGAGCTTGATCGAGTCGATCAAATACCTTGTCTCACTGGAATGTCAGGTTGAAGAAAGCGATCTGAACGCCGACCGGATGCTGTTCAACTTCCGCAATGGCATGTTGAATTTGAGGACGGACTCCCTCGAACCACACTCACGGGATCAGTTGAGCACGATTCAATTCCCGTTTGACTTCCATTGGAATGCGCCCTATTTGCGATGGCTGAAGTTCCTCGACGAGGTGTTTCGGGGAAACGAGTCGCTCAGGATGCTGCTGCAAGAAATCTTCGGGTACGTACTGATCCCGGATACGGGGATGCAGAAGATGTTCTGGTTTATCGGTGAGGGGGCGAATGGCAAAGGCGTTGCAATCAAGATGCTGGAAGCACTGATAGACAAGAGCAATCGGACTTGTCTCGACATCCGCAATCTCCAGAACCCATTCGTTCGGGCTGCTATGTACAATAAGCTGGTTGCCGTTCAAGGGGACTTTCCGAAGCGTTTCTATGGAAACGAAGACCTTGTCAAGACGATTGTGGGAGGAGACACGGTAGACGCGCAGGAGAAGTTTAAGCCTCAATTCGAGTTTACACCATTCTGCAGATTCATATTTGCCATGAACACGCTGCCTGAAACGAAAGACCTATCAAAGGGATTTTTCCGACGTGTGGTGATTGTGCCGTTTACCCGGACATTCACAGAGGAAGAACAGGACAGGCGCTTGGCGGACACGCTGCAAGGGGAGCTGCCAGGGATCTTCCTCTGGGCGTTCGAAGGGCTAAAGCGACTGGTTGAAAACAAACGCTTCACTGAAAGTCCTGATGCTCTGAGGGCCTTGGAGAACTACAAACAAGAGCACAACACGGTCGGGCAGTTCGTTGAGTCAGAGTGTGTTCAAGGGGTGGAAACAAAGTGCAAGGGTAGCGACCTATGGACGGCCTACGAGGTCTTTTGCGCCGAGAGCGGGATTGAGCCGTTGTTGAGAAAAGATTTTGCAGTGCAACTGAAGAGAAGCCATTCTGTGACGGTGAAGACGCACCGTTGGGGAGGCGACGATGGCCCGCAAAGAACATACTTCGGGATCGGGTTGAGAGGACAATAAAAATTCCCAGCGTTACCCGTTACGTGTTACATCTTGCAAAAGGTTCTCATTGGAAGCGTTTGTTAGCCAATCAAACCTGTAACGTGTAACGGATGAAAAGAGATTCTTCAACATGAAGGAAAACCAAGATGAACATCATAGCTGAACTCTCGGAAGTATGGAGTGCAAGGAGCAAAACCAGACCGGGTATGTCGGACGGATGGGTTTCGAATCCGCTACCGTACTTTGAGGAAGCATTTCAGTACGTGCAGGGTGTGATCGTTCAGGCGTACAAATCCCGAAACTGTACTTACGCCGAGATGCTGGAAGGGATACGAAAGGTTGACCCAGGTATTGTCACAAAGTATTTTGAACTGTTTGACGCGGTGGACTGCGACATATACGGAAAGTGGTGTTCCAGCACTTTGACCTCCGAAGAGTACAACCTGTTTTGCAGAACGGTTGACGAATGGAAAGACATCGCATCGAGAATGATCAGGATGATAGAAAGGATGCCGGTATGAGTGAAACGACCACTTCACTTGCAAAGGTAGAGGCAAACAAGAAGAACGGGGCAAAGTCAACCGGCCCGAAGACCGAGGAGGGAAAGGCAATAGTGAAGCTGAATGCCCTGAAGCACGGGCTGCTCTCGAAGGAATTGATTATCCAGCACGGCGACGCTAAAGAAGACGAGAATGAGTTTGCTGGGCTCCTGAAAGACCTATGCAGTGAGCTATCACCGGCAGGGACCGTCGAGGAAATGCTGGTCGAACGGATTGCGGCTTGCTACTGGAGGCTGCGACGTTCAGCGAAGTTTGAAGTGGGAGTATTGCGGGAGGAGCTTGACAGGGCGATTTCGGAGTACAAGCCTATCAGTACCTGGAAAGATAAGAAGGTTGATCTGTTTGCTGACTTCGAAGCGTTGGTTGAGGATGAAAAGCGGGTCATCCAAGAGAACAGACACTGTATCAAGCTGTTGAAGGATGGACTGGCGCTGGACAAGGAGCCTGATGAGAAGTTGGGCATCAACGTGTGGCTCTACTACGACACTTTGATCTCTTTGAAGTACGCTACGGATGAATGGACCGACCCGGATCTGGACATCGACAAGTACACCGAACAGGAAATGACCGTCGAGGAGATGAGGGCCTTCCTACTCAAGAAAGGATGGACTGATAAGATACTCCGAGAGAATTTCATTCAGCAGGACCTCCAAGGAATCAAAGAGTGTGAGAAGAGGCTTGAAGAACTTGCTCGACGGAGAGGCAATGCAGACTTGAAGGTGACAAGGCTGATTCAGGCAAAGTCCTTGCCTGATGCCCTGACAATGGATCGAATCCTGCGCTATGAAACGGCAATCGAGCGGCAGATGTACAGGGCTTTGAACCAGCTTGAACGGTTGCAAAGGCACCGGGCCGGGGACAATGTGCCTCCGCCGATCAGCGTTGAAGTGAACTCGGAATCCTCATGATTGGGTTCGTTTGGCAAAATAATGTTGACGACATTTCTGACCCTGTTCGAAGGTAATACAACAATGCCCTATTGATTTAGGATATTCTGAGGCGTACAATCATTGCAGAATAGGAAAAACATTAGATGGGAAGATGGTCGTGGTCGGATCGAAGCACCGTTGAGGATTCAAAGGTTTTGGATATCTTCTGGCTCAAGAAGAACGACTACTTTTGCGGGTACAGGAGCGGGACCATCACATGGAGCAGAGCCGGGAACGTCACGGGAAGCATTGGGATTCAGGTGGGGGTGAACAGCGAGACGGAACCTGAAGGAACCGTCAGGTTGTATTACACGAGCAACACGAACGGAGAAGGCACGCAACTCGACTACAAAATCATGCTTGTTGCAACACGCTGCAACTACGGGAATTACCGCTGGTGGTTTCTGTGCCCCTTGGTTGGCTGTGGAAGAAGAGTTGGGAAGCTCTACCTGGCACCGGGGGCGAAATACTTCGGATGCAGGGCTTGCTATCGTTTGACCTATGAATCATGCAGGGAGAGTCACGGATGGGGATATCGGTTTGCAAAGGCACACGGCCTCACTATGGGTCAGGCGAAGAGGACTTTGAAGGAGTAATCGTCAAGTTGAAACTGTTGGAGGTACTCACTGCTATTGCATTCTCTGACATGGGCGATTACCTTGATTTCGGGCCTGACGGGTTGAGGGCAAAGAGCCTTAGCGAGATTGATCCAATCAAGTTGTATGCTCTCAAGACATACCGTGCTGACAAGACTCGTCGTTCGTTCTGCATTCGATTACACGACAAGGGAAAGGCTCTTGCTATGTTGATGAAGATTCCCGGAGAACTTAGATCCAGAATGGACTTGACAAACGGAGTTTGATATAGTATCATTGGAGTGTTCGCACTACTGTAGGGCACAACCGGGCCTCATCGGTTATTTTTATTTCTATGCGTTTGATCTTTGGCCCAGTTGGGAGAATCCGTGAGGACTCCAACGCTTGCTACAGTAGGCGTGAACACAACTGGGTTTTTTCATTTTCTAGAGGTTCAAAATGACCCCAATCAAGATTGCAGTCGGTTACGTTCGTTGCTCAACGGACATGCAGGATGACAGCACGCAGCAACAGAAGAAAGCCATTGACACATGGGCGAAGGGAAATAGCTACACCGTTATCGAATGGTTCGAGGATGAGGGAAAGAGTGGGACCAGCTTTGACAAGCGACCCGCCTTCATGCGTATGGTGAAGAGGATTGAAACGTCGCCCAACTTTGAGCATGTGCTGGTATACGATGAAAGCCGGTGGGGACGTGCGGGCAACCCGAGAGAGAGCACCTACTGGAAGGTGCATCTCGAAAGGCATGGTGTCAAGGTTCGAATTGTGAACTCTCAATCGAAGAATGAGAATGACATTGGGAGTTTTGTTGTCGAAGTTGTGGAAAGCGCTGAAGCAAGCGAATACTCAAAGAAGCTGTCACGTTCCACGTTGCGAGGGTGCTTTGACAATGCATCGAAAGGGTTTTCAAACGGCGGGTCTGCCTGCTATGGCTACAAGCGGATTGCTGTTGATAAAGTGACCGGGAAGCTCATCAGGGAACTACTGCCGGGGGAACGACGGAGAGAGACTGAAGAAAAGGTGTTGTGGGATCTCGGGGATGAGGCTGAAGTGCAGACCGTGCAACGGATCTTCCAACTCAAGGTTGCCGGATATGGCTATCGGACAATTGCGGACAAGCTCAACACGGAGAAAGTACCTTGTCCAAAGCGAGGGAGATGGCGCAACAAGAATCAGATGTGGTCAACTGTAACCGTGCAAACTATTGTGACGAATCCGAGTTATCGGGGGGATCGAATCTACAACCGGCATCCTCTGAGCAAGAAAGTGAATGGTGAAGCTAATGTTTTAGGAAAAACCAAGGAGCGATGGGTCAATGATGAGCGTGAATGGATTGTCCAGAGAGATGCCCATACGGCGATCATCAGCCGTGAGTTGTTCGAGAAAGCGAACCCTCCTGCCGTGCGCCATGAAAGGGGCAAGAGAAACATCCACTACCACGGCAGCCCTTATCTTCTGACCGGGCTCGTGAAATGCGAGCGGTGCGGGTTCAACTTCCAGGGGCAAAGCTATCGTAGGAGCAGCCACTTCTACTATGTGGATGGTGGCAACATGAACAAGGGAAAGTCAGTATGCGACCGGACGGCGATCAGAAGGGAATTGCTGGAAGGCTTTGTCACTGGCATGGTGATGGACTCGCTGCCATTCTCCAAGTCGGCAACCCGCCTCGAAGGGATGATCAGAGAATACCTCAACGGGCATAACCGGAAGGACAGCATGGAAGCATCGACCGAGAAACGGCTGCAGGAGATCGACCGGAAGATGCAAAACCTACTCGACGCAGTTGAACAGGGTATCGGATTGGATACGGTGTTTGCCCGGATCAAGGAATTGGAGAACGAGAAGAAGGTGATTGAGCAGGATCGGTCACGAATCACGGTTGCAAAAGGGCACCTTGACCCGAAGGAGGCTTCAAGCCAGGCTGCTCGATTCTTCGTAGACTTCAGGAAGAGATTCGACAAGGCACCAATTGAGGAGAAGAAAGCACTATTGAGGCAGGTTGTTCTCGGAGTGAGCGTTAATCCTGTGGAGAAGGTTGCCCGCTGCTCAATAACAAAAATCCCGATGGTGAGTCCGGCCTTGCGGTCGGCGCTTCTTCCATCGGGTTTTGTAGGTAGAACTTGTAGCGGGGACAGGACTTGAACCTGCAACCTTCGGGTTATGAGCCCGACGAGCTACCAATTGCTCCACCCCGCGATCATGTATTATCGATGCTAAAGGGCAACCCGTTGTTGAATGATGCTTCATTGGCATCACGAAATTCCGACGCTCTTGGTCGGTACTCCACCCCGCAATCGTGTATCAAGGTACGCAATGTATGGAGTGAAGTCAAGCTGAATAAAAGATAGCTTCATCTCATTTTTGTTCCTTCACTCGGGTCTTGGGATCACATGGGTTTCATGCAGAAGTGTTGCCATGCTCATACAAGATGCCTGCAGAGGCAAATCGGAATGCTGAGAGCAAAAGGAAAATTCCCATGAAGACATAGACTGTTCCGAGAATACGTAGAGAGACAACTCCCGAAACACGAAGTACGATACCAAGCGTAATCATGGTCGCCATCATTATGTATCCCCGCCAATCGAGGAACGAGAAAACGCAGGGCGCATCATGACGAATGGAAGTGATTCGCTGAATATGTCTTCTTGGTATTCGCGAGAATATGTAGTGATCAAACGCTATCACAAAGATCACTCCGAGAGTAAACAGCAGTACCAACGGAGCTTGCATCGCTTGCTTCCATCCTCGGGCGCACAGCAACGCACCGGCAAATCCCCATACCGTAGCGGCAATGAAAAATATCGCCCGTTTTGGTACTCCCGGCTTGAGTCGTTCAAGGGTTGTCATTGCCTGCCTGAAAAGAGACGCGCGAGAAGCCTCACTTCATCAACTCAGCAAGGCTCTCGAAGGCTTCGTGCATGTCGTTGAACATCTTCTCTATTGTGGCATCATCGACCTTGTCTTTCATTGATACCATGTCGCCTAGTAGGAAAACAATCGCCGCACTCTTGTTGTCAAACTCCTTTTGCCTGCCGGCGAGTTTCTTCGGAAGTTTGGCCTTTTGAATTGCGATGGCATCCATGTGCAACTCATTGAGTTTGTTCCTGATGGCGCTGAAATCTCCCTTGGGGAGAGCATTGTGGTAAAGAGGATGCAGCACGTCATGGAACACCTTGAGTTCCTTGAGGGCAAATTTGTGGTCTGACTTTTTTTTATCGTGTTTCATCTGTTCTTGAGCAGGCGCTGCTGATGTTCCTGCAAAGATGAGAGTGAATAGAACTAATGCGACTGCTTTCATGGGTTCCTTCCGATGGTGAGTGAGGGTTTGCCTATAACCACTGATGTTGTCTGTACCACGCGATGCTATTACGAATGCCGTCCGGGAGAGAGATCTCCTGTTCAAATCCAAAGTCACGCTTTGCTTTTGATGCCTCACACGTCCAGTAGTCCTGCACCATGTCGCGGGCCTTTTCGAAATTGATCAACGCCGGCTTGGAGCTGAACAATGCCAACACCTCTGCAAATGCTGCGATAACAAACACTGTGAATTCGGGAAGGCGAATACGGAGCGCACCCCGGCCAAGGGCTGCCTGGGTTTCATTGCCGATCTCTTTCCATCCATAGACCCTCTCGCTGGAGATGAAGTACGTCTGCCCGGCCGCGTTATTGCTTTCGCCCGCCATCACGAATCCTCTCACAAGATCGCTCACATGAATCATGCTTACGAGCTTCTCATTGAATCCAACCGTTGGTTGTAATCTTTTGTTCATCGTGTTGAAGAACTCGAACACATCCTTGTCGCGTGGTCCGTACACAACGGGAGGGCGAACAATCGTGAGAGGAAGTTTGCTCATGACTTTGTTGCACGCCACTTCAGCCTGCCACTTGCTCTTTCCGTACGTTGTTATTGGGTGCGCTGCCGCTTCCTCGGTCACCGGGGTCTTGGAAGGGCTTGGTCCAACCGCAGCCTGACTGCTGATATGGACGAAGCGCTTAAGTGTGGTGTTGTGCTGAAGCGCTGCTTCAAGAATATTTGTTGTACCGGTTGCATTGCCCTGATAGTATTCTTCTTTTGTCTTTGCTTTAGTAACCCCTGCCGAGTGATAAATATAGTCAACACCACTGACGGCAAGCCGCAACGCATCGTGATCGAACAAATCGCCGTAGACAAATTCAACATTCAATCCGTTCAACCATCTCAGGTCGCTTGTCTTGCGGATAAGACATCGCACCGCATAACCTTTCGACAAGAGAAGTTCTACCAGGTGGCTTCCGATGAATCCGTTGCCGCCAGTAACCAGTGCTTTCATGAATGGGCAAGAGAAGGGTAAGGAAATTCGATTGACTTTGTAGGCACGTTCAAGTATATTGAAAACAAATTTGAGAGTCAACGCGTGCCGAAGCATGCAGGCGCGCAAGAATTTCATCTATTGACATGCAAGCAGAATACAGCCAGTAATGTGAGGTGCATACACTGTGACCGAACAAAGGAAGTCCGCAGATCTTTTCCAGAAGTGTGGCTCGTTTACGCGGGCGGATGAAATTAAAGCAGCCGGATACTATCCCTACTTCCGGCCAATCGAGTCCAATGAGGGACCAGTCGTTACGATCGAAGGCCGGAAGATCATCATGGCGGGATCAAACAATTATCTTGGCCTGACCGCCGACCCTCGTGTGAAAGCCGCCGCTATCAAGGCGGTGGAGAAATATGGTACGGGCTGTTCCGGTTCGCGGTATCTTACCGGCACTCTGAACCTCCACATTGAATTGGAAGAACGTCTTGCCGCCTTTTTTGGAAAGGAAGCGTGTCTCCTCTTTAGTACAGGATATCAGACTGCACAAGGTATCATTCCCACACTCGTCCAGAAGGGCGACTATGTTATCTCCGACCGGGACAACCATGCCTGCATTGTCGCCGGTAACCTGATGGCGAAAGGTGCATTCGCCGAGTTTGTCCGGTTCAAACATAATGACATGATGGATCTGGAGCGGGTAGTGGCGAAACTTCCGGAAACTGCTGGAAAGCTTATCGTCTCAGACGGAGTTTTCAGTACCACCGGAACGATTGTTGATCTGCCGAACCTTGTGGCTGTCGCGAAGAAGTATGGCGCACGCATCCTGATTGATGATGCCCACTCGACTGGTGTGATCGGAAAAGGTGGACGAGGAACCGCAAGTCACTTCGGTCTTGATCGGGAGGTTGATATGACGATGGGGACGTTCAGCAAAACGTTCGCTTCGCTGGGCGGATTTGTCGTGGGCGATGCAGCGGTCATCAATTATGTTAAGCATATTTCCCCGGCGCTGATCTTCAGCGCAAGCCCCACGGCGGCTTCTGTTGCTTCTGCTCTGGCGTCACTGGATATTCTTGAAAAGGAACCCGAACTGATCACTCGCCTTCTGGCGAACGCCGATAAGATGCGCAAGGGCTTCAAGCGAATGGGCTTTAATGTCGTCGAGAGCGAGACGGCAATCGTTCCTGTCATCATCGGCGATGATCCGAACACGTTCAAGTTCTGGCGTGCACTGTTCGATGCCGGAGTGTTTGTGAATGCGTTCATCAGCCCCGGCGTGCCGAACGGCATGCAGATGATGCGTACGAGTTACATGGCCACGCATCAGGACCATCATCTGGACACGATCCTCGATACGTTTGGCACCATAGGAAGAAAGCTTGGCTTGATCAACTAGGGCTTTTTCCCTTTCTGTTCTTCCCCCGATTGTTGCATAACAGTACAGTGTCTCGTTCTTCCGGATTCCCGATGACGTACCATTTCAAGCGCGAAGGATGCAGCGTTTCATGAATCCTATTTCCGTCCGGTCTGTTCTTACGAAACGTGATGAAAAGGCGTTCATCAAGTTCCAGTGGAAAATCTATGAAGGCAATCCGTACTGGGTGCCACCGTTGCTCATGGACAGGCGGAAGCTGATCGATCGCAAGGGGAACCCTTTTTACAAGCATGCAGAGATGGAGTTGTTTCTTGCTGAGCGTGACGGAGAGATAGTCGGACGCATTGGCGCCATCATCAACCACAACCACAACAAAGAGCATAACGATACCGTCGGGTTCTTTGGTTTTTTTGAGTGTGTTGATGATCAGCAGGTTGCCAACGCATTGTTTGATACGGCAAAGAAATGGTTGAAGGATAGAAGGATGACGGCAATGCGAGGCCCGGCGAGTCCGTCTGTGAATGATGAATATGGATTGCTCGTCGACGGCTTTGACAAGTCCCCCGCAATATTGATGGCGTACAATCCGTCCTACTATCCGCGACTTGTCGAGGAGTATGGCTTCACAAAGGCAAAAGACCTCTACGCATATTATGTTCATAAGGACAAGGTGTTCGCCGACGAGAAAATCACGCGTGTTTCTGAACTGATAAAGAAGAGGGAAGGCGTTGTGTTTCGTCCGCTCAACATGAAGAACTTCGACAATGAAGTGAAGGCGATCCGGGATCTTTATAATAGAGGATGGCAACGCAACTGGGGCGAAGTTCCGATGACGGAAGAGGAATTCCAGTACACTGCAAAAGACCTGAAGCCGATCGTCAATCCTGAGCTGGTCATTATTGCGGAGGTGAAGGGGAAGCCGGTGGGGTTTGGGTTATCCGTTCCCGATCTTAACGTAATTATGAAGGATAACAAGAGGGGATATCTCATCCCATTCCTGGTCCGCCTGCTCTTGTTCAAGAAACGGATTGATTTTACCCGCATTATCATTCTGGGTGTGGTTCCGGAATATATGAAATCAGGCATTGGCGGAGTTCTATTCTACGAAACAGGTCGAAGGTCGGTGGAGCAAGGGTATCCGCATGGCGAAGCAAGCTGGGTGGTGGAGGACAATATCATGATGAATCGCGGAGCGGAGATGATGCGCGGAGAAAAGACCAAGACATATCGGGTCTATGAACTACCTGTATAACCTGGTCAACACACACATGTACGAACACGAGGAAGAACATGGCTGTTAAAAAGGTCGAAAAAATCTGGATGAATGGAACGCTTGTCAATTGGGACGACGCCAACATTCACGTGCTCTCGCATGTTGTGCATTATGGTTCCAGTTGGTTTGAAGGAATCAGGTGCTATGATACTGCGAAGGGAACAGCCATTTTCCGGTTGGATAAACATATCCGGCGGTTGTTTGACTCAACGAAGATTTATCGTACGGAAATTCCCTACACCGAATCACAGATTGAGGAAGCGATTCTTGCAACCATCCGTGCCAACAAGATGCGATCCTGCTACATCCGTCCAATCGTGTATCGCGGTTATGGGGACGTTGGCGTCAACCCGCTCGGCTGTCCGGTGGATGTGACTATTGCAGTGTGGGAATGGGGAAGCTATCTCGGAGCGGAAGCGCTCACCAGCGGCATTGATGTGTGTATTTCCACGTGGCAACGTCCGGCACCGAACACATTGCCGCAAATGGCAAAAGCCGGAGGCAATTACATTCTCTCTCAGTTGATGAAAGTGGAGGCGATCAAAGCCGGCTATGCAGAGGCTATCGCCCTTGATGTGAGCGGAAATTTGAGTGAAGGGAGTGGCGAAAACTTATTTGCTGTGAAGGATGGTGTTCTCTACACGCCTCCATTGTCGTCATCACTATTGCCCGGTGTGACCAGGTCGTCAATTATGCAATTGGCGAAGGATGGAGGCCACGAAGTAAAGGAAGTAACCGTGCCACGGGAGATGGTCTATGTTGCTGATGAGTTGTTCTTTACCGGCACCGCCGCAGAGGTCACGCCGATACGCTCGGTTGACAGAGTGCCCGTGGGAAACGGCAAGCCGGGTCCAGTTACCCTGAAACTTCAGCAGGCATTCTTTGATGTAGTGAAAAATGGTAAGGATGTCCACAGTTGGCTTAAGTTTGTATACAATGATTGAAACCATGTAGGGACGTTCTTCCCTGCGTCCCGATTACTTTTCGCATCGGAGGTGTATCATGAAGAATGTATCCCGCAGAACATCTCGTGGCGCAAAAAAGTCGTTGCCGAAGCGGGCACGATCTGCACCTGGGTCGGTGGCCACTCTTCCATCCTTTCCCATTCACCATATCCTTGTTCCGATAGATTTTTCCGATCACTCAAAGAATGCCCTCCGTTACGCGCTGTTGCTTGCCGAACAATTCGGGGGAGATCTTCATCTCATCTACGTCGTGGAACCAACAATCTATCCGGCGGACCTTGGATTTGGTCAGATCGTTCTGCCTGAGGTGGAGGGAGAGTTGCGAGATCGTGGCCGCGCTGAGCTGAAGACTCTGATTGAGCGGGAGATAGGCGGGCGCGTGAAGGCAACGTTGTCTGTTCGGACGGGGAAGCCCCACCAGGAGATTCTTCTCGGAGCGGAAGAACACAACGCTGATCTTATCGTGGTGGCAACACATGGCCACACAGGCGTTGAACAGATTCTCTTTGGGAGTACTGCAATGCGTGTTGTGCGGTTGGCAAAATGTCCGGTGCTAACATTGAGGCCGTAATAGAATTCGATTCTTACAAGATAGTCTAATACGTATCGTTCAATCAGTCCATTGCTAAGCTCATTCTTGTTTCCGGTTTTTCATTCATATGCTTTTCTGTTCAGCTAAATCTGGCGGGTCCAATTCACTGTTCTTCAGGGGGTGTTACAATGTGCAATCATTCTTGCTCTAACCGGATCCGCTATGTTGCCACATTGGTGATGATCCTCTTTTCACCCCGCCTCTTTGCGCAATCTCCCCCCAACACACCGGTCATCACCGAACCGGCCATTGATGGCCAGATTGTTTCTCCAGCCGACGTCCACATGGAAACGGGTCCTTTTTCTGATCCCGATCCCCTCAGCACACATTTTTGTACGGATTGGGAGATATGGACGGTGTTCCCATCAGCCCGTGTGTGGTTTACAAGTTGCATTACGGGAGTGGAACGGACACACACGCACATGGGGGATGGTGTGTTCGAAGGATCTCATGCCGGGCGCACGGAGTTTTTCTATGATACGGACTACCAGTTGCGTGTAAGGCACCGCGATGACTCGGGTCTGTGGAGCCCTTTTGCAATCAGGCAATTCAGCACAGGGTCTCAGACGCAGATTTATCCTCTCGAACTTGATGACGTTTCAATTATTCCCTCACCTCAGTGGACAGATGAAGTTCAGACAGTCGTCATTCTACCGGGAGGTCCCACACCTCCATCACTTCGAGTTGAAGGTTCCGATGGCGGATTGCTTCTCAGTATCAATGGTAACGATGGCCAGACCAACACCACCGCAAACCCTCCCGCACTCGCGAATCATATGCCTGTCCGTATTGTCTTAAGTGGCGGCAGCACAGGACTCAGTCTGCCGCAGTCTCACGTTACCTTTACTGACGCTGCGGGAATAGATCGCACCATCTATTTGACTTCTGTTGCTGTTGCACCAAGTCAACAGAGCTACTATTGGGTGTCTGCCAATGGCAGTACCTATCTTGGAAATGCATCTCAGACAGAGCCGGATTTTTCCACGTTGATGCATGGACCACCAGTGCCGTGGAGAAGCCTTCAGCCGGGTTACAAAGTTGAGATTGTTGCAACGGGCTTCCAACTTCCAGTCAACATAGCGTTTGTTCCCAATCCCGGGAACAATCCTGATGATCCGATGTATTATGTCACCGAACTGTACGGCAAGGTCAAAGTCGTGCGGCGAAATGGGGTCGTGAGCGATTACGCATCGAACCTTCTCAATTTTGATCCGACCGGCAATTTCCCGGGTACCGGTGAGCAGGGACTTGGCGGCATTGTCGTTGATTCGGCTTCAGGCGATATATTTCTAGGCCTTCTCTATGATGCTGCGCCACCGTCCGGGCCGCACTACCCGAAGATCGTCCGCTTTCACAGCACCGACGGTGGTCTCACTGCGGCAACACAGACAACAATCCTTGACATGCCCGGAGAAACCCAGGGTCAATCACACTTCATTTCGAACCTCTCGATCGGCCCTGATGGAAAGCTGTATCAACACATGGGTGATGGCTTCACAGCATCGACAGCGCTGAACCTTAGTTCTTATCGGGGGAAAATTCTCCGGCTCAATCTTAACGGCTCGGCACCATCTGACAACCCCTTTTTCAACGCCGGGAACGGCATAACGGCCACCGACTACGTCTTCGCATACGGCCTTCGCAATCCGTTTGGTGGCGCATGGAGGAGTTCAGATGGTTTTCACTATGAAGTGGAGAACGGCCCCGGCAGCAACGACCGTTTTGCGAAAGTCATATCGGGAACGAGTTATGGATGGAATGGGAGTGATGCAAGCATGACGATCAATGCAATCTACACGTGGGTTACAACGCACGCGCCGGTCAACATCCAGTTCATTCAGCTGTCGAGATTTGCCGGAAGTCAATTCCCGGCGTCAAAGTATGATCATGCATTTGTAACGGAATCGGGTCCGACATACGCCACGGGGCCACAGGCACGGGGGAAGAGGATTGTGGAATTCGTCCTCAGTCCGGGTGGTACGGTGGTGAGCGGCCCGAACACTCTTGTCGAGTACAATGGCTCAGGCAAAGGCACTGCGGTTGGACTTGCCGCGGGACCGGATGGGCTTTATTTCACTGACCTCTATAAGGATCTGAATTACATCACTCCTATAGACGCCGGTGCAAACATCCTGCGAGTGAAGTATGTTGGTGCTGCCGACTTCAGTGCGATCCCAACGCGAGGGAATGCCCCGCTGAACGTGCAGTTTACTGACAACTCGACAACCCCAGGCGCAAGTTCATGGGCATGGAATTTTGGTGATAACACAACAAGCACTGACCAGAATCCAACTCACCTGTACTCTACGACGGGTGTCTATTCGGTTCGATTGAATGTTACGGGCACGAACGGTATTGTGGCGGTACAGAAGAACTCGTTCATTGTTGTCGGCGATACTGCCGTGGGTCTTTGGGCTGAATACTATGACAACAGGGATTTAACGGGCTTTGCGTTGACGAGAATTGATCAGACCATGAACTTCGACTGGGGAAACAACTCCCCCGATCCTTCAATGGGCAGCGACGATTTCTCTGTCCGATGGACAGGCCGCGTGCAAGCGCTCTACTCGCAGACATACACACTGTATACCTACACCGATGACGGCGTACGCCTATGGGTCAACGGTCAGCTTGTGATTGATAGGTGGGTTGATCAGTCGCCAACCGAATGGAGTGCAACATTTCCTTTCGTGGCGGGTCAACGCTACGACATCAAAATGGAATACTATGAACGTGGCGGCGGGGCAGTTGCACGGTTATCCTGGTCATCGCCGAGTCAGACGAAGCAGGTCATTCCCCAGAACCAACTGTATCTCCCTCTTGAAGCCCCCCTTCCAATCCAGCTTGCGTCGTTTACGGGAATTGTCGTTGGAGGGGATCGTGTGCGATTGGAATGGTCGACACTCTCCGAGATCAACAACTATGGCTTCGAGGTGCAGAGCAAGCGGGCAAATGCCGTGGAGTTCCAGACAATCCCCAACAGCTTCGTACCCGGACATGGTACGACCAACGTCCCGCAGCATTACATGTTCACGGATTCTCTTGTGGTACCGGGTGCGATTCACTATCGGCTTAAACAGATGGACCTGGATGGAACGGTGTACTACACTGACGCCATCAGCCTCGACATCCCTGCCTCCGTCGGTGGGAAGGTGCCGATAGCATTCATGCTTTCACAGAATTACCCGAACCCGTTCAATCCGGAAAGTGAGATTACGTTCTCTGTGGATGCGGCCGGGCGGGCGACACTCCTGCTCTATGACATTGTGGGTCGGGATGTTGCTGAACTCTTCGACGGGTATGCGGAGCCTGGAGTGTACTTCAAAGCAACGGTGAACGGCGAAGGACTTGCCAGTGGCGTGTATGTCTATCGACTGAACAGCGGTGGGAGGCAAATCGCAAGGAAGATGGTGCTGGTGAAATAGGTGAGAGTGTATCCTATGCCATCTCCAACACTCTTCCATACACAACCTCAAAGCTGAAGCTTTTTGCTCGGCTCCGTGTCTCAATATACTGGGCAACGGATTCGATTCTTGACGGTATGGACATGATCTTCTCCTGCGCCTTTCGTCCCGCTTCATTGAGGTACGTCATTACATCGATACTCCAGCCTGCAATCAATTGTTCCACGATCTTTTGGTAGTCACGCAGGCCGTAAATGCCCGCGCGTCGAATGACGTCGGCGTAATCGTTGAAGTTACTGATTGAAATCCCGGGCATGTCGATACTCGGCATAATAACGGAGGCTGCTTGAAGAGCGCCGTTTGGATCGCGCGCAAGGATTTCCCGGAACACATTCATATAGAATGCATAGTGCTTTGATTCATCCTGCGCGATTTTTTGTGTGATGGAATGAAGCAATGGCTCACATTCTGCTGCAAACTTCCCGGTGTTTGAATGGGAAATCTGTGTGGCTTTCTCCTGGCAGGTGGTGTAGATGAACACCTGGTAGGGATCGTGTGTCCACTTGGGTTGGTACCCGGCGCGCAAATATTCGAATTGAATCTCTTCAAGAGCCTTGAAGTTCAACAGACGCGAATCACGGATGTAATCGCGCAGGATGTTGCCGTGGCGATCTTCCTCTGCAGTCCACAGCTTGTTCCACACGCTCCAAAAATTCGTACTACCAAGGCTTTCAGCGATGACCCGATGGAAATGAGGGAGCCCCTCTTCTGTAACGATGTTAATCGTGATGGCAACGCGTGCACTGTCCGGCAATCCGCGTGCACGATCCCTCAGGTCAGCAATCATCTTGTCGTCAATATCCTGCTCACCTGCGGGGAGAAATTCGGAAGGAAACCACAGTTCTCGTTTCGATTGGTGCTGCTTGATGAATTCCGCTACTACCGGTTCAAGATCGGCCAGCACTTCCAGTTTCGATTGGTGCGAGCCGGCAGATTTCGTGTCTGTCGTTAAGAGCAATAGAAGGGTTCCATTAGTATTGGCAGGTGATTGTGTAACAAGGTACACAGATTCAACTGGAGATGCAACCAGGGTAGTCGAGAAATTCAGCGGAATGTCTTAACGCAAAGATATTGGCGCTATTTTTCCCTCTGTACTACAAAATCCGCAAAGGCAATGAGAGATTGTTTGGTGGTGGAATCAGGGAAGACTGCGAGGCTCGCCTTTGCATCTGCTGCGTATTGCACTGCCCGGCTCGAAGCGTATTCGAGCCCACCATAGCGGGTCACGAATTCAACAATTTCGTTTACTTTCATTTTCTTCCCGCCCGACTTGATCATTGAAAGGATGTCCTTTCCCTCCCGCTTGGGTGCCCTGGTGAAGGAATAGATCAACGGGAGCGTCAACTTCTTCTCGCTAAGATCCAATCCGGTTGGTTTGCCGGTGATGCTTTTTCTCCCAACGTAATCGAGCAAGTCGTCGCGAATCTGAAACGCCATTCCCACATTCTCGCCATACTCCCGCAACAACCGGTGTTTCCCGGGGTCGTCCGATGAGCTTGTCGCGCCAATTTCGCAGCAGGTCGAAAGAAGCGAGGCAGTTTTGTCTCCGATGATTCTGAGATATGTTTGTTCGTCCATATCGAGTTGGCGGCTTTTCTGTATCTGGTGGATTTCGCCTTCGCTCATGCGCCGGA
This sequence comes from Bacteroidota bacterium, assembly GCA_031402435.1. GTDB lineage: Bacteria > Bacteroidota > Ignavibacteria > UBA10030 > UBA6906 > UBA11986. Next base: position 25,745 of record JANNSJ010000070.1, on the reverse strand, counting down.
CTGATGTGGAGGTGATCTTTAAGAACCTGAAATCGTCGTGCCCCAGCGAGAGCAACAAACCCTTGGCGAGCAGATAGTCTCCCATCAGAACGGCAATCTTGTTTTTCCAGACGGCATTGATGGACGCGATACCCCGTCGTGTGTCGGCCTCATCAACAACATCGTCGTGCACGAGTGTTGCCGTGTGAAGAATTTCAACCAGCGCCGCGCCGCGGTGTGTCTTCTCGTTCACTCCGCCGCAGATCTCTGCAGAAAGCAGAACCAGGATCGGCCGGACTCTTTTCCCCTTTTGACGAATGATGTACTTCGTGACGAGGTCGACGAGTCCAACTTTCGACTTGATGGACTGTGAAAAGACCTTTTCGAACGTTTCAATGTGATGCTCTATAGGTCGGGATATTTCTTTGAGTGTCAAAGGAGAGTCCGGGATTGAGAGGTCGGGATGATTAGGATTTCTCTTGCTGTTTTTTCCGCTTGCCCCGCCACGCGAGAGCAGAGATACCGATGCTGATTTCATACAAGATGAGCAGCGGGATAGCCAGCAACACCTGGCTGACAGGATCGGTCCCGGGTGTGAGTATTGCTGCTAGAACGAAGATGATAACCATTGCATGCCTGCGGTAGTGGCGCATGAACGCCGGTGTGAGAATCCCGAGTTGCGAAAGGAACCATGATACCATCGGCAATTCAAAAACGACACCGGCTGCCAACATCACGCTGATGATGAAACTCATGTACTCGCCAATGGCGATGTTGTTGGCAATTTGGGTCGATCCAAACCCCGCGAAGAATGTGAGTGCTGCAGGCAGCATCACGAAATATGAGAAGGCGATACCGGAGAGGAAACAGAACGAAGAGAAGAACACGATCCACTTGATGTGGCGCCGTTCTTTTGGCAGCAACCCCGGAGCAATGAATGCCCAGAACTGGTAGAGGATATTGGGTATGCTGAGGATGATGCCGCCGATAATGGCCACCTGCATGTACAGGAATAACTGTCCAAATGGCTTGAGGTTCTGAAGATGGATGGGTTGCTGACCGGGAGTGAGACTGTTGTTCAGCCGGACCACGGGACCCAGCATGGCAATGTCCATAATCCAATCGATGAACACCCAGCACAGGATCGTCCCGACAATGATTCCCGCTACCGCTTTGATGATGCGCCAGCGGAGTTCCTCGAGGTGATCGAAGAAGGACATTTCCTTCTCTGCCGTCTCGGATGTGCTCTCAGGTGATGATGTGGAAACTTCAGCCACTTTACCCTTTGCTGCTGGTTTCTAGAACACTTCTTGATTGTATTGCAACCCCAACAAGAACAGGTGATCTCCGTCGGTGGATGGATCGTTCACCATTGCCGCATACTCAAATCTCACCGATATGGGAAGGTCGACGCCTAGTTTCTTAAGAGGCGCGCAAAGACCTGCTCCGAGTCGTACAAATGATTCTTCCCTGTAGCCATACTGACCCAATCTGAGTGAAACAATTTCATACACAGTACCCTCGACGCCAAGCCCCCAGTAATCCCGTCCTGCACTTTGATTTGCATTCGTTCGGTTACGGTATTCAAAAGTTACCATGAAGTGAAAGGGCATGAGCCGGTCATCAATTTCAGCTCTTGTCTGGAACCGGTAGGCAAGTCCGATTCTCAAATATTGTGGAAGATCAATAGTCGTTGTGAATCTGGACAATGTTTGCATGGAGAAGATATCAACGGTCTCCGTCTTGATATCCTCACCCGCATTCTGGAAACACAACCCGACGCTCACATATTGGTTTGGTGCATCATCATTTGATGAGAAGCTGTGGGTATACACCGTCCCGACATCAAGCAACAACGGTTTTGTAGTTGTTCTACGGTAAATTGTACTGGGGGCGTAGACACCCGAACGGTCATACCTCTTCGCCGCCATTCCGATTGAAAAGTCACCAATCCCTTTGGCAATACCGATACCGACTGTATAATCGTACGGGTTGAATACTTCGCCGGGTCCATCAGGGTATTGTTCCGTTGTAAATAGAAACTCTCCGTAGTTGTGGCGAGTGTATAGCAACCCAATGTCCACAATGGGAGTATGTATTGCTCCTTTGAACGAGAGATACCGGCTTCCATGAACGCCGCCTTCGTTCTTATTGATCTGTCCGTAAGAAAGGGAAACTCCCTTTATCCCGGCAAGGCCCGCAGGATTGTACGTCATTGCTCCGTGATATGCCGGAACCGCAATAAACGATTCGCCCATTGCTGTCGTTCGGGGGTCGACTGATGTATCCAGGCTTGAATATTGTCCTGAAGCAGTGCCACGTAGTACTATGCATAAAATTGTAGAAAGAGGAACTGAAAGGATTCCGGTGTTCAGTTGATGATTCCTCGTATCCACATGAACCTCCTGTTTGCAAAATGCGATTGACTGATAAACTGTACCGGTTATTTCCGGTGAAAAGAACAGTCCACACTTAGCAATATTGCGGAAGCCCTCCTTTAGTCGTGTTAGATTACTTTTGTAACTCCGGGTACAAGGGGAATCCGGTACATAGCTTCTCCACTTTCTTCGCCACCGACGCGTACACATCCTTCTTCCCGATATTCATCACGACCTCATTGATAAGCTCGCCAATGTATTCCATTTCGGCTTCTTTCATCCCGCGTGTTGTCAGTGCCGGTGTTCCGATGCGTACGCCGCTCGTAATCAGCGGGCTCTTGTCATCGTACGGAACGGCATTCTTGTTCACTGTAATGCCGGCTTCATCAAGAGCTTCCTGTGTATCTTTGCCGGTAACGTTTTTGCTGCGAAGGTCTACGAGCATCAGGTGGTTATCCGTACCGCCGGAAATAATGTAGTAGCCGAGAGAGACGAGCTTCTTCGCGAGCGCCTGCGCATTCTTGATGATCTGCTCGCCGTATGTTTTGAAGGAGGGATCGAGCGCTTCCTTGAATGCAATCGCCTTTCCGGCAATTACGTGCATCAACGGTCCGCCCTGGATGCCAGGAATGACCATCGAGTCAATCAACTCGGACATTCGTTTTGTTCTTCCAGACTTCGGCGCAACGAGGCCGAATGGATTCTCGAAATCCTTCCCCAGAAGAATCAATCCTCCACGCGGTCCTCTGAGCGTTTTGTGGGTTGTCGAAGTCACCACGTGGCAATGGGGGAGTGGGTCGTTCAGGAGTTTTTTTGCAATAAGGCCGGCAGGATGAGCAATGTCGGCAAAGAGAAATGCCCCGATCTTATCGGCAATCTGGCGAAAGATTTTGTAATCAATGTTGCGCGAGTACGCGCTTGCACCAACCGTGATCATCTTTGGCTTCTCTCGTGTTGCAACATCCTCGACTTCGTTGTAGTCGATGAAGCCGGTTTCTTTCTTGACTCCGTACGCGACAAATTTGTAGAACTGACCCGAAAAATTCACCGGTGAACCATGCGTGAGGTGTCCGCCGTGGGAAAGATTCATCCCCATCAACTTATCGCCATGCTTCACAAATGTAAAGTACACCGCCATGTTTGCCTGTGAGCCCGAGTGTGGCTGCACGTTGGCATACTCGGCGCCAAAGAGCTGCTTTGCCCGATCACGCGCAAGGTCTTCCACCACGTCGACGAACTCACATCCACCGTAGTAACGCTTGCCTGGATATCCCTCGGCATATTTGTTTGTCAGCGGTGTGCCGACTGCTTCGAGCACGGAGTGGCTGACAAAGTTCTCCGATGCAATGAGTTCGAGCTTGGTGTTCTGCCGGTGGATTTCATTCTTGACCACGGAAAAGACTTCAGGGTCGGATTGTTGAAGATGGTTCATGGGACGTGCATGTCTAGTGAATGGATATGAAACCTTGACGTGTCAACGGAAGGGTAGGGGCAGGGAACTCGAAGAATGGCTCTCTTACTCTTCCTCGTATCGCTGGAACCAAGGCTCGCTCAGTGTTACTGAAAATGACATTCTCACAAAGTTGTCTTTGATGAGACCGATGCGTGTTGTGCCTCTGCTGCCATATTCCAATGCCGTATTAAGCCGTGCGTCGCCAAACAATGGAATTGCGAAACCTCCTGTAACACCCCACTCATTGATTGGCTCACCATTAATCTTGTAGTAGGTGGAGCTATAGTAGAAGCCGAGGCGATAGGCAAGTCGGGCAAACCATGCGCTGGCGTCACGGTCTGGTAATCGTTCTCCGCCTATCCCCATTCGGTAGTGGTTACGGATTTCGATCGGATCGACGCCATTGAATTGAGCGTTGCCCCATTGCTGTGCGTAGTAATCTGCGGCAACGAGATATCGTTCATTTGGCTGATACGCAAGCCCGATGCCATACGCAACCGGTACGGAGAGTCGTCCCTTCACCGCCGGGAGTGTGTCCGTCTCCACGAGGTACGCGTATCTCGTTTGCCGTTCGGTCTTGAGATTTCCGGGTGTGGTAACGACAAAGCCGAGGGAGAATGGGGTGAGGGATTCGGCGATTTTGCCAAAGCCGGTAAACTGTCCGCCGATACTTACTGTGATGCCATGCAGGGTCATCGTTTTTGTTGTTACGCCGCCGTAGGTATCAGGAGTAGTCGGACTGAATGTCTGTGCGTTATCGATACTTCCGAACAGGTAATTGAACGAAGCGCCGAAGGCGAGTTCAGGGAGCGGTGCGTAGGAAAGTCCGGCGAGTCCTCTGCTGACTCCTCCGTTACCAGTGTAGTTTATCTGATAGTCGATTCCCTCCTGTTTTCCCTGAACGAAGAGATCATAGTTGACGTTACTGTACGGCGTAAAGCCGACAACGCCAACGATGCCGTTAACGGGCGAGATCGGAATGGCAAGCAATGCTCCGCTGAAATCGCTATTTGCAAGGAAGAGAGATTTGTTTCCGTCAGTAGACTTGAATCCCTCGTAGCGTACTCCTGCATCCAGGCGCACCCTGTTGATGCGTGACCACGCTGCGGGTTGTACGCCGTTGATGAAGTTCGAGCTCGGCAGTGCAAGCCCGGTATAGCCCATGCCGGCACTCCGGGTGTTGGGAAAGTAGCGGAGGTCGCCGATGCCGAACAGCGAATAGGTTGACCCGCCAGTTCCGCCATGTGCCGTGACAGCAACAAGCAATGCTGCCAACAAAAGAAAAATCGTTCTCACCATACCTCCTAATTCGACTCAACTGTATATGTCACAATAAGTTTTGGCCGCGTGGTGGAGTCTTGTGCCGTAGCGCTGTAAAATGTAAACAAGTCGAAACTGCTGAACTCGCTCGTGTTTGTTGTTCGAAGAACCAGCCCGTAGTTAAGGCTCTGATCGCGTATCCATTCCTGCGCCTGATGTCGTATGTCGAACACGAAACTGTTTGCCGTGGCAAGCGCTGATTTTGCAACCGCTCCCACCGATTCAAATTTTGTGTAATCGCTTGCGTTCTGCAAAGCATACGCAACAATTGTGGAATCGCTTGTGAACCTGTTGAGTATGGATGTCCCTCTGCTATATGTCAGGGTGAGCTGTGCCTGGTTGATGATAGCGCCTCGCGGGATCGAGGAGACATCGAACCGTACGAGTCCCCGATAGGCAACGCCCGCCTGCGCATAGATCAGTTCAGAGTTGGAATTCAGATTGTCGATGTTGCCAACGAATGTATCCTGCCCGACCTTGTAGATCGTTGTATCCGTTACGGTGCCTGCAATGTTCCGGGCGACAACGGTAAGTCGTGGATACAGAGTATCGCTGCCAAATTCAAATGCATGAACCCCTCGCACGACGTTGGTGTTCGGGCTTGGAAATAGGATGACACCATAGTTGCTGTTTGGAAGTGCTATGGGTCGCAACCATCGCCGGACCATTGCCGTATCGGCAAGATTGACACTAATCCATTGTGTATCGCGTGCTGCGGTGCCGGCGTATGTGCCAGCGGCATTCGTGTTGAAGAACCCCGAGCCGAGGCTGTCCCATCGAAACGTCGTTTGTCCCCACTGCCGATTGATCTCATGCACGCTGAACCCGAATGACGCCAAAGAATCGCCAAACCATGTTTCGGCGCGAACGCTCAGTGAAGCAGAGACAACCACAACAGTATCGCGCTGCGGAATATACGCCGGGTAGAAATGCAGCAGCGTGTATGCTGTATACCCGCCAGATCGTCCAATCAGGTTTGTGCGCCCATCCATGGAGATGTATTGTCGAAACGAAGAGCTGCTTACAGCGTGAAGGGTGTCGGATTTCACGACGACTTTTGTTTGCAGAAGCTGCGTACCTACTGAATTGAGAGCAGATGGGTCGTCGCTGCAACCGGGCAAGATGGTTGCCAACACAGCGAAGATGATTATTGTATGTCTCCAGCTCATGGTTCCTTGTCCGCTACTCATTGCTTTTGATCTCTCCGTCCAGTGTGTTGAGGATGTAATCGACAGCTTCAACAATTGTTGGTGCTATGTGATTTATATGAATATTGTTTGATGTGCATTGTTCCAGCGTTCTTGCCCCATACCCCGTCAACACAAGAATCGTTCTGGTGTTGGCAGAGTTGCCTGCCTGTATATCGACAACGCTATCACCTATAACGAACGAACGTCCAATATCAATCCCAAGTTCATCTGCGCCGCGCCGCAACATTCCAATCTTCGGTTTCCGGCATTCACATTCAATATTGTACGGCGCTCTGCCCTGTGTCGGGTGGTGCGGACAGTAATAAATCCGATCAAGTTTTCCCTTGTCACGAGCCAGCTCTTGTTCCAGTTTTGCGTGAACGGGGACAAGTTCCCCTTCAGTTAAATAGCCCCGTGCAATTCCGGATTGATTCGATATCACGCATGTGACAAGGCCCCGCGTGTTCAACTTGTGGACCGCCTGACCGGCTCCCGCAATCAGATGAAGGTCGTCGGGCTTCCGGATGTAGTCAACTTCGTTGTTCAATGTTCCGTCCCGATCGAGGAACACGCCAATGCGTTTGCCGCTCACGCTTTTGCCAGGCCACGATAGACTTGAAGATATTTCTTTGCGGAGACTTCCCAGGAAAAATCCCTGGCCATGCCGTTCTTGATGATCTTCTTCCAGGCCGATTGGTCTGCAAAAGTTGTGGCTGCCCGGCGCACAGCATCAAGCAAATCATTTCCAGTGTAGTTTGTGAACTTGAATCCGGTGCCGCTGCCCGTGAGAGGTTCAAAGTCCTCGACAGTGTCATCCAATCCGCCGGTCGCCCGAACAATCGGGACTGTTCCGTACTTGAGGCTGTACATCTGGTTTAGTCCACACGGTTCAAACCTGGACGCCATAAGGAATGCATCACTCCCCGCCTCAATGAAATGGGCGAGATCTCCATCGAAGGTGAGATGGACAGCAAGTTTCTCGCGGTGTTTCTTCTGTGCCTTTGCGAAGAAATCATGGTAGCGCTTTTCTCCGACGCCCAGGACGACAAACTGGATCGGCAACTGCATCAACGCGTCGAACGCGTTCATGATGATGTCGATTCCCTTTTGTTCCGCAAGGCGCGACACGATCCCGATGAGCGGCGTGAATTCACAAAACGGTAACTCGATGTTCTTCAGGAGCGCCTTCTTGTTTTCCATCTTCTGGTCAAGCGATTTGACATCGTATCTGTGCGGGATGACTTCATCAGTGGCCGGATTCCACATGGAGTAATCGATGCCGTTGAGTATGCCGGTCAAATCGCTCGTTCTCTTCTTCACGGTTTTCTGCAGGCCGCACCCGTATTCCTCTGACCCTTGAATCTCCTTGGCGTATCGTTCGCTTACCGTGGTGATAGCGTCTGCGAACACCAAGCCCGCCTTCAGCATGTTCAGCTTCCCGTTGGATTCGATTCCTTTTTCGTTCATGACACTTTCAGGGAGGCCGGTTTTGGCGAACGAGCTCTTTGGGAACTCGCCCTGGTATGCCATGTTGTGAACTGTGAATACGGTCCGTGTTTCCTTGTAAAACGGATCGTTCTTGTACAGCGTCTTTAAATATACCGGTACCAGGCCTGTCGGCCAGTCGTTACAATGTATGATGTCAGGCTTCCAGCCCAGTCTCTTCAGAACTTCCAGGGCGCCCCGCGCAAAAAAAATGAACCTGACGTCATTATCGGTATAGTCTTTTTTTGTTTCAGGATGAACGTACAGCCCGGTTCTACCGAAGAGCGAGTGATTGTCCAGAAAGTATACCTGAACCTTGGAGTGACCGTTAGGCAGGAAGGAGGATTTTACACTTGCCAGGAGATGCTTGTTGCCAATGAGAACCGGAATGTCTTTCAAGCGGATCATGTCATGAAGCTGGGACTTCCGTTCATTGATGCTGCCATATCTAGGCATCATGATGCGGACTTCATGGTCCAGAGACTTTATGGATTTGGGAAGTGCACTAGAGACATCGGCGAGCCCGCCGGTTTTTGCAAATGGCTCAACCTCACTGGAGAGGAGCAACACGTTCAACGGTCTTGCCATGCTATACCGGTTGTGCAACAAAGGAGAGAGATCATCATAAGCATGTGAAATCTAACATTTTTCGGCCTGATAATCAACCAATGCTACGACGTTCAAATGATCTGATGTTAGTAAATCAACGGCTGAGAGTGAGAAGGAAAAAATCCTTGACAATGAATGGGTCAATGTCTATATTGACTTCAGATTTTTTCACCCAATAATGGAGTTCGGCCTATAGAGTTGTTCGCTTAAAGGTTAAAGAGTGGGACAAGAGAAACCTCTTGGTGATGACATGAAGAGGTTGTAGAGAAAATCCTTTAACAAGCGAATAGCGAACGGCGGCAACTCCAATTTTTATTCTACCGCCGAATGATCAGTTCGGCTTTTTGCTTTATGGACGGGAAAACGAGACCAACGGTGAACATAGTGAAGGCGCTCTTTTGTATATCGGTCTTGGTATCGCTGACTATTGCTCAGGCTGTGTCCCAATGGCAGGGTGGGGATGCAGTGATTCTCCGGTCTGACGAGCGCTCGCTCGTCTTCGAATACAAGCCCAGGTACACGGTAGAGCGTGTCGTGCGTGAGGGGAGTACCGAGATGAGAGTGTTTGGGTTTTCGGGTGCAATCCAATCGGATTCACGAGAAGCAACAGGGGCTCCCGACCTCCGCTACGAAGCAATTCCTCTTGGATTCCCTGCCGGGAATGGGAATGCAGCCCAGGTGATTGCTTCTGATTATGAAGACGTGGCAGGTGTAACGCTGGCGCCTGTCCCGACTATGAAACTTGTTGGGGAAATGGTTGAGCTTGCCGGTTACAGGATGAACCCCGAGAAATACAACACATCGTCGTTTCTTCCTCTTCGGTCTGTTGAGCTTCCCAAGCCTAATCGAGTGCAGTCATTGTGGGTGGGAAGTATCATGGTATACCCCATTCAGTACAACGCTGCAACACGGACTGTAAGAAAATACACACGCATGGTTGTGGAGGTTGTGTACGGGCCGTCTACTCAGCCACGGGTTCAGAATCTTGACGATCGTATGTTTGATGGCGTGCTTCTCAACTATACTGTTGCGCGAAACTGGAAGTTCGCGGAACAGCCTTCAACAGCAAAATCCGGGTTTGTGTCGAGTGTTCTCGCGAGCGGGGACTGGTATCGACTTACCACAACAGATGAAGGCGTCTACGTGTTGACGGCGGCATATCTCAGGGCGATCGGCGTCAATCCTGCGGCGATCAATCCGCAGACCATAAAGGTGTATGGGAACGGTGGGATCGAAATGCCCGAGAATATTCTTGCCCAACGACCAACAGATCTTGTTGAAAATGCAGTCTACGTTGAGGGAGAGGGAGATGGAAGATTCGATGAGGGCGACTACGTGGTGTTCTTCGCGAAGTCTGTGAGGAATTCGAGATTCAATGCGTCATCACATCTGCTTGAACATTATCTCCATCACTATACCGAGCAAAATTACTACTGGCTGACGTTTGGAGGCGGTGCAGGCAAACGTATGCCTGTTCAACAATCGTTGAGCGATCCGCCGGTTGCGTCACCAGTAAAATTCCTTGACATGGTTGTTGTAGAAGAGGAGAAGGTAAACTTGCTTGGCAGCGGCAAAGATTGGTTTGGGAAAGCGTATTCTCCCGGCGAGTCTTTTACGTATGCCAACTCCTTGCCCGGACTTGTTGCCGATGATGTGATAACATATCAGCTTCGCCTCGTGGCACGCTCAGACGCAGACTTCCGACTGGCGCGCGCCTCGTTTACGGTCAGGGAGGGTGGTACGCAGCTCGGCCGGTATGAGCTTGATGGTGTGTACTACGAGAGTGCAGGAGCGTATGCTTCGTCCGGGATATTCACAGCTACGGGCACATCCAATTTGAGCAATAACACCAGTCGTCTTAGTTTCGCGTTTGCCTCGCCGAGCGTGTCTGCATCCGGATGGAATGATTGGATACGGATCGAATATCCGAGGAAGTTCGAAGCACTCAACGGGAACTACCTGCGGTTCCGCTCACCGGACAATATCACCGGTGTTACGCGGTACACGCTTGAGCAGTTTGCAAGCTCACCGGTTATCCTGAATGTTACGCAGCCGGACAATGTACGCCGTGTTACCGGTGCAGTGGGCACCTATGCATTTCATGCACAGGAAACATCGGGCTCGGTTTCAGAATATTGTGCCGCAAGTCCAAGTGCCTTTCGGCAGCCTGCCGGTGTCACAAAAATTGATCCGCAAAATCTGCACGGCGACACGACAGGCGTTGATTTCATTATCCTTACAACTCCAGAGTTCAGAAGTGCTGCAAACCGATTGAAAGACTACCGCGAGCAACCACAACATGGCGATCTTCGCTCCGTGGTTATTGACGTGAACCAGATCTACAACGAGTTCAGTGGCGGGCTAACGGACGTCACCGCAATTCGTGATTTTTTGAAATTTGCATACGACAACCGTCGTCCGCGGTTTGTGCTGTTCCTCGGGCAGGGATCGTATGACTACAAGGGGCTTCTCGGTGCGCGCTCCAGTTACGTTCCGACATGGCAAAGCGACGAGACACTTGTTGATGTTGGGAGTTATGCGACCGATGATTTCTTTGTGAAGTTCGGCTCCGGGTTCTTCCCATTATCACTTGTCACCGGAAGAATCAACTCCCGGACGTCGCAAGAAGCGGATGCATTCATCGCCAAGTTGATGCGGTATGAGGATGGATCAGCGCGTGACTCATGGAAAATGCGTATGCTCTTTGTCGGCGATGATGGATGGACAACCGAGTCAACAGAAGGGGAGGGGACTATTCATAGTCAGCAGGCCGAGGTACTTGCAACGGTCTACACGCCGAATGAATTTGAAAAGAAAAAGATTTATATCGCTGAATACCCAACGGTTCAAAGTGCGCAGGGTCGAAGGAAGCCGGGCGCATACCAGGATATCATAGATCGGATTAACGAAGGCGTGCTTGTCACAAACTTCACCGGCCACGGCAATCCTGCGGTGTGGACACACGAATCCATTTTTCTCGTGCAAACGTCGATCCCGCAACTGGTGAATGCCAACAAGCTCACAGTGATCTTCCTCGCGACGTGTAACTTCTCCCAGTTCGATGATCCAAAGCGCTCCTCTGGAAGTGAACTTCTGATAAACAAGGCAGACGGAGGCGCAATCGGTGCTGTTTCAGCAACGCGTAAGGTTTACTCGTTTGACAATGCGGCCTTTCACCAGGGAGTGTTTCAAAAACTGTTTCGTCGGGATTCTTTTGACAGGCTGGTTGTTGAGCGACCCGCAACTGCGATTTATCTCTTTAAGACCTTCCAGAACAGTGAGAATGATCAAAAGTTTTTCTTTATGGGCGATCCGACTATGAAACTTCAATACCCGTCTGGATATGCCTCGGTAGATAGTGTGAATCACCAGCCGCTCAGTGGTCCACCAGTAGCCATGAAGGCGCTCGCCAGGATCTCGGTTCAGGGAACGATTCGAGATGCGGCAAACCAATTGGACACAACATTCAACGGAAGGATTGCGCTGACCGTGAATGATGCTTCGCGTAAGATTCTGATAATAAACTTTCCGATTGGTGCACCCCCCTGGCCATACACTGGATCTGGCGGTACAATCTATCGGGGTCAAAATTCCGTAACCAAGGGGAAGTTCAACGCGACCTTCATTGTTCCCAAAGACATAGCGTATGCAGATTCAACTGCCAAAGGTCGCCTTGTTGCGTACTTTGTCGACTCCTTGCGCGCATATGAAGGTGCAGGCTTTACAGACAATGTGCGTGTCGGCGGAACGGAAAATGTCGTGCCCGATACTGCAGGGCCGGCGATGGTTCTCTATCTTGGAAGCCGCGGATTCCGTTCCGGCGATGTGGTTGGTGAAGAGCCGTTGCTGTTGGTTGATCTCGTTGACTCGAACGGAATCAATACGTCGGTTTCAGGCATCGGTCATCGTATCGAAGCGTGGGTGAACAGCAGTTCACAGAGCAAGGATATCACGGATTTCTATTCGAGCCAGCTCGACGATTACCAAAAAGGTACTGTCCAATATTCATTGAAGGGCTTGCCGAAGGGGAGGAATTCCATTCGTGTGCGTGCCTGGGATACGTTCAACAATGCGACAATGAAGGAGACGTTCTTTGATGTTTCCTCGACTGATCAGTTGCGTATTACAGACGTCTTCAATTACCCCAACCCATTTGCCAACGGGACGTCTTTTACATTCAAACAAAATCTGCTCGCGTCACTAAACGTCACGGTAAAAATCTACACTCTTGCGGGTAGATTGATCCAGTCCATTAGTGCTGTTTCGGGAGGGGAATTCATCAGAATTCCTTGGAATGGCCGTGACAGGGACGGTGATATTCTCGCAAATGGTGTGTATCTTTACAAAGTTATTGTCAGAACGACCGATGGGAGGTACGGAAGCGAGGTTTTAGGGAAGCTTTCCGTGCTGAAGTGAGTGGCACAGATTGTGTCACAGTACTGAGTGTGTACATAGGCAAGCATCAAAGTAAACGTCAGGAATATGTTCACTTTAGGAGGCGGTACTACAATGAAAACAGCAATCACACGAATGGTGTTGGGACTGGCGGTCGTGATGTCCATCAGTTTCGTCATCCCTCAGAGTTCACATGCACAAGGAGAATCTGCAGTTCCCTTCCTGCTCATTGCGCCAAACTCGCGCTCAAGCGGTATCGGCGAGGCGGGAACCGGAACCGTGGATGATGCATCGGCGATTTTCTGGAATCCTGCAGCGCTCGCGTTTCTCAAAGGAAGTGAAGTCAGTATTACGCACGCGAACTGGTTGCCGCAGTTTCATCAGGCGGATCTCTTCTATGACTATCTTAACTACCGTCAGGACATTGAAGAGATTGGCGGTACGATCGGCGCAAGCGTGACGTATCTGAATCTCGGTGAATTTATCCGCACAGGCCCCGGTGGCCCAACGGAGATCGGCCGCTTCAAGGCGTTCGAGTTTGCCGTGACCGCAGGCTATGCAACCAAAGTGTTCGACGATTTTGCTCTCGGTTTGAACCTCCGGTATATTCACAGCGCTCTCTCTCCCATCGGTACCGATCAAGAGCAGGGTAACGGTATTGCCCGCACCGTCAGCTTTGACATCGCTGCGATGTACAGACCAACGGAGCTTGACGTGCCGCTTATCGGCAATATCGGCAACGCGTTCAGTATGGGATTAAACCTGAGCAATCTTGGCCCGAAGGTCACCTACGTTGATGCAGCACAGGCTGACCCGCTGCCGACAAACGTGCGGCTTGGATTCGGATATAAATTGATGGATGATGAATACAATCAAATGACACTCTCTCTGGACTTCAGTCGACTCCTCGTACGGCGCCGCGCGGAAATCAAGGACAGTGTCAATGGTCAGGAAGTTATCGTCAGACCGGCATCGGTCGATCCATTCTACAAAGCCATCTTCAGCGCGTGGGGAGATGGTAGTGGACTTCGCAAAGTCAATATGTCGGTAGGGGCCGAGTATTGGTACGGGAGTCCGAGGTTGATCGCGTTGCGTGTCGGTCATTTCTTTGAGGATCCAAGTTTTGGCAACCGTAACTTCTGGACGTTCGGTGCGGGCATACGCTACGATATCTACGGCTTTGACTTCAGCTACATATCGGCTGCGGAGAATCACCCACTCTCCGACACAATCCGCTTTTCGTTGTTGATTGGCTGGGGAGGCGCTGCCATTAACTGACGCCGAGTATGTCTTCCGTCTGCCCGTTTCGACAATATCTCGGGACGGGCGGGCCGGAAGGAAATCACCGATCAATAATTGGAGCTCCAAACCCTTTCTGTTTGCTACGGTCTTTGCTCTTCACAGTTTCTCCACCGACTTTTCAAAGTGACATGACGTTTGCAAAGCTCTTGTTTTTGTGTGTTCTTGTTTCCGGTTTTGCTGTTGCCCAGCAGGTGAGTCATCCCGTGATGGTTTCGCGGGATGATGCGTTTTCAACACCGCGCCCGTACAAGGTTGCTGCCGATACAATTGACATCCTTGCCGTGATGGTACAATTCCAGCAGGACAATTCTCCGTTGACAAGCGGCGATGGGCGCTTTGATCTCACGCTGGGCACGGACCCAATCATCGACGCGCCCCCGCACAACAGGCAGTACTTCCTTGATCATTGCACGTTCCTCGCAAACTACTTCCGCCGTTCATCGAAAGACAAAGTCATTATTCGCACGACGGTGCTTGATTCTATCATCACATTGTCGGGAACAATGCAGGACTATAGTCCTCCCCGCACAGGATCGACCGTTGCTGTGGGAAATCTTGCCCGCGATACATGGCAGAAAGTGGATTCCGCTGGACTCGTACCGGATTTTTCCCGCTATGAATGTTTTGTAGTGCTTCACGCAGGGACAGGTCGCGATATCGATCTCGTCAGTCTTCTCGGCTATGATCCAACACCCTATGATATTCCGTCGCTCTATATTGGACTCAATGGGTTCCGTCAATACTATGGCAGCGGGTATGCGGGTATTCCGGTGAATGGTGGTGCGTTCCATATTACAAACTCAATTGTCCTCCCCGAATCGGAGAACCGCAATCTGCCAACGGTAACGGGCACGGCCTTGCTTGAACTTAGCATCAATGGATTGCTGTGTGCATCAGTGGGGAACTTCCTTGGTCTGCCCGACTTGTTCGATACCAACACCGGGCGTTCCGGTATTGGACGATTCGGATTAATGGATGGACAATCGATTTTCAGTTTCAAGGGTGTGTTCCCGCCCGAACCATCGGCATGGGAGAAGTACTGGCTCGGATGGATTGAACCGATTGCGTTACAGGGTGGCGAGAGCACGGTCTCTCTTCCGGCTGTTTCGCTTCCACAGGCAGATACGGTATATCGAGTGCCGATCAGTGCGCAAGAGTATTTCCTTGTGGAGAACAGGAACAGGGATGCCGGGCGAAACGGACAACGGATAACCTCAACCTTCCGTGGAGGAAGTCGCATACAGACATTTCTCCGCGACACGGCAGGCTTCAATGCGTTTGATCTTGACAGTCTTGCCGGCGTGGTGACTGATGTTGAAGATCTCGACTGGAGTTTGCCCGGTGGAGTGAATTCGGACGGAGTTTTTTTTGATGGCGGTATACTCATCTGGCATATTGACGAAGCGGTGATTGCACAGGGACTTCAGGCGAATGGCGTGAATGGAAATCCACTCCGTCGCGCTGTGGATCTTGAAGAGGCCGACGGCTCGCAGGACATCGGTCAGTCGTATGAATTTCTCTCTCCAGGATCGGGCAGCGAGGAAGGAACAGCGCTTGACTTTTGGTATCCAGGCAACGGCTCGCCTGTCAACAGGAATATCTTCTCGCCGACAAGTTACCCGGATAGTCGCAGCAACAGTGGAGCGAACAGTCACATCACCATTTCCGACTTCGGTCCCGTCGTTGCAAACATCAGTGGCGCTCCACGCATGACAGCGAAGGTGAAAGTGGGAGATGACGTGGTGAAGTTGTTGCAGGGGTTTCCGAAGTCCGTCGGCCAGCAACTGACAGTTCCGTCTCTTACGACAGGGCAACTTACCGGAGACAACGATCCCGAACTTATCGTCACGACAAACGGCCAACGGGCGTTACGACCGGATCGACCAGGAGCCATAGTGCCGGTCCAAGGGGGCCAGATATACGCGTGGAAATCGAATGGAGGACCGGCACTGCCCGTCGCTTCTTCAAACGGTCTCTTTGCGCAACTTTCCCCATCGCCTGGCCGCTTCGTGGGTCCGGTTGCAATAAACGATTTGAACAATGATGGTATCAGCGAGGTCATCGCTACCGCAGATTCTACCGGTATTTCATTGCAAACTCTTGTTGCATATTCTCCCGTGCCGAGACCGTTGGATAGTCTTGCGCAGATATTGTTTGGAGTAGCGGCAACGTCATTCAGATTCCTGACATCGCCAACGGTTGGTGACTCCATGATAGCTGTTGGCGGCCGGGATGGTCTGGTGTATTTCTTCCGCTTCGATGGGACCAGTATTGATGGAATTCGGTGGGTTCCGGATTCTATAGTGTCGGGGGTGAGTTTGTACTCAGGAAGTAACAGGTTCATCATTGCCGGCAATACGGGCACCGTTGGAATTGCGACCCGCACTACGGCAGGCGGAGTAGCATCCCCGGAACCTGCAAGGAACTTCGGAAAACTCATCGCAGGTCCTTCGGTAGCCGGAGTCTTCGGATCAAATTCTGAAGTGAAGATCGCTTTTGCGACTCGGGACGGTTTTGTCTATCTCGTGAACAGCCTGCTTGAACCATTGCCGGGATTTCCAATCAACACGGGAGGCGCAATTGCGCAACCGCCTGCTTTGGCAGATGTTGACGGTGATGGGGTGCGTGACGTCGTCGTATTCAGTGGCAGTCGGATTTGCGTTTACAATCTCGCAGGAGCGTCGCTCGATAATTTCCCTAAAACCGTTTCTCAATCAATCCCCATCACCTCTCATCCAGTTGTTGCGGATCTTGACGGTGACATGAAAGTTGAGGTTGTTGCTGTAACTTCTGACGGTCTTGTTGCTGCGTATGATAGAAATGGAACCATGGCAAAAGGATTTCCTCTCCAAGCAGGGGCTGGAAATCAATCTGTTGCCGCATTTACAATGTCAGTTCCGCAGTTGTCGATAACGGAGATTGGTCTGGCGGTTGCCTCATCCGATGATGGTTCAGTGACGGCCTGGAAGACCGGAAGTGTTGGCGGCAATGCAGCTCCGAATTTCCCCTGGCCTCAATACCAGAAGGACGCACGGCACAGCGGTCTCGCTCTTGAGCCACTCACACGTTCACCGTTGAGTTCAGACTTCTTCCCAAAGTCTCGCGCCTACAACTGGCCCAACCCGGTCTACGATGGCAAGACGTTCATCAGGTACTTCGTGAAGGACAATGCTGCCGTGAACATCAAAGTGTTTGATCTGGCCGGAGACCTCGTGACAACAATTCCGAATCCTCCCGGCGTTGGCGGTGTGGATAATGAAGTGGAATGGAATGTTGCGGGTGTGCAGAGCGGCATCTACTTTGCGCACATCGAAGCCAATGGTGTGAGTGGCAGCGGAGTTGCCGTGGTCAAGATTGCGGTGGTGAAGTGATGAAGTTGGTCATTGGTCATTTGTCGTTGGTACGATGCGATTGAAAGCCCTCCTTGTTTTTTTCTTCCTCTTTCTCTTTGCTTTGTCTTCTGGATTTGCCCAGGAAGACTTCTTCCATCCCGAGCTCAACTGGAGAACCATCGAGACGGAACATTTTCTCGTTCATTTCCACGATGGGGCGGAGCGCACCGGCCGCACCGTGGCAAAGATCGCCGAGGAAATCTATGATCCGGTGACATCCCTCTACAATCACAAGCCCGACCAGAAGGTCAGTTGGATCATCCGTGATCATGACGACTACTCCAACGGCGCGGCGTATTTCTTTGACAACAAAGTTGAGATTCTGGCACCGAGCATGGACTTCGTCTTCCGCGGTACGCACAACTGGCTGCGAAACGTGGTTACGCACGAGTTCACACACATCGTTCAGATACAAACAGCCATGAAGTTCGGGCGAAAGCTGCCATCGTTTTATCTCCAGTGGCTCGGTTACGAATCCGAGCGCAGGCCTGACGTTCTCTATGGTTATCCGAACGTCATTGTCTCCTATCCCATATCGGGATTTGTCATTCCGGCGTGGTTCGCAGAAGGTGTTGCGCAGTACAACAGGAAAGAGCTTCGCTACGATTTCTGGGATTCGCACCGAGATATGATCCTTCGATCCTACGTCCTTGCAGATTCAATGTTGACGTGGGAACAGATGGCCGTGTTTGGAAAGAACAGTCTCGGGAACGAGTCTTCGTATAATGCAGGTTTCGCGTTTGTACATTACCTTGCGCAAAAGTATGGCGAGGACAAGCTCCTGCAGATATCACGCAACCTTGCGTCATTCACTGAAGTGACCATCGGAGGCGCGATTGAGCGTGCTGTCGGCAAGCGTGGCGATGTGGTGTATGATGAATGGAAGGCCGACCTTGCACGAAGCTACCGTGAGCGCATCGCTCCGGTAAGGGAACGCTTGAATGAAGGGAACCCATTGCTTTTCTTCGAGACGAAGGGAGACCTCCTGCAATACCAGAAGGCGACACATGAGCAAAAATCATTCTCGCCGGCAACCCTCATGGAGAACCACGAGATGCAACCGTGTTGCAGGGAGGTAGCTGAGACCGGGTTTGCAAACCTGTATCCGCGATTTTCTCCTGACGGAAGTCGTTTCGCTTTTCTCAGTTCAGGTTCCGGGGATTACCTGGGTTACTTGACGCTCTTTGTCAATGACACAGCCACTGTGGAAGGGAAGCCGTTCACGCACCACGCAACGGCGATAAAGCCAGGCGTTGCATCTCGCATGTGCTGGTCTCCCGATGGAAAGAAGTTGTACTACGGGAAAGCCACTCGCGACAACCCTCATTGGTCGTACCAACATGATCTCTATGTGTATGATCTGGACAAGAAAGACGAGGAGCGGCTCACGTTCGGTCGGAGAGCCCTCAGTCCATCGATCTCGCCGGATGGTTCGACACTGGTGTTTGTCGTGATCAAAGATGGTTCAACCAATCTCGCAACAGTGAAGATCGACGGATCTGAATACCGGGAGATCACTTCGTATTCCCGTGGCGAGCAGGTGTACGACCCCGATTGGAGTCGGCAGGGAGACCGGATTGTGTTCGACTATTCCATCAAGGACGGAAGGGATATTGCGTCGATCCGGCCCGATGGTTCCGATCTGCAATTCCTGATCACTGGCTCCGATGATGCGCGTTCGGCAGTGTTCACCACTGACGGCAAGCAGATCATCTTCTCTTCAGACCGGACGGGCATCTCGAATCTGTACAAGTACGATCTTGAATCGAAAAGAACGGAACAGCTCACCAATGTCATCGGCGGTGCATTCATGCCGACAACAAATGCGACGGGCGAAATTGTGTACTCGGCATTTACTTCGTGGGGATACAAGCTCTATCGCCTTGACAAAACAGAGCCGATGCCTGAAGGAGACTATCGTTATCGCCCATCGGGCGGTGCTGATGAGATAGGATCGAGTGGCCCCCTCACGATGGCATCGCCGGCGAGTTCGACCCCGCAATTCGACTGGCATGCGATGCGTTCATACGATGATACGAACATACCCGTCCCGGAGTCCCGCCCATACAAGAACATCTTCACAAGCCTCACGATTGTGCCGTTCCTTCGTATCGATAACTACAACACCAAGAACAAAGCGCTCGACGTTCTGAAGCCGGGCGTGTATCTCTTTTCAAATGACATTCTGGAGAAGATCGGCTTCTTTGCCGGTATAGCAATCAACAGCAGTCTTGAACGTGACCTCTTCTTCCAGTTCAACTATCGTGGGAAGGTGCCCGGGTTATATCAACTCGGTTTGGAACCGACGCTTGGCGCTGAAGTGTACAACGTTACACGCAAGACGAGTAACGTGATAACGCTCGGAGCCGACACGGCACCGGTGGATGTTTCCTATAACCTGCTGGAATTTGATTTCGTTATGAACCAGCCTTTTGTATCGCAATTTAGTGAGGTTGAGTTCCGCTACATCCACAGCCGGTATACTGCAACGATCGAGAATTTTCTTCTATTGCCGGGCGGAGACCCGAGAGCTGCCATCCTTGTGCCGGGGTCCAGCGATCTGTATCTTATTGCGAATGTTTTCTCGCTGAACTTCAAGTCCAATGCAATCCTTCGTTCAACGACAAGTGAGATCAACCCTATCGGAAGAAAGGTCTCGCTCCGCATTGACCGGGAGTTGAATAAATTCAATGGTGACAATGAATACGCAATCAAGGACGGATTGTATCAACCGATCTACAAAACTGTCAACTTCACGCGGGTAGAGGTGAACTGGAAGGAGCATCTGCCGTTCTTCTTTAAGAAGCACACGTTGACTCTTTCGATCAGGGGTGGCACAATCCTTGGGCCTGCGGTTGATGAATTCTTCGATTTCTATGCCGGCGGGCTTGTGGGAATGAAGGGCTACCCGTTCTACGCACTCGGAGGCAATGAGATGGCCGTGCTTGGATTGACCTACCGCTTCCCGTTGATCAACAATATCGACGTGCGTGTGCTGCAACTGTACTTCGACAAGCTCTACGGAGCGTTGTTCGCTGATATCGGTGACGCGTGGACAGGCAAGATACCGGCACTGAAGCAGTTCAAAACGGACGCGGGAGCCGAACTGCGTCTTGAGTCATTCTCATTCTATTCCTACCCGACCCGGTTTTTCTTCAGTGCCGCGTATGGGTTCGATAAGTTTCAACGACACATTCGGAGCAGGGACGCGGACGTTACGTACGGCAGGGAGTGGCGGTTCTACTTCGGCGTACTGTTCGGGTTCGATCTTGATTAGGGACGCCATGTCGAAAACCCGGATAAATGAAATCAACCGCGGAGATTGCTGAGAACGCGGAGAAAGTATTTTTGAAATTGAAACAAAGAAAAAGAAAACATCCTTTCTCCGCGACGCTTGTGTTCTCGGCGGCTAGACTTTTTCGCCGGGACGGCTTGCACGCTCAGGACGCGAAGAACCATTGAAGGTTGCAGGAGGGAACGATGAGTAGGGTCGCGGCAATTATTCTTGTCGGTGTTGTTCTCGCGCAGGTGACGCTCTGCGAGAATCAACTTCGTTCAATAACATTTAAGGAGCCAGCGCAACGTCCGGTAACAGGTAGCCTTCGTGTTGATTTGTTCGGACAACAGGAGTTGGCTGACGTTCCGCATTTCATTCCTCCGGATGAGATCGCCACGCATTCCCATAAGTCTCCGTACATTGCCGCCGGATTGTCCCTGGCCGTGCCTGGTGCAGGACAGTTTTACACGGAACGCTATTGGGAGGCAGCAGCATTTCTGGCCGCCGATGTGGTTGCCTGGGTGCTAGCGTATCACTACGATCAAAAAGGCGATAAGCAGACCGACTTTTTCCAGAACTATGCTGATGCACACTGGAGCGTGATTGACTATGCTCAATACGCTGAAACCAACCTTGTCCCGCTCATCTCAGATCCGAACAATCGAACATTCCGCTGGCGGATTGCGGGAACTGAGGGGCTCGCGCCATGGCACCAGGTGAATTGGGGTGAACTAAACCGAATGGAGCGGGCTATTGGATTGCTCACAGATGATGCCGGTCGCTACTACTCACACACGTTGCCTCTCCACGGTGAACAACAGTACTACGAACTCATCGGGAAGTACGGGCAATTCAATCAGGGGTGGGATGATCGTCCGCCGACGTATCAATATCTTGATCCTGTTACGGCAAGATTTACTTACTATTCCATTGAACGCGGCAAAGCGAATAGTTACTACAACACAGCTTCAACCTGGGTAACGGTTGCAATTATCAATCACGTTGTGAATTCGGTGTATGCCGGGTTGAGTGCGGGCTGGTACAACAAAGCCCACGCAGAGATGGGCTTGCAAAGCGTGCCGGGCGAGAACGGATTCACGAATGTACCAGTGTTAAAATTGCGGTGGGACTTCTAAGCAGGTGGCATACTATTTTGGCACCCGCCACATGACGTATGTCGCTGCAATGAAGAAAGTGATGTTAGCAATCCAGGCGGTGAGCAACGGACCGATATCACCATTGTAGCCGAACACCTGACTCACCTTCATAAAGATGAGATAGATAAAGCAAATCAGCAGACTGATTCCCAACTGTACTCCAACTCCACCGCGCCTGCGGATTGAAGAGAAGGGGACACCGAAGAGCACGACAATAACAGAAGCAAACGGGAAAGATACTTTGCTGTAGAAATCCACTTGCCAACGCGCCACATCCTGTCCTGCCCGTTGTTGATTTTCAATGAAGCGCTCCATGGTGTAGTAGTCCATCTCGTCAGGTTTTTCCTGTTTCTTTCGCAGGTCATCGGGATCGAAGTTGAGTCGGCCCGCCGGCGAATTGGTGAATTCCTCAAGCCGTTCCTTTCCTTGATTGAACCATCGTCTTGTTCCTTGCATTAACACCCATGATCGTGCCGTTGTATCCCATACCATGCTGAACGCGTCCATACGCCCGCTGAGCATCGTACGGTTCGTGTCGTAAAAGTCCTGGATACTCACCCGCGTCGCAGTGTTTCTTGATTCATCAAAGTATCCGATGGAGAGAATGCGTGTTGGGCTGTCCTGGAAATAAATGTTTGCACTGTAGGAGGCAATCTGGCCTCTCTGAAGGTATTGCCGTTCTATGTTGATTTTCTTCTTGTTGGCAAATGGTACGATCCAGCCGTTGAAATAGACGGACGCGGCGCTGACGATGAACGCAACGATCACATACGGCACCATGATCCTGTACAAGCTGACGCCGCTGGATTTCATCGCCGTGAGTTCAAATTGCGTCGACATCCGCGCGGTAACAAAGAGGCTTCCCAGCAGCATCGCCACCGGCATGATGAGCTTGACGATCTCCGGGATAAAATAGAAATAGTAGAGTCCGACAACCCCGATGGTTGCCTGCCTGTCGATGAAGTCATCAAGGTGCTCGAGTGCATCGATCACGACGAAGATGATAGTGACTGCAATGAGTGCAAAGAACGCTGTCACGAGGAACTGCCGGATGATATAGCGGTCAAAGAGCTTCATGGGTTGCCGACAACGGCTTCTGATTCGTTCTGGATTCCGGAGCGCCAGCGTTTTGGTACCAAGTGGAGAAGAAAGCTCCAGTTGAGTACCACAGTTTCTTTCCCGATGCGTACAGTAAGATAGATGCCGAGAAGTCCAAGTACAATGTTGGCGCTCCACATTCCAATGAAGGGCGATACAATGTCTCTGTCCGCCAGTTTCTCGCCACCGATCAGGAACGCCCAATACACAAGGAAGAAACCCAGGCTGAGCGTTGCAGCAGCACCGAAACCTCCGCGGCGGGACATGATTCCCAGCGGCAAGCCGATGAGTATGAAAACGATGCATGCTGCCGGGAGGGAATACTTCTTGTAGATCTCCACCAGGTACTGATCTATCTGCTTGTCGATGAACTCGATGCGTGAGAGCTCATTTGCGACGTATGCGCCCATCGACCGGGCTTTGAGCGCGGCTGCGCCTCCGGGAGATTGGTTGATGGTTCCAAAGAATGGTTTGGTGGAAACTGTTCCTGTGATGACGTGGTCCATATCCTCGCTGATGGTCTTGTGCATCTGGTCCACGAGTTGTTGTTTTGCCATTCGGAGGCTGTCGACAATACCAGCCATTGTTTGCGCGCTGAGTTCTCTGTCCCCGCGGGAGAATGCGCCTTCCGAAGATCGCTCGAATTCAAAACCCTCTGCGTTCATCACAATGCGGTGGTTCTGGAATCTCAGTTTGCGATACGATGACATCTTTTGAAGGTCAAGCTCGTGAATTTCCCCCTGCTCCAGGTCCATGATGATCTTGCGGTAGTCGGGAGAGAAAGATATTCTCCCCCGTTCAGCCGTGATAAGCACGTTTGTATTTGGATTTGTATAATCGTACAGGGTGATGCCCTCAAGGTCATTGGTGTTCTCAAATGTCTTGCGCACGAGGATACTGTAACCCGCGATGTCCTGCGAAAAAAGCCCGGGAGCAAGATTGAGCGTGGGCTTTTTCTTCCGGATATCGATCATCAGGGTTTTCGCCTGGTGGTTTGCTTCGGGAAGGACGAAGTTGTTGAACCACACAAGCACAATGGCGATTGCGGTTGCTGCAATAACGATCGGGGCCAGCATCCTGTAAATGCTCATGCCGCTGGCTTTCATTGCGGTGATTTCGTTCTTCGATGAGAGATCACCGAATGCCATTAAAGTTGCAACAAGCACTGCCATGGGTACAGCAAGTACGACCATCCAGGCCAGGCTCAATGCAATCAATTCAATGATAATCCATCCCGAGAGGCCCTTCCCGATAAGTTGATCGATGAATTTCATGACGAACTGCAGCAGGAAGAGGAACATCAGCGTACACAACGAGAACACAAAGGGACCGATGTGTGCTCGCAGGAGATATCGAGAAGTGAGCATCTGCTGGGGAAGTATGCTTCGTTTCATGCACTAATATACTTGAGACGTGAGTCTTTTCCAATTCGAGAATCCGGATATGCGGTTCCCGCGCATTGCTTTTCTTTAACAACATGCTTGATATTTGATTGCCTTTTGGCTATGTTTCGCATAGCTGAGCAAGGGGACTCAGTCTTCCACAGTCAGAGGAGTTACCATATCGATCAGGTTTGCTACTGCTTGTAGGGTCGAGCACCTTTAGTACGGGTTCCATAACTGAGAGCGAAACCCGGAGGTGCAGTGAACGGCGAGGCGTTTCAGAGAGCCCTCGACGGTGATGGTAACACAACACTGAGAATCGGATTGGTCTCCTTGCTGCGCAGTATACGATTGTATCTTCACCACCACGCCTTCGACGCGCTCTTTGTTATCAGCGCGTTCTCGCTGGGTTTCTTCTTCTTTTTCTATCCTCAATCAGTCGTTGGTTCCAATCCCCGACAGCCACAACCGGTGTACGCCGAATTGCTATCGTTGTTTGGTGACTCTACAGAGTTGCCCGCAGGTGGGCCGGCGAAAGGAGGGTTGCCGCCGGTTGATAGTGGGAGGTTTAATCCCGGAAAGATTTTCCAGCAACCTGACACGTCCCGTCACGACACCTCCACAGTCAAGGCACAAAGGCCGCTGGACTCGACGTACACAGTCTTTCTTGATTCCACATACCGACTCCAGCAGTTTACCCACAATCGGAAAGACCGCCCGCAGACCGAGTTCTTTCCGGGTCGTGTGTATCCGTTGTTTGCTTCCGGTCGTCCGGCCAGTTACCAGCGACAGGTGATTCTGGATTCCGCCGGCAACGCGTTTCGTTTCAGCGAAACGGTGGCAGGCGAGCAAGTGAAGATCCCGCTCTCGTTGTCCCTGCACGACTACATCACGCAACGACGGAAGTCTGAGTTACGAAAGCTGCTGGCAGATGAGGCGCGCAAGCCCAAAGTGTTTGCCGAGAGAAATGATCTCGGAGAACTCCTCAGCAATATCACCAAGATTGTCATCCCCGTTCCTGCGAACCCGCTCTTCAGCATTTTTGGCAAGAACGTCATCAGCCTCAACATCAGTGGCGCGGTCGATATCAAGGCCGGATTCCGGAACACGAAATCCGATCAGACTCAAATCTCCAATCTCGACCAGAGCAGGAACGAGCCGGACTTTCAGCAGGAAGTGCAGGTGAACGTCAACGGTATGATTGGTGACAAGTTGAGTATCCTTGCGGACTGGAACACGCAGCGCACGTTTGAATATGAGAACCAACTCAAGATCAAGTACACCGGCTATGATGACGAGATTGTGCAGAGTGTTGAAGCGGGAAATGT
>JANNSJ010000069.1:0-188788 GCA_031402435.1 Bacteroidota bacterium | reverse complement strand
GTTCGGTTACCGGCGTTATGGTCGTTGGCCTCGGAATTATAGGCCTTGCAGGTTTTTATTTTATAGCACAGCAGGCAGCCCCTGAGCAGGCATTCCATGCGCTTGTCGGTCTTGGCTTCGGCTGTTCTCTCATGAGCGTGTTTGCCCGTATCGCAGGCGGTATCTATACAAAGGCTGCTGACGTTGGCGCTGACCTTGTCGGAAAAGTTGAAGCAGGAATTCCTGAAGACGATCCACGCAATCCTGCAGTCATCGCAGACCTCGTGGGCGACAACGTCGGTGATTGTGCAGGCCGCGGCGCTGACCTGTTCGAATCCACTGCCGCTGAAAACATCGGCGCCATGATCCTCGCAGCCGGACTCTACCGCGCCAACACTGCGGTATTCGAAACACAGGGACTCACACTTCTTGGCGTCCTCCTCTTCCCACTCGTTGCCCGTGCATTCGGTATCCTCGCCTCAATCATCGGCATCCTGTCGGTGAAGGTGAACGATACTGAAGACCCGATGAAAGCATTGAACCGTGGATACTATGTCACGTCAGCACTTGCCATCGTCGGCTTCTACTTTGCGGCGCATTGGCTGTTGGGATCGGAATACTATTTCAACTTCTTCCTGTGCGGACTCATCGGCGTGCTTACCTCGCTGGCCTTCGTGTTTATCACGCAATACTACACTGAATACAAGTACCGACCCGTCCAATCAATTGCGGAAGCATCACAGACCGGGCCGGCAACCAACATCATCAGCGGTATTGCCGTCGGTATGGAATCAACAGGCTACCCGGTATTGGTCATTGCCATCGCAATCATCAGTGCATACTTCCTCGGCCAGAACTCCGGCCTTGCGCATGCAGGACTCTTCGGAACGGCAGTCGCAACAATGGGTATGCTTGGCACGGCGGCATACATTCTGGCAATGGACACATTCGGCCCCATTACAGACAACGCAGGCGGCATTGTTGAAATGAGCCAGCAGCCAAAGGAAATCAGAGATCGAACTGATCGTCTCGACTCGGTCGGCAATACAACAAAGGCGTTGACCAAGGGTTATGCGGTCGGCTCAGCAGCGCTTGCAGCGTTCCTTCTCTTCAGCGCATACATCGATGAAGTGAAGATTTATATGCCCAGCTTCTCGGGCGTCATCAACCTCAACAAGCCTGAAGTCTTTGTGGGCGCAATGTTTGGCGCAGTGCTTGTGTTCATCTTCTCGTCCATGGCTATCAAGGCTGTTGGACGTGCAGCATACGCAATCATCAACAACGTACGGGAGCAGTTCAAGAACAATCCCGGTATTATGCTCGGGACATCAAAGCCCGACTACGGCCAGTGCGTTGATATTGCCACCAAGGCAGCACTCAAGGAGATGATCATGCCCGGACTTCTTGTGGTTGGAATGCCTATCGCAGTCGGACTGCTATTCAAGTGGCTCTTCATCGCAACAGGTTCACCGGTCACGGGCGCCAGTGGCGCTGAAGTGGTTGGCGGGTTGTTGATGGTGGGAACGATCGTCGGTATTCTCATGGCGCTCTTCCTGAACAACGGTGGTGGCGCGTGGGACAATGCCAAGAAGTACATTGAGACTGGCGCATACGGCGGAAAGAAATCCGAACCACACAAGGCTTCGGTCGTCGGTGATACGGTCGGTGATCCGTTCAAGGATACAGCAGGACCGTCCCTTCACGTGTTGATCAAACTGCTCAGCACTATTACGCTGGTGCTTGCGCCGCTGTTCATTTAAAAGAAAACCACAGAGACACAAAGACACAGAGTTGAAATGAAAATCCCGCTTCGAAAGGAGCGGGATTTTTTGTTTAGTTGATTCTATCCGAACCTCTCAAACCGAGGGTATTCTCTGCAAGGGGGTGCTTCAATATAACCGTCAGCAAGGCATGCGGCACTAGAACTTCTTACACCACAGGTGCAAATTCGACCGCATCCCAAAACAATATGCACGAAATAGTGCATATCAGCCACGATGAACATTGGAACGGAAATTGCGAGAAGGTTCCGAGGTAATACCGTGCTTGGGATGACCATGAGGGGAAAGTCAAAAGCAAGTCACAATCTGGATGCGATAAAATGATCCCTGCAGACGAGAAAAAACAAATCAAACCAAAATCCCAGCAACCGGTGTCTGGCGCAAAGGTTCGGAAACCTGCACAGACAACCGCAACAGGAAAACCCGGCCTGACCGACAAAAAGATGAACAACGTGCAACGAGCCGGCAAGCAGGCGCAGACCCAGCCGCCCCACCTCTATCAAGCCCAACGGGATTCAAAAGAACCGTGGGGACTGTATATGATGGTAATAGGGGCCTGCGTGCTCCTGATCGTGTCGTACGCACTCTACATGTCATCTGCTACAAGCAAGGGCTGGGCACCTGTCCCCGAAACGGGCGGATCGTTTGAACCAACGCCTGTTGTAGCGACACAACCGCAAAACGAACCGGAAGTTGAAGCAGTGGAACAGCCCCTATCATCAAGCAATGTGGTGTCGCCGCCGATAGAAATTGTCCAGCAGTCCATACGACCCAACGCAACTGTCGACGTTCCCAATCTTCGCCTGAGGAAAATGCCCGACATGACTGGGAAAGTCACGTTCGGTGACCTCAAGCGCGGTGAACGTGTGGAGATTGTGAAAAGGTTCGCGGGGAAAGGCCCGGAGTGGGTCAAGATAAAAACGAAGTCTGGGAAAGCCGGATGGGTTTTCGCATCGCTGGTAAAGGAGGGGAAACGCAAGTAGCCGCCTTATGGCCGGCGAATCTTTTTTGAAGAGCGAGCAGTCTGCCACCCGTGAATGATTCGATCGAGCAGTGCTTGCGTACAACATCAACTTCTTCCTCATCTTACTTCTTTTTGCCGCTTCAATAATCTTTATAACGCTTAGGGATTCTTCCAACTTCACAGCCGGTTCGCTGCCACGGGTGATACAATCTGCGATGTTGTCGGCATGCACGACTCCGCACAACGGAGCGGGTTCTCTTCCCCACTCGAGATCATTTGGATCCTTTCCTTCCTTCAATGCAACTTTTTACGGCTCAATACCATGCTGATGACCAAGGATTCCTTTGATGGACCACTTGTCCGGATAAGGCTCTGCAGAAGCACGGCGTTCTGCAATTACAAGCAGTCGCGACTCACGGCATCAATGGTCTCACGGAGAGATTGTGCAACGTTGCGCATGGTTTCCTTTCCAAGTTGTGGCGTTATTCTCATCCCACCAATAACAAAACCCGCAGATAAGTCTCGCCGCGGGTTGTTCATCAAAACATTCCACAATCTTAAATCTACAATCAGCAATCCGCTAATACACTTCCCCCTTCGGATCTCTCGTCATCAGGTCGTAGCATGCATCGTGCGGGTTCTTGCCTTCAAAGAGCATCTTGTACACTTCGCTTATGATAGGACTCTCAACGCCAGTCCTCTTTGCAAGATCTCTTGCAGACTTTGTTGTTTCCACTCCTTCGGCCACCATTACCATTTCGGAAAGAATATCGGGAAGCTTGCGCCCCTTGCCGATTTCCACGCCCACAAAACGGTTGCGGCTGTGACGGCTCATGCACGTCACCATGAGATCCCCAATGCCAGAAAGCCCCGCGAACGTCCGGGCATGAGCGCCAAGGGCAACACCGACGCGGGTGATTTCCGCGATCCCGCGGGTCATGAGAGCAGCCTTGGTATTGTCACCGAGGTTGGCGCCATCGACAACCCCGGCTGCTATGGCGATGACGTTCTTCAACGATCCCCCAAGTTCCACTCCCCGCAAGTCGTTGCTCGCATATACCCTGAAATAGCGCGCCATGAACGTGGACTGTACGAGCTTTGCCGTTTCACTATCCGTTGACGCAGCAACGACCGTGGTGGGGATCTGCTTGCTCACTTCTTCCGCATGGCTTGGACCGGAGAGCGTGGCAATGCTTCGTGTCGGAAGGTTTGGAATGGTATCGTGCAGCATCTCGGACATGGTCATCAATGTGCCATTCTCAACACCCTTGGCAACATTCACAACGGTGATCTTGTCGAACGGCAAATGCTTCAAGCGTGCCATCACACTGCGGATGAATTGCGACGGCACAGCAGCAACGATCATCTCCGCATCCTGTACCGAAGCAATAAGATCGCTCGTCGGGACTATGCTCTCCGGAATTTTGATGCCTGGAAGAAAGGAGGGGTTCTCACATTTTGCGCGAATGTCTTCCGTGTACCGTTCGCGGTACGACCAGAGAGTAACGCTGTGTGCGTTATTTGCCAGTAGAATGGAAAGTGTGGTGCCCCAGCTTCCTGCACCGAGGACAGTGATACGCATGACGACTCAGGGTAAACGCTGAATTGCGAGAAGTGAGTTACTTGCCGAAGAATGGAATACGCGTAATTCTGTTCTCAGTCCCCGCCAACAAACGTTTGATGTTTGCACGGTGTGTATAAATAATCAACAGTGAAATACCAATGCTGAAATAGATCAGTGTATGGTAGCCGCTGATATCCACCATAAATACGTTCTCACGAAGAAACATCGTGAGAGGGAACGACACAGCGGCACTAAGAGAACCGAGAGACACGTAGTGAGATACCAGAAGCACAATCAAAAAGACACCGACTGACACTGCAACCTCAATGGGTGCGATGCCAAGCAACATCCCCCCGGCAGTGGCAATTCCCTTGCCTCCTTTAAACCCCGCAAACAATGTCCAGATATGTCCGAGGATTGCAGAGCAGCCCGCGATAATTTGAACGACGGAGAAGTCATCAAACGGCGTCTTGTTCTCAAACGGGATCGGGCCGTACATCAGCCGGGCAATCACCATTGCAGCAAACAACCCTTTTGCCATATCCGCCACAATCACAAACAATCCAGCCTTCCATCCCAGCACGCGGAACACATTGGTGCCTCCAGCATTGCCGCTGCCATGCTGTCGTATATCTATCCCCCGGCGGTTTCGAGCAACAATAATACTCGTTGGAATGGAACCGACGAGATAGCTGAGAATTGTTATGATTGCAATAGGTATCATCTGACCCGACCAGTTAAATCAACGTGGCAAAAGATAGAGAATGGGAATGAGACATGCAAGAAGTCCTTCACAATCGCCGGATTCAATGCTTCGTGAGCCACATTTCAGCCAGACGAAGATCCTGGCGCGTAGTAATCTTGATATTGCTGGCATCGCCCTCAACGATTCGTACAGGGATCCCCAGCCGCTCGACCAATGATGACTCGTCTGTGCCCAGATACTTTCCACGCCGCGCAGCCTTGTGAGCTTTCATGAGAAGGTCGAACGTGAAGCCCTGTGGCGTCTGCACCGCCCAAAGCCTGTTTCGATCAAGGGTTCGTTCGTAAAATCCCTTCATCCCTTCCATCTTGATGGTGTCCTTTACCCTAACGCCAACCACTGCGGCGTGATTTCTGGCCGCAGCGGCGATAACAGCATTCACGATTTTTCTGGAAACGAGAGGACGTGCGGCATCATGCACGAGAACAATGTCGGGTCTGGAAATAAACCCCTGCAGACCATTCCAGACAGAATCCTGCCTCTCCGTTCCTCCCGAAACAATACTTATGATTTTCCCGGATCCCATTTGCCTGATCAGTTTTTCGACGCGTACGATATGATTCCTGGCGGAGACCACGACGATCTCTTCCACAGAACGGAGAGAGGCAAACAACGACACTGTATATTTGAGAATGGGAATGCCGTTCACTCTCAGGAATTGTTTGGGTATCCGGCCGCCAAATCTTTTCCCTGCACCACCGGCTGCGATAACGACTCCGACTCTATGCATCCCGCTTGCCAAAATATTCAATCATGAATGTGAACTCGGGAAACATCTTCGGAAGCTTCATAATACTGAACACCATCACGCCTATTGCCAACCGGTCAATCCACGAGGACTGCGGCCAGCCAAAGTGGACAGTCACTTGCTTATGGGGAAGTTCATATTTGAGCACGTACAGCAACTCTATGATGCCATCAAACAAGGTCGGACTCGTATTGGCAAACCTGTAGTGGTTTGGCGCAAGCTGTGGCGGAATGCCCGCACGTGGCGAATAAAAACTCACGTACGCAACGCCTTGTTCTTCGCTGCTCACAGTCTCCGCAGGACGTTTGAAGTAAATATCAAGCCTCTCACCGGGACTTTCAGCAAGGGCAAACACCATCTGCAGCGGGCTGTCTGTTCGTTCGATCTCACCTTTTTCGGGCGCCCGTTTTCTCGCAACGCGAAAACCCAGCAGCAGAAATACCGCGGTGACAATTGACCACAGCGCAATCCCGTAAGGCTTTGTAATACTTAGGTACACGAAACAGCTCGCCAGAATCACGAACAATACGAGCGTCCCAACGCGGGATGTATTGTATTCCCTGATCTCCTTTGTGCCGGTGAAATACCTGTAGTACAGCAGACATCCCATATTGATCGTAAAACTCGCGACCAATCCCAGTGCATACATTTCGGCAAGGATTTTCTGACTCCCATCCGTGAGAACAATGATGATTGAAAAAAAGGTCGCACTGAGCATATGTATGCGGTACAACGATTGGCGTTTGTTTGTCCTGACGATCCAATGGAAGTTATAGCGGTGGGCAACGCGTTCCATCAATTCACTTGATGCGACGTAGGCAGTGTTGACTGCCATAATCAGGGCAACGCTTGCGATGGCACCAACGAGGAGACCAAAAGGGATTCCGTTGAGATGGATGGCAAATTGAGTGATAAGGTCAGTTTCATGCTTTACGGGATCAAGGCCGGAACTCAACACGAGGGCGGAAATAAGCGGAGTAAATATCCCGGTTGTTACTGCGAGAAAAATATATGCCTTGCCGATGTCCTTCCAACTCTTCACCAATCCAGCTGTCTGCACAACGGATTCGATTCCGGAGTAGGCGAGAATACAGCCTGAAAGGCATATGATAATGAAACCATAACCCTTGAAGAATCCGAGATCCCCCACATGGACGGCTGAAAACTGAAAGCTCTCGCCGATCATCGTCCATGAAGCAGGCGACGCCTCGTAGAGCGCCGAGCCGAGCAGCGTCAGCAACACAAGAGCCACAATAGAGAAAATTCCGAACGTGACCCGCGCATTCTCCTTGATCCCGAGAATGTTCAGCCCGGCTATGCCCCAGACAATAATGAACTGGATGCCAAGCTTCTCGCCCTGGGTCAATGCGATGAAGGTCAGGCCGTTTTCCACCGCGCTCACTGTGGAAATACACGCGGTCAGCACATAGTCAACGATGATCGAAGAGACGGCAATAAATGAAAGGGTGGGGCCGAGAACAAGATAGGAGAATGAATAGACGCCGCCGCCGCGAATATTATGAAGCTCAAGTATCTCTGCAATTTCCACCATGCGCGTCGAAAGGAACCGCATGAACAAGGACGTGATGGCGATGAATGCAATCGCATACGTCCCGATGAACCGATGAGCTTCACTCGGAGCGTAAAAGATTGACGTCAGCTCGTCCATCAGCGTAATGACGGCAATCGAGAGCCACGTAAGCCACCACTTCCCCCCGCTGAAATAGGAGAGCAGGTTCTTCTTGCGGAAGAGATGGACGAACACCCCTACTACGACAACGCAAAGGGTTATGAGGACAATGAGTTTCATGCAGCGTCAGGGTTTGTCATCATTAGACTATCAGCATGGCATCGCCATAACTGTAGAACCGGTATCCTTCCTTGATTGCCCTCTTGTATGAGCGCATAATGAAATCACGCCCCGCAAATGCCGACACAAGCATAATGAGTGTGGATTCCGGCATGTGGAAGTTCGTGATAACTTTGTCCGCGATCTTGAAATCATAGGGCGGGAAAATGAACTTGTCCGTCCATCCCCGGTTGGATTTCAAGTGGCCGTCTGTGGTCACGCTGGATTCCAATGCACGGCAAGCGCTTGTGCCACATACGAACACAGTACATTTGCTGTCAATCGCCTTGTTGACAACGGACGCCGTTTCCTCCGGAATCTCATAGTACTCCGAGTCCATCTTATGTTTGGTAAGATCCTCCACCTCCACCGGACGGAACGACCCGAGCCCGATGTGAAGCGTTACGGGAACAACCTTTACACCCTTCTTCTTCAATGCAGTGACGATCCGTTGGGAGAAGTGAAGACTCGCTGTGGGTGCAGCAACCGCACCCAGGTTTTTGGCAAAAATCGACTGATACGTGTCCTTGTCTCTGTCGGTCGGATCGCGCTTGATATAATACGGCAGCGGCATCTTCCCGATACGATCGATGATCTTGAAGAAATCCCCCTGGATATTAAACCGTACCGTCCTCCCACGAGACGTGGTGTTGTCAATAACTTCACACCAGAGTTTCCCATCATCGAAGAAGATTTTGTTCCCGATTCGGACTTTCCGCGCAGGATCAACGATCACGTCCCAGATGTTTTCCTCTTTGTTTAGCTCCCGCAGAAGAAAGACCTCGATCTTCGCGTTGGTCTTTTCTTTGCGTCCAAACAGGCGGGCAGCAAAGACCTTGGTTTCATTGACCACGAGACAATCGCCCTTTTTGAAATACGCAACGATATCGGTAAACTTCTTGCTTTCGATTGTCTCATCCGCCCTGTTCAGCACCATCATGCGCGCACTATCCCGCGGGGTCGCCGGGAATTTGGCGACAAGGTTCCTCGGCAGAGGATACCGAAAATCGGAAAGCTTCATTGACGTCATGGCTCTATCCTTCTAAATAAATTAATCCAAACACCCATCATTATTTTCGTTTCTTCGAGCGACCGGGCCCGCGTTTCTTTGTTGAGGCAGCACTTTCCAGGTCGGCGATACCCGCACGGGCCGCAGCCAACCGCGCAATCGGCACACGGAACGGCGAACAACTTACATAATTGAGGCCAAGGAAATGGCAGAACTCAACGGAGGACGGATCACCGCCATGTTCACCGCAAATACCGATCTTCAAGTCTGTTCGCACCGAGCGGCCCTTCTCTACCGCCATCTTCATCAAGACGCCGACCCCGCCACGATCAATCACCTCGAACGGATCCTTCGGGTAGATTTCCTTTTCGACATAGGGAATGAGGAATCGTGCGGCATCGTCACGGCTCACGCCGAGTGTTGTCTGTGTAAGGTCATTCGTACCGAAGCTGAAAAATTCCGCGACTGTTGCCACTTCATCGGCCGTAATCGCACCGCGTGGTATTTCGATCATTGTGCCAACGAGGTACTTGAACTTCACTCCCTTTTCTTTCATCACTTCGGAGGCAACGCGTCGAACAACTCGTTCCTGATGCGCCAGTTCCTTCACATTGCCGACCAACGGGATCATGATCTCAGGTTCGACCTTGATTCCCTGAGCCTGGACATTCGCCGCAGCCTCGCAAATGGCCCGCGCCTGCATCTCCGTGATCTCCGGAAAAATAATACCAAGTCGGCAACCACGGAAGCCGAGCATCGGGTTGAACTCGTGCAGGCTCTCCACACGCTGGTGCACCTTCTCGTAACTGACGCCCATTTGTGCAGCAAGTACCCGTTGTTGTTGTTCTTCATGCGGCACAAACTCGTGCAGCGGAGGATCGATGGTTCGAATCGTGACCGGTCGCCCGTTCATTGCTTCAAAGATACCTTCAAAGTCGGCGCGTTGTAACGGCAGCAGTTTCGCGAGCGCCAGTCGCCGTTCCTGTTCATTGTCGGCGAGAATCATTTCCCGCATCGGGCCGATCTTTCCTTCACCAAAGAACATGTGTTCGGTGCGGCACAGTCCGATGCCTTCTGCCCCGAACGCAATAGCATTCGCCGCTTGATCAGGCTGGTCGGCATTCGTACGGATCTTCAACCTGCGATACTTGTCGGCCCACGACATGATCTTCGCGTACTGCTGATAAATAGGAGCGTTCTTCGGCTCAAGTGTCTTGTCAACGAGCACCTGCAATACTTCCGATGGCTTCGTGGCAACCTTCCCCTCGATCACTTCGCCTGTTGCCCCATCAAGCGAAATCCAATCACCCTCTTTGATTATCTTTCCCTTCACCGTCATGGTGTGCATGGTGTAGTCGATCTCCAGTACCGAACACCCGGCAACGCACACCTTGCCCATTTGGCGTGCAACGAGGGCTGCATGCGAAGTCATGCCGCCTCGCGCCGTGAGAATGCCTTCGGCTGCGTCCATGCCTTTGATGTCTTCCGGCGATGTTTCGATGCGCGTGAGGATGACCAGTTCACCGCGTTTCTTCCATTCCTCGGCATCGGGAGCGTTAAAGACAACACGACCGGTCGCGGCACCGGGCCCTGCGTTCAATCCCTTTGCAAGTAAGCGTCCACTCTTGATAACTGCTTCCTTCTCTTTCACGTCAAACACCGGGCGAAGAAGCTGGTTGAGCTGATCCGGTTCGATGCGCTGTAGTGCTTCCTTTTCGGAAATACGTTTCTCGACAACCATATCCACGGCAATCTTAATGGCCGCGAATGCCGTCCGTTTGCCCGCTCGACATTGAAGCATGTATAGCGTTCCTTGCTGGATCGTGAACTCGATGTCCATCATATCCCGGTAGTGCTTTTCAAGAACACCCCTGATCTTCTCGAGCTGTTTGTAAATCTTCGGATTGGCTTTCGCAAGGTCCGAGATCGGAAGCGGCGTGCGCGTACCGGCAACGACATCTTCACCTTGGGCGTTCATCAGGTATTCGCCGTAGAACGCATTCTCACCCGTGGCTGCGTTGCGCGTGAACGCGACTCCTGTACCGGAATCTTCACCCATGTTGCCGAACACCATCGATTGCACATTCACAGCCGTTCCCCAGGATTCGGGGATGTCATACATTTTCCGATATGCGATGGCGCGTTCGTTGTTCCATGAACCGAACACCGCACTGACCGCTCCCCACATCTGTTTCATCGGATCTTGAGGAAAATCGTGTCCCGTTTTTTCCTTGATCGCATGTTTGAAGAGTACGACAAGATCCCTTAGATCATCTGCCGTCAATTCAGTATCAAGATGCACACCCTTCGATTTCTTCTTGTGTTCGATGATCAGTTCGAAAGGATCGATCTCATCCTTGTGGACGGGCTTCAGTCCAAGCACCACATCGCCGTACATCTGGACAAACCGTCGGTACGAGTCGTACACGAAGCGGGGATTGTTGGTCTTCTTGACAAGGCCTTCAGCGACAACATCATTGAGGCCAAGGTTGAGAATCGTATCCATCATTCCCGGCATCGATGCACGGGCGCCGGAACGCACGGAGACGAGCAACGGGTTCTTCGGGTTACCGAACGTCGCCTTCATCGCCTTCTCGACCTTCTTCAATGCCGCCTTTACTTCACCAGTAAGCGACTTCGGGTAGGTTTTCTTGTTCGCATAGTAGTATGTACAAACCTCGGTTGATACCGTAATGCCTGCCGGAACAGGAAGTCCGATGTTCGTCATTTCTGCAAGGTTTGCGCCCTTCCCTCCAAGCAGGCCCTTCATGTCTGCACTGCCTTCCGCTTTCCCTTTTCCAAATGAATAGACGTATTTCTTCATATGTAATCCTTAAGAGTATTCGTTTTCCTGGATGATGTAGCTATGATGATACCTGCAATTTCTTTGACGCTTGAATTTCTCGGATGAAACGATCCAATAACCCTTTCGACAACGGACTCTCGAAATCTGTCATCCGCTCCGGATGCCATTGCACCAATTCAAGGAACACTTTGCCTGCGGGTTGCTCCCATTCAAGGCCTTCGACAAGTCCATCGGGCGACCAGGCTGTTGCCTTCAATCCCCGACCGAGCCTGTCAACTGCCTGATGATGATTTGTATTCACTTCACCTTCGTTCAATTCAATGATGGAATGAAAGAGAGTGCCTTGTTGAATTCGTACACTATGCCGGGGATCGATTTCCGCGGCTTTTCCCTTGCCATGGTCCTTGTAGCCCGCAGTTTGTACGTCAGGGATCATCGTCCCGCCGAGTGCAACATTGAACACTTGCATGCCACGACAGATTCCAAGGATTGGCAAATTATTCTCGATGGCTTTGTTGACAACCGCAAACTCAAATTCATCGCGGGTTTCGTTCACGCTGTGAACCAACGAGACCGCATCTTCCCGTCCATAGAACTTCGGGTGGATATCGCCACCGCCAGTTAATACAACACCATCACATCGTTCCAGATCGTTGAGATTGGATTGAAGATATGAAAGAGTAATGATATCACCATCTACAGCGACTCTCCGAATCCACTCGATATACACCTGCAAATTAGGCTTGAGTGTGTCCGTAATCCCAAGTATCATGACGCGACTTTCCCTGTCAGACATCTGTCAATCATCGAGTCAATCTCCCTCTTGTTCTGAAGTATGTCAACGGCAATCCCCGCGTAGTGGAGCGGGCAGTGCTGCATGATCTCTTCGAGGAGTTCGGAGGTTCCCGTGAGCCGGACAAAGTCTTTTTCCGTTGTAAGCAGTGCGTCGGCTCCTCTTAGTCCCTCAAAGATTCTCTGGAGATCGGCCTTCGTGTATGCATGGTGGTCTGGGAACCTCATATCGCCAATAACGTCAAGTCCTGACCGCGCCATCAGATCAACAAAACCTGCATGATCTCCGATCCCGCTGAAGAGAAACAGTCTGGTGCCTTTCATTTCCATGGGAGAGAACCGCTTGTCAGAGCCTGCACGAAGAATCCGGTCAAGCGAATACCCAAAGTGAATTCGTGATCCCCCTGATATGTTCAACATCCAACGTGACCCGACACCGCCTGCAGTCCTCTGTGACTTTGAGAAGGCAACGAGGTGTGCCCGCTCGATTCCGCTTAGTGGTTCACGCCTCTCACCGGCTGGAATCATCGGTATCGTAGACACATCCTTCCTTGAATCAAGAACCACAATATCCAGAGTTCTCTTGATGTATCGATGTTGAAATCCGTCATCCAGCACAATCACATCTGCCTTCAATTCGGTCACCGCTTTCCGTGCTGCTTCCACGCGCCGTCCGCCGACGACGACAATGGCTTCTGGAAACTTCTTCGCAATCTGCACAGGTTCATCGCCGCCCTGAAGCGCATTTGCAAGCAATATCTTCCCATCAGAAACAACAACCGTGCCCCTTGATTCACGCCTGTACCCTCTGCTGACTACTGCCACCTTCCTTCCGCGTGCGAGACACAGCCTGACGATGTACTCAACCAGCGGCGTTTTCCCGGTTCCACCCATGGTCATATTTCCAACCGAAATAACCGGGACACCAACATCCTCCACCTTCAACACTCCCATGTCAAACGCTTTATTGCGGCAGATCATGATCAACGCATACAGCCAGGAAAACGGCAATACGAGAAGCTTCATAACGCCCTTTCGCCAGCACAGCTCATCGATAGGAGCCTTTACTTCGCGTAACCAAGATCCTTGAGCTGTTGGTCGACTTTCTGAAGCTTGTCTGATGCACGATATGTCTGATGGAGACCTTTTAAGGAAATCAGCATCCCGATCTTATCATCCATGAGACGGCGATACTCATCGCTGGACGTGAAACCGGTATTCGTTTTCTTTTGATCGGCAATGACTGAATCCACAGCGTTGATGCCCGCGTCGAAGGTACGCTCGGCTGTTTGGTCCCGGTCGATCTTCATATACGCACGTCCGAGCTGCCGGTAGAGGCTGCCGATGTAGGTTGAGCCTTTGAACTTCTCGACAGCCTCTTTCTGTGTCTTCACAACATTCTGATAGTCTCCCACCTGGAAGTAGGCAAACCCGAGATTGAAATACTGACGATCGTACGGGTAGACATCAGCATTCTTCCTGGCATATTTTACGAGAGCCTTGTCATCGTCGAGTGCGTTGCTCAACTCACTCAATCGTTCATAAATCCCAGTGTCCTTTGGACCCAGCAATTCGATCTTGCTGAAATACCCGAATGACTTCCTGAAGTGATCCATTCTTTTTGGATTTTTCTCTCCGGATTGCTGCATACCCAACGTGTAGTTCATCTCGGCAAGTTCGTTCAACGGAGCAAGGTAGGACGCGTCCATTGCGGAGGCCTTTTTCAAGTACACATCAGCGCTGTCAAAATTCTGCTCAACATAAAACTGATGCCCGACTTTGTAGAATGCTTCCTGGGTATCGAGAGACGATGGTTGTGGCTGTTTGGTGGTTTCCGGAGCCGGACCGCACGAAACAAATATCAGTCCCGGAACGAGGATTGCAAGGGCAACATAATTCTTCATGCCGCCTCTCCAAGCTCGATGATACCTTCAGCAACGCGTGCCGAGGCGCCCGTCTGACCCAATTTCTGTTTGATGTGTGAGAGCTCGAGGCTCATTGTCTTCCGATACGTTTCATCATTGAAAATTCGATCAATCGCCCCGGCCAGGCGTTCTGCCGTCATCTCATTCTGGAGAAACTCCGGGACGATGGCTTTTCCGGCTACGATATTCACAAGCCCGATATTGGCAACATCCACAAGCATGCGACCGATAAGGAACGATACAGGTGATGTTTTGTAGACAACGATCATCGGTGTACCAAACCATCCAGTCTCAAGGGTCGCAGTACCCGATGTAACAATTACAGCATCAGAGTGCCGCATAAGCTCATGCGTCTTATGCTCAACAAGTACAATCCCGGAGTCATGCGGAACGAATCGCTTTAGTTCACTCGCTCCGAGGTTTGACGCAACACCGACGGCCACTTGCACGTTGTGTGTTCGTTGCAATCTGGTGGCAGCTTCAAGCATTGTCGGGAAAATCTTTTCGATCTCCTGCTTCCTGCTTCCCGGAAGAAGCCCCAGGATTTTCCTGTCTGCGTTCAATCCCGCCGATACGCAAAACTCTTCCCGTGTCATTGAGGAGTGCAATGATTCAGCAAGCGGATGACCGACGAACTCAACGTTGATGCCTTCTTTTGCGTACAACTCCACCTCAAACGGGAAGACCACTTTCATCCTGTCAACCAATGATCTCATCTTCTTCACACGACTCTTGTGCCATGCCCACACTTGCGGACTGATAAAATACAGAACCTTGATACCGTGGCGCTTTGCCGTTCTTGCAAACCTAAGATTGAAGCCCGGATAGTCGATCAACACCAACACATCAGGCCGACGTTCGTTGAGCACCTTTTCCAGGCCTTTCTCAACTTCTCGAATCAACGACACGTGCCTGACTACCTCAACGAACCCCATGAACGAGAGCAATGACGAATGGTACAACAACTCCATTGACTCCCGCTGCATCGCATCACCGCCGATACCGTAGACCTCAACGGAAGGACGCCGTTTCCTCAATTCGTGAATCACCCGCGAGCCGTGAAGGTCGCCCGAAGCCTCTCCCGCAATCATCATCACCCGCTGCAGCATGCGCGTCACACCAGCCACTGGAGATACATATACTTCCCAACGATCAACAACGTAACAAGTCCGATGGCTTGGAGCGTACGCCGTTCGGATGCCAATCCTTCATTCGCACTTACTGATTTCGGGGGAGGGTT
Source organism: Bacteroidota bacterium (assembly GCA_031402435.1). GTDB lineage: Bacteria > Bacteroidota > Ignavibacteria > UBA10030 > UBA6906 > UBA11986. Next base: position 173,368 of record JANNSJ010000069.1, on the reverse strand, counting down.
GGGAGAAACATAGCGCTTCATTTTTGGGATGAACCGCCCGACGCCCCTTTTGTATTCTTCAAACTCTTCACCGAAACGCTGACCCAGGTACTCTTCCTCCTGCGATACGATGAGAGAGTACTGGATATAGAACCAAACCACCGCAACGATCAACAGCCACGGATACAATGCCATCGACATAACACCTACTCCCGCATACAAGAGCATGTTGCCAACGTAGAGCGGATTGCGCACGTAAGCAAACGGCCCGTTAGAAATCAGGTATGTGCCGCCGACCTTGCCCGTTGTCCGGGTTTCGCTTCCCGCAATCGACACTCCCCAGAAACGCAATGACTCTCCGGAGAGCATCAGAAGAAATCCAAGCATCATACTCACAGGAGTCGGTTCTGCAAACCAGATCATGACGAGAAGAAATGGAATGGGTGTGTAACTGCGGTATGTAAAAATCAGCCGGCGAATATCGGGCTGTTCTGATGACATGCGTATATACGATATAAGACAAGAAGCGATCTATATTCAACATGAACCGCCATTATTACGGCTCACGCATGAAGAGTTCCTTCCTCTTCACTTCGGCGGCAAACCGCTTGCGTAGTTTTTTCTTCGCAAGCAACATTCTCAACCGCCCGACAACATCATGAAACGAATCGTAGAGGTAATATGAGATATTCTGCTCCTGGCAGAACGTCTGCAACTGATCCTTGGCGAATACAATATCCGCATACTGTACGGGGCATCGATCCGAATAAACCTCTCCAACGTACGCGATAATGTCCTCATCGCCAGCACGCGTCAGCATGATGTTGCGCTTGCAGCATGCGCAGCGCTGACACTCGGCATCTGCATGGGGAAAACTGATCCGTAGATCATGTTTACCGGATTCATCAGAGGAAACAAACTCCATCCTGTTAGAGAAGAAAGAGACTCCATCGATTCCATTTGCTGCAAGGATTTCATTGATGTAGAAATCAAGTCCATCACTTACGATGTGAAACTGGACTCCATCCTCCCGACAGAACGAAACAAATTCTTTGAATGTCGAGTCAATCTCCTGATCCCTGGCAAACCTTGCGACTTCTTGCTTATCCAGTTTGCCAATGGCTGCGATCCCCCGGCGAAAACATTCCCTGGCCGAAATCTCCTCTGACTTGTACTTCCGCAGCAGTTCATCATAGGGTTCATGACCAACATACTTCCGGAAAAATGCATTGCCAACATCAGTCTTCGTAATCGTGCCGTCGAAATCCACGAAGATCTTCAGCGCCACTATCCGGACACCAGTTCCGCGGAACGGACTGCGGCCGCATTGAAGCGGACGGTGACGAGTTTCGAAACACCCTCTTCCTCCATGGTAACGCCATACAGCGCGTTCGCCGCTTCCATCGTGCGCTTGTTGTGTGTAACAACGATGAACTGCGTATTGTTGGAGAACTTGCGGAGAAGTTTCGTGAAGCGATCAACGTTCGCATCGTCAAGTGGAGCATCCACTTCATCGAGAATACAGAAGGGGCTCGGCTTGACGAGATAGATGGCAAACAATAGCGCTGTTGCAGTGAGCGTCTTCTCTCCTCCGGAGAGCAGGTTGATCGAGGTCGGTCGCTTGCCGCGTGGCTTCGCGATGATATCAATGTTCGCTTCGAGAGGGTCAACGCCTTCTTCCAACCGCAAGTCCGCCTCGTCGCCGGGATCAAAAAGACTCTTGAATATCTCGGCAAAGTTTTTCCGGATGAGATCAAACGTCTGCAGAAACTTGTTTTGCGCCGTTGTGTTGATCTCTTCGATTGTCGCAAGCAGGGTCTTCTCAGCCTCAATCAAGTCAGCGCGCTGCCCGGTGAGGAATTCCATGCGCTGCTTCTCGGTATTGTATTCCTCAAACGCGGCGAAGTTGATGTTGCCCAGTGATTTGACTTTGTCTCTAAACCGCTGGATCTCTTCGCGCAACGCGGCAAAATCCACAAACTCTTCATCGGGATAGGTTTTAAGCTCGACGGTGAGTTCGAATTCCTCCAACGCCCGCGCTTTGATGTGCTCGGCCTTTGCCTTCAACTCGGCAATCTTCAATTCAAGTTCGTGCGTCGCCTTCAGTGAATCGTCGTGATGGCGACGCTCATCCTTGATCTTCAACTCTATCCGGTGGATCTCCTCGCGCGCGTGAGAAGATTCCTCTTCAACTGCGGCTTTCCTCTCTTCGAGCAGCCCGAGTTCGCTACCGAGGTCGGCAAGAGCGATCGAGTTCTCCTGCAGGATGTCCTGAGCAGCAGCAATGTCCACCTGCGATTGGCGGACATCCTGATCGCGTCGCATAAGCGTCGCATGAATATCGGTAATTGTCGCATCGGCCCGCTTGAGGTCGTTCTGCGCATTCTGCAACTCGCCCTTGAGTTTCACAATCGTGATCTCAAGGTCGTTCACCACTTTGGAGTGTTCAACATACTCGCGTTCAAGCGCCTCGATCTCATTGGAGATGGCACCCACTTTTCGCTCGACATCGGTCCTTTCCTGGCGCATTGCCTCCAGGGCGGGTTCAGACTCTGCAATTTCGGAAGTCAGGATGACAACTTCCGCCACAACCGTATCAATTTCTTCCCGGTTCTTTGCAATGATGTCGCCTGCGCGTTTCTTTTCGAACTGCAGTTGGGCCATCTGCATTTCAACGCCGTTCATTTCCTTTTCAACGCTCTTGACAGCATTGGTAAACGATCTGAGATCGATGGAATCGTGACGCGACTGGATATCGTCTTTCTGGCTCCTGACACCTTCGAGCTCACTTTGGAGGGCGGCGATTTCAAGATTGAGTTGTTCCATTTGCGCCTGCTTGCCTATGGCGCCGCCTTCGTCATGCCGGCGACTGCCACCTTTGGTGATGCCGATTCCGGTCGCAACCTCGCCTTCCAACGTCACACATCGCACTCCTGCCATCTGTTGCGCAACTCCCGTGGCAGCGCTTCGGTTCTCCACAACCAGTACACGATCAAGAATGAATTTGAACAACGGCTTGTAGGCCGTATCAAATTTTGCCAGGTCTATCGCCCATCCGATTACACCAGGAACATTCGGACGTTTCAGCTTCGCATTGATCTCCGGCAGGCGATCGAGGCACACGAAGGTGGACTTCCCACGCTGCTCCTCTTTGAGAAGTGCAATGCCACGCTCAGCATCTTCTACCGTATCCACAACGATAAGACCCGAATATTCGCCAAGGGCAGATTCAATGGCTGCACGATATTTTTCATCCGCATTAATCGCATCAGCAACGGTCAGCCTTCGTTTGGGAGACCATTTTTCGGTTGAGGAAAGAAACCTGACGCCTTCAGAGACACCTTCCCGGCTCTCGATCACTGCTTTGAGGAAATCCATTTTACCAGCCCTGCGTTCAAGCTCGCCGCGCAGCTCAACTTCCTTGAACTGCAACGCGTCAAGCTGATCCTTCAATTGTTTCTTGTTTGCTTCAGCATCGTAGAACCGGACTTCGGATTCAGTGAACTGGCGACGCAATTGCTTGTCTTCCGCGGATAGCTTTTCGGTCTCCGTGTCAACACGCCGGATCTCCTGCGCATAGGCTGTACTTTCTTCCTCAGCATGAGAACGACGTCCCTGCAAATTCTCAACGCGTCCCTTCTTTCGATCCTGAAGCGCCTGCACTTCTGCGGTCCGGTGGACGAGTTCAATCGTTTTGTCATTCAAGCTCTGGGCTTCAGATTTTCTCGCATCCAAATGTGCTTTGAACTCATGCAACGCCGATTGCTTCTGACCGAATTCGACAGACAACACTTGTTCCTGACCTTCAAAATCCTTGATCCGCTCGTTCAGCGTAACCTTGGAGGTCTCAAGTTGCACCAGTTGGTCGTGCAGTTCGAGCTTTTCCGCCTCGAATCGGACAATGTTGCTCTCCAGCGCCTTGATGCGTTCCGCTGCAACGAGGTTCCTCTGTTCGATCTTGTTGATCTTCTCCATGTGCGTCGAGACGTCGCGCTGTGCCTCGGCAAGGCGCTTCTCGACATCGCTCATTCTGCTGCGCAACTGATCAAGTTGCGCTTCTTCCTGGGAGAGATCGACATCTATTCTGTTCTTGTCAGCGGAGAGCGCATGGAAACGTTCTTCAATCGGCGCCATGCGAGAGAACGTGTGAGCATATTCACGTTCCATCAAATCAATCTCCAACTCCTTGAGCTTGATATGAACCTCGTTGTACTGCTCAGCTTTCTTTGCCTGACGTTCGAGCGATGCCACTGCCTTCTGCACTTCGGTAACGATATCGTTTACGCGCATCAAATCGGCCTGTACGCTCTCCAGTTTCCTGTAGGCGGCCTTCCGGCGATGCTTGTACTTGGTAACTCCGGCTGCTTCTTCAAAGAGCCTGCGGCGGTCTTCAGTCTTGTCGCTGAGAATGGTCTCGACCATTTTTAATTCGATCACCGAATAGGCATCCGCACCCATCCCGGTATCCATAAAAAGATCAAGAATGTCTTTGAGCCTGCACGGAACCTTGTTCAGCAGGTATTCGCTTTCGCCTGAACGATAGACGCGCCTGCCGATGGTCACCTGGGTATATTCGGAGGGAAGAATACCCTTGGTATTCTCGATAACGAGTGATGCTTCAGCCATACCGAGCGGCTTGCGCGTCTTCGTTCCGTTGAAGATCACGTCTTCCATCTTCTCGCTTCGCAATGCGCTGTACCGCTGCTCACCCAACACCCAACGAATCGCATCAACGATATTCGTCTTGCCGCATCCGTTCGGACCGACAATGGAAGAAATGCCGCTGTCGAAGGTGAGGTTCACCTTCTGGGCGAACGATTTGAACCCGATGATTTCCAGCTTGGATAAGTACATGCGACCTCGATCAGTTTATCTCACCACACACTTGCGAGAAGCCTACTGAGTGTTCACCATGACGTGGTACATATATGACATGTACATTGAGGTTGACTGCGTGTAGTCGAAATACACGTAGGTCAACCCAACCATACCCGCCAGCGACAGAAACCCGATAACGTACACCTTTATAAGGTATGCGTCAAAGATTATGGAAATCCCTTTGAGCAGTCGCAGAAACACCCAGACAAACAACACCAGCAGAAGAGCGAGCGACGGTACAACGTAGATCGAACTATCCATGATACGATACAGAATCATTCCTACCGGTACCAGAACAAGAAGCGGCGTTGCCGACCAGATAGTGACAACATACGCGTGGTACGAAAAAATCTTCGCTTTTGAGATTACCGACAGAAACATAACGACGACATATATCAACAGAAAGATCAGGAAAAAGAATGCTGAAAAATACCCGATGCATTTGAGCGGACTCCAGACAAGCCGTACCACCGATTCTTTCAACCCGTCTGTGACAAGAAGATAGGACAGTCCGCTATCAAGCACCCAATTTTGTCGGAAATGATAGAGTATACTCGATATGACAATTGCCGTGGCAACCGATATGATAAGTCCGAGAATCGTCGTATGGATGAGGGATACGATCCGTTGATCACGGACATCGGAGAAGAAATTGTAGAGGTTCATCACCGACCGGTTGAGGTTGTCCCGGAACCTCCTGTTGGCGTTGTAGAAATATGCGGTCCCGATCAATACGATGAGTCCGCTGACAACAAAAATGATGGGGGCACTCGCCGCATAGTTGCCCATGGGAAGCGCGACGAATTTCTCACCCCGAAATACAGAACGAACCGCATCGTACGCCAAACGCTTTTCACGCTCGTAGCTCACAAGACCCATGCTGTGCATCCACGGATCACCCGCGTTCACTGCGAGCGACGGACGGTCACCCTTCCAATCATTATACGACCATATGATCGCACCGTCGTAGTCCACATTCTTTACAATGTCAAACCGCTGAACATAGTATCGCGCCTGCGCTTCATACGAAAGAGGATCGCTGTACCCGTTACGATTGTCCTGCTGTACTTCTGTGCCGAACTTTCCGACAATCACGGGGCGTCCGGCGTTTTTTGTTTTCCATTCCTCAAGCTGCTTCTTGAAAAGCTTGATGTCCTGCGTGTACACATTCAACGCGGCAATATCCACAAGATCGGAGCATTGATCCTGCCCGATGAACCTGCTGCCGTAGTATGTTGGACGCGCATCCATGCTCTTGGCAAGGCGAACCATCGCCTCTACAAACGTCCTCGCAGAGGGAGAAGAAGACTCGAACTCATCACCAATGCCCCACGCAAGCACCGAAACATGCTGACGGTCGCGGCTGATCATCTCTCGCATCATTGTGCTTGCAAGATCGACGAAGTACTCCTCATCAAGCAGTGATGCCGGTGCGCCGGCGATCGGAAGTTCTTCCATCGCAAACAGACCGTACCGGTCGCAGAGGTTCAGCATGTATGGATGGGGGGGGTGATTCCCAAAACGAATAGTGTTTGCCCCGAGACTCTTGATAAGCGCTACATCCTTTTCCAAATCTTCGTAACCCATGGCGCTTCCGGAGTTCGGGTGGTCTTCCTGCCATACGACACCCTTGAGCGTTATCCTCTTGCCATTGAGTATAAAGTTTGCTCCGTTGATCTCAAGATTCCTCACGCCGTGGTTGAGATCGTACTCATCGAGTACGGTAAATTCCTTTGTGTTCCCCTGGACAAGATACGCTTTCATCAGATAGAGCTCCGGTGAATCGGGGCTCCAGAGTTTTGGGTTGTCAACGATGAATTGACTATGCACACGATCCCATTCGTTACTGCTATGTGTGAGGGGAACGATCGCGCTCTTCGCTATCTGGAATCCCGTAATCTTGTCGAGCATCTCAACGTACATCCCGAACGACGAACTCTGCTTCACATCCAGGTCATTCTGCCCTGATGGTTCCAACCCTCCCTCAAACGTTGCATCGACAGAAACTTTTGCGTTTCCATCATCCGAAGAATACGTTGATGACACCATCACGTCGTTGATTGCCAGCTTCGGCACAGCCAGAATGAAGACGTCGCGCAAAATGCCGCCATAGTTTCGCCATCCCCATGCGTTGGAGCGGAGCGGAAGTGTCTTTCGCGGATCAAGCGCGTTGCCAGTTACAACTTTGATGACATTTTCCTTGCCAACCTGTAATGTGTTCTTCGGAATCGGCTGAACAAAGCTGGTGTATCCTCCGGCATGCGTTGTAATAAAATCGCCATTCAGTGAAACCTCACATGCATGATTGACCCCGAACATGACAAGGAAGAATTGGAATTTATCCACCTGGTCCGCAGTCACGTCAAAGTTTCGCTCGAATGTTACCTTTCCCACAAAATCATATGCCCCGGGAACCTTCACGGTACCGGAAGGGCCGCCTTCCACGGTGTAATTCCAAATGCCCGAAAGATCGATCTTGGAACGATAGGGTGTATCAAGCAAATAGCCTGCGTCCGCGCCATGGCCAACGGGGTTGCCATTTTCAAGAAACTTGAAATCCGCGCGGAGATTGCAGATCAGGAGAAAATGAGCCAGCAGCAGGAAGAAGGTTCTTGTGGAATTCAGCTTCTGGAAAGGGCTAAAACTCGATTTGAGTGCGTATATCGCCAATTATTCGATAAACCGGGTCTGGGGAAGGAGTTTATTTCCACGTGAATATAAGCATAAGAAGGTGCGAAAGCAATGGAAATTAAAGGAATTGCCAACCAACCTCCTCTAACTGGTTGAAACTCAAGGCTTGCTCTTGACAGCCCCTACGATACCTGCAAACGATCCAGCCTTCAGGCAGGCACCGCCAACCAAAGCACCATCTATGTCATCCTGACCAAGCAGGTCTTTCGCATTCTCAGGCTTGACACTCCCGCCATACTGGATGATCGTTCTCTCGGCAACCGTCCAGTTATACAGCTGACCTATCAGTTTGCGGATTCCCTGATGGACTTCCTGGGCTTGAATGGGTGTGGCATTTTTCCCCGTGCCAATTGCCCAGATTGGTTCGTAAGCTATTGTGACAAGTTCCATGTCCTTGGAGCTAATGCCCGAGAGAACACCCCTTACCTGTGTGCCGATGATTTGGGTTGTCACACCTTTTTCACGTTGGTCAAGCGTCTCACCAACACAGATGATCGGTTTCAATCCGTTGGCAAGCGCTTTCCTCGCTTTCGTGTTTATCAGTTCGTTCGTTTCTTCAAAGTATTGTCGACGCTCCGAGTGGCCAAGGATGACATATTCGCAGCCAACGGACTTCAGCATCTTCCACGAGATCTCTCCCGTAAAGGCGCCCTCATCATGCTCGGACATATTCTGAGCACCGAGTTTGATTGCTGAATCCTTCAGGAGGTTCGCTGCAATGGCGAGCGATGTAAACGGTGGACACACGACAACGGTGGCATTCGCCCCAAGTGCAGTTACCTGCGTCTTCAACGCTCCTATGAGCTCTGCGGTCTCGACGAGGTCTTTGAACATCTTCCAGTTACCGGCAATGAATTGCTTACGCATGTGAGTGCTTTGAGATGATGGAGTTGGGATAACTTGATTCATTTACGTTTTGAGTTTATCGAGCTTCTGCTTTAACAGATCATTCACAATCTTGGGATTGGCCTTCCCCTTCATCGCTTTCATCGTTTCACCGACGAAGAAACCAAACACCTTCTCATTGCCACTCAGATATTTCTCAACCTGCGATGCGTTCCTGGAGAGAATATCGTCAACGGCCTTTCCAATGGCAACGCTGTCAGACACCTGAACAAGACCCTTGGCCTCAACGATACTCTTCGGGCTCTGATTCGATTTCAACATTTCCTCAAATACATCCTTGGCGATCTTGCCGTTGATTGTACCATCATGGATAAGGCCGATCAAGGCTGCGAGATTATGAGGAGTGATGACGAATTCCTCAATGGCCATCTTCCGTTCATTGGCAACACGAAGCACATCCGTCATCACCCAATTACTCACGGGCTTCGCATTCTCTTTCAAGGACTGCTTGTTGATGGAACAAAGCTCCTTGAGCGTCTCTTCATAATAATCCGCTGTTTTCCTTTCAGCCGTCAACACATCAGCATCGTACTTTGGTAAACCGAGTTCGTTGATGTAACGGTTACGACGCACTGCCGGAAGTTCGGCCAACCCACTCCTCACGTTGTCGATCCATCGCTTATCTACCAATACTGGGACAAGGTCGGGATCGGGAAAATACCTGTAGTCGTGCGCTTCTTCCTTGCTCCGCATAGGAAACGCTGCACTTAGATTCGCATCCCAAAGGAGTGTCTCCTGCACAACCTTCCCGCCCTCCTCAATCAACTGGATCTGCCGGTTGATTTCAAACTCCAATGCACGCTCGACGTAGCGAAACGAATTCATATTCTTCACTTCGGTCTTCGTGCCAAACTTCGTCTCTCCTTTGCGTCGGACGGAAACATTTGCATCGCATCTCAAACTTCCCTCCTCCATGTTCCCATCACAGATGTCAAGGTACGTTACAAGCTGACGCACCTTTCTAAGGTACAGATATGCTTCGTGTGGAGAGCGAATGTCCGGCTCGCTGACAATTTCGATCAACGGGACACCACAGCGGTTCACATCAACGAGTGTGTCGGCACCTGCATCGTGCAGTAATTTTCCGGCATCCTCTTCCATGTGGATTCTCGTAATGCCAATCGCTTTCCGTCCACCATCTTCAAACTCAATCTCAACGGAGCCTTGCGTGCAGATCGGTTCTTCGTATTGGGAGATTTGATATCCTTTGGGAAGGTCCGGGTAGAAGTAATTCTTCCGGGCAAATACAGATTTCGTTGCAACAGTGCATTCGGTTGCCAGTCCCAATCGCAGGATGAATTCGACGAGATTAATGTTCGGAACGGGGAGAGTTCCCGGCATGCCGAGACACACAGGACAAACGTTGGTGTTGGGTTCGTTGCCGAAAGTCGTCGGACAACCACAGAATGCCTTCGTCCTGGTGAGCAGTTGAGCGTGGACTTCAAGTCCGATGACCGGTTCGTAATTTTCGTTGAGCTTCACGGCCTGCCGGATGCGTCAGTTGCGAATGGCTTGCGTGACTTTCTCCGCCGCTTCCTTGAGGTTACCCGCAACAAGAAAGTTCATTCCGGAATTCTTGAGGATGTCTGCCGCAAGATCGGCATTCGTTCCTGCAAGCCGAACCACGATCGGTACATTGACGTGAATCTTCTTGGCCGCTTCAACAACTCCCGTAGCAACGCGGTCACACCGCACAATGCCGCCGAAGATATTGATAAGCACAGCCTTCACGTGTGGATCGGCGAGGATGATCTTGAAGCCTGCTTCCACTGTTTGCGCATTCGCGCCGCCGCCGACATCAAGGAAGTTCGCTGGCTCGCCGCCGGCCAGCTTGATGATGTCCATTGTTCCCATGGCAAGTCCCGCCCCGTTCACCATGCAGCCGACGTTGCCATCCAGCTTGATGTAGTTGAGATTGGATTTCGACGCCTCGACTTCAAGAGGGTCTTCTTCATCTACGTCGCGTAGTGGAGCAAGCTCAGGATGTCTGTAGAGTGCGTTGTCATCAAACGTCATCTTCGCATCCAACGCCATGACGTTTCCTTCGGCGGTCACGACGAGCGGATTGATTTCGGCCAGCGAGCCATCCATCTCATCATACGCCCGATACAACGCCATCAGGAATTTCACACCATTCTTGAATGCATCACCGGAAAGTCCCAGACTGAATGCAAGTTTGCGGGCCTGGTACGGTTGGAATCCCTGCGTGCGGTCAACGAACTCCTTGTTGATTTTCTCAGGCGTTTCAGCGGCAACCTTCTCGATCTCAACACCGCCTTCGGTCGATGTCATCACAACGTTGCGTGAGGATGCACGATCAAGTGTAACACCAACATACAACTCACGGGCAATGTTAATCCCCTGCTCGATGAGCAAGCGCTTCACAACTTTGCCTTCCGGACCTGTCTGGTGAGTTATGAGGGTCATACCGAGAATTTGCGCGGCAAAGTTGCGCACGTCGTCGATGCTCTTTGCGACTTTCACTCCGCCCCCCTTGCCACGTCCGCCCGCATGAATCTGCGCCTTCACCACCCACACGCTGCCGCCAAGTTCCTGCGCAGCTTTCACTGCCTCATCAACCGCGAACGCGACTTTGCCTTTGGGGACTTCAACGCCAAACCTCTTGAGAATTTCCTTGCCCTGATACTCATGAACCTTCATTACACCTCCGACAAATTTGGGATTTCACAAACTGATGATTACTTCCTAACCTTCTCTGCAATTGACTTCGCCTGAAGGAACAGCAACAGGTAATCCTTGCCACCGGCCTTCGAGTCCGTACCGCTCATATTGAAACCACCGAACGGATGGACACCAACGAGCGCTCCGGTACACTTCCGGTTAAGATACAGGTTGCCAACAAAGAATTCCTTCTCAGCTTTTTCCAGCCGCTTCTTGCTCTTCGTATACACGGCTCCCGTAAGGCCGAACTCTGTATTGTTCGCAATCTTCAACCCGTCATCAAAATTCTTTGCCTTGAGCACGGCAAGTACAGGACCGAAAATCTCCTGTTGGGAAATTGTCGCGTCCGGTTGGACATCCGCAATAATTGTTGGGCGGATGAAATAGCCATCATCTCCGGCCTTCACACCACCGGCAACAAGCCGTCCACCTTCACTTACTCCTTTGTTTATGTAGGAGAGAACGTTCTCCTGCGATCGCTGATTCACCACGGGGCCCATGTAGTTGGTCCAATCGGTTGCATCGCCCACTTTGAGCGCGTCGGCTTTGCGAGCAAGGATGTCCACGAACTTATCGTAGACTCTCTGATGCACGATGACGCGTGAACATGCCGAGCATTTTTGTCCTTGAAAGCCAAACGCTGAGACGGTGACACCTTGAGCGGCCTCTTCAAGATTCACGCCCTCATCGATAACAATGGAGTCCTTGCCACCCATTTCCGCGACAACGCGCTTGAGCCAGAGTTGTCCCGGCTGCACCTTCGCTGCTGATTCGTTGATGTGGATGCCGACTTCCTTTGAGCCTGTGAATGAGATGAACCGCGCCTTGGGATGAAGCACGAGCGTATCACCCACTGCACCGCCGGGTCCGCTCACGAAATTCAACACACCGGCCGGTATGCCGACTTCCTCCATGATCTCGTAGTACTTCCATCCGGTGAGCGGAGAATCACTGGAGGGTTTGAGCACGACCGTGTTGCCGGTGACGATTGCGGCTGATGTCATGCCGGCAAGGATGGCAAGCGCAAAATTCCACGGCGGAATCACCACGCCGACGCCAAGAGGAAGATACACAAGCTTTCCTTTTTCTCCGGGATTCTTCACCACGGGATGGTCAACGCCATAGCGAAGCATCTCCCGTCCGTAGAACTCGAGGAAGTCAATTGCTTCGGCAGTATCGGCATCGGCTTCTGGCCAGGTCTTACCGACTTCAAATATCATGATAGCATTCAACTCGAACTTCCGCTTTCGCATCAACCTTGCTGCTTTGAAAAGGTAGTCGGCACGTTTCTTTGCTGGAACGTTCTTCCATCCTTCAAATTTTGCCACGGCAACATCCATTGCCTTGTTCGCAAGAGTGGCGTCGCCTTTCTGGAATATGCCAACAACTTCCGTCGCCTTTGAAGGATTGTACGAACTGAATTTGTCTTGTGTGTATATCCTCTCCCCGCCAATAATTATCGGATACTCTCTGCCGAGCTCTGCCCGCACCTTGTCAATTGCAGCTTGCTGCTTTTTTCTGTTGGCAGATTTGGAGAAATCGGTGAGTGGTTCGTTCTTGAATTTGGAGATTGCCATGAAGATCCTTGGTTAGATGATGTGTAATTTGATCCTACGAGACTTGTCGACATCTTTGAAAACACAACAGCTGGTACTTCATCAAGTTCATTTATGCTTTCGGCATCTGAGCGAGCGCTATCAGAACCGCACCATGCGCCGGTGACTGCATCGGTTCGCGCACTTCCACTTGGGGGAGAACCTTCAGCAGTTTCATGTGCAGTGAATTGGAATAGACGTTCTCATGGTCAATGAGACCACCGATCATGACAAGGCCAATTTTTCTAAAAATTCCCATCTGCAACACAACAACACGTGCCTGCTCCGCCAACAGCAATGCTGCATTTGAAATAATTTTTTGAGAGACAACATCGTTCTGCGCGGCGGCTTCCATCACTACTGGAGCAAGTTGTGACAACTCAAACTTTTCCTGATACACTGCCTTTATGATATCAACCCTGTTTTCCCAATGATACGTTTCCGCGAGTTTCTGTTTCAGCGTTGTGGCCTCGCCCCGTCTGTCCATCTGGAGCGTCACAGCCCTTACGGCCTCGCGGCCGAGATGGTATCCACTCCCTTCATCGCCAATGAAGCGACCCCATCCTCCAACGGTGAGAAGATCGCCACGCACCGTTTTGCCAATTACTATCGAACCGGTTCCAGCGACAATCACAACACCCGGCCCACCATTGAAGGCTCCCTCAATTGCGGCACGTGCATCTGTTTCAACGATAAGGGAGGGAGACTTGAAACCATTTTTCTGAAACAGTCCCGTCACCGCCTCCTTGATACGCACGCGGTTTGCTTCGTCACCAGCACCGGCAAGGGCCAGCACTACGCATCGTAATTCATCGGGAGGGCAACGTACATCATCGCAGCAATCGGTGATCACTTTGTAGAGGCTGCGGGCAGCAGCATCGAGACCGACAACATTCATGTTCGATGCTCCGCTTTCACGGCGCGTGAGGATATTTCCTGATGGATCGGCAATCAAGCCAACGGTTTTCGTACCGCCTCCATCTACTCCCAAGACAAGAGGATTCCGGCTCATTCAAATAGGGGTGATTGTGCTGAGAAACATGCAGAATCTTGTGAAAATGTACCGAAAAACGGTCTGACAAGCAAGATACGGAAACGGTTTGGTGTTTCTGGAAGGATTATTGCTTGAGTGTCGAAGCTGCTTGCAGTGTATTCTTCATCAGCATTGCGATCGTCATCGGGCCTACGCCGCCGGGAACTGGTGTGATGGCTTTTGCGACCTGTGAAGCAGATTGAAAATGTACATCACCAACGAGGCGCGTGCCGGTGGAAGTGTTTGGATCATTGATACGATTGATGCCGACATCAATAACGACGCACCCCGGCTTGAGCATATCTCCGGTGATGGCTTCGGGCTTGCCAATCGCAGCAATAAGGATATCAGCTTGCTTTGTATAGACTGACATGTCCTTTGCGCCGGTATGAGTGATCGTGACGACGCCATTCGCTCCACGCTGCTTCTGCAACAAGATGTTCATGACGGGCTTCCCCACGATATTACTCCGCCCGACAACGACAACATGCTTTCCTGATGGATCGTTGCCGCTACGAACGAGAAGCTCCTGTACACCCGCCGGGGTACACGGCCGTAAACATTCGTGTCCCAATACCAACTTGCCGACATTCACGGGGTGGAAACCATCAACGTCTTTTCTGTAGTCAATTGCCTCGATGATCGTTGCTTCATCGATGTGCCCTGGCAATGGGAGCTGGACAAGGATTCCATGTATCTTCGGATCATTGTTGAATTGATGGATCAGGCTGAGCAGTTCGTGTTGTGTGATTGTCGCGGGCTTGCGTTCTGTAACCGAGTAGAAGCCCATCTCTTCACACGCCTTCCCTTTCGAGCGGACGTAGACTTGAGACGCAGCATTTTCACCAACAAGAATGAACGCGAGGCCGGGAACGATACCATTGGTTTGCTTCAACTCTCCTGAGGCCAGCTTCACTTCGGATCTTATCTGATCGGCAATTGCCTTGCCATCAATAATCGTCGCTGCCATCTTTTGACTTTCTTTTCGTGTCGTTGTGTAGTTGTGGTTATCTTTTTTACCCAAACGCCGGAAACACAACACTCTCCATCTTCAATGCTCTGCCCGTTTCGGCATCTGCCTGTACATAGACCGCGCATAAGCGGACATCATGCGAAGCGACCTCGTACTTGTGAGGCGTCTGGAGTATCATCCGTTTCAATGCCAGTTCTTTTTTCATTCCAAGGATGGAATCGTACGGGCCGGTCATCCCAACATCAGACTGGAACGCGGTGCCACGCGGTAGTATTCGTCCATCCGCCGTCGGCGTATGTGTGTGTGTGCCAATCACTGCCGTCACTCTTCCATCCAGATGCCAACCCATCCCCATTTTCTCCGCAGTCGCATCAGCATGGAAGTCAACGAAGATAACCTTGGTCTCCTCATACATCTTCGCCACCGCCCAATCGGCAGTCTTGAACGGATCATCAATGGGTTGCATGTAGACGCGACCCTGGATGTTTAACACGCCGACCTTCCCCTTTTCGCCAAGGTCGACGACGATGAAACCATTGCCGCCATTCTCTCTCGGATAGTTCATTGGTCGGAGAATCCGCCTGTCGGCACCGAGCACCTTGCGGCTGTCCCATCGGTCCCACACGTGATTGCCGGTCGTAATGACGTGTGTGCCGAGTTCAAAGATTTTCTTGGCGTGTTCCTCGGCGATCCCCTTCCCCTCTGTGGTGTTCTCTCCGTTGATGATGAGAAGGTCAACGTCATATTTCTTTACAAAGTTGGGAACAAGGTTGACTGCGATTTCCAGTCCGGGTTGGCCGACAATATCGCCGACAAAGAAGATGTTCAGAGTCTTGGGCACGGAAAGCTTGGATTGTTGGAATAATGAATTGATGGAGTGTTGGGCATTAATATAGAGAATTTGGGTTGGAAAAGGTAGCCCCGTGTTGCGTTCTCGAATCATGTCTCATATATTTCATTCACTCACTTGGAGATCACATGAAACACCAGCTGTACACATTGCTTGCGTTGCTTCTTCTTTCCAACGGTCTTGTCGCTCAACCGAAGGTGAAACCTGGCATTGAAGTCCTGCGCGAACGCAAGTTTGACATTCTTCGGGGCAAGCGAGTTGGACTGATTACCAATCCCACCGGGGTTGATTCACGATTGAAATCCACCGTTGATATTCTCTTTGAAGCTTCAGATGTACGCCTCGTTGCGTTGTTCGGTCCTGAGCATGGCGTGCGTGGTGATCATCCCGCAGGAGAAAAGATTGAGAAGTACATCGACGAGCGGACGAAGATCCCCGTTTATTCACTCTACGGAAAAACGCGTAAGCCCACACCCGAAATGCTCAAGGGGATTGACGTGCTTGTCTATGATCTGCAAGACATTGGCTGTCGATCCTACACGTTCATCAGTACAATGGGCCTTGCGATGGAAGCGGCCGCCGAACAAAGCATCGAGTTCGTTGTTCTCGATCGCCCAAACCCACTTGGCGGAGAAAAGATCGAGGGTTGTGTTGTCGAGAAGAGCTTTCAATCGTTCCTCGGACAGTTCGCCATTCCATATGTATATGGCCTGACGTGCGGTGAGCTTGCGGCAATGCTTAACGATGAAGGGATGCTGACGAGCGGAGTGAAATGCAAACTCACTGTTGTCCCGATGCAAGGATGGAAACGAACGATGACATTTGATGGAACCGGATTGCCGTGGGTTCCGACGTCACCGCATATCCCAACGCAATTGACGCCGCAATACTATGTCACTACTGGCATCCTCGGGGAGCTTGGCGTTATCTCCGAAGGAGTCGGTTACACGTTGCCGTTCCAGATGTTTGCCGCAGAGTGGATCGATGCCGAGCGATTTGCCATGAGAATGAATGCATTAAAGTTGGATGGTGTAATGTTTCGTCCAACAACGTTCAAACCTTTCTATGGCAGATCAAAGGACAAGGAACTCAAAGGCGTTCAGATCTACATCACCGACTATTCAAAAGCCGATCTCATGAGCATTCAGTTCATGCTGCTGCAAGTCCACAACGATTTATATCCCGACAAGAACCCGCTCGAAATGGCGGATGCAAAGGCAATCAAGAGTTTTGACAAAGTGCTTGGCACCGACGAAGTGCGAAAGAGATTCATCAAGAGCATGAGATGGGAAGATGTGAAGGAGTATCTTAACAGGGGCGTTGAGAGTTTCAAGAAGAAGTCAAAGAAATACTTGCTCTACCAATAAAACAACACAGAGGCACAGAGAAACTGAGGATCACTGAGAAAGCGAATAAAGGGGATTTTCTTTTTTGATTCACTCTGTGTATCTCTACTTCTCCGTGTCTCTCTGTTCATCCTTTTGCTTGCCTCGCCATGATCTCCAACGTTCGAAGTTTGTCCTTGTATGAGTTGAACACATTCTGTTTGGTGATGTCGAGGTCGGCATCTGAGTTGCCACCCCATCTACGGCAAAGATAAATCGGCTCATAGATTCTCCCTATCTGGTACTCACGGGAGATAGCCAATCCAACCGCATAATCTTCCCCGTAACTCACATTCGGGACTTTGATCTTCCGGAGAATCGGCGTAAAGAACGCCCTCGGCGCTCCGAGTCCGTTGATGCGGAGTGCATTATTGCGGCCATTCTCCGGAGTCCATTCCTTGTGATCGATAACTCCCGGCGGGATTTCTTCGAGATGAAAATTCACCATCTGATACGAGCCAATCACCATTGCGCATCGCTCCCGCCTGAATGTATCCACAACCGTCTGCAACGCCGCCTCGCCTTTGTAGAGATCATCGCTATCGAGTTGTACCGCAAAACGTCCGCACTTGGGATGATGGATCGCCTCATTCCAGCATCCGCCGATGCCGAGGTCTTCCCGGTCCGGGACAAGATGGACAATCCTCGAATCCGTTTCGGCAAGTGATCGAATCAGATCAGTCGTACCGTCAGTAGAGTGGTTATCGACAATAATGAGATTGAAGGGGAAGTCTGCCTTCTGCCTGAGCACCGATCCCACCGCATCACCTATTGTTTTCACGCGGTTCTTCACCGGGATGATAACCGACGCTTCATTCTCAAACGATCCATTGGCCACGTTCACGTTCTTGAACTTCGGCTTCAAGTATGCGCCGATCTTCTTCAGGTGATGAGTTGCTGCCTCCTCCATCTCGATTTGCACTGCACGGTTTTTAGGATCGACATAGTCGAATTGCTTCTCTCCGGACTTCCTCTCATCCCCTTCAACTTTCGAATACAGGTACTCTCCGATCCGCGTTATTGGATATTGCCTGGAAACTGCAAGTCGTGCATTATACAGTCCGGCGTACTTGCACTCCGCCTTCGCATGCTTAGCTACTGTACGTTTGAGAACTTCAGCGTTGAAGAGCAGGACTGACCCGAAGTTGAAATCATCTCTGATGCTTCCCAATTGATAATCGATTACTGGGTGTGGAGTTCGCATTCCCTCCTTCATGTCATAGTAATCCGAATAGACAAGCCCCGAACCGGTTTGTTCCGCAACTGCCAGTAGGCGTTCAATCCCGAATTGTCCGAACTCAATCAACGTATCGTGGATGACAAGCAGCATGAAAGAGGATTGACATTTCTTCACCATCAACCGGAATGTTTCACTACTGAACAATGCATCAACCTTCAACGTCTTGCATCCAACAATATCGCCTGACGTTTTATGAGTGGTCAGAAGGTAGGTCTTCGCAACCAGGCCCGTTGCCTGCAACTGTTCAACTGTTTTTCGTGTGAACTCGTTGCTGCTGTAAGGAACAAATGCAGTTATTGGTTTTGCCATGACTTTTCTAAGTGCTCATTTGTATTATGCTTTGACAGTCTTTTTCTTTCCAAACTCCGGATCAATCTTAACAAAAGCCGCAACAACAAACCCCGGAATCGTTGAGAGCATCACCCATAAAAAAAAATTCTTGTACCCAAGATACTCCTGCAACGCTCCACTGAACAATCCCGGCAACATCATCCCCAGCGCCATGATGCCGGTGCAGATCGCATAATGTGCCGTCTTTTTTTCACCTTCCGAGATCATGATCATGTACAGCATGTAGGCGGTGAATCCAAAGCCGTAGCCGAATTGTTCAAACGCCACTGCCGCATTAATGAGTAGCAGGTTCTGGGGCTGAACGTGTGAGAGGTACACAAACGCTGCATCCGGAAGATGAATGGCACACACCATCAGCCAGAGGACGGACTTCAATCCTTTTCGGGAGGCAATGTATCCACCGAGCAAGCCGCCAAGCGTCAGGGCGATGATCCCCACAGTTCCGTACACAATGCCGACGTCACTCGTACTCAATCCAAGTCCGCCTTTCTCCCGCGCATCAAGCAAAAAGGGGGACACGAGCTTGACAAGCTGCGCCTCAGCAAATCTATACAATAGCAGGAACGCCAGCGTCGGGAGGATGTTCTTCTTCTTGAAGAAGAGAACGAACGTCGCAAAGAAGTTCGCGAGAACGCTTCCCGATCCCGTTGTGTGAACGGATTTATCTTCTACAGGATAAGGCAGAATGAATTTATGATACACCGAGGCGAGAACAAACACGCCTGCGAGAACAACAAACGTCACCGACCAGGCAAGCGAGATATTGCCGCCGCTTGATTGCTCGATCTGTCCGGCAAGAACCACCAGCAACCCTTGTGCTGTGATCATGGCAATGCGGTAGAACGTGCTACGGACGCCAACAAATGCAGCCTGGTTGTGTTGCTCAAGTCCGAGCATGTAAAAACCATCAGCAGCAATATCATGGGTAGCCGAGCTGAACGCCATCAGCCAGAACACAGCAAGCGTGTACTGGAAGAAATGGGGAAGCGGAATGGTAAGAGCAACCGAAGCCAACGCAATTGCAACCACAAACTGCATGGTGATAATCCAGAACCGTTTTGTCTTGAACATGTCAACGAACGGACTCCACAACGGCTTGATGACCCAGGGAAGATAGAGCCAGCTTGTATAAAGAGCGATGTCCGTGTTTGAGATGCCCATGCGCTTGTACATGATGACGGAGACCGTCATGACGACAACGTAGGGAAGTCCCTGCGCGAAGTAGAGCGACGGGACCCATGCCCAGGGATTTCGAGTTTGCGGTTTCGTCATTGATAGAGTCTCTTGATTTCAACGCCTGTGAAATAGTGCTTCACAATCTCATCTGCTTTCTTTCCGGAACCAGCCATCATTGCGGCACCGATCTGACACAAGCCAACACCATGTCCCCAGCCGGCGCCGTGCAGAGTAAACTTTGTCGGAACATTTTGTACGTCACGATCAGCTTTCACGACAAACGCAGAACTGTAGAGATGAGACGTTGAGAGCCAGCGTCGTATCTCAAGCTCCTTTCCAACAACGAGGGTTTTCTTTGTTCCTTCAATTTTCAACTTCACAATTCTTCCAGAGGGTCCACGTTGAACAGGACTAAGATTCAACAGTGTACCGAAGTCAATACCCGACTTCAACCGAATCAACTCCTCCAACTCCTCACGGTGATATTCAACCTTCCATCTGAAGAAGTCAGTGGTTTCCCGATCAAACGACGGCAGCACCTGGCGAAGGACATTCCCATCTGTGGTGTTGCAGTATGCTTGATGATGAGATACAATCCATTCTTCCGCCTGCTGCTCATCAGAAATTGGATGATGTGGCTGTGATGAATCTGATACAGATTGAAGATACGGAACCGACACATCTTCCCAGCAATTTTCAAACCGTTCAGTCAATCCTCCACACGCTTTTGAGAAACGTGCGTCGCAAACCCTGCCATCATACACAAGAAACATTCCCCTCGTTGCTGCAACTGCCTCAATCGCTGCACGCGAAACGATCTTTGTGATTCCCTGATAGCGTTGACAATGATCGTCGGCGCAGACATCAAACAGGTCATGGTCTTCCCGATCGTACCATCGTATCAACTCCCCCTCTCGTTCTATTGTCCTCCGTGACGGAACGCCGACATTCCGTTGTTCCCGCTCCAACATTGCTGTAAGCCAACTCCGGGAAGTAATCGCATGAGCCTTCAACAATTCCAGCGGGGCTTCTGCACTCATTTCGGAAGAGATGACACTGACAAGATATTCTTCGATGGAAATCATATTCATCACGGCCATCGAACCATCATCTCTCAGTTTGAACACAAGATCGCCACGGAATGTCTGGCGCTCTTTCCTTTCCCAGTGGAAGCCGATGCCAATGGCAACATCCTGGATTGTGAATGTTGACTGATCCCCGTGAAGACACAGGATCTCCATTCCGGAAGCCAGCTCGGTTCCATTCGAGGATTTGACAGCAATCGCTCCCCCGTCAACGAATGCCGCAAACTCACCTTCAGCTTCGATATTGCCAATCGCGAACCGGCCATGAAACTCAGCGGCAATGCGCTGCACATGGTCAATGATGCCAATCCGGATGTTGGGTTCCTGCGAAATCAATTTGTTTATCAGAAAAGATGCGTACCTACTTCAAGAGACCGTTTCACAACATTGCAAAGATCCGTTCCATATCGAACCCATCAATGAGAACCTCATCGTATATCTTCTGAATCATCGCTGCGTCCACACGGTTGAAGTCCTTCTCAATGGGGGTTACAATCAATCCTCCTACATCAATTGCTGCAGGACTGATCACCACACGCTCCTCCCCTTCCTTGAAGTAGACATCGGGCCTGTGCTTTTTGCGAGGAAACACTATCATCCGCCACATGCCATCCAGATACGAACAAATGATGTTCATCATTGGCTCTTCTTTTGTGCGGAGCGCGTACTTCATGGCCGTAATCAACCGGTCGAATGACGACTTCACGTTGGAAACATCACTCCCCTTCACAACGATCGCAGCCCGACCAATATCCGTCAGCATGTACACAGAAGCCGAACCGATTGTCTTTCTCAGTTGTCGTTTTGGTTGAGCGCCAGCGTCCCGTTCGACGGGAATTGAGCCGGCCGGACATGCTTGAAAGTGCAGATGGTCAGGAGCTGATGCGCCGCATTTCGGACCGTTGTAGAACACCGTGAACCCGGGAGACACATCCCGTGCAAGATTCAGGAACGTCGCGGTGAATCCTTCGATGGTTTGAGGAATGTGCTCAACATGTGCAATCGTTAAATGCTTGTCAAAGATTGGAGCCGGATTACACAGCACAAGAAACTCGTTGTTGTAGAGTACGCCCTTTTGCTCTTGGGGAAGGTTGTCCTGACACAGAAAGCACTTCCGCTCACCAATGGATGCAGGATCAACCTTCGCTCCCGTACTGACAATCCGTTTCGGATTACACTGAAGGTAGATCGAGTAACCGTCGAAGCGAACCTCCCGGATACGAATGTCCTGTAATGCTGCGTAACCTGCAACCAACTGAGGCCAGGCTGTTTGTTGCTGTTGGAGGAGTTGAACGGACAACTCGTGAAGTGCCTTGGGTGGAACTGACGGGTAGATAGAGGAAACTCTATTGCTTTGCGCCGATGTCGAGGTTCGATTACTCATCGCACGAATCGAGGAAGTCTTCAATGCCATCGGCGATGCGTGTGGCAAGCTCGTGCCGGAAGTCCTCATCGAGAAGCTTCATCTCGTCTTCGGGATTGGAGATGAAGGCGGTCTCCACAAGAACGTTCGGTAATTCCGTTGGAGAATTGAGTGCAAAGTTGAAGCCTCCGACATTCCCGAACGAAGTCAGCCCCGTCTCAATAATCTGTTTGAGGATAAACACTGACAACGGACGAAAGCAGACGTGCTTGTAGTATGTGGATGTTCCTTTGATGTCCGCCGGATTGCTGGCAAGCCCGATGGAGTTGGCGTGAATGCTCACGAGTATGTCGGCCTCGGATGACCAGATGGTTCTCAGCCTATCGATGACCGTAAGGTTGGAATCAATTGCGCGGGTAAGAACAACATGCGCTCCCTCCCGTTCCAACACTCCTTGCAGCTGCCTCACGATAGCAAGGGCGACATCCTTTTCCTTCGCCCCCGTACATCCGAGTGCCCCGTTGTTACTGCCGCCATGTCCGGCATCCAGAGCAATGGTCATGTTCTTCAGCTTCAAATGTTCGGGCTGACGTTTCACTCTGATGACGAGTGAACTGCCCTGGTACCCTATCCGGTAACCCCACACCTGTTTATGGTTCAACTCGATGGTGATTCGGAATTGTTGCTTTGAAACTTGAGTGTAGTACGCGTTCTTGATTTCCTTCGTTGTCAGCTGCTGAGTAATCCAGTTCGAGTTGGAGACAGCGCCGTAGACATCAACATTGATGCGACTGGGTTCTGATTCCTGGAATGACGAGAACGGAAGCTTTGCCGCCAGAGCAATTGATACGTAGTCATACTTCTCGTCGCCGGTGACGTTCCAATTGCCCGTGAGTGAGTATGGTACCGGCGTGCCCGCGGGTTGAAGCTCGACCTGGTCTTCGGGAATCCATGCTTCCTGGTTTTCCGTAAGCTGCACGCGGTATCGCCCTGCAACTTTGCCGGTTATGGCAAGTGCGATACCATCCTGGATGAATGAAAACTTCGCACCGCCAAGCCTGTCCTCGCCAAGACCAAAATCAAGATACACCCGGTCGCCCTTCGTAATCCCGACAAGGGGAAACTCGCGAGGCCTAAAGGAAATTCGCGAGCGGGAGTTCTTCGTTACCACCTTCCCGTCCTTTCCTTCAAGCCGAAACGGTATCTGGAGGTTCTTCGCTGTATCGGCCGCGGTAACTTTGTACGAACCACGATATACTCCTTCGAGACCATTTGCCGAACGAGGGGCTTCATTCATTGCAAGCCCATTCATGAACGTTGCAACGCAACCCGGCGTACCCTTGATTCTCACTTCAAGCACATCCCCTTCGTTCAGCCACATGTCGGAGTTCGGTTGCATCATTGCATCTTCAATGGCAAGCGTATCAGCAGGAGTTGATTGAAGAGGCTTGCTGCGAATGATGAGAAAGGATTTCGTGATTGATCGTCCCAAATCATTTGCGGATTTGATTGTGAACAGATTGTCCCCTTCCTGCAAATCAAGCAGGCCCACAAATGCACCCGATGGATACACCCTAAAGGGCTTCTCGTTGACGGTGACGGTGCTGCCGGGAGTTGTGCTTGCAGAAAGACGATAGACTGAAGTGGATGTCGTAGTCGTATCGGACTCAGGGACAACAAGGAGGATGAAGCTGGAATCTTTGACGGGATACTGGGCGAAGGCGGAATAGAGGATCGAAGAACAAACAACGAAGACAAACATCGACAATCCGTATCTCATCTGGAGTCAGATACTCATTAATGATAGAAGACTTGACTGTGCCAATATAAGAGTTCTAGGTGGAAATAAAAATCCCATCGTTCTCCTAGCTAATTGTTTTGCCATTTTTTATCTTGGAAAAGAATGTTGATAAGAAACGCTAGAAGGCAATGATTCGCGACGCGATTATGGTAGTGGCTGAGGAAGACTACTATGGCTTGTGGGAAGCCGTGTGGAGGCTTCGTTCAATGCTACCACAGACTGGCGAGCTCGAATTGCGGTCTATTGCGAAACGTACCATGCAAGAACTTCTCGGGAATGGCAAGGTGAAGCTATTTCGCAGGTCGGGGACTGGAGGGAAAGAAGAACTGATTTCTAACGAAGAAGCTTACGCCATCCTGACTTCCGATCATGTCTGGAATGAACCGTTAGACGGCAAATCAATTCAGATCCTCTTTGGGGTTCCGTGAACAACCTCGTGGGATGATCTTCAAGCACCGGCTTAAACAACGAAGTAATCCTAGTTGATCAAATGAAACTCAGCGAGCTTCAAGCCTTCTTTGTCGGTGAGATCAGTGACACCGATTTTCACGACATCATCTTAGCAGATGTGAGTGAATACGAGAGGCGACGACTTGTCAGGCGGGGTAGTAATCCCATAGCGGTAGTAAATGACACCGAGAACATTGTCACTCAGCAGGGGATTTCGCACCTTTGTTCGGCATACTTACGAGGAACACTGTCTGAAGCAGATCTTGCGTACGTAGCTGATGCACTCCTTCTCTCAAACTTTGCCCAAGATGTTGAGTTCATAGGCAACGGACTATCCAATCTGATTGGTTTATTGACCGATCCAGAAGTGAATGGTCCAATCAACAAAGAAAGAGTCATGGAAATTCTCACCAAGCTCTCTGTTGCCCGCTAGCCACCAACTTCTGGCTGGAAGTTCTTCACTTCCTCCACAATCACGTCTACGATCTCCGACTCCTTCACACGGCGGACGACCACGCCCTTGCGGTAGAGAATGCCAACGCCCTTCCCCGCCGCAATCCCGATGTCAGCCTCGCTGGCTTCTCCGGGACCATTCACCACACAACCGAGAACGGCAATCTTCACGGGCTTCTTCACGCCTTCCAATCGCTTCTCCAGCTCGGCCATAATGCCGAAGAGATCAACTTCGAGACGACCACAGGTTGGACATGCAATCAACTCAACATTGCGGGAGGCAAGTCCCAGCGAGCGGAGAATCTCTTTCCCCACTTCGATTTCCTTCGGGGGCTCATCAGTCAATGATACTCGAATAGTATCGCCGATTCCCTCGGCAAGCAGCGTTCCGATGCCCACTGCGGATTTGATTGTACCGATCCTCGTTGTTCCTGCTTCCGTGACGCCGAGATGCAATGGAATGTCCGTCCGTTCGGCAACAAGCCGGTACGCCTCGATCATCAGTCGAACATCCGTCGACTTCACCGAGATGATGACATCATTGAAACCGAACTCATCGCAGATCCCGACATGGCGCATGGCGCTTTCAAACAGCGCTTCCGCAGTGGGATAGCCATGCTTGTTCAGGATGTCTTCTTCAAGCGAACCGGAGTTTACGCCGATGCGAATCGGGATGCCCTTGTCTTTTGCTGCCGTGAGTACTTGATGGATACGATCGCGGTTGCCGATGTTGCCGGGATTCAAGCGAACCTTGGCCACATTAGCCTCGATAGCCTTGAGCGCCAGGATATGATTGAAATGAATATCTGCAACGACGGGAATGGGAGACTGCCGGACAATCTCCTTCATTGCGTCCGCCGCTTCTTTGTCGTTCACCGTCACCCGTACAATGTCGCAACCAGCCTCCGCCGCATCAACGATTTGCTTTACTGTTGCCGCCACGTCGCTCGTTTTCGTCTTCGTCATTGTCTGCACGGAGATGGGGGCGCTGCCACCAACCTTGATTCCACCGATAGTGACCTGT
The DNA here is from genome assembly GCA_031402435.1 of Bacteroidota bacterium. GTDB lineage: Bacteria > Bacteroidota > Ignavibacteria > UBA10030 > UBA6906 > UBA11986. Next base: position 147,453 of record JANNSJ010000069.1, on the reverse strand, counting down.
CGCGTTTTCCTTCTCACGCCAACCCGATAGGTAGGATGAGGAACAGCAGGAGCTTCACCGGTAAGGTTGAGTGCGGGAATTTCAATCATTTCAATTTTTCATCAGTTAAGTTTTTTGCTTGCTTCAAAAAGGACGCGCTTCTCTTCGTCCGTCAAGCTCTGATAGCCTCCGGCGCTGATCTTATCCAGGATGGCGTCGACCTCTTCTTGTGTTGTATTGCTACTGCCGGTACGTTGCTGGCCTGTCTTGATATCGTAGAACTTCGCTTCATGTACCTCTTCGTACGAGCGGTTCACCCGCCCGTAGTTTCGTAACTGATCCCCTCCACCTGTGTTCACACCTCGCAACCACGACTTCACGGGGATTATCCCGCGATCCACCAATATATATACAAGCCCAACTGCGGCGCCGCCGAGATGGGCAAAGTGCGCAATCCCGTCGCTTGTTCCCGTCACACCAAAAAACATTTCCATGCCCATATACGCCGCAACGAAATACTTCGCCTTGACCGGCAGTAGAAAATACACATAGATGCGTCGATCGGGAAACAGCATGCCGAAGGCAACAAGGATTCCGAACACAGCACCTGACGCCCCAACGGTGGGACCGGCCTGACCGACAAGTGGAGCAACGACCAGGTTCGCTATCGCCGCACCCAAACCGCACAGGATATAGTATATGAAGAACTTCCTCGACCCCCACGTATTCTCCAGCTCCATGCCGAACATCCACAATGCCAACATGTTAAAAAAGAGATGGGCGAAACCACCGTGCATGAACATGTACGTGAAGACCTGCCACGGCAGGAAGTGCGTGCCGAAAGGCCACAGGGCGAGATAGTAGGAAAGGACACCATCGGCACCACCAACCCTGACGCCTGCAACGGTAAACGGCGTCAGAAGAAAATCAACAAGCAGCCAGACGGCAACATTGCTGATCAGCAGTGCCTTGATTACGGGTGGAAAGAACTTCAGCCCGCCGAAAAAGCTGGGACGGTAATACGCCCCGGATGTTTGTGCAGAAAAGAACGACATCGCCCACCTCAATCACATTCTGTACAGATACAAACACTCTTTCCTCAAACTACGTTCACTTTGTGTCAAGAGCAAGAACGCCGGGAAGCTGCTTTCCTTCAAGGAATTCAAGCGATGCACCGCCACCCGTCGACACATGGGACATTGCCCCGTCAAAGCCGGACTTGGAAACCGCTGCCGCCGAATCACCGCCACCCACAATCGTCGTCGCTCCCCCCTTGGTCGCCGCCGCAAGTATACGGGCAACCTCCAGCGTGCCGTTTGCAAAGTTCGACATTTCAAATACACCCATCGGGCCGTTCCAGATTATCGTCTTGGCGCGACGACATTCCATGTTGATGAGCTTCACCGTTTCCGGGCCGATATCAAGACCGCGCCATCCCTGCGGGATTTTGGATACGGACACGACCCTCCGCTGCGCATCATTGTCAAACCTGTCGGCAACCACACAATCGATGGGGAGAATCACTCTGAGATGCTTCGCCCTGACTTCATCCAGGATTTTCATTGCCAACCCTACTTTCTCCTGCTCGACCAGTGAATCACCGATCTCCAACCCTTGTGCTTGAAAGAACGTAAACGCCATCCCTCCGCCAATGATTATGACATCCACTTTGGATAAAAGGTTTTGGATAACGTCGATCTTGCCGGAGATTTTTGCCCCGCCAAGAATAGCAACGTATGGACGTTTGGGATCAGACACCGCCTTGGTGAGATAATCAAGTTCCTTCTCCATCAGATACCCGGCAACAGCAGGCTTGAGAAACTTCGTCACGCCCTGTGTTGATGCATGTGCCCGATGGGCTGTCCCGAACGCATCATTCACATACACATCACCGTAGCTTGCAAGCTCACGTGCAAAATCATCGTTGTTCGATTCCTCTTCCATGTGGAAGCGAAGGTTCTCCAGCATCAACACTTCCTTCGGCTTCAACTCGTCGACCATTTGCCGCGTTGCCTTCCCGATACAGTCCTTTGCAAACTTGACCGGAAGATTCAGAAGCACACTCAAATGTTTTGCAATCGACTCAAGTGAAAATTCCGGATCAAGTTGACCCTTTGGCCGCCCGAGGTGACTCATGAGAATCGCGCTGCCCCCCGCAGACAGGATTTTCCTGATCGTAGGCAATGCCTCAACAATGCGCTTGTCATCTGACACCTTCAAGTCCGAAGTCATCGGAACATTGAAGTCCACCCGCACGAGAACCTTCTTGTCCTTCAAATCAACATCATCAATCGTCAGAGTGCGCATACGGTATCTTTAGTGAAATGGGTCGGGAATAAAATGCCTGACGAAAAATCAGTCAGGCACGAGAACAGATCGCTCAAATTCACGCAATCTTCTTCAGCAGATCCACGACACGGCAGGAGAAACCCCACTCATTGTCGTACCAGCCAAACACTTTCACGGTATTTCCCTGTGCCATCGTTAATTGCGAATCGAAAACACACGAATGTGAGTTGCCGATAATGTCCGTTGAGACCAAATCCTCTTCGGAGTATTCAAGGATGCCCTTCAACGAGGTCGCCGCTGCATTCTTCATCGCCGCGTTGACTTGATCCTTTGTCGCTGGCTTCTTGAGTACTGCAACAAAATCCGTGATAGAAGCATCAGGAGTCGGAACGCGGAGCGAGAAGCCATCAAGCTTGCCCTTTAACTCGGGAATGACTTTGCCGACTGTCTTTGCTGCACCTGTTGTCGTAGGGATTATGGAGAGCGCAGCAGCACGAGCACGGCGCAAATCCTTGTGCGGGAGATCGAGCAAGCGTTGATCGTTTGTGTACGAATGGATGGTTGTCATGTAGCCATGATCGACCCCGAACGTGTCATTCAACACCTTCACCATCGGCGCGAGGCAGTTCGTTGTGCAGGAAGCATTGGAGACAAACTGTTCCTTGCCAGTCAGGACGCCATCATTCACACCAAGCACAACTGTTGCATCAATCTCGTCTTTCGCCGGTGCAGTGAGCAACACTTTCTTCGCTCCCGCTTCAATGTGTTTCTGGAGTTGCTCCCGACTCGTGAAGATTCCAGTCCCTTCAATGATCACCTCGGCTCCCAACGATTTCCACGGTAGCTTTGCCGGGTCCTTCTCAGCGGTGATCTTGAATTTCTTGCTGTCAACAACAATGTTGTCGCCGTCTGTAGAGACGCTGCCCGGATACTTCCCATGGACAGAGTCATACTTCAAAAGATACGCGAGCGTCTTTGCATCAGTAATGTCATTGATTGCGACAACGTCGAAGCCACCCTGCTGCATCATTCTTCTAAAGACGAGCCGTCCGATTCTGCCGAAGCCGTTGATTCCGATCTTAACCGACATGAAATTCCTCCGTGTGAACAGGATAAGGTGAGATAAAAATAAGAAAATCAGCCAAATTCATTCAAAAACCTTGAGTAAGGTATTAAGAATGGTTTTGAATGTCAAACGCCATCGGAGGAAAGAAACAAAGAAGCCCGGGCGGACCGGGCTTCGGTAACTGGGACGACCGGGACTTTATCCCGCAACAGCGGCATGGTCGTCCGATAAGAAACCTGCTCAGTTATTTCATTAAGATCAGTTTGTTCATCTTCGTGAACTGCACTCGACCGAATTCATTGCTTATTGTCAGGCGCGCAAGGTACACACCGCTTGCCGCATCGGCCGCGTTCCATGTTGCCGAATGGTAGCCGGCTTCTCGATTCTCGTTCACTAATTCCTCCACCGTTCTCCCAAGAATATCGTATACAACCAAAGAGACAAGTGCTGCTTCTGGCAAGTCGAACTTGATTTCCGTTGTTGGATTGAATGGATTGGGGTAGTTCGGGAAAAGCTGAAATCCACCTGACCCAACCTTCGGGTCGTCGGTAACATACGTTGGTCCAAAGTATTCATAATTTGCAAGAAAGCTCGGCATCAAGTATGAGCCGATTGGGGCAATGAGGTTCGCCCTTCCGTCATTGTTAATATCGAGCAACTGGAATGTGCCCAACCACCCTGAATCCAATTGCCAAATGCCTTTCTTTATTCCAGATGAGATGTAGACATGTAATCGTGTATATAGTGTGTCAAGTGTTGGATTCCAGGTGTTTGCTCCAGCGATTACGAATTCTCCCGCAAGCAAACCAGCACCTACACAAAGTGGCGTGTTCCTAAGGGAAGAGTCTGACCACATAACTCGCCATGTTGTATCGCCGACATAATCGAGGGCGTAGCAAGAGCCGTGTCCAATTGGCCCAACACCTCCAATGAAGAGTTCTTTCGTTGTGTCAGCATCAAGGTTTACAAACATTGGTGCTGTAGTTCCGGAGCGTAGCCCTGTATAAATCCAACGTGTTGTCCATGATGTACCATTGTACCATAAATAATCAATCGGTATAGGTTCATTGATGCCAAACGATCCACTCGCAGGAATAATCTCGTCTCTACCCATACCATCTACTTGTCCAACCGCCATATCAAAAGTGTAGCCATAGTAACGTGCAGTTTGTATACTGAACCACATCGTTGTTGAATCTTTGAATGCAAACTCTGCGATGTATATGAACGTCGCATCCTGACCTGGAGGAGCCGAAGGATTACTTGTCAGAAGGCAAAGCTCTCGAACTCCGTCGTGATCAATATCTGTTTCCAGCACTTTGAACGGAGGGTCGAAATAAAAAATGTTCGTAGCGTAATACCGATAACGACGTGGGGCCACGCACTCGAGTAACACCAATTGTCCGTTCTGAGTGCTTCTTGCCAAAACTATTTCCTTATGCCCATTGTTGTCAACGTCGCTCACTGCAAATGGTCCATCACTATTAGTGATGACCGTATCCCAATCAAATGCGCAGGAATCATTCCCCACACATTTGAACACGACGCAATGGTTTGGGCCAAACGAATATGCAACCTCGCTATGCCCGTCGTTGTCAATGTCTGCAAGGGCCATAAATGGTGACGGTTGACTCTGTCCCTCGCTCCGCCATACCTCACGGAAATCGAGAAGTGGATTCATTGGAGGTTGCGATGTAAAGTTCAGATAGTTTGATTGGGCAGCAAATTGCTCATGGGGGATTACTTCAATACGTCCGTTATCGTAGCACACGCACAACTCACCCCAACTAAATTGGTTTGGGATGTTCTCGGGAAACATTTTCTCCTTACGCCATTCCATTCTTTCTATCGCACCTGTCAGCCGTTTCACTCCCACGAGATCGAACAAACCATTCCCCATATTTTGGTACACCTGCACTTTGTCTTCAGCAAAATAGGCAACGTCGAGCAACGGGTCTGGATTGAAAAGACCTAACGCTACGTTAGAAGGAAGTGGGTGGACGGGTTGGCCACTCTTGAGGTGCACTCCAAAGCTCTGGAGCGTGCGGGATTGTTCTGCTGCCATTGCTGTGTCGAGAATGGAGAGAAACACCGCGTGAAGAAGCAAACACAAGACAAACGCAGGGAGACGCCGTTTGTTGGAAGGTGGGGAGAACGGAAATGGACATGACGTGGCAGGCACGAGTCCTCCAGTACTTGAGGTGAACTATCCTCTTGTAATCAAAGCAAAAAAAAACGAAACGCAAGTAGAAAGTTGCGGGCAGGGAGCTAAAGCGAGTGAAAAGCCTGATCCAGACAGGCTGGGGCGTCAGGCTGCATGGTCTGCAATTGCTACTGAGCCTGCAACAACAGAGCGAGCACCGTTCTTCATCAACACAGCAGCACATGCTTCTATCGTCGCTCCCGTGGTAATAACGTCATCCACGATCAGAAACGTCTTGCCTTGGATTTCTGTCTTTGATTGTTCACTCACATCAAAGGCGTCACCTACATTCTCTTTCCGTTCCGTGATATTGAGTTTGGTTTGAGATGAGGTGTACTTTTGTCTCTTCACGAGCGAGGTGTACACGGAAATGCCAGTAGCGTCACGAATCCCTTTTGCAATGTACTCGCTTTGGTTGTATCCCCTCTCCCGCAACTTCGTGGGATGGAGCGGAACAGGAATGATACCGCGGATTGATTCAACATCAGATTCAAAACGCAGCTTTTCTCCAAGCATTCTTCCAAGCTCAACGCCGAGACTCGTCATGCCTTCGTATTTGAGTTGATGGATAATGGATTGGAGCGTACCTTCCTTTTCGAAATGGTACAAAGAGATGAGGTTTGAAATGTGCGATGCAGGTTCACCAGTCAGTCGACTGTGCATTTCACGGAATAGCTGATCGCCGTCATTCACGGGCTTGATGCTTGACCAACACTCAGAGCACATGCGGCTTTCGCTGTTCTCCATGAGGACTTCGCATACGAAACACGTCGGCGGATAGATGAATTCCGTGATGGGACGAAGCGCAGATTTGAGTAGAGTTAAAGAAGCACTCATGAAACAACCATCCAAGATTGGTCATTAGTCAATAGTCATTGGATAAACCGATTGACTGATGACTAATGACTATTTGACTATCGACTGGTTTTATTCTACTTCTTCCCCATCGCCTCAAGCTTCGCAATCTCATCGCGCAGGTCGGCAGCGCGTTCGAATTCCAGATCCTTGGAAGCCTTCATCATCTCAATACGAAGCTCTTCGATAAGGTCTTTCCTCTGGTCAGCGGTGAGGTACTTGATGACTCTCTCGGCAACCATAGGCATTTTCGCACGTTCCCGACGGGCATCGCGGGAGGCTTTCACGTCAGCTACTGTCGTTGCGGCCAGGACTTCATTTACGGTTTTGTAGACTGTGTGAGGTGAGATGTTGTGCTCAGTATTATACTCAACTTGCTTGACACGCCGCCGCGTGGTCTCGTCCATCATACGCTGCATGGAGCCGGTGACAGTATCTGCGTAGAGGATGACCCTGCCATTCAGGTTGCGAGCTGTGCGTCCGGCGGTTTGAATCAGCGACTTCTCGGAACGCAGGAAGCCCTCCTTGTCTGCATCGAGGATGGCAACAAGAGATACCTCCGGCAAATCCAATCCCTCGCGCAACAAGTTTACACCTACGAGCACATCGAAATCGCCGAGGCGCAAATCCCTCAAGGTCTCTACCCGCTGAAGCGCATCAACCTCCGAGTGGATGTATCGCACCCTCACGCCAACATCAACGAGATAATCCGTAAGATCCTCCGCCATGCGCTTGGTGAGCGTTGTAACCAGGATGCGTTCCTTCTTTGCAGCGCGGGCTCGTATCTCGGCAAGCAGGTCGTCAATCTGGTTTTTTACCGGACGAATTTCCACCTCCGGATCAATGAGTCCCGTCGGACGGATGACCTGCTCAACGATCACGCCCTTCGATTTCTCAAGCTCGTAGTTGGATGGCGTCGCACTAACGAAGATGATCTGCTTCACCATCTGTTCCCATTCATCGAATGTTAGCGGACGGTTATCCAGCGCAGAAGGCAATCGGAAACCATACTCCACCAACGTCATCTTACGGGAACGGTCGCCGTGATACATTGCGCCAATCTGCGGAACACTCACGTGTGATTCATCGATGACGAGGAGGAAGTCATCCGGGAAATAGTCGATCAAACATGCGGGGCGGGAGCCGGGCGGACGGGCTGCAATGTGGCGGGAGTAGTTTTCGATTCCCGAACAGTATCCAACCTCGCGCAGCATCTCAAGATCAAATCGTGTACGCTGCTCCAATCGTTGTGCTTCGACCAGCTTGTTCAGGTGTCGCAACTCTGTCAACCGTTCCTCCAGCTCATCCTCGATGCCCTTGTATGCACGCGCCAGCGTATCCTTTGACGTCACGAATTGCTTTGCGGGATAAATCACCTCGTAGTCCGTTTCACCAAGTACCTTGCCATCAACGGCATTGATGTACGAAATCCGTTCAATCTCATCGCCGAAGAACTCGATACGAATCGCCTCTTCATTCTCGTACGCGGGAATGACTTCAACGACATCGCCGCGAACGCGCATCGTGCCTCGCACGAATTCAAAATCATTCCGCATGTAGAAGATATCCAGCAGTTTGCGGAGGAGCTGGTTGCGTTCAAGCCGCTCGCCTTTCCGGATGATCACGATCTGCTTTGCCCATTCCTCTGGCGCACCAATGCCGTAGATGCAACTCACCGAGGCAACGACAATGATATTTCTGTCCCCACTCAGCAAGGCAGCCGTGGCCCGCAAGCGAAGCCGGTCAATCTCATCATTGACGGAGGAATCTTTCGCGATGTATGTGTCGGAAGAGGGAACGTACGCTTCGGGCTGGTAGTAATCATAGTAGCTGATGAAGAACTCAACCCGGTCATGCGGGAAGAAAGTTTTGAACTCACTATACAACTGCGCAGCCAGAGTTTTGTTATGCGACATGATGAGCACCGGCTTATTGGCGTTGGCGATGACGTTGGAAATCGTGAACGTCTTGCCGCTACCCGTAACGCCGAGAAGCGTCTGGTACTTATCGCCGCGGAGAACACCCCCGGTCAATTGCTTGATCGCTTCAGGCTGATCGCCGCTGGGCTGGAAATCGGATTTGAGTTGGAAGATGGACATGATGAGAGAAATAACCGCAGAGACGCGGAGAAAAGCAAGAGGGCTGAATACAGAAGCCCGGGGTTGCCGGGCCTCCATGCTGAAGAATGCCAACGAATTACTATTTCATCAAGACCAGTTTGTTCATCTTCGTGAACTGCACTTGACCGAGCTCATTGCTTACTGTCAGGCGCGCAAAGTACACGCCGCTCGACACATTGGTTGCATTCCATGTAGCCGAGTGGTAACCAGCCTCGCGATAGTCTTTCACCAAGTCAGCAACCATTCTGCCAAGCACATCGTACACGGCAAGAGAAACGAGCCCACCCTCAGGCAAATCGAATTTGATTTGAGTCGAAGGATTAAACGGATTGGGATATGCCGCCTGCAGAGCATACGATTCTGGTTTCTCTGCATCACCTTCTGCTCGCTTCTCAATTGGTGCTTGCCCATCCACCAAGGCGGACACCTGAACGGAAGGCGAAGATTCGCTTGAGATATTGTCCACGGCAGTAACACGATAATAGCGCCATGCCGGCCAGCCTTCATGGATCATGCAATCGACTCCCTCAGTGTAGTCCGGCCATGAATTACCAGTGATAGGAGATGTATTTTGCTTCACCCATTGTTGGCTACCATCGTTGCTCTTGTAGATGTTGTATCCCAACAAATCTCTCTCGGAGTTTTGTGCCCAACTGATGACAGGGTGTTGAACCGAGGGACACGATGTATATCCAGCAGATACGCCCTTTGGTGGAGCGGGGGCCGGATCACCAGCGTGCCAGTAAACATTTAGTTCGCTCCAACATTTTCTGGTGAAAACAAGACTGCGTCCTCCTTTTGTCTGTACATCAGCGAGGCCAATCTCCATCACATCGTCATAGCAAGGTGGATCGCCTTCCTCTTCACCGACGGACGGCGGGATGAAGTATTGTTGTGGCGTCGGAGTGAAGTATACTGGCGGTTGCCCTTGAAGCCCCTTGTGATTAGCAAAAACTCTGACAGCAGGAGCAGGATGGCTCCCGTCGCCCTTGTCTATGATCACCAGATCGTTCCATCCATCGGTGCGACTGCCACCGCCCTCGTCAAGACGTGAACCCATGTCGGCAACAGCTATGAGATGGTTGCGTGGTTGTTGGCCAAGAGGAATCGTATATGCCCAGTCTGGCGTGGTATGTATTGTAGGGTTTTGCCCTCCCGTGTTCAAATAGAGGCGAGCCCCTTGGTTGTAACCAACAACGATGTCATTATAGCGATCGTTGTTAATGTCTGCAACAACCAACGATGAAATCGTGGCACCAAATCCGACATTTATTATCTGCTTGGACGGCTGTTTTTGTTCGCCCGCCTCTCGGCAGGTTAGCGTTCGATGTGAGTGCCCCTTGGTGTCTCTCAGGTGGGGTTGGTCCTGCTAATGCATCAACAACATCTTTTGTGTTTTAACGTAGAGTGTTCCCTTCTCCCCTGTTACAATCATCCTACAGAAATACACTCCACTGCTTGCCTCACCTCCTTCCTGTCTTGTTCCGTTCCAAGTCAGTGTGCATGCACCTTGGAGCAAGTCGTTGTCAATAAGCGTTCTCACTTCTCTTCCCAGAATATCATACATCTCGATTCTCACGTGAGATCGTTCTGTCAGGTAGAACCCAATCGCGGTGGCCGGGTTGAACGGATTAGGGTAGTTTTGAAACAGTTGAAACCCATTTAATGCTGCGTTAGCACCCTCGCCGACATCTGACACACCGTAGTACTCGTAGTCTGCAAGATGATTCCTCCACGGAGACAGCATTGCAGTTATGAGATTGGCTCGCGCATCATTGTCGAGATCGAGTATGTGAAAACTCTGAATTGATTCTGTATCTCGTTGCCATATACCAAGCTTGTCTCCAGACGGCAGGTACACATGAAGTTGTGTATAGAGGGTATCAGCGGGCGAACGATCCCACGTGGTGGCCCCTGCAACAACAAATTGGCCGGCAAGAATGCCAGCATTGACACATAGAGGCGCATTGCGCAAAGAAGAGTCCGCCCACAGCACGCTCCACGTTGTGTCGTGCTGGTGCTTGAGTGCAAACAACGAGCCGTGGCCAAGCGGCCCAACTCCCCCGATAAACAACTCCTTCGTGCTATCAGCATCCAATTTGACAAACATAGGAGCCGCAGACCCGGAATATAGACCCGTATAGATCGAGCGAGTTATCCAAGTTGTTCCGTTGTGCCACAGGTAACCAACCGGGACAGGCTCGTTAACACCGACCGCTCCTCCACCAAGGATGATCTCGTCCCGGCCTGTTCCGTCAACTTGGCCTATTGCCATATCAAACGTGTAACCTCCGTAACTCGCAATCTGCTGGTTGAATATCATCGTCCATCCATTGGGACCATTACTCTTCAGGACAAACTCTGCAACATAGATCAGCGTTGGATACTGGCCCGAAGGGGGTGAGGGATTGCTTGTCAGAAGTACCAACTCGTTTCGGCCATTGTGGTCAATATCTGTCTGTATTACCTTGAACGGTGGGAACGAATAGCCGATGTTTGTCCCATAGTATCTGTATCTACCTTGTGCAAGGCATTCAAGCATGACGACTTCGCCATCCCTGACTAGAACAATTTCTTTATGGCCATCATTGTCAATGTCAGTAATTTTCATCGGCCCAACCGCACCCGTGAGGACACTATCCCAGTCAACGCGGAAGGAATCGTCCCCATCGCACTCATAGATAACCAAACGGCTTGAATCACTGAACTCATGATAGAAGGAATACGCAACCTCTATTCTCCCATCATTGTCAATGTCGTCCATCTCCACCATGGGTGATAGCTGTGTTTGTGTCTGGCTACGCCACCTCTCGCGGAAATCGAGCGGCGGCCTTGCGGGGATTTGAGATGCAAAGGCAAGGTCGGCCTGCCGTGGTATCAACTGTTCGTGCGAGAGCACGTTGCTGCTTCCATCCTTGCACGTGATATGCAATTCCCCCCAACTGAACTGGTTGAAGAGGGTTGGACTAAACATTCTCTCCTTCCGCCACTCCATCTTGTCTACATCCCCCAGAACGGATCGTTCGCCAACGAACTCGAACATTCCGTTACCCATGTTTTGGTACACTTGGACTTTGCCACCATCAAAGAAAGCCACGTCAAGCAACGGATCTGAGTTGAAGAGACCAAGTGCGACAGTAGACGGAAGCGGGTAGACTGGCTGGCCCTTCTTGACTTGCACACCGAAACTCTGGAGCGTGCGGGGGTGGTCGCCAGACAGCGTTGAACTTACGCTGCCAAGAAGAATCACGGCGAGAAACAGCGATAGAAAACCAACAGAGGGTTCAACACAAGGTGAGTGTGAAAGAACGGGAGTTGTTGTTCTCATGGCGGCCATGGCATTCTCCCGTTTGGTGGCGAATTACTATTACAATCTAATCAAAAAAAAAACGAAGCAGAAGGGAAAAGTTGCGGAGGTTGAGCCAATGAGGACTGAACGGTCTGATTTGAATGGAGCTTGCTACTCGTACCTCAGCGCCTCAATCGGACTGAGGTTCGAAGCTTTACGCGCGGGATAGAAGCCGAAGAAGACACCAACCAATCCTGAGAAGAAGAATGCAGACGCTACCGAACTGACCGAGACAGACACAGGCCAACCGGCAAATTTTGAAATGAGATTGGAAGTGAGAAGTCCTATGGCAACGCCAATGATTCCGCCGGCAACGCTCAACATTACCGCTTCGGTCAGGAATTGTTTGAGGATGTCACTCCGTTTCGCACCAATGGACATACGGATGCCGATCTCACGGGTGCGTTCGGTAACAGACACGAGCATAATGTTCATAATGCCGATGCCGCCAACAATCAGCGAGACTGATGCGATACTGCCGAGCAACATCGTCATGATGCTTGATGTTGCAGTTGCGGCACTTGCAATATCGGACTGGTTGCGAATCGTGAAGTCGTTATCCTCCCATGCTTGCAACTTATGGCGGATGCGAAGCATGTCCGTGATCTGTGCCTGAGCTTCTGGAATCTGCTGTTTCGAGACTGCTGAAATCAGAATCATTCCGACGAAGTCAATTCCTTGAATCTTGCGTTGAACTGTAGGGAACGGTGCAATGATGAGATCATCCTGATCCTGACCCATTGCATTTTGTCCCTTAGGCTGTAACGTTCCTACAATCTTGAAGGGCAGCTTTGCAATACGGATCGTCTCACCGACCGGGTCCTGACCGGGAAAGAGATTATCGACAACCGTCTGTCCGATAACACACACTTTTGTTGCGCCCCTGACATCCTGCTCTGTGAAGAATCCACCGGATTGCAGTTTCCAATCTCTGATTTTGAAGAGCTCTACATTCCCGCCCTGTATCGATGTGCTCCAGTTAAGACTTCCGGCCACTACCTGCCGACCAGTTCGCGTCGCCGGACTTACTGCATCGACAGCCGGACAACGGTCCCGAATTGCATCGACGTCCTCGTCTTTTAGTGTGACTGCCGCACCTGCCCCAGCACTCACCCCGCCTTGTTGGGTGGAACCGGGAATCACCATAAGAACATTCGTGCCGAGGCTTGCAATTTGTGCCTCAATCGCGGACTGAGCACCCTGTCCAACAGAAACCATCGCGATCACCGCTCCAACGCCGATGATAATACCAAGCATCGTCAAGATAGCGCGTGTCTTCTGACGAACCAACGAGTCAATGGCGATCTTCAGTGTCTCAAGAAAACGCATGGTTAAAATCCTCTCCGTCCACCACCACCACCTCCACCACCCTGGATACGGGGTTGGAATGGATTGTTTTGTGCTGCCGATGCTGTCGCCGTTTGTCCACCGATAGAACCAATGATTACCTGGTCGCCTTCCTTCAGGGGTGATTCAACGACTTCAACATACTGTGTATTCATCAGACCGCGGATAATCGGAACGGATTTGAGTTCGTCGTTTTCCATCAACCACACACGCGCATGATTAGCACCTGCTCCCATTCTTCTTCGTCGTTCAGCTCTGGAGGAATCTGATGGCTTGCGATCTCCCATCGCTCTCATCCGAGTTGTGTCACGAACAGCGACCTCTTTGGGTTCATCGGGTGGAGTGAATCGAATTGCCTGAACGGGAATGCGAAGCACATCTTCTCTCTTATCAACTTCAATGGACACTGTTGCCGTCATGCCCGGCATCAGTTTCAAGTCGGGGTTGCCAACACTGATAATGACTGTGTAGTTGACAACATTCTGAGTTATGACGGGAGAAAGCCGCACTTGACTCACCACACCCTCGAACTGATTCTCCGGATATGAATCGACGCGAAACGTGACCCTCTGACTGACTTTTACATTGCCGATGTCCGCTTCGTCAACACTGGCTTGCACTTGCATCTTGCGCAAGTCGTTTGCGATGGTGAACAACGTCGGCGCGGATAAACTGGCCGCAACCGTCTGGCCGACATCAACAGAGCGGGAGATGACAACGCCACTGATGGGTGATGTGATCGTCGCGTAGCGCAGGTTCACATCCGCTCCTTCGAACGCAGCTTCAGACTGTTGCATGCCTGCCTTCGCCGATTCAAGACTTGTGAGGGCAGCATCCATATCTGCCTGAGAAACGAGGTTCTTATCGAACAAGTCCTTCGTTCTGTTGAAATCCCGTTCTGCCTGGTTCAACGTTGCGCGTGATCTGGAAACTCCGGCCTTTGCCTGGTCAACCGCCGCCTGTAAGAACGTCGGGTCAAGTTGTGCCAGGAGCTGCCCGCGTTTCACCACGCTGTTGAAGTCGGCATAGAGCTTCGCAATGCGACCGGAGACCTGGGACCCGACCAACACGGTAGTGTCGGCATTCAACGTACCCGTTGCGCTGATGCTGACCACAATGTCCCCCCGATCTACTTTGTCGAACCGGTAGGTTACTTTGTCATCCTTCCCGTTTGTGACAAAATAGAATCCCGTGGCAAGGAGTGCCACAACAACGGCAATGATCGTCCAGAGTTTTTTCTTCTTCATTCTTTCATCTTTCCAAATGCTGCTTCAAATACGCTGAGCCTGACAACCCTGTATGCCGGATGGCTGGCTTCTCTATACTCAGGGGAATGATGCACGGGCGCTATTGTCCCGGCTTCAACTTTCGAATCCCACAACTTGATATCGTCCGGAGTGAATTTGAGAATCCCATACTTCACCAATGAAGAGAATTCATTCCACTGTCGATAGAACATCACGGTGTCGGAAATGGTTTCAGCGGCGCTTTGGAACATCACTTTGACCAGATCGGAGGGGCTTAGGTTTAACGCTTTCAACGGTCTCAGGTTGATTCTCACCATATCATTCTCCAGGGAAATCCGCTCAATGAGCGGCTCCACCGAAGAAGGAGTATCAATGGAGGTCAGTTCGCTCGTCAGGTAAGAAGCCACAGCAGAGGTATCAAACAAGATATGCTCAACGCCAAACGAGGCCTGATAGAACATCTTGAAGGCATCTTGAGCTTTGAAACGCAAATGGTGCTGCTGATGAAACTCAATGAGTTTCTTCACACTCCATCGGGATGATGATTCAACCTGGGCAATTGCTGGTTGGGTAGCGCAGACGATCAATAGAGAAGAGACAAAAAGAAATCGGAGTGCCGCAGGAATGAGAAATGGATTAGCCCATATACTCCCTTTGCGAACTCCGCGTTCTCTGCGGTTAGGTTTTTCAACCGGATTACTAGAGTTGCTCAATGCTTTTTCTCCCTGCATACCCATCAGCGATCGTGTGCCAATAGAGAATCTCATCTTCACCAAGCTTCCAACACAAGTACACTTCGTCCCCGTTTTCACGGATGTGAGGAAAATCGATGAGGCCTTCATCAATACCCTTCACCACAATTCCACGCTCATCCAGGTTTTTCACAATCTCGACCAGGAACTCCATCTCTCTCGGAAAGCTCCCGTCGCCATTCGGGCCTCTGCCTCCAAAGTATCGATGCCGATAAATATCCCAGCCTAAAATATCAAGCGATTGCTTGAGCTCGACCATTCTGCTGGCAACGGCATGCACCAACGTGAGTTCCTTGCGGGCTTCTTCAAGTGTGAAATGTTTTGAATGTTGTTGCTTAGGCATGTGGTGCGAACGCGATCAATTCCCGCTTGAACATTTCCCGAATGAACAATTCCAGGCGATCCTCACTCGGCTCCACCTTCTCACCAAAATGTTCCCGCAGCAACTGCGCAATCTCACTCATGGTCTTCGTGCCATCGCAATGGCGGTAGACGAACGAGCCGAGATCGTCGAGGTTCAGTTTATCCTCGGTGTGGATGGCGATCTTCTCCATGACGCGACCGATCCTCCCTTTGCCGAATTTCGGGATGATGACTCGAATCAGGTCTCCCTCACGCTCTTCAAAATCGAAGCGGCGAACCGGGCGCTGTGTGCGAAGTTCTTTCGTAATCATGTTGTCTTACGATCTTCAGCTCCACGGAACAGAAGATAGCCGAGAATGCCGAAGAGAACCACCGCAATCCAATCGGCATCCCACAGGAAGTGCAGATAGTTATAGCCAACGGCGATCTTCAACGGCAGTCCTGTTGCTTCGTCCATGAAGTTGGGAATAAAATTAAGGAACGCCCCCGCGACGCCAAGCAATGCGCCTCCTGCAATCAGGCCGGATGAGAGCAATGTGCCTTCACTCTCCTCTGCTGAATCCGGTTCCCGTTTGTATTTCTTGTCGGCAAACATGCGGACGATTCCTCCGACATAAATCGGCAACGTCGAGGATAGCGGCAAGTAGAATCCCACAGCAAACGTGAGCGCATGCAGGCCGATCAGCTCCATGAAGAGCGCCATGCACGCGCCAATCATGATAAGTCCCCACGGCAGTTTCTGCTCAAGTAGTCCGCTGATGAGCACCGCCATGAGGTTCGACTGCGGAGCGGCAAGCTCGCGTCCGCCGATACCGTCTTCACGCTTCCACACTGCCATCTTTGTTTGAGGATCAACAAGATAATTGCCCGGCTCGACGCCTTCCACTCCGACAACTTTCACAAGGAGATATGTTTTGCCATCCCGGCCTTCCATCTCTTCAGCCCGTTGGACGGAAATTGCAGGAGGAGAGAATTGTTTCTCAAGAGCAATCTCTTTTGCCTGACTCTCATTCAGCAGCAGCATCGTAATGCCGATGACAGCCGCAGAGGTAATAACTCCAACAAGCATGGCAAGCTGTTGCGAACTTGGTGTTGCTCCGAGTAAGTGTCCGGTTTTCAAATCCTGCGCGGTGGTTCCGGCATTGCTGATTGCGATGCAGACCGTTGCTCCAATGACGAGAGCGAGATAGGTATACTCCTGTCCCGTCCACCCCACAGCAAGGAAGATAAGACACGTTCCCATCAGCACGGCAATGGTCATTCCCGACAGCGGACTCGATGATGAACCAACGATGCCGGTGATGCGAGCAGAAACGACCGAGAAGAGAAATCCAAAGACGACGATGAGCAGAGCGCCGAGGAAGTTCACACGAAACACCGGCATTGCCCAGATGAAAATGACGAGTGCGAGACATCCGACGCCGACAACCGTAATGGGCGTGTCACGCTCCGTCCGCAGTATATTTGTCTTGCCCGACCCGCTTGACCGTTCGCCCGCAAGCTGCTTCACTGAAGCTGTGAGCGAATCCCAGATGGCCGGTCCCGCTCTGAACAATCCGATGATACCGCCGGTTGCAACAGCGCCCGCTCCCATATACTTGATGTAGTTCTTCCAGATATCCACGTTGCTCATGTCGGTAATCGGCACGGTGCCAGGATAGATCGGTTGTGTGGCAACAGATCCGATAAAGGCAATGATCGGCGAGATGATAAACGACGCCATGATGCCACCGCCTGCCATGATCAATGCAGTCCGGTAACCGATGATGTATCCGACTCCCATCAACTCCGGAGCAACATCCATCGCAACGGATGAACCCGGATAGAACTTGAAGTCCGTTCCCACCGAAGGTTTCCAGAATCCAAACAGTGTCGGCAGGCCTTTCCACAATGCGCCAAGACCGATGCCCTGGAATATTTTCTTCGCTGACGTCCCGCCCACTTCACCCGCCTTGATGATCTCGGCGCACGCCGTTCCTTCCGGAAACCTGAGCGTCTCATGTTCCTTGACAATGAGATAGCGACGGAGAGGAATCATCATCAACACTCCAAGCACACCGCCAGTAAGCGCAATGAGAAGTGTGATGGATGTTTTGAGCGGAAAGCCGAGGAAGATCAGAGCAGGAATCGTAAACACCACCGCAGCAGCAATCGACTCACCCGCCGAGCCAACGGTTTGCACAATGTTGTTTTCGAGAACGGTGTTGCCTTTCATCTTCTTCAGGATGGTAATTGCCATGACGGCAATGGGAATCGATGCTGAAGTCGTAAGGCCAACACGCAATCCCAGATACACAGACGCAGCACCGAACAGAATACCGAGTATGGACCCCAGCACGAGGCTACGGGCGGTAAGCTCAAGGACAGACCTTTCGGGACTGATATAGGGCGTGAACACTTTGTTCGACGTTACTGCGGCAACTGGAGCGCTTTGCATACCGGACCCGAATGAGTTATGAGAAATGGAGATAGGCTGGGGAAAAGATAAGAAAATCAAGGGAATAAACAATAAGAAAGCCCGGACATGCCGGGCTTTGAAATGAAGTTACAAATACTACCACACCTACCTTAGAAGAAGCATCTTCCTCGTCTGGATGAACAACTCTCCCACCTTCAGTCGATAGAAGTAGACGCCTGATGCAACAGTTCTGCCGGCGTCATTCTTCGAGTCCCATTGTGCCACATGTACGCCCTGTTGCATCTCGCCGTTCATAATCGTCCGGACCCGTTGACCGAGGATGTTGAACACATGCAACTCCACGTTTGCACGCGATGTAAGTCCGAACCGGATTGTTGTGAGCGGATTGAAGGGATTGGGATAGTTCTGATCCAAATAGATGAAGAAAGGAATTCCAAGATCGCGGGCAGGCGCGACGATGCGAAGACTGTCTCCGGGAATGTTCACTTTCGTGCTGACAATTCTGAAGACCATTCCATTCTCGCACATCTGCTGGTTGACGTTGGCAGGCCAGTTTGTGTTGCTGATGCTTCCACCATTATAGTTCACAAGAACCATTCTGGCCATCACAGCTTCATGCGCGTGCCCATTCCCATCGGTTCCATCATACGAAGTCCCGCGATTCACGAACTCGTTCAGGTACCCCGCGGCGCCCGGTGATTTATCAAACGGCTCATACCAATATATCCAATCTGTCTCCGGGTCATTGTCACCCCCGGAAATGGGATGATCGAATCGATCAAGGTCAAACAGACCGTTACCGTTCGCGTCAAGAAGCCATGGGATCATCCTGTGATCATCGCTTGGATCGTTGGGTGTTCCCCTTCCGATGTTCCATAACTCGAATGGTACGTTGATCATATTATTTGTCGTCAAAGCAAGCCAACCTTTCCCACCGGAAGTCGTGAATCGCAACTCGAAGTCATATGGAACGAGTCTCAGGATGTTGTCGCCCGGAAACACTCGCCTTGTGAACATCGAATAACGATAGTCACCTCCTATTCCATTTGCTCCGGTATGAATTCCCCATTGTGCACCACCGGCGTTCGGGAATGGACGGTCATATCCGTTACCCGAAAGAGCCTGTGGATACATCGCTGATGGGAATCCGCTACTGTTAAATCGGAAGGCTGCATAGTAGGGAATCATGTAGGTTCCCCGCGCATCTGCCGTACAGAGGAAGTCTACGACTTCGGGGAGAGGAGCTTCCATAAGATATTGCACACCGTCAATAATGGGGTGTGCGTAGTCAGGTGGTGGATCCACAATCCCGTTTTCGTACTTCAGTTGACCCGTTGTTTGATCATACAGTTTCCATCGCATGTCAGAACCATCTGGAAAGAATGTGAGGACATACTCGTGACCAGTAAGCAATGCAGGGTCTGCGATAACCGCTTTAACATTTTCATTCGGGCCACGAATTGCGGCCACATTAAGCGTATCCCACAAAAGATGACCGGGGTTCCAAGCAACAATTGGCAAACTTGATGCGAACGCGGCAGAGGCAAGGTCCGAACTCACCCGCCACGAGAATTCTTGCACGCTCCCAGTTCCTTGACCGGTGACTACGAGGTAGAAGCTGGAGTTCGAAGCTGTGAATCGTGGTGGGATGTTTACGTTGTAGGTGATAACCCGATCATTGTTCCCCGGCGCGAGCATCATTATTCTCAGCGAGTCAATGCCATTAACGCCGTCAGGATTGAATACTTCAAACCCAAGATGTACTGTTTCATTGTGGTTCAACCAGGAATCCTGCCTACCATTTTCCCATACAACGCGCAAATTCTGCAGGATCGGCAAAGGGCGAAGTGAAATGCTGCCATACAACCCGGTGAATGCGAAGGATTCGGTTGCAGCGGCAATGACAAGGTCACCACGTAGTGGATATTTTTGATTCCTCCTTACCACCGCGTTCGCCCAAAAGCCATCTCCTGCCAGACTATCGTCATGCACGCCGTCATCGAAGAGCTGAATGGAGAAACCTTGCTCAGTGCCAACCTCTGGAGTGAAGATGATCTGGCCACTGACTACAGCGGTCTGCTCTCTTAGATCTGCTCTGAAAAATAGCTGTGTTGTAGTGTCACTTGGATACAGAGATGAACTGGATACGCCGGGAATGTCGAACAACCTTCCATACAAAGCGCGCACTTGCAAAACATTCTGTTTCATTTCAGCAAACGAGCTCAGGTGGTTGCCCCACTGCCTTATTCCTCCAACCAAGGCAATAACTATCTCCTGTGTATCGCCATCCGCAATTACAAATGGTCCGGTCGACATGGTGAATCTGCGATCACCAGGCTGCCTAATGATTCCGTCAAGCCTCCCTAAGCCGAGGAACGGATCTCCATCAAACCAGAACGGTGTCGAACCCGAAACCGCTGGATGGATAAACGGCTGTCCCGTAAAAGGCGTGAGCCCTTTCAACAAATAGAGCCAATAGAAAAGACCCGGGAACTGTGGATCAGAAAAAGAGGCAGCCGCAGTACTGGTCGATGCTGTCATTTCACGATTCGTTGCGCCTGGAATCTTCCTGAAATCAAACAGAGCGGTGTCCTGAAGATTCCCCGTTTGCATGCACGGTCCCTGCAAGAGGACATATCCCAGTGAGGCGGGAAGTAGATGGAACTTGTTGTATTCGAGATCAACTGAATCGCTATTATACACAAACGCCATACCTAGCGTCGTATCGCTTCCACAAAAATCATCACCCGAATTGCCCAGGTCTGAATCAGTCCACTGGGCGACGTACATCGAATCAATATCGAAACCAGACTTGTTGATGAATCTCGTCCTGCGATAAATCGTCTGACCGAAAGATCCATCCGCTTTATATCCCCACAACGTGGTCTGGAGTTCTAATCCCAGAGGCGGTGATCCGTTTAGTCCGGCAGTTCTGCCGGTATCAAGATCATTGGTAACAAACCAAATTACCTGGTCAGCGTTCTGCAGCCCGGGTTTGTCAATGCCCACATTCCATGCTCCGTTGCCATTCAAGTCATAGTACGGCGCTCCCAAATCTCCCGGCCATTCATGCCAATCCAATGAGTATCGGTCTATAAGCTCCTGAGCCATTTGTTGTGTAACGGACCCAAGGGGCACTCGCTGGAACTCTGCAGCCTCCCGAATGACCTCGGCGTCATTCCATTCAAGATCCTGCCAATCTCTTCGGATTTTGTAGATGCGGGCACGCGTGTGGTTGCGATCAATTGCAAGGGGTGCAGTTGTAGCCGTACCCGGAATAGCGATCCACCCCTGAACTGTTCCAACGGTGTATGTACCACCGCCAGTACGGTATTGTGGCCAATGTGGACTACGAGTATCGTTTACCTTACCAGACCAGATGATACCATCTTGGAACACAGCAGCGGCGGTCCCTCTTGGGTAGATTATCCCGGCATTTCCAGTCGCCGGATCCCGCCCGGACCATCCATCCCGCCGAACCCACACTGACATATTATTGATGTTGAGCAACCCCGCCCCCCCATCACTCTGGATGCTGGGCAAACTGGAGAGGCCGTTCTTCGCAAGTGAACCGGTTGTCCGTGAAGTTTGTGGTTTGGTCGTCGCGGTGCACACGAATGCGGCAACAACAATCACAATTTGGGCAGCGCTCTTCAACTTATGCCAATTCCTTTCGCCACGAATTCTACCTCAGCAGTAACATTTTTCTCGCCTGGATGAACTCGCCAACCTTCAGTCGATAGAAGTAGACTCCCGACGCGACACTTCTCCCGGCATCATTTTTCGAATCCCATTGCATCACATGCGCACCCTGTTGCATCTCACCGTTCATGATCGTCCGGACCCGTTGGCCGAGGATGTTGAACACATGTAGCTCCACGTTCGCACGCGAGGTAAGCCCGAACCGGATCGTCGTGACGGGATTGAATGGGTTAGGATAGTTCTGATCCAAATAGATCGACAATGGAACTTCACCAATGGGAACACTTGTTGGCGTTGCAATGACGCGCAGGCTGTCGCCTGCAAGGTTAAACTTCGTGCTGATGATCCGGAACACCATGCCGGTTTCACACATCTGCTGGTTGACATTGCCCGGCCAGTTAGGGTCACTTATACTGCCGCCGTTGAGGTTCACGAGCACCATTCTGGCCATCACTTCATCGCCGAGGTCCGCATCCGGGTTGGGATTATTCGCCCATACAGTGTATCCGCCCGATCCGGGAGTTCTGTCGAGTGGTTCATACCAGTAAATCCAATCCGTTTCGGGATCGTTATCACCTCCAGAAAGTGGATGATCAATGCTATCAAGATTGAACACATTGTCGCGATTGATATCATTCAGTAATGGGATCATGCGAAAGTCATCACTTGAATTATTGGGCGTACTGATGCCGATGTTCCAGAGCTCGAACGGAACATTGATAACTGCACCGCTCATGAACGCAAGGTAGCCTCGTCCACCTGCTGTGGTGAATCGCAACTCATAGTCGTACCGAGCGAACCTCGACAAATTATCGTTGCGTAAAACGCGAACAACAAACCTGGAATAACTAAAATCAGTGCTATTCAATGAACCTGTATGAATTCCCCACGAAGCTCCCCCCGCATTGGGCTGCGGACGATCATATGGAAACTGAGGTGGACCCAGTGTGGTTGGAAAACCACTGCCGTTGAACAGAAATGCGCCCTGGGACAATGAGTCCGGACGGGGGCCATTTGCATCAGCAACGCATCGAAAATCCTGAACGCCCGGGCTTACGGCGATGACCCGGTACTGCACACCATCAATAACTGGATGAGGATACTCCGGTAATGAACTAATCACACCATTATCCCATTTGATTTGTCCGGTGGTTTGGTCGCGCAGTCTCCAGAGAAGCTCCGAACCTCCCTGAAAGAATGTTATCAAATACGTATGGCCGTTCAGGAGAGTGGCGTCTGCAATCACAGGCTTTACACCGTACGATACACCTCGAATTGATGTGACTGCAAGAGTATCGCCCCAATGCTGACCGGGTGTCCATGCAACAACCGGGAGGCTCGATGTGAAGAGTGCAGAGGCATAGTCAGATCGAACGAGATACGAAAAACTCCGCGTGCTGCCTGTATCCGGGCCATTCACAACAAAGAAGAGGGAAGAGTGAGATGCTGTCGCCCGCGGAGGAATACTCGTGTTGTACTCAATGATCTGGTTGATACTCCCCGGAGCAAAGTTGGTGATCCTCAACGTATCAATTGAGTTAACTCCATCAGGATTGAACATGACAAAACCGGCATGTACAGTCTCATTGTGATTCAAACTTGAATCCTGCCTTCCATTCTCCCAAACGACCCGGATGTTGTTGAAGATGGGCATCGGACGAAGAGGAATATTGCCGAGCAACCCTCCGAACGTCAGCGGGCTTCCACCGAACTGAACCACGAGATCGCCCTTCACGGGATACTTTTGATTCCGTTTGATGACGGAATTCCCCCAAATACCGTCCGCCGCAAGACTGTCATCATGCAATCCGTCGTCATGGAGCTGAAGAGTGAATCCCTGTTCTGACCCGACTTCGGGCGTGAAGACCACGTGGCTGGTCACCACACCAGAACTCAGAGTTGCCCGCACGTACAATTGTGTCGTGGTATCTGTTGGTGAAATCGTCCTTCTCGATACATCCGGCACTTCAAACTGTTGTCCGTAGTGCGATCGAAGTTCAGTAACGTTTTGTTTCATCTGGGTTACCGAAGTGAGGTGATTCCCTGTTGGACGAATTCCTCCGACAAGCGCAATCACCACTTCTTGTGTGTCACCGTTGGCAATTGAGAACGGGCCGCTGCATGTTCCGATCCTTCGGTCGCCTGGGCCGGTTATAACACCATCAAGTCGCCCGGTACCCGCGACCGGATCGCCATCATACCAAAACGCTGTGGGACCAGGGACACTCGGATGGATGAATGGCGTACCACTTATTGCAATAAGCCCCTTCAACAAGTAGAGCCACTGAATTGTTCCTGTGTAAGTTCCCAGCGAAGGATCTTCATACCCACTCCCTGTTGCAAAGGCGAATGCTGCCGTCATCCGGCGATTCCTCGCGCCCGGTATTCTTCGGAAATCGAATAGCGCAGTGTCCTGCATGTTGCCTGTGGAAACAACAGGACCTTGCAGCAACGTGTATCCCAAAGAAGGGGGAACTAAACCGAAAGCATCATACTCAACATCGTGAGGAGTAGCGTTGTAAACAAACGATGTATTCAGAAGCGTGTCGGATCCAACGAAGTCATCGGCTGAATTTCCGAGGTCGGGATCAGACCACATACATACGTACATTGAATCAATGGGGAATCCTGATTTGTTGATGAACCTGGTCCTTCGATACATGGACTGGCCAAACGCACCATCTACATCATATCCCCACAACGTGGTCTGAACTTCGAGACCAAGCGGAGGAGATCCGTAAAGCAACCTTGTCGCTACGGAATCAACATCATTGGTGACAAACCACATCACTTGATCAGCGTTCTGCAGTCCCGGTCTGTCGACACCCGGATCCCAGGTTCCATTTGCATTGAGATCGTAGAACGGCGCACCGAGGTCTCCCGGCCATTGATTCCAGTCCAGTACATATTGATCGATGATCGCGTTCGCCATTTGCTGTGTCACCTGACCCGGAGCGATGTCATTGAATTCAGCCGCCTCCATGATGACGTCCGGATCATTGGTTGTTAACGACTGATAGTCGCGACGGATCTTGTAGATGCGAGCCCGCGCATGGTTCGGATCGATGGCAACGGGAAACGTTGTCGTGGTTCCTGGTGTCGCGATCCAGCCGGGTTTCGTACCGATAACGTACGTACATCCACCGACACGTCGTTGAGGCCATGATGGAGTGCGAGTATCATTCACCTTCCCTCCCCACACGATACCATCCTGGAATATAGCGCCCGCCGTGCCGCGCGGATATACTGTACCGGAATTTCCGGTCGTGGGATTTCTCCCCGACCAACCATCCCGCCGAAACCATGCAGAGATGTTGTTGATGTTCAGAAGGCCCATCTCTGAATTACTCAACAGACTCGACGGGCTACCGGGAGCGATTTTTCCAGGGCTCTTACGTTGGGCAGGAAGCTGTTGTGTGAGAGAAACGAAAGCGACGAGAAACGCGAAAAAGAGGACGAGAGGATGCGTGCGCATAGATCCTCCTTTGGCAAATTGGATGATGGGGTGTGCTTGCTGAAAGATACTTCAAGTCGTAAGGTTTGTCAAGATGTTTTCAATATATCTGCGAAAGGAAACCACGCAACACCTCTTATCGTTGTGTTTGTCAGTGCTTAACCAAACTGGTTGGTCCGATTGTCTTGCCCAAAAGCAGCAACGCCATCGAATCTCGATGGCGCTGTAGAAGACATGGTCATTGCGAACCCGCTTCTCAGGGTGAAGCAATCTCTCTTTCAGATTGCTTCGTCTCCCGACTCCGTTGGGATCCTCGCAATGGGTATAATGCTCAAAAAGTGTTGCTGATTGGTTATCGTGGTTGAAGGTAGAAGTACCACTGAAAATAGTTTTCTCGATACCTTCGAGCCAGTCCACGATGTCTTCGATATTTTTCTTTGACTCGACTGAAGTATCCTTCCAACGGATTGGTGGAAGAGGATATTTCGATATTGTCAACAAAGTGAAACAGGTCAGGGAGTGATCGAACGATCATGCCTGCAGCAAGAGCAAGATCGCTAAAGACCCATCCTCCGGTAATGCGACGTGCCTGGCGGATGGCATGACCGAAGCGTTGATCCCATTGATTGACTTGACGAACGAAGTATTCTCGTTGCACAGAGGTCTTTACCGTGGTCAGATCGAGAAACAGTTTTCGGAGATGTTTTGCGTCGGTGCGTTTGGGATTTCTCCGGCACCAACGTAATCCTTGGCGTTGAACATGGACAATGCACCGTTGAAGCCGAATATGAGGCCACTGAAGGCAGAGATACTTCGCCCTGCTGCGGATTTCCATCAATCGTGGCGCTGTGAGGATGTAATCCGGCTTGGGCAAGCCTCCCATAGAGCTGCTGAAGGTCCCTTGCGCCTTCGCGGACACCATAGGCACCGTAGAGTATCTTATGACTACTGCTTTCCATGACAACATACACTGCCTCGCCGCTCTTTCGGCGAAGGATGGTTCCATCAACGATGATGTGACGGCTTTGACTCATGTGTTTGCTCCATTGCTCCTCGTCTCTGGGTGGCCGTTGAGACAACCAGTAACGAACGATCTGTCGCATGCTGGAAGAACTTCTCCGGCTCATGGCAGAGAGCTCTCGGACACTGTATCCTTCTTGCATCCACAAGCGAAACCATTTGAAGGATCGAACAAAGCGAGTCTCACGAGGCAATCGCCAGAGAAAACTCTTGTGACATCTCTTGCAGTACCAACGCTGTTTCCCTTGCTTCGTCTTTCCATGACGTTTCACCTCCACGGAGGATACACACAACGGGCAACACTTTTTTGGCTCTCATTCTCGAATCCTTTGAGTTTGTATCCGCAAACAAATTGAAATGCCACAACTTACAAGAATTCCAGCAACACTTTTTTGCTATTATGCCCGCAATTAATTCACGTTCTTCAATATCCCCAACAGGAAATTCCAGAACTTCTCCACCGTATCAATGTAGATCTTCTCATCGGGGGAGTGAACGCCTTCCATGGTGGGGCCAAACGACACCATGTCCATGCCCGGCACACGCTCGCCAATAATGCCGCATTCAAGTCCTGCGTGGATCGCTTTCACTTCAGGGTCTTTGCCATAAAGAGATTTGTACGTTGACTTTGCCGTTTTCAGGATCGGCGATTCCATGTTCGGCTTCCATCCGGGATAACCGTCGTTGTTCTCCGCTTCAGCGCCGCCAAGCTCAAACACAGCCCACACACTCTGCACCATCTCAACAAGCTCGGACGCAACAGAACTTCTCTGGCTCGTCGCCAGCACAATGGATTTCTTCTCTGTCTTGACAACAGCAATGTTCGTGGAGGTCTCGACGAGACCGGGAATATCCGCACTCATTTTGGTGACGCCATGAGGAAGCGCGGCGATGGTCTGCATCAGCCTCTTCTGCTGACCTTTCTTGATGACCTTCCCCTTCTTCGATTTGCTTTCTTCCATCGTCACCCGAAGATCAGGCTCGACGGTCGAGAACTCACCTTTCACCATCTTGTTGAAGTCGCCCACCATGGCGTCCGCCAGTTCAGTGTTCTTCTTTGGAACAAAGAGAGTTGCCTCCGCTTCACGGGGAATAGCGTTGTGTTTGTTTCCGCCTTCAATGGACGAGAGACGTGCACCGATCTCAGAAAGAAGAATAAGGATCCGGTTGAGAATCTTGATTGCGTTGCCGCGTCCCTTGTCGATCTCCAGTCCCGAATGACCGCCTTTCAATCCTGCAACTCTCACTGTCAGTGCAACGGTCTTGGATGGAGCCTTCTCAAAGCTTACCTTCCATGTGCCGATGGTATCCTTGCCTCCCGAACATCCAACATACAACGCTCCCTCTTCTTCGGAGTCGAGGTTCATCAGCGTTTTGCTTTCGAGAAAATCACCGGCAAGATTGCTCGCGCCGGTAAGTCCGGTCTCTTCGTCAACCGTGAAGAGAAATTCGAGCGGGCCATGCACAAGCGATTTATCTTCCATGATGGCGAGGTTTGTTGCCACTGCAATGCCGTTATCCGCGCCGAGGGTTGTTCCATTCGCCATCAGGATATTTCCCTTGCGAACCAGTTCGATGGGATCCTTGAGAAAGTCATGGACTGTATCCTTGTTCTTCTCACACACCATATCGAGATGCCCCTGAAGGGCAAGACTTCTGACTTTCTCCTTGCCTGCTGAAGCGGGCTTCTTCGCGACAACGTTTCCGAACTTGTCTGCTTTTGCCTCAAGTCCAAACTTCTTTGCAGTATCAAGAACGTACTTCGTCATTGCGGCTTCGTTCTTCGATCCCCGTGGAATCTTTGAGATCTCGGCGAAGTACTTCCACACGAGTTCCGGTTTCAATCCATCAATTGCATTCGACATGACTATTCCTCCACATTATGAATTCCCGCCATAAGATAACACTGGCACCACCGTAGAGGCGATGCCAGTATTTGAACATTTGAAGATACTTCATCAGTACAGCGATTGACCAGATTACTTCTAGTCTATCGTCGGTTGCGGCTTTTGCGCAACTCTGTACAACGTGAATCCCATGATCGCAAAACAAATGACACCAAGAAGCTCAAAGCCCGTTACGCCAAGCGCACCGGAGATTGCATGTTCCATACTGAAGCTGACCATGCGGTCTTCGAACAGCACCGTAAGAATGGCAACGATAACACCGGTAAGGGCGCCACCCGCTACAAGACCGGTTGCAAACAGACTGCCTGTCCCAAGTTCACTATCACCAACGACGCCACCTTTGCGTTTCGTTGACCAATCGGCAAGGCCCTTGATTGCTCCACCAACCCAAATTGGGAGTGTTGTGGAAAGCGGCAGGTATGCACCAACGGCAAACGATAGAGACTTCACACCGCACAACTCCATCGTGATGGAGAGGAACGCGCCAACGAGAACGAACTGCCAGTCGAGATTAAACGACAGCAACCCCTTGATGAGTGTTGCCATAAGCGTTCCCTGCGGTGCGGGAAATTTATCCGTACCGATCATGTGCTTGATGCCTTGTGCCGCTGCTTCCTGTGTTGGCGTATCAAGAATCTGCACGGTCGCCCCGATGACAAGTGCGGAAGCAATCGCGCCGACGAACAAGGAAATCTGCTGAGCACGCGGCGTCGCTCCGACAATGTATCCTGTTTTGAGATCCTGACTTGTTGCGCCTCCGTTGGCTGCAGCGATACACACCATCCCGCCAACAACCAGGGCCATCGGCTCGAACACGCTGCCCGTCCAGCCGATTGCGATGAACACCAGACACGTACCCATCAACGTTGCAATCGTCATCCCCGATATCGGATTGGAACTCGAACCGATAATACCCACGATGCGGCTTGCAACGGTCACGAAGAAAAATCCGAATACGATAATCAGAACACCGAGCAACAACTTGCTCACAATGCTATCGCCGGGAAGCTGTGGCAGGAACGCCATGAGCAACACCAACGCAATACTTCCGCCAATCACCGTCATGAACGGCAGGTCGCGCTCAGTACGAATCACGGCAATGCCGGCGTTCTTATCCTTCATCGAGGCGACGCTGTCTTTGAATGACGAGACAATCGTCGGGAGAGTCTTGATGAGCGTGATGAAGCCACCGGCGGCGACTGCACCCGCACCAATCTGACGCACATACGCACGATAAATGGCTGTTGCTGTACTGCCAAATGTTTGCGTGACCGGGTCCCAACTTCCGGGACCTCCGGGCGTCATGAGATCTTTCAAGTACCCAAGTTTGACAAGTTGTGCAGCAATGGTTGCACCGGGAACAAGCGACGCAAGCAACGGGATCAAACCAAGCCAGGCAAGCACACCGCCTGCAACCAATACCCCGGCAATCTTCGGCCCGATGATGTACCCGACGCCGAGATACTCCGGCGTAATTTCACCGTTGACCGTGGCGGAAGGGAAATACTTGTTCGTTTGCTTCGTCACCCACGCCGGGGTTTCTGCGACGATGTGAAATACCTTCTGGCAGATTGCATAGCCAAGAGCGAAGAACACGCCCATGTAGGCAGTCTTTGCAAAATTGCCTCCTTTGTCTCCTGCAATAAGCACGGATGCACAGGCAGTCCCTTCAGGGTATGGCAACACACCGTGTTCTTTCACAATCAACGAGCGGCGGAGTGGAATCATCATCAATGTTCCAAGAATTCCGCCGAAGAGTGAGAGCGTGAAGATTGTCCAATAGTTGAAATACTCAAACCCGACACTCTGTCCCATCTCATTCATGGAGAGGAACAGGAATCCGGGCAGCGTGAACACCACACCGGCGGCGATCGATTCACCGGCCGAACCTGCAGTCTGGATGATATTGTTCTCCAGGATCGTCGTCTTCAGCAGCTTCTGTCCGATGGAGATTGCCAGCACCGCAATCGGGATTGAAGCGGACACAGTAAGGCCGGCCTTCAACGCAAGGTATACTGTTGCGGCGCCAAACACGATGCCGAAGAACGCCCCGAGTGTAATGGACTTGACGGTAAGCTCCGGGATGATTCGCTCGGGGGCGATGTATGGCTTGTGCGTGGATGCGATCTGCTCTGCCATGAGTGCTCCTTAGTTATGAAAGTGAGTTAGTGAAACCTTCTCCCCTGCTTCCCTACACGTTACGCGTAAACAATGCCTTGAATACATATCCGGCCACCTCGGGATTTTCCTTGAATCGCCTGGTAGAGTAGCCGTACCAATGCTCGCCGAATGGAACGTACAAACGCACCTTATGTCCCTCCGCGACAAGCTTCTTCCGGAGTTCCGGCCTCACACCGAGCAACATCTGGAACTCATACTCATTTTTCTTGAGTCCCATTTCTTTGATGATGCGGTTCGCTCCATCCACCAATACACTATCATGTGTCGCAATACCAACGTAGGATTTGTTTCTCAGCATCAACTCAAGAAGCTTGAGGTAGTTATCCTGAACTTCTTTGCGTCCCTGAAATGCGATCTCAGGCGGCTCTTTATATATGCCCTTGCAGAGACGGAAGTTCGTTTTATTCTTCACCAACATGGTAATGTCGGCTTCGGAGCGACGCATGTACGCCTGCAGCACAATGCCGATATTGGGGAAATCCTTCTGGAGCGTTTGAAATATCCCGATGGTATCGCTTGTACAGGTGGAGTCTTCCATGTCAAAGCGGACGAACGTCCCGTACTTCGCTGCAACCTTCAGAATTTCCCGGATATTCTCCGTGCAGATGTCCTTGCCAAGCTTCAATCCGAGAGAAGTAATCTTGATCGAGAGATTCGAGTCAAGCTTTTCCCTGGCTATGGCGTGAAGAACTTCAATTGACTGGTTTCGTGAGTGTGCAGCCTCGTCCTGGTTGGTGATGTCCTCGCCCAGCACGTCGAGTGTGGCGCAGACACCTTCACCATTAAGTTGACGCACGCAGCGGACTGCTTCTGCGAGCGTTTCACCGGCAATGTAACGACCCGCGAAATGCCTGACAATGGACTTGGGGACCGCCGGAAGTGCCGCAACGACAAGCTTATTGAGTACGTTCATGAACCAGTTTAGTCTGCTGTCAGATATCGACCGGAGGGAATACTTGTTTCAAATGCCGGAAAAATATAGAGAGCAACCCCTTGAAAAGCAAGGGAAAAGGGTCTAACAGCTAACCGCAAAGGTCGCAAAGACACAACATTAAGCATAGCTTTGCAAACCGGGGGGACGCAAAGAACCCTGAGAATGAGACTCGCTTCCTTCGCATACTTTGCGTTCTGACAATTCCAAAAAACTCTTCGCGTCCTTTGCGGTTAAATTCTTTGTGGACTTGGCGTTCTTTGCGGTTCAAGCTGCAAAGTTTAGCCAAAGAGTAGATTCACAATCCAAGCCGCCGCAAGCATCCCGACAACATCAGCGATAATACCAACGGGTACAGCATGACGCGTGTTCTTGATGCTTACCGCGCCGAAGTACACGGCAATAACGTAGAACGTCGTCTCGGAACTGCCGTACATTGTGGATGCCATGATGCCGATGAGCGAATCGGGGCCGTGGGTCTTCATCAGTTCGGTCATGATGCCGAGCGAGCCGCTGCCGGAGAGCGGACGCATGATTGCCATCGGCAATGTTTCCGGTGGCATGCCGATGAGCGAAGTCAACGGACTGAGAGCCATCGAGAGCAGTTCCATCGCACCGCTTGCCCGGAAAATCGAAATCGCAACGAGCATGGCAACAAGATACGGAATGATGCGAACCGCCGTGTTGAAGCCATCCTTTGCGCCCTCGACAAACACTTCGTACACCTTTACCTTCTTGAAGAATCCCCAACTCAAAAACACCAGCAAGATCAGCGGGATAGCAAAGATGGAAATAATGTTAATGATGGAACGGAAGAGATCAGCCATTACTCACCTCCGCACCGGATGGCGTTGAATCAGGCTTATTGTAACGCGGCAAGCGCTGGAGAATCTTCGAGGCAACCACACCGGCGATCGTTGCACACGCAGCACCCACGATCGATGTCCCGATGATAATTCCCGGATTCGCCGAGCCGACGGTTGCTCGTACGGCAATGGCAGTTGCGGGGATAAGAACGAGTCCGCCGGTGTTAATGGCAAGGAACGTGACCATCGCGTTCGATGCCGTGCCGATTTTTGGATTGAGCTTGTTCAACTCCTCCATGGCCTTGAGTCCGAGAGGCGTGGCAGCGTTGCTGAGTCCGAGCATGTTGGCGGCAATGTTCATGATCATTGCTCCGACAGCTGGATGATCAGAAGGGACATCAGGAAAAAGCCGCTTCGTGATTGGCGTAAGCAGACGTGTAAGCACTTTAAGCAGTCCGGCTTCCTCCGCCACTTTCATCACGCCAAGCCACAGCGCCATGATGCCAATGAGTCCGAGCGCAATGTTCACTGCTGTGCCGGCAATATCCAGTGCCGCTTGCGTAACAGCTTTCATCTTCAAAAAACGGATCGGCTCAAGCACGAACTGGACACTCATCGGGACACCCTCCGGCGAGAGCGTGAGTGCTTTGAGTTTTCCTGTTAACTTCTCCTTCGAGCTGGCACCTTTCGCCATCTGTTTCCAGAATGCGGGAGTTGCTTCTCCAATCAACAGCGAGATGGAAGGTGTGCCGTTTGCAAGCACAGTGATTGCTACCGGCTGGTGGATCACAGTGTCAGCAGATTGTACACCGTAAAACGAATTGAATGCCCCGACAGGCACGACCAGATCACCCTCCCACACTTGGATGGCGCCCGGCGAGCTTTTTTTGATTTCGACCTTCGCACCAAACGTGTTCCCATTGCGGTAGGTGTTCTGCACCTCATCACGCACGTCGTTGCCAACCGCAACGAGGATGCCGATTACTATGAGAGAGAGCCAGATGTAGTTGAGCATGGTATCTGTGTATTGTCCCTTAAAAAGTAATTCTCACCGCCAGCCTCGTCCTCGGCTCCGGCATAAATCTGATCGAAAGATCATCCCCCACGTTGAAGTCATACAAACTTGCATCAACGTACGCGTCGGCAACGTTCAGGAAATAGAGGATGGCAAAGTACCACGCGTACGTATCGCGCTGGTCGCGGTAGAATTCTCTGAGTGTGAGTTTATTTCCATCGCCGCCGGGAACCACCGTCGTGATGCTCGCGGAATATTGGTTACGGTAATCATGATAAAGCCTGTTGTTATGAAGCCAGGAGGAAACAAAAAGCACTCCCAAACCGACAACAACCGGGACTTTCAAGTAGGACTCGTTGTATGCTTGTCCCGCTCCCGGAACAATCGCCGAGAAGAGCATGGCAAGTCCGGCGGATTTTGTGGGATGATATTTGGTAACGGTGTCTATCTGTGAGGCAACAACCCCGGTCGGGATGACAGGCTCAGGAGAAAGAACGGAATCCGGTACTGCAGGTTCGGGATCAAGTTGTCCGAAGAGTGATGGTGTGACGATGACGAGGAGAGCAACAACCATCCACTTCATGAACCACCATCAGTCGTTAACGAGGGCAATCGCTTCAATCTCAATACGGACATCCTTTGGGAGCCGCGCAACTTCAACGGTGGAACGCGCGGGTGCCGACTGTCCGAAGTATTGCGCATACACTTCATTCATCGCGGCAAACTCGTTCATGTCCTTCAGAAACACGGTAGTCTTCACTACATTCGCGAGGCTCGATCCGCCTGCTTCGAGAATGGCTTTTACGTTCTCAAGTACCTGCTTCGTCTGCCCTTTGATGTCAACTGCTACGACTTCCCCGGTCGATGGCACAATCGCGACCTGACCGGCAGTGAATATCATTGTACCGCTCGCCACAATCGCCTGACTGTACGGACCTATCGGAGCAGGTGCGTTCTTTGTGAGTACGGGTTGTCGATCTATCATCATGTATTATTTTAGATTGATGATTTCTGATTGCTGATTGTTTTGATTTTTGCCTTTTTACTTTTGCCTTGCTTATTCTCCCGCCATCAAATCAATCAACCTCTCGAGATCATCAGGGGAGTAATATTCTACAACGATCTCTCCTTTTCCATCCGGCAGAGCCTTGACCGACACTTTGGTTCCAAGACGTTGGCGGAGTTTGTCTTCAACGCTTGAAAGAGAGCTATTTACTGCGGTAGTTCCCGACTCACCTGCGGAGGATATGCCATGCGTCCGCTTCGTTTTCACCCGCTGGTAGTCCCGCGCAAGGCGTTCAACTTCACGCACGGAAATCTGTTTGTCCGCTATACGGTGAAAGATCGTCAATTGCACGGCGCTGTCTTCAACGTTGATCAGTGCGCGGGCATGGCCCGGACTGACGTCCCCTTTACGCACGGCGTTCTGAATGACGTCCGGCAGCTTGAGCAATCTGAGGAAGTTGGTAATTGTTGTCCGGTCTTTGCCGATGCGTTGGGAAAGCTGATCGTGCGTTAACTGGACTTCCTCGATCAAACGTCTGTATGAGATGGCAATCTCAATGGGGTTGAGATGTTCACGTTGCAAGTTCTCGATGAGTGCAAGCTCGAGCATTTCCTCGTTGGTCTTCACGTCGATGACGTAGGCCGGAATGCGGCCCATGCCTGCTTCACGCGCAGCGCGCACACGCCGTTCGCCGGA
This sequence comes from Bacteroidota bacterium, assembly GCA_031402435.1. Taxonomy (GTDB): domain Bacteria; phylum Bacteroidota; class Ignavibacteria; order UBA10030; family UBA6906; genus UBA11986. Next base: position 112,746 of record JANNSJ010000069.1, on the reverse strand, counting down.
GATGAGCTGGTATCCATTTTCAACACGGCGAACCGTAATGGGCTGGATGATCCCTTTCTCCACGATGGACTGCCTCAACTCATCGAGAGCAACAGCGTCAAAATCAGCACGGGGCTGGAACGGGTTCGTTTGAATTTTATCGAGCTCAATGTTGGCAATGATCTCGTTCGTCACGCCGTCATCCTGGCGACCGACGGGCTGCGCAACAGACGTCGATACGACCGGCTTGGGAATTAACGACGCAAGTCCGCGGCCAAGCACTTGCTTCCCTTTTATCACTGTTGGGTCTCCCATACTCACACCGCTTCCATAATATGATTGTTCCGTGAGAGAACTTCGTGCGCAAGATCCATGTAGTTCCTCGATCCTGCCGACATCGCATCGTAGAGGATGATCGGTTTGCCAAAACTCGGCGCTTCACTCAAGCGTACATTGCGCGTCACCACAACATTGAACACCTTGTCGCCAAAATGCTTTTTCACTTCCTCCACCACCTGATTGGATAGCCGCAGACGGCTGTCGAACATTGTGAGCAGCACACCCTCGATATCAAGCTGCTCGTTCATTTGCTTCTTCACCATATTGATGGTGTTGAGTAACTGTCCGAGGCCTTCGAGCGCATAATATTCGCACTGCACCGGGATCAAGACTGAATCCGCTGCATTGAGTGCGTTGAGCGTCAGTATGCCGAGCGACGGCGGGCAATCGATGATGATGAAGTCGAAGTCGTTACGGATCGTAGCGAGAGCATCCTTTAGCCGGCGTTCACGATCATCAAGCTCGATGAACTCAACTTCGGCGCCGACGAGATTGATGTGCGACGGGATGACGGAGAGGAACGGTACCTGGGTCTGCCGGATCGCAGCGCCTGCAGCAAGGTTGCCAACCATGACTTCGTAAATGCTCTGGCCCTCAAAGGAGCCTTCAAGCCCTGTGCCGCTGGTTGCATTCGATTGCGGGTCCGTATCAACAAGCAGAGTCCTTTTCTCGGCAACAGCGAGACATGCTGCAAGGTTGACGGCGGTGGTGGTCTTCCCGACGCCGCCCTTTTGATTCGCTATGGTAATAATCTTGCCCACTGGGTCCCGGTGCTTTTGAAGAGTTATCTCATACCTGCCGCCGACAACAACGCGACGATTCCAAGTGCAATGTTGATTCTTCCGAACTGAAGCATCCGGTGATGATACGGCAAAACGTCATCAAGTGGTTTTATCTTTTCCTGTATCATCTCATCAACGCGGGCAAACATCCTTGCGTAGCCAAATGAGAAGAACATCATCAACAAGAATGTTACCTGCTTCATCACGAGAAGGATCGACCATACATCATTGAACTGGAAGAACACAAACCTTGTACTGAACAGCATCAACGCCACGCCTGTCACCAGTACGGTCCACACACACATCCAGACAAATGGGGCAAATCTCCGCAACGTATGAAGTGTTTGGGGTGCAAAGTCCGCGCCTTCAGCTTTTGCAACCGCCGTTGTCACGACTGCCTGATACATCAATCCGCCAAGCCATACCACGACGCCAAAGATGTGAAGGCTTCGGGCAGCCCAGAGTAGAAAGTCCATTCAACGGAGAGAGGCAAGTTCGTGAAACAGCGTGAAATCAATAAATCCGCAGGAAAGATAAGCTATTTGAGGTTGCGATGCAATGCATTACTTTCGGAGGGGAAAACGGGGGATTGATCTGTCGGGTTGTTATCCTTCGCTTGCTCTATCTTCAAGGTGATGCTTCACGACCCTTGCCTCTGCCATAAAGATCACCTCTTCTGCAATATTGGTTGCAAGGTCGGCCACACGTTCGAGATTGCGGCTGACGCGGATAAACTCCAGGGCCTGCTCTATCTTATCAGGGTTCTGACGCATAACTTCGACAAGGTCATGAACAACCTTCTTGTTCAACTCATCAATGATGTCATCATTCCGGAGAACTGCCCTGCAAATAGTTGCGTTGTGATGAATGAACCCGTCAATCGCATCGCGCAGCATGCCTTTCGTAATCTGCGCCATCTGCGTGATATCGACAAGGGGTTTCAACGGAGAATGGTCAACGCACTGCAATGCAGACTCGGCGATGTTCACTGCATGGTCGCCAATGCGTTCGAGATCATTGTTGATCTTGGATGCGGCAAGAATGAACCGGAGGTCAGTGGCAACAGGCTGCTGCAATGCAAGCAAATCCACAACGGCGTCATCAATCAGGATCTCATAGGAGTTGATCTGTTGGTCCTGGGACAGAACCTGTTGAGCGACCTCCTTGCGCCGCTCCAGAAGCGCCCGTATGGAATCGGCGATAGCCTGTTCGGCAAAGCTTCCCATCTTGATAAGGTTGGTCTTAAGGGCTTCCAGTTCTTGCAGAAAATGTCGTTGCATCCTCACGTCCGGTTGTGATTGAAAGTTGCCTGAATGAAGATAGAAAGTCTGGAGTTCACTTGCAACCCGGACCGCCTATGGCTCAAGTTCTTCGAATGCGTTATGCTTGACGATTTTTGCGTCGACCAGGAAGATGACGTCCTCGGCAATGTTCGTGGCATGGTCTGCGAGACGCTCGATATGGCGGGAAAGGATGAGGATATGGGATGCCGGTTCGATCAGGGAGTGATCGTTCTGCATTTCACGCACCATCTGCCTGAACATGGCAGCATCGAGCGAATCCACGACATCATCGCTCTCGAGAACAAGCGTCGCAAGGCGCGGGTTGTTCGAAATAAAGGAATCAATACTGTCACTCACCATGATGCGCGCAATCTGCACCATCTCCGCGAGGCGCGTACCCTTAAGAAACGCATGGTACGGTTCAAGAGGTTCAACCCGCTCGGCGATATTGACGGCGATGTCCCCGATGCGTTCGAGATTGTTGTTGATCTTCAATGCAGCCATCAACAACCTAAGGTCAACGGCCACGGGCTGCGAGAGTGCAAAGATCACCTGACATTGCTTGTCAATCAGCGTATCCAGGTCATTCACGGCGTTGTCTTTCTGCAATACCTCACGCGCCAGGTCAATATCTGTCTGAAACAACGCATGACACGCGAGGTTGATCTGCTCATCCACCAACCGCCCCATCTTTGCAAGGTTGGCTTTCAGATCATCGAGTTCTTTTTCAAAGCGGCGTTCCATGTTATCCGAATCGGCCAGTTATGTATTCTTCCGTCTGCTTTTTCTCCGGCGTGGTGAACATCTTCTTCGTCTCACCAAACTCAATCAGCTCACCCAGATAGAAAAACGCAGTGTAGTCACTCACTCGTGCGGCTTGTTGCATGTTATGAGTAACGATGACGATAGTGTAGTTCTCTTTCAGTTCGTAGATCAATTCCTCTATTTTTGCGGTGGCGATGGGATCGAGCGCACTGGCGGGTTCATCCATCAACAACACTTCCGGGTCGACAGCGAGGGCACGAGCAATACACAGACGTTGTTGCTGTCCGCCGGACAACGCCAGGGCGCTCTTCTTCAAATCATCCCTTACTTCACTCCAGAGCGCCGAACGTTTCAGGCTCGTTTCAACAATTTCATCAAGCCTGGACTTGTCATGGAGGCCATTGATCTTGGGTCCATATGCCACGTTCTCGTAGATGGATTTGGGGAATGGATTCGACTTCTGAAATATCATTCCGACACGTTTTCTCAACTCCACCACATCCACCGACTTCTCATAGATGTCCACCTCGTCAATGAGAACAGTCCCGTTAATCGTCACACCATCAATCAAATCATTCATCCTGTTGAGGCTTCGCAGGTAGGTCGATTTCCCGCAGCCTGACGGGCCGATAAACGCCGTGACCTGGTTGGGCTTGATCCCGATGCTGATGTTCCGCAGCGCCTGTTTTGCGCCATAGAACAGGTTGAAGCTCACCGTCTTGATTTTCAAATGGCCGTTCGTTGTCATTGCTTCACACCTATTGAATCTGATGTCGCCGTACGCGTGAACGGAGAAAGACCGCCGAGAAATTCAACATAAAGGTCAGCAGTAACAACACAAGCGTTGTCGCATACTGGATCCCCTTTGTCGCATCGACGTTCGTTGATTGTGTGGACATGATGTACACGTGGTATCCAAGTTCCATAAACTGATCTGAGATTGACGAAGGCAGATGCGGGAGGAAATATGCGGCGCCCGTGAAGAGAATCGGGGCAACCTCACCCGCACCGCGACTGACGGCAAGAATGGCGCCCGTCAGAATGCCAGTAAGCGAATTGGGAATCACGATCTTCCAGATTGTCTGCCACTTCGTTGCGCCAAGTGCAAGACTGGCCGCACGCAAGTCTGCCGGAACAGTTTTGATTGCTTCTTCGACGGACACGATAACCACAGGAAGCGTCAGCAATGCCATCGTTAAGCTTGCCCAAAGAATATTCGGTTGAGCCCATTTCAACTGAACACCATCAGTGAAAACCCGGTCCATCCCAGACCCGACAAACTGAACAAAGAAACCCAGCCCAAACAATCCAAACACGATAGCGGGAACGCCGGCAAGCGTATTGACAGCAAACCGGATTGAACGCCCAATGATCGAAGTTTGCTTTGAATACTCGCTGAGATAAATAGCTGTCACTGTTCCAACAGGAACACCAACAATGGACATGATGATCACAAGCAAGGCAGTGCCAGCAATTGCCGGGAAAATTCCACCTTCTGTCATTCCTTCCGTCGGTGCAGCAGTAAGAAACTCCCACGAAAGAAGTCCGGCGCCGTTCACCACGATTGTCCCCATGACAAGGATGACAGCCACGATGATGACAAACGCCGACAACGCTGTCAGCGTAACGAATGAGGTGCCGATAAGTTTACGTTGAAGTTTCACGCTACATCCCTTTGAATCGTTTCATGAGTCGCTGACGGATGAATATTTCGGCGACGGCGTTCAGCGTGAACGTAAAAATGAAAAGGATGGCTCCCAGCAGAAACAGAACATTGTAATGCGTATCGCCAAACACCACCTCTGCCATCTCAGCACCGATCGTTGCGGACATCGTACGAATAGGCTCAAGAAAGTTGAGAGAGAGTAACGCTGCATTCCCGGTTGCCATCAGGACGATCATGGTCTCGCCAAATGCCCGGCCAAAGCCAAGAAGCACTGCAGCAAACACTCCCGGAGTTGCGGCAGGAAGTGTTACGAACGCAGCAGTCTGCCACTTTGTGGCTCCGAGGGCGAGACTTGCCTCTGTGAGATATTTTGGCACCGCTGTCAGCGCATCTTCCGCAACAGTATAGATAATGGGAATAACGGCAAGCGACATTGCCACACCGCCGACAAACACGTTCAGCCGGTATTGATACCCAAACAGATCCTGCATAAGCGTGGCGAGAATGACAAGAGCAAAGAAGCCGATAACCACGGACGGAAAGCCGGCAAGAATTTCAATTGACGGTTTGATGATTTCTTTGGACCACTTCGGAGCAAACGACGCAGTGAATAACGCGGCCAGGATCGCAATTGGACCGGCGATGAGAATCGCCAACAAAGTAACTTTGAATGAACCCATCACCAGCGGCAGCAGTCCATACTTGGGAACGCGGGAAACGGGCTGCCATGACGTGGAGAGAAGATTCGAGAGTGATGCTTCGCCTTCATTTCCGCTTGTTTCAAGAGAAGTTGACGATGCTTGCTTCTCGGCCAGCCTCTTCGATCCCTCGCCCAACGATTCCGAGCCATACGTTTCCTCTTCTTCATGAGGAACCGCCGGCTGTTGTGTTACGTTAGGGTCGGAGCCTTTGAAGATCGGCGCTGCTTCCCTGAACACGAATATAAAGATCAGCGCAATCGTTGCAAGGGAAAGAAATGCTACCGTGGTGATCAACTTCTCGGCAAGAAACTCATCCCATCTGAACTTCTTCTTGAGATCAGATTTATTCAGCCGTGGACGGACACGCGTCTGCATAGAAGGTCGAACGGCCTTCTGCTCTGACGTTGATTCTGTTCGACCGTCGCTCACTTGCGGTTTTGCGGTGAGAATATCGGAGTGTCGATCTTTTCGTCCCATCCCATCATCCTCGTCCAAGGCTCATCGAATAGGAAAGTAACCAACTTCATTCACTATCTTCTGCCCTTCCACACTCAACGTCCAATCGATAAACTTTTTAAGATCGCCAGTTGGTCTGGACTTGGTATACATGTAGAGAAATCTGCTGATTGGATATTTTCCCGATTCGATATTGTCCATTGTTGGCGCATACGCGGGCGAGTTTGAATCTTTTCGCACACTCAATTCCCGGATTCCTTTTCCATACGCCGAGCCGCCATAGCCGATACCATTTTTGTCCTTCGATACTGCATTGACAACTGCGGCAGTGCCGGGCATATTCTGAGCTGTAGCAGCGAAATCCTCACCACGGAGAACTTCGTCTTTGAAATACACATACGTCCCCGAATTGTTTTCTCTGCTGTAGAGGATGATCTTTGCGTTGGGGCCTCCAACATCCTTCCAGTTCGTAATCTTGCCTGTATAGATGTCCTTAATCTGTTGAAGAGTCAACACCTTTACGGAATTCATATCGTTCACGTAGAGGGCAAGCCCGTCAAGAGCGCATTTGATTTCCACTCCGCGCGAACCTTGTTTTTCCTTCAGTTTGTCCCGTTCGCTGTCTTTCATCGGTCGCGATGAATTGCAGATGTCCGTTGTACCGTTGATCAGCGCCGAAATACCGGTCCCCGATCCTCCACCTGTGACCTGGATAGCGACATCCTTGTTCGCGGTCATGTACCGCTCCGCCCAACGCTGGCCAAGAATCACCATCGTATCCGACCCCTTCACTGTAATCTTTGTTGCACCGCTGAGCATCGAAAGAGCAACCGTGAGACTCAACAGAATAATCAGCAATCGCTTCATCATCTTCACTCCTGTCTAGCGAATAGGAAAATAACCGACATCATTCACAACCTTTTGTCCATCATCGCCCAGAATCCAATCGATATACTCCTTCATCGCACCTGTGGGTTTGTTCTTTACATACATAAAGAGGAATCGGCTGATCGGATATTTGCCGGAACGAATATTCTCCTCGATCGGCGGATATGCCGGCGAATCGGCGTCCGCTTTCACCTTAAGCTCCCGAATGCCCTTGCCATACGCCGCCCCTCCATAACCAATCCCCCACTTATCCCTGGCAACAGCGTTCACCACTGCGGCCGTTCCCGGCATGTTCTGCGCCGTGGGAGCGAAGTCATCACCCTCCAATACGTTGTCCTTAAAATAGACGTAGGTACCGGAGTTGTTCTCGCGACTGTACATAATGATCCTTGCGTCGGGGCCGCCGACATCCTTCCAATTGGAGATCTTGCCCGTATAGATCGATTTGATTTGCTGGATACTCAACTCCTGAATCGGGTTCGATTCATTCACATAGAGCGAGAGGCCATCCTGCGCACACTTGATCTCGATACCCCGTGTTCCGAACCGTTGCTTCAGCTTGTCCCGCTCCGATGGTTTCATCGGTCGGGACGAGTTGCAGATGTCCGTGGTACCATTGATGAGGGCCGATATTCCAGTCCCTGATCCCCCGCCAGTCACTGAAACCACAACATCCTTGTGCGCCGCCATGTATCGCTCGGCCCATCGTTGGGCGAGAATCACCATGGTGTCCGAGCCTTTCACGGTAATGGATTCTTCCGCCAGCAAGACTACGTTCGAAAAAACCATTACAAGAAACATCTTGAGCATCAAACTCTTCATACTTCTACTCCTGACCTTGGTGGAAAGCAATTTTCAAAACTTCACCTGCACTCTGAAGGTAAACACGTTATCCCGCACGTCCTCTGTGTATGCGGACAAACTCGCCGGGGATGTTCCTTTGTCAAGGATTTCATTTTTGATGATCTCGTAGTAGAACACAAACTTGACATTGTCGTCCCAATGGTGGATGAATCCCAATCCGAACGTGCTGTACTTGATATCTGCAACCGTCAATTTACTAGTCGTCATAAAATTCGACGCTTTGACGTTGGTGTTCGGATCATACACATCATACTTCAGGACCACTTGTTCCCTGTTGCCAATGTTCTGCACAAGGTTCACATACCATCCTGAGAACTTGCGCTTGTAGAGCGCAGTGGTTGGTTGTGCAGAAGGACTGATCGTTGTTGCATTCGTGCCCGGCTGTGTTCCGGCAATATACTCACTTCGCAAGATAAGGCCGCCAATGGAAGGAACATCATAATAGAGCTGAACGTCCCCGCCGAGATACTTTCGTGTAATTCCCTTCCCGACATTGGCAGTATCAGTTGCCTGCACAAAGCCCTTCACTCCTGCTGCTGGCTCTCCATTCGAGTATACATCGTTCGTATTACTGCGGACTTTGCCAAAGTACCCGGAGACGCCAAGATCCAATGCCACAGGTGATTCTTCTCCGAGAGGCAGTTGTACCGCAACGTGCCCGATGATGTCTTTGAAGTTGTCGAACTCGTTCGCGTTTGGACCTGAACCATTGAATACTCCCAAGTCGACTCTCAGAAAGTTCAGCTTTCCAAGTTGTGGGGCATAAAAGATCTCCGCACCCAATTCCCGCTCGCCGGGAAACAAAGTCTGGAACAGCCGTGATCGCTCCGGAGATTCTCTGCTACTGGATGAGTATACGATCTCATATCCAAATGGCCGGTTGAACACACCCATCTGTAGTCCAAATGATTGTGTCCAGGGCTCGGTGATCGAAACATACGCGTCCTTCAGTGAAAGACCGGTGGGAATTACGTCGAACTGGAGCACAAACTGCGTGAGCACGTTGTCATAGTTCACCTTCAAACGTCCACGTCGAATCTGAAACAGATTCTTGGTATTGCCCGGGAACTGCCCACCTGAAAAATTACCGAGAGGGAATGGTTGATTGATCAGGTCGGTGTACCTGTACTGAGCCTGGATGTATCCTGAGACTTTGATTTTGCGTAAGGCATCGACAACATTCCTTACCTCAGTCAAGGATTCATTCATACCATCGACTTCGGTCTTCACGTCTTCCACACTTATTGCGATAGAGGAATCAGTTTGAGCAAGACCGCGAGTTTGCATGGTAAACGTCACGAGTGCTACAGTAAACCATCTGATCATTTTTAACTCGGTTTATACTGGAGGGATGAACAACGGTGGAAGTACTTTTGACCCAGTGCAAGGTACCAACCGTATGTCAACTCACTGTTACGCCAATGTTAAGAAATTGTAAAGTCCCAAGACGTATCAAAATGGCGAGGCTCCACAACAGGGGTCAGGGTCTGTGTGGAGCCTCTGTTCCTCCCAACAAGGAGGGCTGGGAGGAATGCCAATCCGGACTTGAAAAACGCACTTCTACGCAGCAACGTGGGTCACCACTTGATTCTCGAAAGCACGGGTAACTCTTCCGGATTCATCCGTAAAGAAGATTTGTTCGACTTGAATCGACTCCCTGGTAACGCTGATCAGATTGCATCTTGCTCCCTGTCCGAGACTCCCCAAGACGGATCCGCCGCCGTTCACGAAGCGGATGTTCTTCCTGCAATACTCATGATTCTCGTGCAAGTGACCGTGGAGAACCAAATCAATGTTCGACTTCCCAAAAAGTTCCAACAGTTTGTTCTTTCCCCTCAGCTTCATTGTCTGACGTTCTATCGCATTCCAGACCGAATGCATCGTACCCACATCATTCCCTGAAGGTTTGTAGAAATGATGGTGAATGAGGACTATCTTCCGTTTCCGGGTCAGGAGGTCTGATGAGAGGATTTTTTGCGTCCTCTTGAACTCTCCTTCACTTACTTCACCATTCGAACCAATGGGATTACCCAGCTTGGAATACTCGGCTACAGAATTCATTCCCACGAACACCACGTCACCGATCACCTTGCCGTAGGGAAACACAGACGATTGCGAACCAAGCAAGCACTTGTCAAATGCTTCGTGAAAATAATCGTGGAACTCCATCACCTTCGCCTTGTAGTCTGTTTGCTTGCAGTGTTTCGGGAAGGTGAGAATATCCTCCGCATGGTGTACCCCTCCAAAAATATCATGATTGCCGATGACGATAGAAAGAGCTTTTGAATCGAGCCATCCCGAACTCTTCAAGATTGCTCTCGCCAATTGAAAATCCTGCTTCCCGGCAGTCGCAACGATGTCACCCGTTATGACGAGGTGATCAACACCCAACGTACCAATATATTCCAGCAGCCGTTTCGTCGCTCGTATGTTCTTACGGCGATGTTCGGGACTGAGATGAAGGTCAGAGATGTGGGCAATCGTCATCGTATTCGTCAGGCCGCCTCCCGCTCTTTGCAAAGTTGCTGCAACGCGAACTCGTCGATCACTCTATCGTAACTCTCCAGCAAACGATCGAAGATGCGCTCCCATGATTGACTCTGTGCAAATGCGAATGCCTGACGCGCTATCTGATCACGTGTTGATTGTGAATCTGCGAGGAGAGTAATTCCATCGGCAAAATCGAATGCGTCCCGGGGCTTGGCCAGCAATCCTGTGCTTCCATGCTGGACGAGTCCGCCGGAGCCTCCTTCATTCGCGCAAATCGGCGGTACTCCGGACGCCATGGCTTCAATGGTCACGTTGCCAAATGTTTCTGTTGTCGAAGGAAACACGAAGATGTCGCTCGATGCAAATGCCGTCGAAAGGTCAACTCCGGATTGATAACCAAGGAAGATGGCGTTCGGCATCAGAGTCTGCAACTCTTCACGAATCGGACCATCGCCAACAAGAACGAACGCAAGATCATTTCTCTGCCGTTCAAGAAGCCGATATGCGTCTGCAAGCGTTCGAAGGTCTTTCTCCCATACAAGACGTCCGACAAAGAGAAGAACCTTCTTGCCGTCAATTCCCAAACGTATCCTCCAGTCACGGTTCTTGAAGCGAGGATGAAACACATCGGTATCAACGCCGTGAGGGAGAAATTCGAGGTTTCTTAAGCCATGATCTCTCAATTCGTGGAGAATGGGTTGAGAGGGAACATACACGCGCTGGCAGCCGTTGTAGATCTTCCTGAAGTAGTTCCAACTGAGGGCCTGAAAGGCCCGTGCACTGTAATATCTCGCATAACTTGGAAAGTGTGTATGGTATGTGGCGACCACGGGAATCTCCGCTTTGCGGGCGTATTTTATTGCCGCGTAGCCGAGCGAACAAGGACTATTGATGTGAAGGAGGTCCGGCTTGAATTCTCTCAATCGCTCTTCAAAGTGCTTTTGCCCGGGGAGTGCAATCCGATAATCCTTGTAGAGCGGAAACATCACCGATGGCACCTGATGAATCGTCGTTGGTTGGTCACCCGGTGAGACAATCGGTGAGAAAAAGACATTCTCAATCTCTCGTCGCTTGAGATGAGTAATAAGCTGGTACAGCACACTGGTGACACCATCATGACCGGCGCGCATCGTACCCGCAAAGTATGCAACGCGTGGGCTGGACCGGGCCGACTGCAACTCCACGCGCTTCAATGAGATTTCCCGAGATGAGAGAGTGATCATCCTACCTGATACCCCCTGAAGCGGATTTTGTTCCGCCCCGATAGTACAAAATTCACCACGAGCATGCAGAGAGCAAGAACGAAATATGTTGCTGATTTCATCGAAGTACCTTTCCGCTTAGTACAACGAAACCTATCTCACCAATTCTTACGGCACAAATCTACACTTATGGTGTCATCCCAGTTTTACTACACTGTTAAGTTTCTGTTAAATCAAACTGACTGGATTGTATATCAAGCCGATTGTGAAGATATTGGGCACATCTGCATAGAACAAAACAGAGGAGATACTTTGAAGCTCGGCCAGTTCATTCTGACCTCCGTTGCCAGGTTGATGAAAGTCCCGCCCCTTGCCGTCGAGATGTTCACTGCTGCAAACCAGGCAAGCGGCCTCGATACGAAGACGCTCCCCACTGAGCTTATCCCGTTGAATTCAATCCAGCTCTCACGAGGACTGCTGAACTTTACGATTCTTCAAGCTGCCCGCGACTGGATTCTCCCATTCTGGGCTGAACAGCAATACAATCCCCGGTCACCTTCATTCATACCGCGCTCACACTTGGGACTCTCAATCAATGTCACCAATAGAAATTGGACTGCTGTAGGAAACCCCGATTGTACAGTTGAACCGATCGTCGATCCGAGAGGATTGGTCACGCCATTCAGAAACGGGTGGTCGATTGACGTGTGGCTTGTTGTGGATGGTCAAGCATTCTTCCCTTCACGTTCAGACAACGTCGATCAAACGCTGGTGGACAATCTTCCCATCGTACAAACGAGATTCACGTCATTTTCCGTACAATTAATTTTGACATCCTATACTGAGAAAGACATGCTGTTTCATCACGTGGAGATTCGTAACGAATCAGATACACAGAAACAATGCACTGTTGCTTTCGCCATTCGGCCACTCAATCCGGAAGGGATCAGTCTGGTTCACGATTTGGAATTCAAAGAACAGCAACGCTGCTTCCGCATCAACAATGAGGCATCCCTCTTCTTTTCCCGGCCGGCCAACTTCATAGAATGCTCCACATTTGAGAATGGCGATTGCAGCACACGACTAACCCATTTGATTGCTGGAAAGAACACAAACTCGGCCCACTGCACAAAGGGAATGGCTAACGGCTTCGCAGGATATAATCTGAAGCTCGACCCTGGCGCATCGGAATCACTGGATTGCAACATCGCCCTAACACCGGGAAGAAACCACACCACCGCTCCTGTTACGATAGAAGCGGTTACGTCGAAATGGAATGACCTCCTTGCTCGCGGAGCCTCAATCATTACTCCTGACCCTCATGTCAACGCAATACTCAAAGCATCACTTTCTTCAGTGCTCATGTTGACCGATGACTTTGAGATCACCCCAGGACCTCTCACGTATCATCAGTTCTGGTTCCGGGATGCAGCCTACATGCTGAGCGCTCTCGACAAGTTCGGCTTTGCTTCATTCACAAATCCAATTGTAAAAACCTTTCCAGAGAAGCAGGAGCGATCAGGTTTCTTCCGGTCACAACAAGGCGAGTGGGATTCCAACGGGCAAGCATTGTGGACGATGTGGCAACATACTCTCCACAGTCACGATAAAACCATTCTCGATAACTCTTTCGTTTCCCTCTACAAGGGGGTGCAATGGATCGAGAGGAAGCGACTGAATGATCCTCGATTCAAGGAAAGCCCATTTGCCGGTTTACTTCCTGCAGGATTGAGTGCGGAACATCTTGGATTGGTTGACTATTACTTTTGGGATAACGCGTGGTCAATCGCAGGGATCGAAGCGTTCATCAATATCTGCGTTCAGCTTGGGAGAGAAAACGAGAGGCAATTCGCGGAGCAACTTCTGAAGAGCTATCGCGCCGACCTTGAGCGGGCAATACAGCGTGTTCGGCAGCAATATCAGATCAAGGAGATTCCAGCCTCATCAACACGGGGCATCGATTGTGGAATGATCGGCTCCACCTGCTTCTGGTATCCTCTGCAAATCCTTCCGCCGAATGATCCTCGAATGATCGCGACGCTGAACACTCTGTTGAGTCGGTACAGCGTTCAAGGGGTGTTCTTCCAGGACTTTGTACATTCGGGGATGAATCCGTACCTGACGTTGCATATCGCCCAGGCAGCGCTGTATGGAGGAAATCGGGAAATGTTCTGGGATTTGTTGATGACAGTTCTTTCACGAGCAACATCGACACTGACATTTCCGGAGGCAATTCATCCTGCCACTGGTGGGGGTTCAATGGGAGATGGTCATCACGGATGGGCTGCGGCTGAAGTGCTTCACAGTCTCCGAGATGCGTTTATCCAGGAACGATGGACAACACACGCCTCCCATGATCTTGTTCTGTGTGCTGGCCTGCCGGCAACATGGTTCAACGGGAATAAGTCTTTTTCTATTCAGAAAGCCGTTGTCCCCGACGGTACAATATCCTTGCACATGGAATGCGAAAAGGACGAAACTATGGTGGTAATCGATTTGGATCGCACGGGATTTTGTCATTCCAAGGCTTGGATTCTTCAGTTGCCGTTTCTCGCCAAGAGAGTATTTGTCGACGAGGCAGAACACTCAACATACAATCACATTGACGGCGAGACTCATATCTCGCTGCCAGCCAGATCAACCACTATTCGAATCATTCACGACTGTCAGATGTAGGGAGTTGTCTCAATAGACAACCTCGGGACCCTCTTTCTCCGCCGCACACTGGAGATACTTGAAATCACAACACCAAGGCCAAGCTTCAACGAGTACCGTTTCCTGCATTTCGAGTTGAGGCATTGAACTTCGAACAGATTTCTAATCTCACCCAATCCCCGAAGAACTCTTAGTTCACCCGAATTGCACTTCTCGCATGTAAGCATTCTTCTTCTCCTCTTTTGCGTGCAAACATACGATATGAATATTATGCGATGATGAAGCAGGCATTACGAAATGATTGCATCCATTAGATGTGCTGGATGGAGTTCAGAATACAAAACATCGGGGGGGGGCATTGGGAGTTATGAACTACGTTGGGGTATTGAAAGCACATCGACAATCTTATCATGAAGGGACCTGTCGCACGAGGTAAGGAGACTTCCACCGAAAACGATCCCCTCCCGTCTACCAGACAGTGAGCTTGCGATTCCACCCGCCTCTTCAACGCAAGGGACTAGGGCCGCTATATCCCATGGCTTCATCTCTGCGTCTATCGCAGCATGAAGTTTCCCTTTGCAGACCAACGCGTGTTGGACACAATCACTAATGACCTTGAGCTTCTTCGTTTGTGCAATTAGAGATGTCAAAGCAAATGGTCCCTTGGTGCCCGCTACATCCGAATTGTGAATACCCGAGACAGAAATAGTTGCTCCCTGTAACTCGACAGGCGGGCTCACGTTAAGCTGCATTCGTGTTGCGTTGCGCGACTCAAACCAGCATCCCAGTCCTTTGGCAGCGTAGACCGTTTCACCCATTGCCGGAAAGTTGATCACACCCAGGACTGGCTCACCGTACATGAGAAGAGCAACCAGCGTTCCAAACGTCGGAAGCCCGAGAACAAACGAGGCAGTTCCATCGATGGGATCGAGTACCCATTGAAATTCATTGTTCGTTTTCAGATCTCCACCGAACTCCTCCCCTAACATATCATGAGTGGAATAGACACGGGTGATCATCTCACGCATGATCTGTTCCGCTTCGCGATCGGCGTCCGTGACTTCACTCCCATCTGATTTGAAGCTCACCGCACAGTGTTGATACAAATGCATGATGGGGTTTTCTGCCGCGAGCGCAAGAGCACGTGCAAACGACAGGTATTTCTGAATCTCCATCGTCATTCTTCCTGGATTTCTTCGACCAGCTTTCTGGCGGATTCCTGGGTTCGCGCATCACTTCCAAGTTGAACCGGCAACGACATTGCAAGACGGAATTCTTCGACTGCTTCCCGGTTCCGATCCATCTCCATATACACCTGCCCAAGTTCAAAGTGGTGGCGAACGACGTTCGGGGCAATACCAATTGCCTTCTTAAGCACGAGTTCCGCTTCTTCGTAACCACCATCCGGCAAGCTGCCAAGAAAGATAGATGCCAACCGTCGCTCGATCCAACTCACATTCCCCAACGCCAAATAGAACGAGCCGAGAATCGAGTATGCAATATCATTGTTGGGGTCCAGACTAATGGCCTTGTCAAGTTCCTGTTTGATAACGTGAGTGAGCTGTACCTTCGTCTTCCCTCCTTCGAACATGGCAATGTTCCCGAGTGCAGCCGCCCGCCAGGAATGCCCTTCCGATATCGTGGAATCGGCGGCGATGGAACGTTGAGCATAGGAATCTGCCTGACGATAGAGATCACTTTTTTGTTCATCCGGCGAGATATCGGCCATGCACACATACACGCGGGCGAGCCGCCAGAGCACATTAGCTGAATCTGTGGTGGTGGTCAGAACGGAATCGTACACCGCTGCAGCGCGGGCATAATTGATCTGCTCAAATTCCTGATCTCCATCAAGGATCGAAGGGTTGGAAAGAGGAAAGAGAAATAACAGAAGCCCGCAGGGCATAGCCGCTATCATTGTTTCATATCAACTTGTCTGCGCCAACGTTGATTTGCGGAAAGGTTTGATCCCTCTGGCAACGAGGAGCGTGTATCCGAGGAGTATCCAGAAGAAGTCCTTTGTTCGTTTGAGTAGTACAAAACCGGCGGCATCACCGGGTGCTGAGACACATCCCACCGAGATCATCATCGCAGCGTATCCAATATCCTGTACGCCGATACCCGATGGGAGAAAGAACGCCGCCAATCGAATTGAAGAGACAACTGTTTCAATAGCAGCAACCTGAGATATCGATATTGGAATTTCGAGCAAGGCCATGAATACAAATGTCTCCACCGCTTCCACACACCAATATACGAAAAACCACATCAGCGTCATTCCGGTTGACCTGGTGAACAGGCCATGGAAATGTCGCTCCGTGCTGATCGGGCTTTCCACCAAACGAATCAGCCGTTTCCTGAACATTATCCATGGAAGTCGCAGACACAACTGGATTACCTGATTCCTGACTTTTGGGGAGGAAAGAAGAATGAGGATAAGAAGCAATACGATGACAAGAAGAGCTCCGGTCCCGACGGGAATCCATTCCACGAACCCAGGTGCGATTGCGTTGGCCAAGCTTGCTTGAAGCAACGAGAAGCCGAGCAACCCACCTGTAACCAGATACACCCCTTGCGAAAGCCCCAGGTATAACCGTCGATAGATCGCACTGGAAAGCCCATCCAACGCTGAGATGCTATGTTCACGCTTCAGAAGCATTACCCTGATGGAATCGGCAAGCGGTACGCCGAACGGGATGGTCTTGACAATGGCTTCGGACGAGATATGAATGCGAAGGGATTGAAGGAATGTAAGGTTGCGAGACACACCAGGAAGAAGATAGCGCCAGCCTAACGTATCAAAGACATAGTACAGCAGGCTCGGCAATAACGCAAGCGGCACAGCGTAACTCAAATGCGCAAAGATCGACAACAGTTCGGAGCTCTGGAATCCCACCAATGCTTCCTCTTTGTGTCTCTTCTGCTCTTAGTATAAGCACGGGGCAAATATACATCCTCCACATTAACTTACGGTTATGGACGAGTTACCAATTTGTAAACATGCTTTGCTTTCTGAACTCACGGCATGGATCAGCAATAACAAGCATCAAACTCGGCCGCCTCTGGCAAACCAAACCCGATAGACGAACCGAGCGCGTGGAAACTCACCAAGCGTCATTGACCGTCTAACCTGCGGCGGGTATCGGTGTTATGCTGGGAATCTCAGGCAAATATGTTCTCAATATGTGAACAGCTCAACGCGCCCCATACTTGATCACCATGAGGTTTGAGACAGACTCATCATGGATCGCGAGGGCACGCTGTCTGGCCATATTGATTATCTCGTTGGTTTCACCTGCGCGATACAGAACGCAAACACTATCGCAAGACCTTGGGGAAATTCCATCCCAACTGAACGTGACAGGAAAAGCTCTGACAGCAGTTTGAAAGTGAATAATAAACGTATCAACCTGAGTGGTAGATCGAAACGCACGGACATCGATGTATGCCCCACCTCCCGGAACGCGTTGGTGACCCGGGCTATCCAGGAATCGTAACTCAAAATCACCCACGGGTGGCAGCAGTGGAAGTGGGACTTCTCCAAATGCCTCATCATAACCGTCTGTTGCATTCGGGTCAGTTCCATACGTGAGCACAAATTGCCGGCCGGTACTATCCATCATCCTCAGATGCATCAGCTTATCCTGGGAACCAGACCACAGTTCACTCACACCAATCAGGAAAACAGATGCCAGAACAATCATATAGTGACCATTCTCTGATATGAAGCGCCGAACCCAAATCACACTCGCCTCCATACAGTTTTTTGCAAACGGATTCGAGACTATAAAAACATATTTCGTTGAAACATATTGACCCGGTGGAGTATATCACTTGGCGATGAACTCAGGATTATATCAGTGTTATCCTTCGGTTAAATCGCAGGTCTTCTTTAGATTGAACTATGCGGGACTGGGATAGAGCATGCTGGGTCAAACATGAATCAAGGCAGGGAGACTCCAGAGAGAGCCGATGATCCGGCCCCGGCATTAAAGTCTATGGACATCTGTCACCAAGCTCATGCGATTTCATCACAAGCAAGCGATGAAATCGCATGGTTGGCAATATATCCTTATTTCAGCATCATCAGTTTACGAACATCAGTGATCGACTTGCCATTGGATCCATTGGCAGAAAGCTGAAGGAAGTACATCCCGCTGGAGAGTTGCTGACCTGCGTCGTTCTTCCCATTCCACTCTGCTATATGATACCCGGCTGGCTGAACGTCGCTCAACAGTGTGCGCACGCGTTGCCCCAGCACATTGTAGATCTCCATCGTCACCCTGCTGTCCACCGGCAACGCATACTTAATGTTCGTCGTCGGGTTGAACGGGTTCGGATAGTTCTGCGACAGACCGAATTCCTTCGGCACGTCACTGCCACCTGTCACATTCAACGTGATCTCCTGTATTGCGATGTTGGTAATCTTCAACGTCCCTTCCCCACGCACCGGATGGGTTCCCGCCACACCATCACTTAATTCATACGATCCGCTTGTAATCTTCCATGATACTGTCAATGGATAGGCAGTAGACTGGATAACAATGGGGATCCCGATTGCTTCACTCACCTCTTCGGAATGCGTCTGTACCATAAGTCCACCCTCACTCGACTTGAAGCGTGCGTCGAATGATCCGATTGGCGGTGCTGGTGGCATGGCATACCCTGCTACCGGTATCTCACCAAGCCCATCGCTTCCAAAGTACAGTGTCTGTGATCCTCCGTTGGCATCGCGAATCGTGATGGTGTTCAAATCTTCTATTGAGCGTCCTGATACTGCGGAGGGTTTACCTGCCCGGGCTTCTAACCCTGCCTCATTCAAGAAGAATGTCCCCGCGCTGTTTGCCTTCACCCAGTAGCCCAAACCTGGCGCTATTGTCGCCGACACCAGATAGCCGTTATTGTACCTGAAAAAGTTCGATCCTCGCAGATCTGCAGGCGTCGGTGCTACATATGTCGCCGAAGTATCGATCGAATTCGAGATTGACCCGATCATATTCCAACCTGCTGTCACATTGATGGTCAGCGAGTAAAGAGAGGTTCCGGTGATGTTCTGTGTATAGTCCGCACTGCTCTTAACCCAGTAACCAAGTCCGGGCGTCATCACATATCTCTGCACGTAGCCACCTGTAAATGCAAATCCGAATGGGTTGAGCGAATTCGTGTAGATATGTTGCAGAGAATCGTCGGGTGTTGGCGATGTAACCGGAAGCGAGACGATGTTCCAACCCGTGCTCACTGGTACGCTCTCAACGCTGAGTTCCGGATTGTAATTTTCCGGAGCAAAGTTCGTCCAACCGGCAGTCCACTGTGAAGCCATCGGAACCGCAGGGTCGAACGCGCCGCGGTACGTCGTTGCTGTAAAAAACGGATCGCCTGCAAGGCGGCCATCAAGGGCTGCACCTGCGGTAGCCAATTCAGTACCTGCTCCAGGAACTGGATCGTTTGTCGCATCAAGGTTGAAGGCTGATGCTGTGAAATTGATTGCAGAGCCGGGGCCCCATTCACGCGAAGCTGAGCCAAGATTGTTTTTTCCTGCACCGTTAAACCATGCTAACACAGCCACCGAGTCAAAACCTACAGGGTTGGTATTCGGAGTCGTCGTTACAGCTGAAAGGATTGTTGCTGTTCCCTGTCCGGAACCGACGCTCGTGTTCCGGATTTCGAGACGATCGCTAATTGCGGCACGTTGTGTCGCGGTGTCGCGAACTGTCGGGCCAAACGGCCAGCCTGCAAGGACAGAGTTGTAAATGCTGAGCTCTGTTGCACGGCGAAGCAACGCTTCATGTTGCCACTTGGTAAGATTTCCTGCTCTCGCTGCTGCAACAGTGGTATAAGGACCAATGAGCGTGGCGTTGGAAACACGGGTTTTCGTACGCGGCAATGACGAGTGCCCGGTCGCTGCACTGTTCTCGTTATCAGACTCGAAGCCGTTGGATTGATCACCCGCTGCGAGACCGAAGATGTTCACATCACGTTTGGCATAGAGAAACTGCAGGCGTCCGTTGAAACCAAAATCCGTATCAAAATTGTCGTCACGGCATCTCCAGCTTACGAGATATTTCGCATCGACAGTGCCACCGAAGAATTCGAAGTCATCATCATTGGAATAACTGACCTGAACATGGTCGATAACAGTTTTGCGTCCAACGCCACCCATCGTGAGGCCGTTGATCTCATCGTCAGTACCGAAGTTATATCCGGGATACTCAATGCGGACATATCGAAAAACGCCGCTGCTATCGTCATCATTCGTGCCGCCGTATTGTGTCTGACCTGGAGCTTGTGTTGTAAAACCACCTTCAATCTGTTGTGTGGTGGGCTTATTCGTTGTTGCGGAACCAAGAATAACAACGCCCGCCCAATCGCCCGGAGCGCGACTGCCTGCTGGTTCGAAACTGGTAAAAACAATCGGTGCACCTGCTGTACCGTTCGCAATGATCTTTGCGCCTCGTCGGATGATCAAGCCTGAACCGGACGGTCTGTCGCCATAGATTATTGTTCCAGCCTGGATGTTGAGCACCGAAAGGGAATCAACAAACACCCAACCTTTGATCTGATATGTATTATTGTTTGTCCAGTTGATTGTCCCCGTTAAGTGTGTTTGATTGAACAACGGGCCCGAACCAACGACAATTGGTGCCGCATTGGCCGACCCGACAAGGGTCATGCACATTGCAAACACCGTAAGAGTAAACTTTGTCATGGTATGCTCCAGTATTTTAAGATTGAAATTGAATTAGGAAACAGACTTGCAGAGTATCTCTGAAAATATTGCCCCTGCTGTTTGATTTTGTTTGAGGCGTGTAGCAAAGATTGCTGCGGCTATGGATCTTACATGATTGGCCTTCTACTAATAACCTCCCTTCTGCATCAGTAAGCTCCGCGTTCTCGTTCGACTTCGACTTTACCTTCCTAAAGACGAAGGGAAAACAAGAAACCAATAACCGCAGAGGTCACCAAGTTCTCATTTGTGGATACTGTTGTGGTACTTCTAATGTCAAGAAGCTCAATTACCATTGTTTGTAACGATCAAGAATTATACTCTGGAATGAGTTGCAGCTGGAACTATCGGGAATATCAACCGTATGCAACGTGTCGAAAATATGCTTCTATCAACACAATGTACTCCAACATGGTTACGTAACTATTACAGCCATATTATCTTTTGGTAAAGTTGATCACCAAGCTATCATCATTGCAGTGGATCCACCGCAATCAGGTTCACCTCTTCCAACGAGACCTTCCACAGGCCATACTCACGAACAAGATCCACCACTTCATTCTCCGCCTTGTGATCACCATACCATATCGTCAACTGCATTTCAACGTGGTCTCTGGAAAACGCCAATGTGCGCATTTCCACACCCTCGATTCCACCCAGCGACCATATATCCAACGCACTCGACGAGAAAATCGATTCAAGTTTCCCGTATCCAACCCCCTCAACAACACTCTCTGAAAGGAGTGCGATTGCCCCTTCCACTTCCCCTGACTCAATACAACGTACGAAGGCTTCGAGAACTGCTGCCGGACGATTGAGCGTTTCAGCCTCGACCGCTCCCGGAGTACCGACCGTCGTTTCAACCTCCATTTGCACACTCTTTCCCGCTTTGACTTCTCAATCAACTTTGATTGCAATGTACATTCGGATCGTTACCACAGTATTTCACCAACGTTAAGAAATTATTAGCAAGGAGAGTCAGAGAATGCCCAACAATTCTTTCAATGAATCAAGTTCACCGGCATGGTCAATTGTTCAATCCAGGTAAAAACATAGAGGCGCGAAGATGAAGGTAGGTTAGTTAGCGTGGAGGATCCCACAAGTGAGTAACAATGCTCACGCGTCAAGCACCTCTTCGTGCGTGAGCATTGTTTTCAATACGGTCTATCGCGACATCCTCGCAGGTACGTCTTGGAAATTAAAAGGAAAACGCCAACTGTAATGAATATGTTGTACCGGTTGAAGACACCTCGAATGGTATACCATCACGCGTCAATACCAGATCCTTACCCGCCAGGTTCTTTATCGTAAATTTGCCGTCGAGACCTTGAATGATGGGTTGCGAAATGGAAAGATCAACAATGTCCCTAGGCTCTTCGTACACATCGGATCCCTGAAATCCCACCGATTCAAGCCGCGAGCCGAACTTGTTGTACGCAATATTCAATGAAGTGCCCAGCGAGGGTTCAGTGAATTGAAGAGACGCATTGATCGTGTAGGAAGATTGTCCCTGCATTGGCCTTGTAGCTTCCACGGTCTGGGTGTTGGCCGAGCCTCCCGTAACGATGGTATAGTTAACAGCTGACTGGATGCGGGAATAATTTGTTGTTACCAGAATATTGGAAAAATAGTTTCCCAGGAAATCCAACGATTTCCGTGCCTCGAACTCCCAACCGGAGTTTTTCGCTCTGTCAGAATTAAACCAGCTTCGCACTCGCGTTGCCGATTGTTCAAGGCGTTCTTCGACTGCCGAGGTGATAATCTTTTGAAAGTAGCTGAATGCAAGCACTTCCCCAACGCCCGGGAAAAATTCGAAACGAACATCATAGTTCCGGATATATGAGCGCTGGATGTTGGGATTTCCCTGTACGAGTTCATATCGCACAAAATCGAAGAAGCCGATCGGGGCAATCTCTCTGAATTCCGGCCTGTTCACTGAGTGCGACGCAGCAAAACGGAGATTGGTAACATCATTAATGATATATGTAAAATTCAAGGAAGGAAGCAGGTCTACGCGCTTCAATTGATTCTTGTCCTTGAGCCCGTCAGGATCTGTTGTGCGGGGAACATTAACATTTTGCTCCGAGTTTTCAAGCCGCACACCGCCTGTAAAGCGGAAGCGCTCTCCTGCAATTTCAAACGGGGAATCTGCCATCAGGTAGCCTGCAAACAGTTTCGAATCTGCTTCATAACTATCGGTCGGCTTGGATATTTCCACAAACTGAAATTTGTTTCTCCCGTAATTCTCCGGAGAGTATATCTGTTCGAGAGGAAGTTTTGCAAGACTGTCCGGGATTCCGAATGTCCCGTCAGGCTCGACACTGAAATACCGAATCCCGTAGTTGTACGTTCGCATTTCTATGTGAGTTCCAGCTTTTACTTTGATACCGGCAATGGGAAGCGAGAAATCATTTGCAACCGTGCCGGTTCTATCATTCAGATTGCTCCATGACCTTCGGCTGGCAGAATATGCACTATACTCGCTCAGCGCTCCCAATGGTCGCGCGTACGTGGATTCCTTCTTGTCCGGATCCTGTCGGGATGAAGATGACACGGAAACACGCCACTGGATCGATAAATCTGCAAGAAATGGAAGGCTATGATCTCCTGAAAGTTGCCCCGTGTAGACGGATCGCTGAGTCCAACTGGTGATGCGAATTCGGTTGTCCGCTCCATTCAAGGTGTCGTCTTGTTGGAATGCCCGTACCCCGTCTTCTGCTGAGCGATTGAAACTGTTCTTGAAGCTAATCTTGTTCAAACCGGAGAACTTATAGCTGATGTTTGCCAATGCACCCCACAATACTGAGAACTCATCATCGTTCCCGGAAGAGAATCGTTGGCCATAAGAATCATACAAAGACTTGCCGGTGCGCTGGAAAGAGTTTTTATAGGAAAGTGCTGCTATGTACCCAAGCTGCGACCCGCCCCCCTCTTCGCTAAAATCCATGCGATCTCCCAATGCCAGAGAGAGAGAGCCGTTGTATGGAGCTTTGACTGTTCGCGGGGCCCATGTATTCGGCAGTGATTTTCCAACAGTAAGCAGGTCGCTATTGATTCCGGGGAACGAGCGAATTCCGTCATCATTGCCGAGCCAGTCGCGATCTCCACCTTGCGATCGATAAATTTGCTCGCCTGTTGTGTTTGAGTTATTTGATGACGAAAGACTGATTTTAGTAACGCGTCGATCCGGGAAATCAAGCGTGTTGATTTGCACGAGCCCTCCCGAAAAATCACCCGGCAAGTCTGGTGTTGCACTTTTGACGACCACCATATTGTCAAGAAGATTTGCGGGAACAAGGTCGAACGAAAATCCCTTCTTGCCGGATTCGGTACTTGCCACGGAAGCACCATCGAGGGTGGTTTGATTGTAACGATCCGTGATGCCCCGTATGAACACGAATTTATTGTCTACTACAGATACGCCTGTCACGCGTTTCAGAGCATCACTGGATGTCGCGTCTGGAGTGCGCTTTACTTGTTCACTACTTATGCCATCACCTATTGTCGCGGCCTTTTTGCGCTCGGCAAGAACAGCCGCTTCAGTAGAAATAACGCGTTCAGCGGTGACCGTTACCTCCTCGCCCATGATGGCTTCGGATGCGATGCTGATGTCAAGTTTCAGGCTTTCATCGGCCAGAACCGTAGCATCCGTGATCACCTTGGTGGTATATCCCACGTAGGAAACTCTTAAAGAGTACATACCGGGATCAAGATTGGCAATCGTGTACTTACCATTGAGATCCGTCGCCGCTCCCCTCGACGAACCAACAATAACGATATTGACACCTACTAACTTCTCCCCTGATTGTTCATCAAAAATCGCTCCTGTAATCGACCCCTTCGGGCCTGCAAATCCGGCTGCACAAATAACAAATGGAATAATAAACCAAATGGCCTTGCGGAGATTGGACATAAGGACTGACCCTTAGTGAAGTGATTTGAAACGCAGGACAAGAAAGCCCGGTTGAACGCCCCAATATAGGACGCCGGAGTTATGGCAGTTTGATGTCTAGGTTAAGGAATTGTTAAGTTTCTGCCGGAGAGGATAACGCTACTGTTTCTTTGCAACATTGAGGATGTTGCGTTTGAGGCGTTCAATCAGTTGGAGATGATTCGGGGTTACATACTGAAGACGGGAAGTAAGCTCTCTCTCCCGATTGCTGAAGAGATTAAATGCTGAAGCAAAGAACTCAGCCGGACTGTCGTATGGATGTCCACCAAATTTTGCATTGCCCGAATACTCGCCATCTCGGAACAAATACAAGAGGGCGGCATTGCTGAGTTGCACCCAAAGCTCTTCGAACACAAGGCGCTGGGATTCGGACAATCGCTGGTAGATCTTGTGCCCGAATTCATGGGTAATAACGGAGCGGACAACAGAAGGGTCATCGTAGAGCAGGAAATAACTGCTCGACAGGTAGATTGAGCGACCCGAACATGCAGCATTTCCAAAGTTCTCAAATGCATGGTCGATCGCCAGCGTATCAATTCGGGAATCGATGCCAAGTACCGAGTTCAGCGAGTCAATATATCTGCTGGCATCCTCAAGCTGACGGCGATGTGTTACTTTGAACCTGGCCGGATCGTTCTGTCGATACAACTGAACGACACTATCAGCATCCACCGGGAGCAATGAATCGAACGCTTCCAGCGCTGCACTCTGGGTAACTGTAACACCTGACATCTCCCTGCCTGGCCCGCATCCCGCAAGAAGGCAACCCGCCAGCGACATTGCTTTTACGAATGGCATATGCATCAACATGGTGCGAGACATTACGTCTTGAGTGTAAAGCTGAAGCTGCTTCCCTTCCCCATCTCACTCTCGACCTGCACACTGCTTCCGTGGGCTTCAACAATGTGTTTGACGATGGCAAGCCCCAAACCGGTTCCACCAACATCGCGGGAACGATTCTTGTCCACACGATAGAATCGTTCGAAGATTCTCGGCAGGTGTTCCTCTGCAATGCCGACCCCGGTGTCCGAGACTGCAACACGAACCCGCTCTTCTTCCTGTGTGCACGAAACAACAACCTCACCGGCCGGCTTGTTGTACTTGACGGCATTCTCGATCAGGTTGCCAAGAGCAACGGACAGCCGTTCCTTGTCCCCGAAAACATCCACATCGGCGGGAAGCTGTGAACTGACACTCAGGCGAACTTGATGCCGTTCCGCCGCGGGCTGAAAATCAGTGACCACCGAACCGAGAAACTCTCTGAGGCGAAAATATCGGAAGCTCAATTTCATCTCGCCGGATTCGATCTGCGAAATGTTGATGAGATCCCCAAGGAGGGTGTTCAACCGCTCTGCGTGGCTATACGCCTTCTGTAAGAAATCCCTGTTCACCGCCGGATCATCAACGGCGCCGTTTAACAACGTCTCAAGGAAACCCTGCAAAGAAAAAATCGGCGTCCTGAGCTCATGCGAAACGTTTCCAAGGAATTCACTTCGCACCCGCTCAAGTTTCTTGAGCTGCGCGATATCAATTTTGAGTCGATCCACCATCTCGTTCACAGCATGTGCCACCTGACCGATTTCGTCATTCGCATGCACCTCAATGCGCGTTTCCAGGTTTCCAGCCCGTATTTCTTCCACCTGGTGCGCAATGGTCACCATCGGCTTTGCGACACGTCGCGACACAAACACGCTCACCACCACGACGAGCAACATCATCCCACATCCTACAGCGAACATGCTCCACCTGATCTCGCTCATTGCAACCCGGATGTCCTCCAAGTGCTCACTCAGCCGGATGAACCTGACGTGTACAAGAAGCCCTGTCGCAGTTGAAGCATCAAGTCGCTTCGCGACATACAGAAAATCTTCCCCAACGGTTGCGTCATGCCGGACATCGAAGCCGAGTCCCATCCGGAGGGCAGAGTGCACTTCAGGGAGGAGAAGGTGATTTTCAGTGGACTGTTGTTGAGCATACGGCACATCAGAATCCATCAACACTACACCGGATGAGTCAATCAAGATGATGCGAAGGTTTGTCGAGCGGGAGAGTTCTTTGAGGCGGTGATCAGTTTCTTTGGGCGAGGGGAGGGATTCCTGCCGGAGCAACGACACAATGAGATCGGCGCGTCCGTTCAATTCCGCAACGCGATGCCCTTCGAAGTATGATTCCATCTTTGCGCTGGAGAGCCCTCCCACCGCGGCAATTACGAAAAACGTGAGCACCACGTAAGTAAGCGTTATCTTCGATTGAAGTTTCTTCATCGCTTAAGTTCGCACACGATACCCCACGCCTTTCACCGTCTCGATAAGCTCCCCGTAATTGCCAAGCTTCTCCCGCACCTTGCTGATGTGGACATCCACCGTTCGATCAACCACGTGCACGTTCTCCCCCCATACAACATTGAGCAGTACTTCCCTGGAAATCACGCGGCCACGATGCTGAACAAGGTAGACAAGGGTTTCGAACTCTTTTCTTGTCAGAGCAACGTCCTTCGTGCCGATAGTGACAGTATAATTCGGCACATTGATCTCAAGTTTATCGATCCTGATGATGTCAGGCATCGTCGCTGCCTCACTCCTGGAGGTTTCCCGTCGACGCAACACTGCCTTTACTCGCGCAAGCAGCTTTCTCACACTTATCGGCTTCACAATGTAGTCGTCGGCACCGAGCTCAAATCCAACGACCTCATCGACCTCAGACCCCTTTGCGGTGAGGAACAGAACGGGGATCGCTGCGGTCTTTGGCTCGCGTTTGATGCGACGGCATACTTCCCAGCCATCCATTTCAGGCATCATCACGTCCAGTAGGACCAGATTGGGATTGCGCTTGACTTCTTCAAGCGCAGTGGTTCCATTTTTCGCCGTGAGAACGGCATAGCCTTCCTTCTGAAGGTTATACTTCAGCATCTCAAGGATGTCAGCTTCGTCATCAACAATGAGAATCGTCTCTCGCATAACCACCCGTACGAATTGTGTTCAGAGTTTCAGGTTTGCGCCGCAAAGCTACTCAAATCTCTCATCACTCGCAATCTTGTAACCGCGAAGAAACTCCTCGACGTTCATTTTCTTTCGCCCTTGCTGTTGAAGTTCGAGAAGTTGAAGCATGACATCGCCAGTCGTCACAGCCAGGGAGGTTGGAGTTGCAACAACGGCGCCGGGCAATCCATTTGATGTTTGATCGAGCATTTTGGATTTGTAGACCTTCACCACCTTGCCCTTGTGTGTTGTAAAAGCCGCTGGATAAGGAGAAAGTCCGCGGATGAAGTTGTGGATCTTGATCGCAGGCTGGTTCCATCGAATCCGGCAATCGTCTTTGAAGATCTTGGGAGCGGGTGAGGAAAGCGACTCATCCTGAGAGCGCGGATTCGCTTTGCCTTGTTCGATCAACTTGACGGTGTGAAGAACAATCTCCGCTCCGATTTCAGCGAGCTTGTCATGGATCGTTCCTGAATTGTCCTCATCGGTGATGGGGGTTCTTGCCTGCAACAGTATGTTGCCCGTGTCGACTTTGTCTTGCAGGAAGAACGTCGTTACGCCGGCCTCTTTCTCTCCATTGATGATCGCCCAGTTGATGGGCGCTGCGCCTCTGTACTTTGGAAGAAGCGATGCATGAAGATTGAACGATCCAAGTTTTGGAAGGATGAAGACATCCGGCGGCAGAATGCGAAACGCCACAACAACGATGATATCCGGACTAAGATTGTGCAGGTGCCTCACAAGTGCCGGGTCTTTGAGAGACTCGGGCTGAAGAACGGAAAGGTTGTGTAGAAGGGCGAGTTGTTTGATGGGAGTTGGGGAAAGCTCCTGGCCGCGCCCGCGTGGCTTGTCGGGCGCCGTGACAACGGCGGAGATTTCATAGCCGTTGTCAATCAGTATTTTGAGACTGGGGACCGCAAAGTCGGGCGTCCCCATGAAAACGATGTTTGTGGCTACGTTGTTCTCCTTCGTTTCAATTGTCCACTGCGGTCAGACAAGAATGCCCGCCTGACCATGCGGAGTTCTAATGTAGCGGGCAGGTCTGACCTACTACTCGATTTGCATGCGAACCATGCAACTGTAGGACAGGCATTCCTGCCTGTCCGCTGGGAATTCACTTGCCCTCTGCGGTCAGACAAGAATGCCCGCCTGACCATGCGGAGTTCTAATGTAGCGGGCAGGTCTGACCTACTACTTGATTTGCACACGAACCATGCAACTGTAGGACAGGCATTCCTGCCTGCCCCGCCAAAGGGGGCCTGTCCGCCGAGAATCACCATTTCCCCTCTGCGGCCAGACAGAAATGTCTGACCTACGTCTACTCTGCTTCAACAGCCTCACTCACAACCGGATAGTTCGCCTCCATCTCACCCTTGCGAATCTTATTTAGCCGCCCCTTCAGGAGTTTCTGTTTTACCTTGCCAAGGCGATCAATGAAGAGTACACCGTTGAGGTGATCAATTTCATGCAGGATCACACGGGCAAGCAAGCCATCGGCAAAGAGTTCCTGGTCTTTCATTTTCAAATCTTTGTATTTCACCTGGATTGCTTCTGCGCGGGCCACTTCCTCGCGGATGTCAGGGATGCTCAGGCAACCTTCCTCCATCACGAATTTCCCTTCTTCCAAAAGAACCACGGGATTGATCATCACGAGCGGGGCTTTGGCTTCGGGAGGAATCTCATCATCATCAATGTCTCCGGATTCTTCCTTCTCCTTCATAACATCCGAGATGTCCACCACCAGCACACGTTGCAGCGAACCTACCTGGTTTGCGGCAAGGCCGATGCCGTTGGCAACGTGCATCGTCTCGAACATGTCCTCAACGAATGTTATGAACTCCTTATCAACTGACTTGACGGGCTTTGCTTTTTTCCTGAGTACAGGTTGATTGAATGTGTAGATGGGAAGTATCGCCAAACGAATCTCCTGAAAGTGCTCTATTAATGTACACCAAGAATATACGGGAGGAAGGAGTAAAGGTCAACAATCGGGTACTGTCCTAGGACAGTACCAACAATCGATGTGGAGTCTACAGAGGATTTATTCCACGACTCTTCTCGCCCCGACATACCTGTTCTTGTAGTACGTGCTTTCAAGCGAGGAGATCGTTACGCCGGAGACAACACTCGCGTGGACGAAGAGATCATCTTCGATGTAGATGCCGACGTGCGAGGGTTTGCGTCCCGTGGTGTTAAAGAAAACGAGATCGCCAAATTGGAGTTGGCTCTTCATCACCGGCGATCCTGTTTGATATTGCTCTTTCGTTGAGCGTGGAAGTTTCTTCTTGACTGCGGAATCATAGACGTTGCACGTAAGGCCCGAACAATCCACTCCGTTCTTTGTGTTGCCTCCATACCGGTACGGCACACCAAGAAACGACACAACATCAAGCAGCACGGCGTCACGGTTCAAGCCGTTGGGAGTAACGTTGGAATAGGTGGAAGGTTTGTCGGCGAGTTTCTTCTCAAGGCTTTTGAGATCGACTTTCTTGTCGTCTTCCTTTTTTGTCTCTTCCTTGATCTTCGAGGCGAATCGGAATTCGTCATCCTCTTGAACGACGCGTTCAACCCGGTTATCGCGTGAATCGTCAGATCGGAAGCGAGGCGAGGAAGATGAGCAACCACACACCATGAATGACAATCCAACGATGAGGAGGCTCGTATGTCCGGACTCTTTCATGACTCTAACATACGAAACGAAAGGGGCGAGGTCAAGGGGATCTTCAATCTCTGTTTCCACTTGAGGTTTCTCCCACAAAACGCCTTGACAAGCCTTGAGTGGTGTACTATATTGGACGGTCAAGTTTCTTGCGACGAATTGAAAGAGTAATTGTTGAATATCAAATTATTTATCAACGAAGGAAGAACATAGAAGTATGAGTGTTTTCTATGTAGTCTTCGGACTAATCGTCGCTGCTTTGATCGTCCGGGCTTACCTAAATAAAAAGCGCGAAGAGCAGTTTCTTTCGTCACCTTTTGACTCTGCAACTGATAATATCGGCGCTGATTTCAAAGGACATAGTATCAAACGCATGTATTTGGCTCTCAGAGAGAATGTTATGAGCCCCAGAGGTGAATTTGAGACGAGTGCGCAATTCCAACAACGACTTGAAGGGGAATCTGATCAAATCATGTATGGCACAATCAGAAGAAGGAGCCTTCTTGCATTCAGGATACCATCAAAGACAACATATGATGCTGACAAACAGATGATGTGGGTGGAACAAGACATTGAGTTCTACGATCGAGAACCAAGCCAGTGGATAGTGCAACAAAACCCGCCATGGATTTGGAGTCTTTCGTTTGATGGCTCTGATGACAAGTTTCCCTTTGGGCTCGTAATCGGAAGCCGAATGGACATCGCTACAGCAAGGGCCATGAAACCATCTCTCGGAATGTTGGTAATCTGCAAAGTTGCTCATGCAGCTAACCCTACCAAAATGCTGTCCTACAAGAGATTGGATTTTCTAAAGAGATATAAGTGCATGATCCTTGTCGAACCTTTGGAACTATGGATGTACAACACTACAGATGGCCATATTTTATTTAAGCTCCAACGACTATAGACGAAAGATTGATGTGAGAGGAAAAGGCGCTATGATCGCTATGCTACCGAGTCGTAATTTCATTGACTTGACAAAAAAGGAACAGGATGCCCCGATCTATAGAACTATGACTGCCAAGAGACTTCTTGAGATAATTCAGAACAAAACGTTGGCGCTTGTAAGGCCACATAAGTGGAATGATCCGTTTGAGAACTTTCTCATGAATGCCACCGGGGAACTTCCAAATGGTGAGAAGATCTTGTTTGCTTCAAGAGACAAGTTATACGGCCAATGTTGGACTTTCACAAAGGAGAGTGAGGCACATTGGCGAGTTTACGCTCCTGAGGGGGATGGGGTAAAGGTCAAGACAACGCCGATTCGACTTCTTTCCGCTCTTTACGGGGCTATGGGAAAATTTAAGGCAATTCAATGCTTCATTGGAAGAGTCCGGTACTTGCGGAAAAAAGAAGTCCAAGATCTTTTGGAAGATAGTCGTACACTGACCAGCCTTGTCCTTGACTCGACAGGACGTGGTCAAGCACAATCGTTACTGTTCAAGAGGTTTCCGTTTTCATACGAGCACGAAGTCCGTATCATCTATCATGATGTAGAAGGTAGGAACAGCACCGACATTTTCAGCTTCCCAGTTGATCCACTATCTCTTTTTGATGAAATCATCTTTGACCCGAGAATGAAGTACAGTGATTTTCGACGTTTTAAGAACGAGTTCGCCCGCCTTGGATTTGTGAAGCGGATGGTCAAATCCAAACTGTACTCAATCCCCGATATTGCCTTCAAGCTCACAACTTAAATGGATTGGTCTGCGCATGAAGTCCACACAACTCGTCGGACACACGAAACGAAAGAGCCTCCGTAAAAGGGAGGCTCCTCTATTACATATCTTCAACTTAGCACAACTATCCTAAATACGCCCTCAATTGCTTGCTTCGCGATGCATGGCGCAGCCTGCGGATGGCTTTTTCCTTAATCTGCCGTACGCGCTCACGGGTGAGCTTGAATTTCTCACCAATCTCTTCAAGTGTCAACGAGTGTTCACGACCAAGTCCAAAATACAAACGGATGACTTCCGCCTCGCGTTCACTCAGCGTGGACAATGCACGCTCCACCTCGCGGCTGAGCGATTCTTTCATCAACTCGGAGTCCGGCGCAGGTTGGCGCTCGTCCTGGATAACGTCCAGCAAACGGTTGTCTTCGCCCTGCGCGAATGGCGCATCCATCGAAAGATGGCGCCCGGAGATTTTGAGCGTATCCGATACTTCGAAGAGCGACATGTCCAGCTCTTCAGCAAGCTCACTGGCGCTCGGCTCACGCTCGAACTCCTGCTCAAGCGTACTGAATGCCTTGCCGATCTTGTTCAGCGCACCGACACGGTTGAGCGGCAAACGCACAATGCGTGACTGTTCTGCGAGCGCCTGCAGGATCGACTGACGGATCCACCACACCGCATACGAGATGAACTTGAAGCCGCGGGTTTCATCGAACCGTTTGGCCGCCTTGATGAGTCCGAGGTTTCCCTCGTTGATCAAGTCACCGAGAGACAACCCCTGGTTCTGATACTGCTTCGCAACGCTGACGACGAACCTGAGGTTCGCCTTCGTGAGTTTCTCAAGCGCACGCTGATCCCCCTTCTTGATCCGCTGCGCAAGCTCGACTTCCTCTTCCGACTTCAACAGATCAACTTTACCAATTTCCTGCAGATACTTGTCGAGCGACTGGCTCTCCCGATTCGTATACTGCTTGGTTATTTTCACCATTCATTACCTCGCTGAGTTCACGTAACTTTATACTTCAATCTCGATAATCAATTTTGTCCACGATGCCGATGATGCTTGCGTCAACGGGAGCCATCTCCACAGGCAGAGGAATCACTGCCTCGCGTGCCGTAATATACATGACTGTTTCACCAACACCTGCGCCAACCGTATCAACGGCTACGATCGGGTCGCCGGATTTCTCACGCTTGCTGTTGAGCGGCTGAATGAACTGAAGCTTGAAACCCTTCAGGCTTTCATCCTTGCGTGTTGCCCAGACAGTGCCTATGACTTGCGCGAAAAACATAAGTTAGTCAATAGTCATTAGTCAAAAGTGGATTGGTCATTAGACGCTAATCGGCAACATCGAGTTTATCCACGACGGCCATTATTACAGCATCCACGGGTTTGTTCTTTGTGAGCGCAGTTTGGCGCGCTGAACTGCCGCTGCACATCAACACAACGTCTCCCACTCCGGCTTGCACGGTATCCACCGCAACGACAAACGCATCCTTGAGCTTGTAGTCGAGATCGACATGCTTCACGATCAGGAACTTCATGCCCACAAGCTCTTCGTCTTTGCGGGTTGCCCATACGGTGCCGACAACTTTTCCGAGAATCATGGTAGCCTCATTTCAATGGTACACTGCGTTCAGAATCTCGTGTCCCGATTCATACATGGAAATCAATTTCGTTGGCACAACAACCAGACCTTTGACTCCTTTAAAATCCGCTTTCCTGTCTGTCAGTATCGGGAGCTTGCTCTCGAGGCAAAGTCCTGCGATAAGCACATTAAGCGTATCCAGGCGTTTCGCAGAAGTCAGCAACACGCCATACTTCCGTGATTGCTTCGGGTTCAATCCCATCACCTTCAATGCCGACATCGAATCTTCAATCGCTGTACATTCCTTCTCAGACTCTGCCAACGAGAAAAGTTCTATTGCCTGAAACACCGTTGCGTAGCAAAAGAACTTCCCCATCGCCTGTCGCAGTACCGAAGGGCGCTTGTTCCCACGCAGATGTTCGAGAAATACATCTGTGTGGATGACAATCTTTGGAGCATTCAATGCTGCGCCCTTTTGCGTCCATCACCCTTCTGCAACGCACCTTCCGAAAGGAGGAATTTCACAACCTGATCTCTCGATTCAAGCTGGATGTTGCTGATGCGTGTTATCTCATCTTCGCTGACGTTTCGTTGTTTCAATTCGGAGCTGATCGCTTTTACCGTCAGCCGAACGTGGACCGAATCAGTCCCAAGCTCTTTGGCGATATGATCGGGAATATGAATCTGCCCGCCATCATCAATCCGTGCTTCAAACTCGACGCTGTTCTTGTGGCCGTCCATCATGGCAATACCTCGCCGAGGAAACTCATCCCCGAGAGTGAATTCTTCACTCCAAAGAAATCCGCAATTGTCTTGCCAAGATCTGCAAATGTTGACCGGGTTCCGAGATTTATGCCCGAATTCTTTGACTTCGTGTAACAGAGCAACGGCACGTACTCCCGTGAATGATCTGTACTTGGAGTAACGGGATCATTCCCATGATCTGCTGTTAGTACTAACAGATCGTCGTTGCCAATCGTTTCAATAATTCGTGGCAATTCCCGGTCAAATGACTCCAGCGCCGCTGCAAATCCCTTGGGATCATTCCGATGGCCGTAGAGTGTGTCAAAGTCCACCAGATTGGCAAAGATCAATCCTGACTTCATTCCCGATGATTCGCTCACGATATACTCGACGCCCTCGGCATTACTCTTCGTGTGCAGCTTCTTGCTCAAACCGCGACCGGCGAAGAGATCATCCACTTTTCCAACGCTGACTGTTTCAATTCCCGCCTTGCACAACACATCAAGGATGGTATCGGACGGCGGCAACAGTGAAAAATCCCGTCGGTTTGTTGTTCTTGTGAAATTCCCATTCGACCCGATGAACGGGCGGGCAATTATCCTGCCCACGGTAAAATCACCGACGCAGACTTCATCTCGAGTTCGCCAGCAGATATCATACAGCCTTTGTAGCGGAATGACTTCTTCATGCGCTGCAATCTGAAACACGGAATCCGCCGATGTGTACACAATCGGAAAGCCGGTGCGAACGTGTTCAGCACCCAGGCTTTGAATGATTACGGTTCCCGATGCTGTTGTATTGCCAAGGTATCCCTTGCAGCCCGTTGCTTCTACAAACTTCTTGAGCAGCGACTCCGGGAATCCTTTGGGGAATGTCGGGAAGTCCTTCTCAATGATCAGTCCCGAAATTTCCCAGTGTCCCGTTGTACTGTCCTTGCCCTTCGACACTTCAGCCATGCGTCCGTAACTTGCGCGAGGTGATCCTGTCGATGCCACGCTTTTGATGGACGCTATATTGCCAAGCCCGAGCGATGCAAGATTTGGCACGTGCAATCCGCCTACAGCGTTGGCCGTATTGACAAGCGTGTTACTTCCTTCGTCGCCATACAACGCGGCGTCAGGGAGTTCGCCAATGCCAACACCATCGAGGATTATGAGAACGATCTTGCCCGTGGCTGAGAGTGTTTATGCATCTTGGACGAAAGAGGGATCCTTCAAGAGAAAGATCCCTTTCATGCAAAGATGAAGTTGGTGAAGTCCTCCCGTTCAGTCCACGATATTGTACGATGGGCGGAACGGAAAGTTTAATCCTGAGAAGTGACTCTCAAGCGTAGATCTGCTTTTCGTTGCACTTGCAGACTTGAACCCGTCGCTCATTGAACTTGACGCTCTTCCCCACTTTGGAGTGTTCGGATGAGACGAGCAGGATAGGTTGGTAGATTGTACCACAGACAGGGCACTTTGAGCCCTTCATTGCAGCAGCTTTGGTTGCTTTGTCAGCAAACGATTGTTGTTTTGCCATTGCTTATCCTTTGTGTTTTATAAAACCCGCACTAAATTGCCGCCATCTTCTATTGCCTTGCTCAATACGCGTGTTGTTCCCGCAAGGAGTTCATCCTTGTGCATGCCTTCTGTCAATCCACATACGCCGGCGCTCACGGTAACAGAAAAGCTTCGCCCGCCAATCGTGATGATATGACTGGCAATTTGTTTCCTGATTTTCTCGGCCCACAGGTATGCTTCGCTTGCTGTTGTGCTTATCAACAGGACGCCCATGCCATCGGTTTCCTGTCGCGCAACGATGTCGTAGGAACGGATATTTGCCCTTATGATTTTCGCGATCTGGTTCAGGATTGAATCAAAACCTTCGCGGCCGTGCCTGTGTGTTAATTCCTGGGCGTTGTCAGCCACCAATGACACCAACGCGAGTTCGTGGCCAAAGTCGTCTGCCCGTTGAATCTCCTCCTCCAGTTTCTTGAGGAAGTGTTTCTTGTTGAACGATCCCGTCAGTTGATCGACGATGACGAAGTCCTTCACCAGGTCATTCATATACAGCACTTCAAGCGCCATCGCAGCGTTCTCGACGAGGCGGTAGATCGTTTCAACCTCGTTGCCCGCGAAGTTGGCTTTGCCGCGGCTTTCCAGTGTCAATGCGCCATAGCAGCGATTCGTCGAACTTATGGGCAGACAAAGGAATGATCCCTCCGAATCGATCTTTTCCGCTTCGTGGAAACGGGTCGAGCTTCTCGTCGTAATATTGTCAATCATTTCCACTGCATTCGACCGAATAACCTTCCCGACAATGCTGTCGTTGAAATCGATTATTTGGTCGGGGGTGACGTACGCGTAATTCCCCCTGTTGACAACCTTCTGCAATACCCAGCCGTTGCGTTCATCGGCATACATGGCGATCGTCAGGAAATCCCAGTTCACGAGCCTGCCCGCTTCTTCTGCCAGCGAGTTGAGAATCGTGAACTCCGTTGGATCGGATTTGATTCTATCCTGCAACCTGCGGATGGAGGACAACAGTTCCGAATCCAACAGGAGATCATACTTCTCCGTATAACTCTTGATCAACGCCGAGACAAGCTTTGTGTAATTGCCAAGCAAGCTCAACGTCTCTGGACCAAACGCATCTTCGGCCTTGCTGTCTGCCACAATCACACCAACGGGCCTCTGATCGCCATCGCCCTTGAAGAAATACACCGGCACTGCAACCACCGATTTGATGTATTCGGTTGATTCATAGTATCGGATCATGTCCTTCTCCGATACGGGATTGATTCTCCCAAGCAATTGCGGCTTTCCGTTGGCGGCAACCTGACTGACAACATCTGTTTCGATAGGGAAACGCTTCGACGTCATGAATCCCTGACTGTCAGTAGCAGTCGCTTCGAGAACCATCTGGTTCTTCTCTCTGTTTGCCCAGAAGAATGCAACGGAGTGGGCAAAGAGAACTTCCTTCAGAGCGAGCAACGCCTTGCTGAGTAGAAAGTTGAATTCATTGCGAGGCTCAGCATCGGTTCTGAAAATGTCCGAGTCCAGATCAAAGAAATCCGAAATCTGGAACTCCTGAGGCTTCTCTTCCTGCGTGGCGACAACAACCGGTTGTACAGATTTCGTGGATGGTACAACAACCTTCTGTTCTTCCTCTGGCACCTCTTTCACCACATAGCTCCGACCCGATGATTGCAGATCATCGAAGAGTAATTTTTTCATAATACCTTCGGGGGATTGTGAATACAAGTCCTCTTGTGTTTCCCTATTGCTTTCCCATCTCGTGGATTGCAGTTTCCTCCATCGCAGGAGCATGTACACTGCACCTGTCGCTAGAAAAATTCCGCATACGATTCGCCCCACCGGCGAACCAAGAACAAGACCGACGACAAGCGCCAAAACAACAATCAAAGCGATGACGCCATTGACAGTTGACAACTTCTGTCGTATGACTTCAACCATCACTTTGGCGTCACCTACGATCATGTATCCCGCCTGGAATGAGAAAGGCAAGTCCGAAAACGCTCAAATCTAAGCAATAATGGCTGGAAAGTCAACAACTCTGGGCAGTTTCCCCAATTAAGAACCAAATGGAGAGTGTTCGTGAAAGATGGTCGGCTATGATTCTCAAAAATAGAGATTACGAACTCACTTTCTGCTTCACGATATGCCATGCCGCGATGGTCATTCCATCCCATATTACGCCTTCTTTGATGCTACGGTCGATCTCTTCTGCGGTTAGAGGCAATAACTCGAACTCCTCGGTCTCATCAGGAGTGCCACCAACGTGCTGAAGTTCGCGGGCAATATACACATGACACATCTCGTCGGTAACGCCATTGTACGGGTTGAACTCCCCGGCAAGAAACAGCCGCTTGGCGGAGTAACCGGTTTCCTCTGCGAGTTCATGCCACGCAGTCTCATCGTAACTTGAATCATCTTTGACACTGCCGCACGGAAACTCAATACTTTCCTTGCCGCACAAGTAGCGGTATTGCTTCACGGTCAGGATTTTTCCGTCCGCCATGATGGGAATAATCATTGATGATCCGTTGGTATGAACGTAATGATATTCGCCGGACTTCCCTGATGGCAACTCAAACTCGTCGCGCTTATACGTCCACCACGGATTTTTGAAGAGAATGGACTCCGTGATCTTTTTCCACGGTTTCATCGCCATGGGTTTCGCTCTTGACTATTGTTCAGAAAAAGAAACCGCAAAGAGTGCATACTCGTTGCGGTTTCCAGTTTTGGGAATTTGCCCGACGAGAGGTTACATACTCTCCACGAGATCACGTTCAGCATAGAAGAACGATACTTCGATCCTTCCATTCTCGGCCGAATCAGAACCGTGGACAATATTCTCACCCTTGTTGTCTGCGAACATTTTGCGGATGGTTCCCTCTGCCGCTTCCTTCGGATCGGTTGCGCCAATGAGCTTCCGGAAATCGGCAACGGCATTCTCCTTCTCTAACGCAATGGGTACACACGCGCCGCTGCACATAAACTCGACAAGGCTGTCGTAGAATGGCCGGCCCTTGTGCACTGCGTAGAATGCTCCGGCTGTTTCCTTTGTTAATCGGATTTGCTTCACACCAAGAACTTTGAATCCCGCCTTCTGGATTTTTGAAAGCACTTCACCTTGAAGATTCTTCCTGACACAATCCGGTTTCAGAATTGCCAATGTACGTTCAGCCACTATACCTCCGAAAATAAGAAATGAGTTTGTAGAGTTGTGAGTCTATGGAGCTTGGTTACTTCTTTTTCTTTTTGTTGGATGATTTCTTTGTCTTCCTGGAATCGGGTTTGGATTTCTTCGCCGCCTTCTTCCGGGATACTGATTTCTTCTTTGGAAGAAGCCCCCTCTTGCGAAGCGCCTTCTCCATTGTCTCGCCGAGCATTGCTGGACTTTCAACGACGTGGATTCCGGCCTTTTTCATGGCATCCATCTTTTCCTGCGCAGTCCCCTTGCCGCCCGCAATGATCGCTCCCGCGTGACCCATACGCCGTCCCGGAGGAGCTGTTCGTCCGGCAATGAAACCAACAACGGGCTTCTTGACATACTTCTTGATATACTCGGCAGCTTCTTCTTCCGCTGTTCCGCCGATCTCGCCAATCATGATGATTGCATCTGTACCGCTGTCTGCATTAAAAAGCTTGATCGCATCAATGAAGCGCGTACCAATAATAGGATCGCCGCCGATTCCAATACATGTCGATTGGCCGATGCCGCGTTCCGTCAATTGCCAGACTGCTTCGTAGGTAAGCGTTCCGCTACGCGAAATCAGTCCAACCCGCCCGGGTTTGTGTATGAATCCGGGCATGATGCCGACCTTGCACTCGCCAGGCGTGATA
Organism: Bacteroidota bacterium; assembly: GCA_031402435.1. Taxonomy (GTDB): domain Bacteria; phylum Bacteroidota; class Ignavibacteria; order UBA10030; family UBA6906; genus UBA11986. Next base: position 73,006 of record JANNSJ010000069.1, on the reverse strand, counting down.
ATGCCGGGACAATTCGGCCCGACGAGTACCGCACCGGTTTTCAATACATAGTCATACGCCTTTACCATGTCACGCGCCGGGATACCTTCCGTAATACACACAACGACTTTGATTCCGGCATCCGCTGCTTCCATGATCGCATCACCGGCAAATGCGGCGGGGACGAAAATCACGGACACATCAGCCCCTGTGATTCCCACTGCTTCAGCAACAGTATTGAAGACTGGAACGGGTTTGGAGAATTGGTCCTTCTCGTTGCCGTTGTATTTCGTGCCACCTTTGCCGGGCGTAACTCCACCGACAACGTTGGTCCCGTACGCTATCATTTGAGAAGTGTGGAATGTTCCTTCTCCACCGGTGATACCCTGCACCAGCACTTTGGATTTCTTGTTGACGAGAATGCTCATACGAAATTGGCTTCCTTTTGATTTATTGATAACTGAAAATGCTCTGCTAAATTCCTATACGGTGGTAATATTCTCCAGAAAATCACCCACCCTTAGTATTGTTGACTCGTCAAAGTGGTTGCCAATAAGCTGAAGACCAATGGGCAACCCTTTGCTATCGACACCGCACGGAACACTTATAGCAGGAACTCCGGCAAGGTTTGCCGATACAGTATAAATATCCGAGAGATACATTTGCAATGGGTCATCAACCTTCTCGCCAAAACTAAACGCCGTGGTCGGCGCGGTTGGCATCAGGATACAATCGACTTTCTTGAATGCTTCGACAAAATCATTCTGTATGAGCCGCCTGATCTTCTGCGCCTGCCGGTAGTAGGCATCGTAGTAACCTGCCGAGAGAACGTATGTGCCCAGCATAATGCGTCGCTTGGTTTCAGCGCCAAAGCCTTCGCTACGCGACCGGATGTACATCTCCGATAAATCCTTTGCCACTGGTGAACGGTAACCATACCGTGCGCCGTCGTAGCGAGCCAGATTCGATGACGCTTCAGCAGTCATCAGAATGTAGTATGTAGAGATGTTGTATTTCGAGTTGGGCAACGCCACAAACTCGATGATCGCACCCGACTGTCGCAATGAATCAACCGCTCGTTCGATTGCAGAGCGAACTTCAATGTTCAACCCCTCACCGAACGCCTCAACCGGAAGGCCGATCTTCATGCCCTTGACATCCTTCGTCAAAGCGGCGAGATAGTCCGGCACCGGAACCGCAACCGACGTGGAGTCGCTCCCATCCTGACCGGCAATTGTTTGCAGTACACGCGCAACATCGGCGACGGAATTTCCAAACGGGCCGATCTGATCGAACGAAGAAGAGAGCGCAACCAAACCGTAGCGGGAGACCCGGCCATACGTCGGCTTCATTCCCACAATACCGCAAAACGCCGCCGGCTGACGAATTGAACCGCCGGTATCCGTGCCGAGCGATGTGTGCGACATGCCCGCTGCAACAGCAACACACGAACCACCGCTTGATCCGCCCGGAACCCTTGTCTCATCAACAGGATTGAGCACAGGCCCGAAGGCCGAATTCTCCGTGGATGAGCCCATGGCGAATTCATCCATGTTGGTTTTGCCGACGATGATTGCATCCTCTGCAATCAACCGTTCGACGGCAGTAGCAGTATACAACGAAACAAAATTCTCCAGTATCTTCGAGCCACACGTCGTACGCTCATCCTTCAGGCACAACACATCCTTGATTGCCACAACCATGCCGGCAAGTTTGCCAGCCGTCCCTGCGGCCAGTTTCCGATCAACGTCGCGGGCACGTTCCAACGCTTGTTCATTGAACACCGCAAGAAACGCATTGAGATGTTTCTTTCTCCGGATCGTGTTGAGGAAACCCTCAGTGAGATGCTCGCAGCTTGTGCTGCCGGAATCAAGCGACTTGCGTGTGGCGTCGTACGTGGTATGCTGTTCCAATGATGATCTCGTGGTTCTACGATTGGAGTGACATCTCAAGGCAGATGCTGGCGTTCCCGGAGAATTCACACTGCGGAATGCTCTATCGGAGACTACTTCTCGTCAATCTTCGTGGATTTTTCAATGTCTTCCTGGAAGCCACGCATCGCTCCCCTGAACTCACGGATGCCCTTGCCAAGGCTTTTGCCCAACTCGGGAAGTTTTTTGGGTCCGAAGAAAATAAACACGATGAACATGATCAGGAGAAGTTCCCCACCACCGATGTTTTCGAACATGACTTCCTCCTACCCTTTTTTCTCCTCAACCTTTTTGGAATCCGGATCATCGTCGGTATCTTTCACTGCCTTCTTGAACTCCCGGATGCCTTTGCCCAATCCCTGGGCAAGTTCGGGAATCTTCTTCGCACCGAAGAAGATGAGAAGAACGAGAACGATAATGAGGATTTCCGGCATGCCTAAATTACCCATGAGTCATCTCCTCCCGCCTGTAGCGGCACTTAGTGAATGTCCCGCAACATCCAGTGCATGACCTTCGCGGGACATGAAACTCTCGATCATTGATTGAAACATCTTCCGGCCATCCATATGGCGAAGCAAGGGGTCCACGGCGCGCTCCGGGTGCGGCATCATGCCGAGAACATTTCCCTGCTCGTTGATAACGCCGGCAATATTGGCCAGCGATCCGTTCGGGTTTGCATCCTCAGTAACGTTACCCTGTTCGTTGCAGTAGCGGAAAATGATCCGATCGTTTTCTTCGAGCAACGCAAGAGTTTCGGGGTCCGTGAAATAGTTGCCCTCGCCATGGGCAATAGGAATTGCAAGCACTTCACCCGGTTCGCAGGCATTTGTAAATCTCGTGCCGGCATTTTCCACTCTGAGGTGCACGTACTTGCAGACAAACTGCAGTGACGCATTGCGAAGCAACACGCCGGGAAGCAGTCTGGCTTCAACGAGAATCTGGAATCCGTTACAGATCCCGATAACGGTGCCGCCGTCATTGGCAAAGCGGATTACTTCCTGCATAATGGGAGAAAAGCGGGCGATGGCGCCGCAACGCAGGTAGTCGCCGTAGGAAAACCCGCCGGGAAGAATCACAACATCGGCCTGTTTCAAGTCCGCATCTTTGTGCCACAATAGCTCCGCGTCCTGGTGCAGGATATTCTTGCATGCATGGTAGGCATCATGGTCGCAGTTTGAGCCCGGGAACACGACGATGCCGAATTTTATCCTGTCGGCCATTTACGCTTTCTGGATTTCAAAATGATAATCTTCCATCACAGGATTTGCAAGAAGTTTCTTACACACTTCCTCGGTGGCTTGTTTCGCCTCCGCTTCGGTCGCTCCATCCATATGGAATTCCACGTACTTCCCGATTCGAACATCACTCACGCCTTTGATGCCCAGCGTCGATACCGCCTGTTCCACTGCCTTGCCCTGGGGGTCAAGAATGGACTTGCGGAGCGTAACTCTTATCTTTGAAAGATACATGCAATTGGCCCGCAGTTAGATGTCAACATTTGTTGGCGCCACCTTTTCCTCTGCTGTTCTCTTCTCCTCGTGATAAAGGAGATGCTTCACTGTACTGCCGATGTACCGCACAACGCCCAGAGCAATGAACAACATAAACAGCGGGAAAATTGCATCTCCGGCAGTTACAAAGATCACCACGATTGCAAGAGCGAGAAAAATGAATTTCCACGGTTCCTTCTCCACGGCACGGCGGGAGATTTTCGGTAGAGTATCATACTTCACTTTGCTGACCATCAGGAGGCTCAACGCAACAACGAGATATGGCAGCACGGTTGCTGTCAAGCCAAGTCCGGAGGCGGAACTCCAGTAGTTGATCATGAATGCGGCAACGGTCAACGCACTTGCAGGTGTCGGGAGGCCGACAAAATGGTCCTTTTCGAAACCGACAAGACTGACATTAAACCGCGCAAGTCGGAGCCCCGCAAACACCATAAGCAAGGAGCTGATCAGGATGCCGAAACTGTCGAGTGTATACAAATGTACCGTGTACACAAGAAATGCAGGTGCTGCACCAAACGACACTACATCTGAAAGCGAGTCGATCTCAACACCAAATTGCGACGACGACTTGGTAATCCTCGCCATCACACCATCAAACGTATCAAAACCCGCCGCCAGGATAATGAGCCATGAAGCCTGCGCCACATCTCCCTTGCTCGCATAGATAATCGAGAGAAAACCGCAGAACATGTTCAGCACAGTGAATAAACTGGGCACGACAGCTCGAGTAATTCTCATTCGCATTCCAACATTGTGGATGGATCAGGCAACCATCGCAACTATCGTTTCTCCCGCAACAGTCTTGTCACCAACCTTTACCTTCACTTCGTATCCTTCCGGCACAATAACATCAACACGGGAACCAAACCGAATCATGCCAAACCGCTCCCCGGCAACGGCCTTGTCACCAACAGTCAGAGGCGCTACAATGCGCCTCGCTACAAAACCTGCAACTTGCTTGAAGAACACACGCGCCTTTGCGCCTTCAACACCAATGTGCGTACGTTCATTTCTCGTTGAGGACTTCTCCTCCATTGCAACAAGGTACTCACCGGGAATATGTTTGAAATAACCAACCGTACCGTTGATGGGAAACCTGTTGACGTGAACGTTGAGAGGAGACATGAAAATACTCACTTGAATGCTTGCCACATTGAGAAACTCTTTCTCTTCCACCTTTTTGATGAGGACAACCGTGCCATCGGCGGGGGAGATAACCAGATCATCTCCCTCAGGCGTAGTGCGCTCCGGGTCACGGAAGAAATTCAATGTAAAGATGAGCAACACACCAAGGAACCCGATGATCGCAACCTTTACACCTCTCCCGTCGACAAAAAACCATGCAAGCGACGATCCCAGCACAAACATTGCGACAACTGTTGCAACAACTGAATACCCATATTTCGTGATCACACGATGCCTTGATTAGAATGTTCGATAGATGCGGTTTCGCACTTCAGTATATGCTTCAAGGCTCTCATCATTACCGCCCGAAAAGACGTCCTTCCCCCCCCGGTCCTTCTTCTGAAGATCAGAAAAACGGCATGTACGCGGCGAGATTTCATCGCCTATCATCACTTGATTGCCAGAGGCGCCAAACTCCAGACTCATACTCAACAGTTTCAATTCCCGCCGATCAAAAAAGGATTTAAGAACGACGTTTGCTTTGGACGCAAGACGGTTCATAGAACGCAATTGATCCGGTGTGGCAATGCCAAGCGAATATGCGTGAAACTCGTTGACCAAAGGACTCCCGATATCAGGACTCTTGTAGTAATGTTCGATGACCGGAACTGTTAATTCACTCCCCTCCTTCATTCCAAAACGCCTGCTGAACTCTCCTGATGCGACATTATGGATGCGCACCTCGAGAGGAATCATCGTCAATTGCTTGACAAGCATCTCAGAACTGGAGACCTTATCCATAAAATGCGTCGGGATGCGGAATCCGGCGAGGTACTTAAACAGATACGAGGAGATTTCATTGGCCAGAGTCGCGATCGTGCTCGTCTGCCCTTTGGGGGATGGTTCTGCTGCGACCATTTTCGTGGAATGCGTCTTGGCGGGCTGTGCAACATTCTGGCGACCGTCCTCGTCGTCAGGGCTGCGATGTAATTGAGTTATGTCCTTGAATTGTTGTATGAGCATCCCGGCTTGTTCTGACTCAAACAGATTTTTTGCCGTCCCACCAACCCGTAAAGCTCTTACCACCGGAACCTTCTGAATCAGTTGTTGCAAGAATCAATCGAGAGGAACTTGAAATAACCTGGTTAAATGTAGTGAATGATGAGTTGAAAGTCAAAGCCACCACAATGCACCCTCAGGCAACTAAATGGTTGACTTTGAATCTGAAATCGGAGATTTTGATTGTATGAGTCCAAAACGCCCAACTCCTCAATACATCCCAAGCACTGATCGAACCCTTTTTACGAAGAAGGAAGTGCTCCACTGGATTGCCTATCTACTGCTGGCGTCAACGACGTTAGTCATCACCATTAATTCCTACGATAGTGGTTTTGTAAAGACCCCGCTTCTTGTGCTCTTCGCGAGTCTCCTTGTGATGGTCTTTCTTTCTCAGGCAGTGTGGTGCCAACAACTGGAAGCGCGCCGCTCACCTGCCGATGCTCCCGTGTTGCTATTCCTCTTTCTCATCATTGTTTCTCCATTTGTTTCAGAGTACTCGTGGAACAGTTGGCAGGCCCTTGCAATCTGGGTTCCATTCATCATTTGTTTTTTTGCAGGAACACAACTCTTCACTACACATCGAAGCCTCGACAGACTCTTACGAGCGCTTGCGGTGATCGCCTCGATCGTTTGCCTTATCGGATTGGTGGTCTACTTCTTTGCCAATGCCCTGCCTCTTGAGTTCTTTATCGGAAAGGATCGCCGGGTCATTTCAACGTTGACGAATGCCACATACCTCAGCGGGTATATCGTATTGCTCTTCCCAACCCTTCTGGCGTTTACAATGGCAAAGGAAAGAACAGTTCGGGAGCGGTGGGGACTGATCACATTATTATGCAGCCTTCTCTTCATTCTTGTTGTAACGTCAACCCGAAGCAGCATTGCTGCGCTTGTGGTCTCTGTGATTCTCCTCGGCATCTTATTGAGGCGTACAAGGAAGAACATGTTGATCTGGACAATCGTTGGACTGTTTGGTGCTGCAGTTGTAGCAGTAGTAGTCTCTCCCAATCTCATCGGGAGAATTCAAGCATCATTCAGCACAGATTCCAGCTCATCGTTGGCGCGAAGATTGTACTTTTGGGAGGCGGGGCGTGACGCGTTCAAAGCTGCTCCATACTTTGGCCACGGTCTCGGTAGTTATGAAACGGTAATGCTGGAGTACAGGTCTCCGGAGTATTGGATTGTCAAGAGCGAAGACATCGTTCCTCATGCCCACAATGAGTTGATTGAAACTGCGGTTGAGCTCGGGGGCGCCGGAGTTATCTTGTATCTCCTGATTTTGGGAACATTAGTCGTTGCAGGCGTGAAGGCTGGGCCGAAGGAGAACGAACGGGATCGGCTGCTGCGTGCCGGATTGCTGTGCTCGCTTGTTGCAATTGTCATAGACAATCTCACAAACATGTCGTTGAGAGTTGCACCTGTTGGGGCGACTGCCTGGCTGCTGATGGGAGTACTGGCTTCACTCCCCGCCCGACAAAACACACAAATAGCGGTAGCGTTGCATTCACCCAGATGGATTTCCGGTGTCCCGCTGATCGCCTGGGTGGTTTTTGCCTTTTGGTACGGGAGTCAGCAATGGAACGCCTATAGAGCAGATGGCCATATCATCAAGGGAATGCTTGCAGGGCAGTCAAATGACGTTGCTTTAAGCATTAGCGAATACCAGCAGGCCGTAACATTAGACCCTCACACTCTTCTTGCCCGGTCGAATCTCGCGCTCGCGCTTCTCATAGAAGACAGAGACTCGGAAGCTATCAAAGCAACGAGAGAGTTGCAGACACTCTCACCACGATATCCAAAATCCAATCTCGTGGAGGCGGCTGCCCTGGTATCGCTGCATCGATATACAGAGGCTCTTCAGAAAATTGAATTCGAGATCACACTCCGTTCCCACCCCGATGCGTATTTCTATCAGGCGCTCGCATACAAAGGCCTCTCAGATTCCACCGGCGAACTCTCCTCCCTCGAACATTTGTTACGTGCCTGCATCAAGGGACATTTGCCTTATATGCTGGACTTCGCATCAACGCGCATCCGGAAGATCGCTCCAAAAGAAGACGAACGCCGATTCAAATATCTCTACGAACAACTCTCCGTATCGTTTCCGACCGACCGGAATGTGGCAGCCACACTTGCCGAGCTTCGTTCGCGATTTGGAGAGCCAAAGAAATGATGGAACCACCTTAACAACCCCACGAACCCGGCAGATGATCGAGTAAAAACAAAACCGCCTGCCCGGTCAATGCGGGCAGGCGGCAAGGTTCTTATCCCACCGGTGTTACTTCATCACATGGAATTCAATACGGCGGTTCTGGGCACGACCGTCCTGGGAATCGTTGGGGGCAATCGGGTCACGCATGCCTTTCCCAACAGTTGTCAGGCGATTCGAAGGAATGCCTTTCCTGACAAGCCATGACTTCACGGATTGAGCGCGGCGTGCAGAGAGATTATCATTTGCCTCTCGCTTGCCAACATTATCGGTATAGCCGGCAATTTCGACAACGATATCCTGATTACCAAGCAGAGCATAATATGCCTTCTCCAGAGTTTTCTCGGACGATTTCGTCAATGTGGCACTACCGCTGGTGAAGTTGACACCTTCCAGAATAACCGTTTTCCCTCTCTCAAGAATGATCGTTTCTTTCATAACGTCATCCTTTGGATTCAACGCATTCGTCTTCCGCTGAACTTCCACGCCGTCATTCACACCTCCGCCGTCCGTGTCTGACTTCAGCGGACTGGTGTGGTATTGCTTGACTTCTTCACTATCGGTCAACCCATCGCCATCCGTATCGGGCTTGGTCGGATCGGTATTGTACGTCTTGACTTCATCCCAATCAGAGAGGCCATCACCGTCAGTATCGACTTTGAGCGGGTCGGTCCGGTACTTCACATTCTCATCACCATCACTCAAACCATCCCCGTCCGTATCAATCTTTAATGGATCGGTATTGTATTTCAGCACTTCGTCACCATCTGAAAGTCCATCACCATCAGTGTCGGATTTTGCAGGATCGGTCTTGTATTTCAAGACTTCGTCGCCATCAGCAAGGCCGTCACTATCAGTATCTTTTTGAAGGGGGTTGGTCTTGTACCTTTTCACTTCCTCTCCGTCCTTTAGACCATCCCCATCAGTATCAGGATTGTCGGGGTTTGTGCCCAACTTTCGCTCCTCACCATTCGTAAGGCCGTCGTTGTCGTTATCATCCCCATCTCCACTGCCGAGGAAGATATTGATGCCGGCTTTTCCTGTTACCCAACTATCATTTTTGTTGTATTCAAGGGCATCGGTTTTATCATCCATCATCCGGAATCCGCCCTCAAGAATGACAGAGACCTTTCTGCTTGCAAAGATTTCAAGCCCCACACCGACTGGAACAAGGAGAGAGTTCTTATACTTGTTATCCGGAACAAAATTGTTGGCGAAATCTTTTCGCTTATAAAAAATCCCTCCGGCGCCCGCATACAAATATGGCGATACGGTCTTTCCGGGTGCCAGATGAACCCAGACCTGCAATGCCACAGGGATGGCATCCAGTCTAAAATAGTCGTACGTATAGTTTGGTTTCACATTCACCGGAACTTGCTGTGCTTTGAATACCTCGTAGCCACCTGTAATCCCGAGGGAAGCATATCGGGAAAGACCGTACCGAAGCATTACTTCGCCACCCGGGGAGACTTTGGTTTTATTGAAATCATTATACCAGATATTTGCTCCACCATGAAAACCCAACGCCCACTTCCCTTGCGTTTCTTGAGCAAGAAGGGAAGCATAACACGTACAGAATAACAACACCAGTGTTGTGACGATGAGTCGTTTCATTCAACCAACCTCCTACATGTTATGGGATAGAGAACTGCCGTGGCTCGACTTACAAATCGTGTAAACAAGTTGGAGGAAACTATTGGATTTGAGTGTAAAAGTCAAGGAGTATTGTCGGCTCTCTTTCCCCCACCATTGTCAGGACAAATGAGGACGCGTTGACATTAGAAGCGGAAATCAGTAAATTGGGCTTCCGCAGATGGATATTTGCCCCGTCGTCTAATGGCAAGACAGCAGACTCTGGATCTGTTTATCGAGGTTCGACTCCTTGCGGGGCAGCGAAGTGAGGCTGAGATTGCCAGATTGACTGATAAGTCTGCACAATTCCTTGCGGTTCATAAATCCATGATTCACTGCCATTCGGTTTTGGCCTTATCGTCTAACGGTTAGGACGGAGCCCTCTCAAGGCTCAAATACGGGTTCGATCCCCGTTAAGGCTACCAATACTGGACATTATCGATCTGCTTCAAAGCTGCCAACAGTCCAAGTGACGGTAGGCGCTAGGTACATCTCTCCTTTCGATCTACTACTATCACTTCTATGGAGCGGGCAATTTTATGTTCTGTTGCTCGATCATTCAGACGTTCTTATTCGTTGTCTCTGTGATTTCTACGGCTTCGGTAGGGAACGAGGAGGAAAAACTTGCGCCTTCTCATAGAGCGAAGCAGAAACCATCCACATTCGCTGGCTATCAAACCTCGAACCAATGGACCGACCTTCTCTTGTAACTCGCGATTTCATTCTCTACCTTTGTTCAAACTTCACATCCAAAACCACCACCAAACATGCTTCGCATTTTTCGCAGTCCATTGTGGCTATTCATCGCGACGGTGAGCCTGGCCCAGTCCCAGCAGAATCACATACGATTTAATCATATCTCGACCGAACAGGGGCTATCGCAGGATATCGTTACCTCCATCATTCAAGACAAGCAGGGATTCATGTGGTTCGCCACCGAGGATGGACTGAACCGTTACGATGGTTATTCAATCAAAGTGTATAAGCACCGTCCCCGCGACTCCACTTCCATCGCCGCAAACAGATACCCCTTTCTTTTTGTTGATGGTGATGGATCACTTTGGGCCTCTTCTACATCTGTGATGAGCCGTTATGACCCGGACCGAGACGCCTTCACGAATGTTCGCGTAAGTTTCAATGGGTCGACTGCTTGCACCGATGATCAAAATGAAATGTGGGTTGGCACAGACATCGGACTCAGAAAATTCAACCGGCAAACAGGCACATTCACGGTTCCTGCAGGTATCGCCCCTGACGAGTTCGGCCTCTACAACAATCAGGTACTATCCCTCGAAAGTGGAAGAGATGGACTTCTATGGGTAGGAACATCCCGTGGACTTTTTCACTACAACCCATCGACTGGCAGAAGTGAGCAAGTGCACTTCCCCGGGGACAGCTCTGCGGCCGTCACCTTGTTGTTGGAATCTCAAGAGTATCTCTGGTTTGTAGTTCAAAATCAGGGGTTGAAAAAACTTCATTTGAAGAGCCACCGAACTGATACGTTTCGAACCGGTGTGAACTCCGCATCACTCTCCGACGGACGCGTGCTCTCGATCTGTGAAGGCCGGCGAGGAACAATCTGGGTTGGAACATTCAGCGGTCTTGATCGTTACGACTCAACGAGTAATTCGTTCACCCATTATCGGGCCGATGCAAACGATAAGAACTCGTTACTGGGGGAAAGAGTCTATTCCATCTACGAAGACATGACAGGGGCACTTTGGGTTGGCACGTATCGCGGCGGAGTCAACCGCGCAGATCCGCTCAGTCAACAGTTCGCCCACTATTTCCACTCACCGTCGAATCCAAACACTATCAACAGTAATACTGTGCTTGCCCTCTGCGAAGATTCAGAAGGAACACTCTGGATCGGAACAGATAAAAGCGGAATCACCAAATACATTGCAAATGAGAGCCGGTTCATGCCCTACTTCTCTCACCGGAACTGGGGAACGACAACAGCAATTTGTGAGGATAGAAATGGTCGGCTCTGGATCGGAACCCAATTCGGCCTCATGAGGTTTGATCGCCGCACCAATTCGGTCGTTGAGTTCCATCATCAGCCGAACGATACGACGAGTCTGAGAAGCGATTTTATACGCTCGCTGTTCCTCGACAAGGACGGTGCATTGTGGATTGGCTACCAACTGGATCAACTGACCAAGTACGACGATAGAACGGGCAGGTTCATTCACTTTCACATCAAGGAGAAAGATAATATCTTTGGCATCTGGCACATTTCCGGAACCCGCAACGGGGACCTCTTGCTCGGTACGATGTACGGGAGGAATGGACTCTATCGGTTCGAAAGAAGCACAGGCAGGTTTTCGCCAATCGGAAAGACTCCTGATGGTTCCAGCCGCGTGCAGGGATCAGTCAGGGCTGTAGTCGAAGACTCATCTGGTATTCTATGGATTGGAACCTGGGGAAACGGGTTATATCAGTACTATCCTCCTGCAGACAGCGTCACTCAATTCACGCAGTTCGAAGGGCTCGCAAACGACTATGTCAAGGGTATCCTTCCCGATGCGAGGAATAATCTTTGGATCAGTACGGAGAACGGGCTATCACGATTTGATCCCAACACAAGGAAATTCAAGAGTTTCGCCGCAACGGAGGGCCTACAGAGCAATTTCTTCTGGTCAGGTTCTGCCTGCAAAGGACGGGATGGAAGAATGTACTTTGGGGGAACAAACGGGATCAGCGCGTTTTATCCCGACAGTGTTAGAGAAAATTTGAACATCCCCCCTATTGTTATTACTCGATTCATGGTGTTGAATGAACCGATGATGCCTTTTCGGTCCAACACCGGACCGGACGAGATTCATCTTTCCGATGACCAGGATTTTTTTTCGTTCGAATTCGTAGCCCTCAACTTTACTGCAACGGAAAAGAATCAGTACGCGTACATGATGGAAGGCTTTGATAAAAACTGGATCCATACCGGAAACAGGCGCTACGCTGCATATACTCATCTTGATCCCGGTTCGTATACGTTCAGGGTCAAAGGAACAAACAACGATGGAGTCTGGAATGAACAAGGGGCATCCATCTTCATAACAATCTCTCCCCCATTCTGGCAAACATGGTGGTTCCGCCTCACAGTGGTACTCACGCTCGTTGGAACTCTGTACGAGCTCTACCGCTACCGGGTACGAAGGCTTCTTGAGATAGAACGGTTGAGAGGCCGCATCGCAGCTGATCTTCACGATGATGTGGGGAGTGAACTTGGCCATATTACGATTGCCAGTCAACTCCTTTTGCGCAAGGTATCCCTTCCCGAGAAGGAACAGCAGCAACTCTCCAGCATCAGCACGTCGGCATTGCGTGCATCGGAAATGATGAAGGAAGTCGTGTGGTTTCTGAATCCGAAAAATGATTCGCTCAATAACATCGTTTTGAAGATGAGGTCCCTGGCCGATACTCAACTGAACGAACTGGACGTTGCATTCGATGCTCCCCTGGAAGAGCTCTCAGACAACATGGATCCGGAAGTGAAGCGCAACATCGTTCTTATGTACAAGGAAATCCTGCACAACATTGCAAAGCACGCCAGGGCTACCAACGTCACCATCAAGATTCAAGTCCACTCTCATCGGCTCAGCCTTACCATCACAGACAATGGTGTGGGATTTGAGCCGGCATCTCCAGGGCATGGGAACGGCCTGAATAACATGCGCAGCCGGGCAACCCAAATAGGTGGAAACCTCTCTGTCAGAAGCACGGTTGGCGGGGGCACGACGGTTGCTCTGGACGTTCGGGTGTGAAAACCACGCGTGCGCGTGATGGCATACGACATTCGATAACGGTATACTTCGACCATGGGAAAACAGCACATACGAACCGTTTGGATTATTGAAGACAGTAGGGGCTTCGCCGGGAGCCTGGCGGAGCTCATCAACAGCACAGAGAGCCTTTCATGCCAGCAAGTGTTCCACAGCTGCGAAGACGCTCTCGTCTGCATCGAGCGGGATTCGCCTCCTGACATCATCCTGATGGATATCGGGCTGCCGGGGATGAACGGCATCGAGGGCATCAAGCGAATCAAGGCTCTCGTTCCTGCTGTACAGGTGATCATGTTGACGGTGTTCGAAGACAACGAAAACATCTTCCTCGCAATTCGCGCAGGTGCATCCGGATATTTGCACAAGAGCGCAACGCTTGACTCGATCATTGACTCGTTGGAATCGATCCTTGTCGGCGGGGCTCCGGTAAATCCAAACATCGCGCGGAAGATCCTCGCCATGTTTGCACAGACCCACGAAACAAAGACAGACTATGGCCTCTCCTCCCGTGAGAAGGAAGTTCTACAACACCTTATGGAAGGACTTTCCAAGAAACAAATTGCCGACAAGCTCTTTGTCAGCCACAACACGATCGACACTCACCTCCGTAACATCTATACAAAGCTGCAGGTGAATTCCCGCGTAAATGCAGTAACCAAAGCCCTCAAAGAGAATATCCTGTAGCTCGAAACGTCCATCCTTGCTTCATTTTTCCGATTTCTGGCGTTCTCCCTCATTCCCGCGTTCGCGTGATTTTGCCGATTCACGCGCCCGCGTGATTGAACGGGTGGCAACGACTGATATATTGAATCCTGAACTCTTAACACATCCAGGGGATTATCCATGCGTCGATTCCGAGCATTCATCACTGTTTGCCTGCTTCTGCTTGTAGCCTTTGAGAACAATGCACAGGTTCCTCATCCTGCCTTGACGCCTCGCGTCAAGGTAAGGTACTCGCAGCCATCATACTACGAAAGCATGCCATCAGGCTCTCAGAACGCTTCCCCCGGAATACATCGAGTTTCGGTTGTTCACACATCTGCGCCGAATCAAGGATACTATCTTGACGTCGATACGTCGATGGATGGATCGCACCAAACATTTCTGGTGACAACGACGGCAGACACAGGCGCCGGATCACTCGTCAGAGCCATCGTGGATGCAAACAACAATCCTGGCCTCGACTTCATTCACTTCAGCATCGGCAGCGGACCACAAACACTGACGCCACATTTTGCAGCGGGGTTACCTCCTTTTACTTCGCCAGTCGTCATTGACGGAACGACTCAACCCGGATATCAGGGGAGTCCGTTGATTGAGTTGGATGGAATCTACCTCGGCACGTTCGCCCCGGGGCTAGCCCTTGCTGCGGGAAACTCGAGTATCCGCGGACTTGTTATCAATCGATGTCAGGGGTATGGAGTTCGATTTGTCTCACTGGGAGGCAACATCATTCAGGACTGTTTCGTCGGCACCAACCTTGCCGGAACAGACAGTCTGCCGAACCTCGGCTACGGAATTCACATTCTCAATTCAGCGAACAATTTGATCGGCGATTCGCTCGGTACTCATCGTAACGTCATAGCAGGAAACCACTATCCCCATGTTCTAATCGAGGGAACTCCCTCGACAGGCAATCGGGTGATGGGGAATATCATTGGGCTTGACAAGACCGGACTCGTTGACATTTCCGGCACAACAAACGGCATCTTTATTTTGCTCGGCGCGTCAAATAATACCATCGGTGGTACCAACGGAACTGCCGGCAATCTGATATCCGGAAACGACTATCCCAACGTTGCATTGAACGGTGTCGGAACATCCAACAATATTATCAAGGGTAACCGGATTGGCATGAACTGGACCGGGTTCGGAACGTTCGTCAATGGCAATGGTATCTATATTCTGAATGGTTCGTCGAACAACTTTGTGGGAGATACTTCGATTGCGGGACGGAATATCATTGCGTGCTCCAATTACGAGACGCCAGGAGTCATGTTGGCCGATTCATCAACAACAAACAACATTGTACAGGGAAACGTGATTGGTGCGCCTCCCAATCGCAGTTACGACTTTGGCAACTACGATGGCGTGTTGATTCTCAATGCACGGAACAACCTAATCGGCGGTACAACACCCGGAGCGAGAAATCTGATCTCGGGAAACATCAGGAATGGGGTTTTGATTTCCGGAAGCCAGGCATCAGGCAATCGAATACAGGGGAACTACATGGGAGCGCCGTTTGAACCCACGATCTCACAGTTGATTGGGAACGGAAGCTGCGGTGTGTTCATCGAGGATGCGCCGAACAATCTCATCGGCGGATCCGGCGCAGGGGAAGGGAATTCAATTTCCGATAACAGACATCACGGCGTCATCATCAGGGGAAGCACTGCAACGGGGAATGTCGTGCAAGGAAACCTTATCGGGGATGATGGAAGTGGTGTTGCCGTGAATGACCAGCACGGCAATTGGATTCATGGAGTCATGCTCATTGCATCCGGAAATACTATCGGCGGAAGTTCATTAGTTGACGGGAATACCATCGCGTTTAACGGGGGGATAGGGGTATTTGATTCCGTTGGCACAAGAAACATCATTCGCCATAACAGCATCTACTCGAACGACTCGATGGGGATTGATCTTGCCCCACGCGGGATAACACCCAACGATTCGCTTGATGCCGATTCGGGGCCGAACAATATTCAGAACTTTCCTATTCTCGATTCAGCAAGAGTTCTTCCCGGGGCGGTGAAGGTTCTCGGCAGGCTGAACAGTACTCCTAATACAACCTTTACCCTCGAGTTTTACAAAGATTCTCTTCGAGATCGTTCGTTCTTTGGAGAAGGGCGTCAGTGGATTGGGGATGCCTCCGTTACAACCAATGCTCAAGGGGTCGCAACCATTGATGAGATTCTCCCATTCAATACGCTTTCCAGTGAGTTTATCACGGCAACGGCAACAGACCCGGATGGAAATACATCCGAGTTCTCTCGTGCGGTCTGCATGAAGGACTCCGACGGTGACGGCATCCTCGATTGTTGGGAGACGCAGGGCGATGGCATTGACGTCAATGCCGACGGTGTCATTGACTACGATTTGTGGGGGCTCGGGGCAAATCCATTCCACAAGGACATTTTCGTCGAGGTTGACTTCATGGCGCCGTTTGCCCCTGCAAGTTCCGCACTCTCTCTTGTGTATACGGCATTCGCTGGAGTGAGTAATTCGCTTGTCAACAACCCTGACGGGAACAATGGTATCAATCTTCACATTGAACTCGAGTCGAACGATATCATACCAACAGCAGCGTGGGCGGCTGACCCGTGGCCGGAGTTTCTTGCGGCAAAGACAAGTCACTTTGGTTTATTGTCCGAGAGAGCGGATTCCAATGCAGCAAATATTCTGGAGGCGAAGAAACTCGTGTACCGGTATTGCATCTTCGCGGATTCATTCGGACTTGGTGACAATAGCGGCTTTGCACGCATCCCGCAAGGCAGCCCGATCGGTACCACGACGAATGATTTCTTTGTCACTCTTGGGAATTTCCCCACTACCGGTGGAACAGTCCAGCAGCAGGCGGGAACATTCATGCATGAGCTTGGGCATACACTTGGGCTTGGTCACGGGGGAGGTGACCACTCAGTCTTCAAGCCGAACTACTATAGCGTGATGAACTACATGTGGCAGTTTCCTCAGAACCATCAGGCGCCAAATTCCTGGAAACTCACATATTCGGTTGCACAATTGCCGGACCTTTTTGAGCCCCAGTTGCACGACTCTATTGGACTCAATCCACCTCCCGGAGTCTTTCCCATCGTCAAGGTTCCCTACATTCGTCCGAATGGATCGGTTGCATTCACGAGGCTGAAACCTGGCACTTCAACCGACTGGGATGGAAATAGCGATTCAAACGCCTATGCGAGTGTTCCTGTTGACATCAATTATTTCTATCCGTCTGCATTCCCAGCAACGCCGGGTGAAACGCTCTCAGGATATTCCGACTGGCTGAACCTGAAATACAACTTCCGCAATTCACCGACTTTTCCGCGGCCTGAACTTGGCGACACATCCCTTCATGAAATGTCCTGGCAACTGTACTCGTACCTGCAGTCTCTTCCACCATACGGCATCGAGAGTCCGTTGGTGCATTGGTCATCTGATCCGTATGCGAATATTCCGGTATGTACGGCACTACGTGAACAGACCGGACCCCGCGCTGTGAGTGATGGTGGTGGAGGTTCATATATTACTTGGACGGACAACAGGGTGGTGACCCCGCCGTTTGGAACAACTCCCGCGTGCATGGTGCAACGCATCGATGCTTCCGGCGCGGTACAATGGATGAATAACGGAATCAAGATTGCTCCTTCCTCTGATCCGCAAGCTCCCCGGAATATCATGCCGGATGGTAACGGGGGCTCGATTGTTGCTTTTATCTCGGTCCAGACAGTAAGCCCGAGTCAATTGCGGGATGAGTTGTTGATACAGAAGCTCAACAATTTTGGCCAGGCACAATGGACAAGTCAGGGAGTATCCATCACGACGATACTACGGTCTCCGGCGGTAGTGGGAATCGGACAGGTGGAAATGACAGGCGATGGTGAAGGCGGAACCATTTTTGTATGGGGAGACAAACGGTTTGGTTCGTACTCTCTCTTTGCCCAACGGGTTGATGCTTCTGGTACTGTCCGGTGGGATCAGGGCGGCGTCTTGATTACGACCACTCCGTATAACTACTACGAATTTCAACTCGTTCCCGATGGTCATGGTGGTGCTATCATTGTGTGGACCGATACACGTAATGGCATTTCCAATTATGATATCTACGCTCAACGAATCAGTGGGGGCGGGGTTCTTCTCTGGCCATCCACGGGCAAAGTGATTTGTAATGTTGCGGGCCGGCAAAGCGCTCCCGTGTTAACGGGCAATGGTGTTGGTGGCGCCATAGTAGTCTGGGTAAACTACGAAGGCGCGGCAAATATCTATGCTCAAACCGTGGATTCATCCGGCCAAACTTTGTGGACAACGAACGGCGTTCAACTCACTTCCGTAACCGGGCTCAAGCAATACCTTGGTGTAGTCAGCGACAGCGCTGGTGGAGCGGTATTCTCCTGGCAAGACCAAAGAAGAACTGGTTTTTTTGACATTTATGGACAGCGGGTGAATTCAAACGGATCTGCGTTGTGGACTCCGAACGGTGTTGCACTTTGTGTCAGCGACACAAACAATTGCTTTCGGCCTCAGATCACTACTGATACACATAAGGGTGCTATTGTGGTCTGGGAGCGGCTCCGATTCCAATCGAATACTGCAGATATCTGTACGCAACGCGTGGATTCTGCGGGTGTTGTGCGGTGGGCGATGAATGGTGCTCCGGTTTCGTTGGTGAACGCGCCGAAAAGCTTCCCTGCAGTAACGAGCGATCTCCAAGGTGGTGCAATTTTCGCCTGGGAAGATAAACGTCCTCAACCTCAGGGGGGGAATTTTTCTCATATCTACGCCCAGAACATTACGGATAATGGCGAGCTCGGTGGAGGAGGAACCACCGGAATCGATCAATCACCATCAAGAGAGCTTCCATTGGAAGCAACCTTGCAGCAGAATTATCCCAATCCATTCAACCCGAGTACAACGATTCGTTACACATTGTCTGAACGGTCACTTGTCAGTCTCAAGATCTACAACATCCTCGGGCAAGAGGTTGCAACGCTGGTCAACGGATTCAGCGAGGCGGGGGAAAAGTCCGTTGAATTCAAGGCCTCACATCTCGCCAGCGGCGTGTACTTCTACAGACTCATGGCTGGCGATTTCGTCGAGACGAGGAAACTCGTTCTGCTAAAATAGTTGGGCGCCAACAAGCGTGGATTATCACGCCATCCTGCCGATTCCCCTTGAGAATCATCCCTCGGTCTCCCGCGGTCGCGTGATTTTTGTCGATTCACGCGCCCGCGTGATTGAATGGGTGGCAACGACTGGTATATTGAATCTGACACACTCACATACCCAAGAGATTCCCATGCGCCAAGTTCGAGTATTTATTGCTGTCTTTCTTCTATTGATTGCAGTTCTTCAGACCAAGGCACAGGCTCCCCATCCTTCAAAGACACCGCGAGTCAAGGTCTGGTACTCTCCCCCATCCTTCGCAGTGAAGATCGGTGGTTTGTCGGAAGAAGCCGCTCTCTCATCCCGTCTCGAATCAAAGCCCCTTCAATTGCCACCCGAGTCGGGACATTATGTTGAGGTCGATACCACCACGGACGGCACACATACGACGTTCATGGTGACAACTACTGCGGATACTGGCGTGGGCTCGTTTCTTAAAGCGATCATGGATGCCAACGCAAATCCCGGTCTGGACCATATCCACTTCAGTATTGGAAGTGGAACAGTGACCCTGGCACCGAATATCCCATTAGGGTTGCCGCTGTTCATGTCACCGGTGGTAATTGACGGAACAACACAGCCAGGGTACGCTGGCACACCCATCATCGAACTTGATGGAACACGCCTTGGCAACTATTACCCGGGTCTGGTATTGGTAGCAGGCAATTCCACCATTCGCGGCCTGGTCCTTAACCGGTTCCAAGCTCCGGCTATTCGTCTTGTTTCCGGCGGGAATAATATCATCGAGACAAACTTCATCGGCACGAATGCGGCAGGGAGCGACAGCGTGCCCAACCTGGCCTATGGAGTACATATTCTGAATTCTGCGAACAACAGAATTGGAGATTCGCTCATCTCAGGTCGCAATGTTATCGCAGGGAATCACTTCCCACATGTTATGATCGAGGGATCAGGTTCCACCGGCAATAGGGTGATCGGAAACTTCATCGGAACAGATAGAACAGGCATGGTTGACCTCTCCGGCACGACGAACGGTGTGTTCCTTTACGACGGGCCTTCCAACAACACCATAGGAGGGCTGGGATTAGGTACCGGAAATCTGATTTCGGGAAACGACTATCCTAACATTGCCCTTAATGGCACAGGGACGTCGAATAACATCATTCAAGGTAATCGAATTGGAACTGGTGACCTCGCACTTACTGTGATGGAGAATTCTCATGGTATCTACATCCTTAACGGAGCATCCAACAACCTGATCGGCCATACGACAACCGCGGGACGCAATATCATTTCAGGATCAGTCGATGACCTGCCGGGATTGATCATTGAAGGTCCGACGACGACCAACAATGTGGTTCAGGGAAATATCATTGGCGCCCCACCAAGTGCGACTTATTCATTTGGAAATTGGGATGGCGTCGTTATCCTGCAATCTCCCAACAATACCATCGGAGGAACGCTGGGTGGAGCCGCGAACTGGATTTCAGGAAACCGGAGGAATGGCATTAGAATTATTGGAGGTGCCTCCACGGGAAACCGAATTGAGGGCAACCTCATTGGAGCCCCTTTTATCCCAACTGGCTCGGGATTGCTGCCGAATCTCGCCAGCGGCATCAACATCATTGATGCGCCAGGTAATGTTATTGGCGGCGCACACCCGCAGGCGGAGAATTCCATTGCAGGGAACGGAGGGAATGGCATTGTAATTCAAGGAGATACTGCAACTGGAAACGTTATCAGGGGAAATCGCATTGGCACCGATATCAATGGATCGACTGATCGGGGCAATTGGGGACATGGAGTGTTTCTCATTGCATCCAATGACACTATCGGCGGCAGCGACCCATCGGAGGGCAACATCATTGCGTACAACAAGAAGATCGGTGTGTATGACTCTTCCGGCACCAACAACCTGATTCGATACAATTCCATCTTCTCGAACGACAGCATGGGGATTGATCTTGCGCCACGAGGATTCACTCCAAACGACCCACTGGATTCAGACGAAGGCGCCAACGGTCTGCAGAATTTTCCGATTCTCGATTCTGCCTCCATCACGCCGACTTCCATACGTATTCGGGGAAGGATGAACAGCAAACCCAACACTACCTACGCACTCGATTTCTACAGAAACAAGAAACGTGACGCCACCCTCTTTGGAGAGGGAGAAACATGGATCGGAACCACAACGGTAACCTGCAACGCCTTTGGTAAGGCCGATATCGCAACCACATTGTCGGTGGCCGTACCCGACTCCCATTTCATTACGGCAACGGCAACAGATCCAAACGGAAATACTTCAGAGTTCTCGCGGGCGCTCTGCATGAAGGACACTGACGGCGATGGGATTCTCGATTGCTGGGAAACTGAAGGCCTTGATGTCAATGCCGACGGAATTATTGATCTCAACCTGGCAGCAAAGCAAGCGAACCCCCGGCACAAGGATATTTTTGTGGAAGTGGATTTTATGGCGCCCTATCAACCGGCCGCTTCGACCCTCAGGAATGTGGAGAGCGCATTTGCAAACGTGAGCAACGATCTTGTCAACAACCCCGATGGAAACCGTGGAATCAACCTGCACACGGAATTGGATCCAACTGATGTCGTCTTTGCAAGGCCATGGGCAGCAGACCCGTGGCCGGAATTTCAAATCGAGAAGGTTATCCATTTTGGGACGACGGCCGAGCGAGCCTCTCTAAACTGGGAGAACATACTTGAGGCAAAAAGCCTCGTCTATCGCTACTGCATCTTCGCTGACCGGTTCCCTGTGCCAGGCCTCAATGGAACCACATTCCCAAGCGGAAACGCAAGGGTTCTCCCCGGTAACCCGGGCTTCGACTTCTTTGTTTCCCTCGGGGCCTTTAATCCCTCAGAGCAAGGCCCTTCCCAGCAGGCTGGTACCTTCATGCATGAATTGGGACACACCTTAGGTCTCAGACATGGTGGTGGAGATGAAGACCAGTTCAAACCGAACTACTATAGTGTGATGAACTACTTGTTTCAGCTTCCCCAGAACATCATACCACGAACATGGAGGCTGGGGTATTCCGTCGCCCAATTGCCTAGTCTCTTTGAGCCGCAACTAAACGAAGCGCAAGGGCTCAATCCGCCTCCGGGGCTGTTTCCCGATGTGAAGATCCCGTACATTCGTCCCGACGGGACGGTCAGACTAACCAGGTTGAAACCGAATACCGCTGTTGACTGGGACGGGGATGGAGACTCGACAACCATTTCGAGTCAACCCGTTGACATCAACCACTTCAATCCTGCTTCGAACCCTGCAACTCCCGGAGACGAGCTTGCCGGGTATGCCGACTGGCCAAACCTTCAATACAATTTCCGGAACACACCCGGGTTTCCAATGACCGATCGTCTGGATAGCAACATACAAGAAATGACGCCTGAACTTTACGAGTACATCCTTTCCCTCCCTCCTTACGGGATTGAAAGCCCTCTCTTCTATTGGTCTTCTGACCCAAACATAAACATACCGATCTCAACAGCGACAGTGACTCAGGGTACTCCCCTCGTTGCAGGCGATGGAGAAGGGGGCGCGTACATTGCATGGAACCATGGGTCGGGGGTTCCGTCCACCGCAGGTGTTTATGCGCAGAAGGTAGATGCTTTCGGCGCACTCCAATGGATGAATAATGGTATTCCCCTTGCCGTAGGTCCGGGGACTCCAACCTTTCCCCCAAGCTTGCGCGATTTCATTGCGGATGGGGAAGGAAACGCGATTGTCACATGGGTAGCGCAACGCACGGGATCCTTTGATATCATGGCACAGAAAATAAACCGATTCGGCCAGGCACTGTGGGCGAACAATGGGGTTCTCATAGCTACGGCTCCAACTCTGCCAGTGGGACCAAACATTGTAAAAACGAAGACCGACGGCCACGGCGGGGCCACATTGGTATGGGCTGATACTCATTTGGGAACAGTCTCGTTCTTTGCTCAGAAGGTTGACTCATCAGGTGCGGTAAGGTGGAACCCCGGGGGGGTACTCGTCAATACAACACTTTACAACTCAGGCGAATTCGAGATCGCCAGCGATGGGTTCGGTGGTGTTATCATGACTTGGACTGACAAACGCAACGGAGGGATTGGGGACATCTATGCACAAAGGGTGAGCCCAACCGGGGTTGCGCGGTGGACGACGAACGGCGTTCGTATCTGCGATGCGTCGGGTCACCAGGGATCAGCAGTGCTTGTTAGCAACGGTGTTGGCGGGGCAATCGTTACCTGGGTCAATTATCGTGTTGGCGGCAATGACATTTACGCACAACAGGTCGATTCATCGGGACAGACAATATGGACTACGAATGGAATTGCTGTTGTATCAGTTGCGGGAGCTAAGACCTTTTGTGGAATTGTCACCGATGGTTCGCATGGCGCGATCTTGTCATGGCTTGACGAACGACGGATCGGCGGTTACCGTGATGCGTATGCCCAGCGTATTGATTCCGCCGGTATTCCCCGCTGGTCCACGAACGGTGTTGCCATCAGCGATACAACCTTAAAATGTTTTGAGTCAACAATCATGAGCGACAATCAGCAAGGCGCAATGATTATCCTGGCCCGGCAAAATGTCTTTCAGGATAACAAATTGAATATCGTTGCACAACGCATTGATTCCACAGGCTCGATCTTGTGGGCCCGCAATGGAGTGCCGATCACATTAGCGAATACTCCACAACCATTCCAAGGTGTAAGCACCACAAGCGATCTTGCAGGCGGAGCGATCATCGCGTGGATGGATGGCCGCACCGATACTTTCGGAAGTGGAGTAAGGCATATCTACGCCCAAAACGTGTCAAGCAGGGGAACGCTCGGCGGCGGTGGTATTACCACCGGAGTCAATGAGCCTCGCACCGATGGGGTTCCATCGCAAGTAAACCTGGATCAGAATTACCCGAATCCATTCAATCCAAGAACGACGATCAGGTTCGCGTTGCCAAAAGCAGCAAGAGTGAGTCTTAAGGTGTACGACATCCTTGGCCGAGAGGTGGCGACTCTGCTCGACGGATTCAGTGAGGCGGGGGAAAAGTCCGTTGAATTCAAGGCCTCACATCTCGCCAGCGGCGTGTACTTCTACAGACTCATGGCTGGCGATTTCGTCGAAACGAAGAAACTCGTTCTGCTAAAATAGTTGGGCGCCAACAAGCGTGGATTATCACGCCATCCTGCCGATTCCCCTTGAGAATCATCCCTCGGTCTCCCGCGTTCGCGTGATTTTTTTTGATTCACGCGCCCGCGTGATTGCTACACCGGCATCCAGAAAGTACATTTATCCACACGAACACACCTCATCAACAACTCGGGAGATCTATCCGTGAAACGAACACTCTCAATGTGCATGTTGGTTTCCATCTTCACTCTCCCTTTGCTCGCGCAAATTCCGCGAACACTCTCCTATCAAGGGATACTGACAGACAGCGCCGGCACACCCAGACCGGACGGCGCATATACCATGACGTTCCGCCTCTATCAATCAAGCTCAGGAGGCTCAGCGATATGGACCGAATCCAAGTCCCTCCAACTCAAAGGCGGGCTGTTCTCAACTTCTCTCGGAGACGCTACACCCTTTCCCGGTTCAATGCATTTCAACGCGCAGTATTGGTTGAGTGTGCAGGTGGGGACCGGGACTGAACTCGCGCCGCGCACAGCGATGACTGCGACTCCGTATTCATTGTCCTCTGAAAAGGCAGACAGCGCCCGGATTGCCGGTGGAGTTGGTGCGAATGCAGTAACAACCTCCGGCATTGCGGACAACGCAGTGACCAGCGCAAAGATCCAGAACGGCTCAATCCAGTTCTCTGACATTGGACAAAACGGAGCGGCCAACGGGCAGGTCATGAAATGGAACGGCAGCTCATGGGCAGCCGGCAATGATTCCGTCGGCGTTGCAGGCAGTACTGGCCCATGGCAGCTCAATGGATCAACGGCACACTATACCGGAGGCAATGTTGGGATCGGGACATCATTTTCGACGCACAGACTTTCTGTTCAGGACTCCAACAATGGTCTCCGGGTTCAGACGGATAATCCGGGGGGAGCTCTTGCGAGTTTCGGAGGGTTCGGTACGTTCATGATCGATGCACCAGGAACCGCTGGTGGGAGGTTTTCCCTGCTTGAGAATGGTAACGTCGGTGTTGGCACTTCAACGCCCTCATTCAAACTGGACGTCAATGGCACCATTAATGCGACCGAGATCTCTCGGAATGGGGTCCCGTTTTCAAGCAGTCAGTGGACAACAAACGGCGTCAATCTTTTCTACAACTCAGGGAATATCGGCATCGGGACAACAACGCCGTCATTCAGGCTTGATGTGAATGGTTCAATCAATGCAGCCGATATTCTCAAGAACGGTGTTCCTTTGTCGACCAGTCAATGGACTACAAGCGGGGCAAACATCCATTATTCCTCCGGCAACGTTGGTATTGGAACTATCACACCAGGCTTCCCTCTCAGCTTTGGATCTACCTCAGGGGACAAGATATCCTTGTGGGGACAATCAGGACCACACTATGGCTTCGGCATTCAGGGAGGACAACTGCAGATTCATACAGATGTAATCGGTAGTGACATACTCTTCGGCTATGGCACAAGCGGCTCATTCACTGAGAGAATGAGGATCAAAGGAAACGGGAATGTTGGTATTGGGACAAGTACACCGAACGCGCCGCTGGCATTTCCTCCGGCACTCGGCAAGAAGATCACGCTGTATCCGGGTGCAACGGGTGACGTGGGTTTTGGTGTTTCCGGCAACAGGCTGCAGATTTACTCGGACAATCCCAATGCCGACGTGGCTATCGGTTATGATGCAGCAGGTACGTTCAATGAAAGATTTGCAGTAAAACCCAACGGAGCTTTGGCTGTAAGCGGAAACACAGGAACAGCGAAACAGGTATTGACAACGGGGGGATCAGGCGCCCCTGCTCAGTGGCAGCCGCTCAGCGGCATTCTCCAAACCTATTTCAGCAATCAATCGCAAGTCACTCCTCTTCTGACTAGTACCACGACTTCGTTTGTCTTCAACAATCATTCATATACAATCAATGCCAGCTCAAATTCAAGGCTCGTTATCAACGGCACTTTCAGCTTCAGAAGTGTAAGTTGCCTTGCGTGTAGTTATACCGAGGACCGCATACGAGTCCTTGTCAATGGCGGCGTTGTGGGTGATTTCAATTATGTTGCAACGGCAAATGGCATGTACTCGGGGTTCACCATCAGCAACTTCATGTATGATCTCACACCCGGAACCTACACAGTCACCTTCGAAGTCATCCACTACTCATTTTCAGGAACCAATGCCTACGCTTGGCTGCAATCCAGTTCACTCATGGTCTTGCCTCTCTAACAAAAGGAAAGAGTCATGCGTCGCCCAGTTTTCAACATAGACCCGTCGAATGTGATTGCACTATGGGAGAACCAAACATGAACCAACAACTTAGAGTCGTTTGTTTCGTGCTTCTTGCGTTGATTGCCCCAGCCGGTCGGATGGAGGCGCAAAATGTCGTCGTGTCTTGGTCAGCATTCCACGCCGGTGGTGGCCGGGCTGCAACTCCCCAGCTCTTTCTTGCTGCCGCCTATGGTCAGGCTGTTGTTGGCAGGGCGACCGCAGGCAACACAGTCCTTGAAGGTGGGTTTCTTGCTACGCGCATCTTGCTCGGTCCAACAACCGAAATCTCCGAACAACTCCCTTCAGGTCTGCCAATGGAATTCCGCTTGTCACAGAACTACCCCAACCCCTTTAATCCATCTACAACCTTTGAGTACGCGCTAGCGAAGGCAACACATGTCGTACTGAGGATATACAACGTTCTCGGGGAGGAAGTGGCCACGCTTGTCAGTCAGGACCAAGAGCCGGGACACTACAAGACATCGTTCGACGCGGGCGCTCTCTCGAGCGGCGTGTACTTGTACACGCTTGTGACAAATGATTTTGTGCAGACAAAGCGGTTGATGTTGTTGAAATAAGTTCGGTCCGAGGCGTTAAAGAGGAAGTGATACAAGCAAGTTCTGTTGAATCGGATTCTGCTGTCAAGCGGCGTGTAGAACTTTCGGATGCAAACTGGCGACTTTACTCAAACGAGAAAAACATCAGTAAAAAAAGAGGAACAATTCGATGAGGTTTTCACGAGAAACTAGGTTGGAAACCCATCAAAGAAGAGCTTAACCACAGAGACAGCAGAGAGCACTCAGAAAAGAAGTTGAATTGGAAACAACAAAAGATCCTTTCTCTGCAATCTCTGTGGTTCCTGCTTTTCAACCCGGGTTTCTATAATTGTCGCCGGGGATTGTTGCATTTGCCCATCACTATTTCACAAAAGGAGAAACAGATGAAAGACTTTTTCCGACAACTACTTGTGGTTTTTTGCCTACTCATCACTTCGAATCCATTGCATGCCCAGTGGGTCCAAACCAACAACCTCTATAGAGAGCCCGTTTATTCGTTTGCAGAAAACGTTACTGCCTTGTTCGCCGGCACTGGTGGTGAAGGGGTCTACGCGTCCTACGATAACGGCGCCAGTTGGGAGATGGTCACAGTGGGCTTGGCCAATACCAACGTCAGAAACTCTTGCCGTCAACAGTAGCAATCTGTTTGCGGGTACCGAAGGCGGAGTCTTCCGCTCTACGAACAATGGCGCTATTTGGACTGCAGTGAACAACGGTTTGGCCAGCACCTTTGTGACAGCTCTAGCTGCGAGGGGGGCGAGCGAGCTTTTTGCTGGCATGTACTTCGGTGGCGGGGTTTATCGCTCAACAGACAACGGGGGCACCTAGGCACCGGTCAACACCACATTGGGCAATTTGAACGTGAGGGCTCTTATCACTGACGGCGCGAATGTCTTTGCCGGAACCGACGGTGGTGTTTACCGGTCCACCAACAATGGTACTACCTGGACTGCGGTCAACTCCGGGCTGTCCAGCACAATCGTTAATGCTTTCACTGTCGGCGGGTCGAATTTGTTTGTCGGAACCGACGGCGGGATTTTCCTTTCCACGAACAGTGGCACCACTTGGGCCGGAGTCAATTCGGGATTGACAAGTCCCACCGTCTATGCTCTTGCCATCAGCGGAACCAACATCTTTGCCGGGACCCTGAATGGTGGTGTCTTCCGATCCACGAACAACGGTGCAAACTGGACAGCGACAAACACGGGATTAACGGAAACCTACATCAGGGCTCTCGCAATCAGCGGCACAAATCTCTTCACAGGAACTTATGCCGGTGGTGCCTTCATTTCGACGAACAATGGTGGGAACTGGGCGCAGAGCAACAACGGTTTGACAAACGTAATCGTTCACGGCTTTGCAGTGACGAGTGGTACAAATCTCTTTGCCGGAACTGAAACTCGCGGTGTGTTCCTCTCCACAAACAGCGGTACAAGCTGGTCAGCAGCCAGTACAGGTCTGACACAATCAAATGTCCGTGCCTTCGCGGTCTTGGGTACGAGACTCTTTGCGTGGACGTTTGGTGGCGGCGTTTTCCTTTCGAACAACAATGGGACAAGTTGGAGTCCGGTTAACTCGGGCTTGACAAACCTATTTGTCCAAGCCTTTGCTGTGAGTGGGACGAACCTTTTTGCGGGAACTTATGGTGGCGGTATCTTTCGTTCCACCAACAACGGCGCAAGCTGGACTGCGGTCAGATCAGGCCTGCCGAACTTCCACGTCCTGTCTCTTGTTGTCAGCGGGACGAATCTCTTTGCAGGATTCTGGGGTTCCGGAGTATTCCTCTCCACCGACAATGGAACGAACTGGACTGCAGCCAACTCTGGCTTACCAGGGCAGCCTGTGTACGTCACCGCTCTTGCTGTCAGTGGGACGAACCTCTTAGCGGGTGCCGATAGTGGCCATGGTGTCTTTCGGTCCACCAATAACGGCACCAACTGGGTTGCGATCAACTCTGGCCTAACGAACCTGAGTGTCCATGCTCTTACCGTTAGTGGGACTGGCATTTTTGCTGGCACTGATGGCGGCGGGGTCTGTCTTTCCACCAATAACGGGACGAGCTGGACCGCAGTGAACTCAGGTCTCACAAGCGGGAGAGTAGCATCCTTTGCTGTGAGCGGCACGAGTCTTTTCGCGGGCACGCGGGGTGGAGGTGTATGGCGGCGACCCCTGTCGGAGATGATCACGTCTGTGCAACTCTTACCGGGTGAACTTCCGGCGGCATTCAGGCTGGAGCGGAACTATCCGAACCCGTTTAACCCAACGACGACTATTTCATTTAGCCTTCCATCTCAATCGCTTGTATCACTGAAAGTATTTGATGCTTTGGGAAGGGAAGTATCGATTCTCCTGTCCGAAGACTTATCCGCTGGAACGTATTCTCAGCAATGGAGACCTGAGGGTTTGGCAAGCGGTGTGTACTTCTACCGACTACAGGCTGGCTCATTCATCGAGACGAAGAAACTCGTTCTGTTAAAATGAGTTCTTGTCCCGAGGGGAATGATGAGAGAAGGTGTTGCGATGTACAGTCGAGTTCGAACAAGCATCGTAAGAAGCGGATGCCGTTTTAGGTAGGAACGTTTGCACGCGTTGATTCCCCATTCTCATTTCTCAGTCATAAATAAAGGAGATCCACATCTATGGCAACTCAAGTTTCACTACGCATGATATCCGGCTTCTTGCTCCTTCTCGTCTTAATTGCGGGGGCTTCGTGTAAGAAGGATTCTCCCAATCCTGTTGACCCCGGGCCGGGAGGTGGTGGTGGCGGTTCAGTTTCAGACAGTCTCCGTTCGGTTGTGCTCGATTCTCTCGTATCAAAGATTAACCAGCTGCCACAGATTGACCGCAATGCTGACAACCAGACGATCTATCAGTATGTTCGGTCTCTCTCGGCGTTCTCTGCATCAGGTGTTAGGTCTTCCGGAGTATGGGCGCGATTTCAGGATGGAAGGGTCTGGGCATATGTCAACAATCTTGAAGGGACGGACACATCATGGTCCCGGCCGACATCAACTATACAGGCGACTTATTCTTCCCGTAGTTCACTCGCACCTACCGAAGACCTCCCTCAGAGTAATGCTGCGCGTGTGATGAATGGACTGGGGCCTAAGTTCGATTATACCGATCCGGGAACGGTCGGTTTTACACAAGCCGCGAACAACATCCGCTCATGGCTACAAGAGGCAGGCTACTCACCATCCAGTTCTGCAATGACGATTCAAGAACTCAAAAGTGTTTCCGGAGATGGTGTGTTCTACTATAGCACACATGGAGACACCGTTCCCATGCCTGACGGAAGTTACACATTGGGAGTATGGACGGCAACACAAAGAACTCCGGCAGATGACGCGCTGTACCAGGCTGATCTGGACGCCGGTCGACTCTGGTACTTCTCGGCTCCCCATAGTAAGACGCCCGGCTTTTTTTCCAAGGATGTTTCCGAAGTACACTATGCTTTCACACATGAATTTGTCCGGACGTATATGAGTTTCGGCCCGCGCAGCGTTGTGTTTATCAATGCCTGCAAGAGCGGCCACCAGCAATTTCGCGATGCATGCATTATGAAAGGCGCCGACTTGTATCTCGGTTGGTCCAATTACGCAGAGGCCCACAAGGCAGTACGCATTGCGCAGTTCTTTTTTGATCGAGCACTCGGTGCAAATGCTGAAAACCCCGTGCTTGCGCCTCCTCAAAAAGGATATCAACTGTATGATATCCTCGGGTTCATGAACAGTACTGGCAGGGATTTTACGGTACATTCCCAACATGGACGCGCTGACCTGCAGCAGTATCCATTCAACTCAAACGTAACGATGCTGCGACCGTTGATATATTATGTCTCCCCATCATCCAACGAACTTCGAATCGGCGGGTGGTTCGGCTCAAATCCCGGACAGGGGGGTGCAACGGTTACTGTCGGTGGCACGTTAGTACCCATTCGATTTGGTGCGTGGAACGAGTCAACCATCATCTGTGAACCCGTCCAGCATGGAGGTGATGTTGTCGTCAGCGTACGGGGACGGAAGAGCAAGCCCGTTCCACTTACAAAATTTAA
This sequence comes from Bacteroidota bacterium, assembly GCA_031402435.1. GTDB lineage: Bacteria > Bacteroidota > Ignavibacteria > UBA10030 > UBA6906 > UBA11986. The sequence continues at coordinate 41,915 of JANNSJ010000069.1, read as the reverse complement.
CGGGACGTTTATTTACACAGTGCAAGGGCGGGGGTCGCTGGTAAGACACATGTACCTGACGATCGAGTTTCTCGCTGATGTAAGAACCAACCGCATTCAGGTGGATCAGACTCCTGCCTGGGAAGGCCCTCGAAACGTCTATGCATTGGCGACCACAGGAGGCACGTTCGACGCATCAGGCGAGTATCGTAACTTGCCGGATACTACACTTATTGAATCATGGGCTGGAGGCGGGAGTATCGCCGCAATGGTGAGCGGCAGCATCGACCGGTCGGGACTCACGCCGACATCTATTTACATTGCGTCAAACTCAACATACTTGAGGAACGGTACCGTTACACCATTTAGCATTCTCCCGACCGTGGGGATACTTCAGACCCAGATCACAGACGCATACGAGATACCGGGGGCCACGTACACAGGTGGCGGCGGATCGGAGACGCACACAGGGGAGTTTTTGACATTTACACCAACATTTGCTCCGACGAGTCAAACGGTTCGATAAGAGAATCGTAAAGCTGTAAACCTGTCATCTATTGAGTTTCTGCGCCGAGCGGGTTTACCTGCTCGGCGTTTTGTATTCATCTCATTTTACTTCTCCAACTGTTTCTCTCTTGAAATCAAAACGAAGACAAGTCCACACCCTCTCTCCTCTGGCTTGATTGGCGTTTCAAATTTCAGTATATTTTTCCCGCACTTTGCGCCGGTAGCTCAACTGGATAGAGCATCAGCCTACGAAGCTGAGGGTTAGGGGTTCGACTCCCTTCCGGCGCACAAACACAAAAGCCCTTATTTTAAGGGCTTTTGTTTGCATTGCACATCCCACATTCTACGCTCCCGGATTGAACTCCTTTGTTTTAGCTCCTGACAAGCCAAAGTACCGCTTAATAAAGCTGACGGTTCTTACAGAAGCAATCCCATCGCCATAGGGGTTGATGGCCTTTGCCATCGCATTGTATGTCTGCTTGCTGTCTATAAGCTTCCTGGCAGTCCGCACGATCCTGACTTGATCAAGGCCAACCAACATCGCAATTCCGGAGGCTACTGCTTCGGGTCGTTCAGTTACGCCCCTCAAAACCAGAACGGGTTTACCAAGGGAAGGCCCTTCCTCCTGCACACCACCGGAGTCTGTAATAATCAAATACGATATCGCCATGAGGTTCACAAAATCCATATAATCAAGGGGCTCGACAAGCCGAACATTGGACACATTCCCGAGTACTGGATATACAATCTGCCGAACGGCAGGGTTCAAATGAACCGGGAAAATGATCTGACATTCGGGATACAAGAGTGCGAGTTGCCTGATTGCTCTCACGGCGCCAAGCATCGGTGCACCCAGATTCTCACGCCGGTGAATGGTGATGAGAATAATTCGTGCCTTCTTCTCCCCAATCTCGTTTAGGAACGGCATTGAAAACTTGTATCTCCTCTTCACGGCAATTCTCAGTGCATCAATGCCCGAATTGCCCGTGACACAAATCGACTTCGGGTCAACGTGTTCACGGAGCAGTGCTTTTTTTGCCGTCGTCGTCGGAGCAAAATGCAGGTCGGCAATCGAAGTTGTCAGCCTTCTGTTGATTTCTTCGGGAAAGGGTTGAGCCTTGTCATTGGTCCGGAGACCGGCTTCAACATGCCCGACGGGAATGCCTCTGTAGAATGCCGCCAAGCTTGCGACAAATGTCGTGGTTGTATCCCCTTGCACCAGCACGAGGTCAGGCGTTGCCTCACTGAACACCTGGTCCAGGGCTTGAATCATGCTCTTGGTGATGGCAGCAAGAGTCTGGCGGGGACGCATCGTGTTCAGGTCGTAGTCCGGCTTGATCTTAAACACTCTCAGTACCTGATCCAGCATCTTGCGATGTTGTGCTGTGGCGATCGTGACCACATTGAAATACTGTCGCTCCCTCTTGAGTGCAAGAATGATCGGAGCAAGTTTGATTGCATCCGGCCTGGTGCCAAACACGACTGCGATTGTTTTTCTTTTCACGACCATTGAGTGTTGATACACGTGTGTTGCATTTCCCTGTCCACACAATCATATAGGAACCAACTGCATTCAATATAAATATTTGGCATCTCTCATACCAATACGCACACCCGCTGTGTCGATGGAAGACAAAGCGTACTCATTGAAACTGAACCCTATTTTACATACATTTGCACCGCCTATTGACCGCACCCGTAGCTCAACTGGATAGAGCATCAGACTTCGAATCTGAGGGTTGGGGGTTCGACTCCCTCCGGGTGCACAGAATCACCATCAATCATTTCCTTGCTTTCCCCCATGACCGACCACGAACGCTGGATGGAACACGCTCTACGCGAAGCGGAGCTCGCGTATAAACGGAAAGAAGTTCCCATTGGCGCAATCATCGTTCACAAGGACCGCATCATAGGCAAGGGCTACAATCAAGTGGAAACGCTTCGGGATCCAACGGCGCACGCGGAGATCATCGCTATCACCGCTGCCGCTGCCAATCTCGGGAACCATCGCTTTGAGAAATGCGCCCTCTATGTAACTGTCGAGCCTTGCGCAATGTGCGCCGGTGCGATCGTGCTTGCACGAATCTCTCATCTCATCTTCGGAGCGTCAGATCCCAAGGCGGGGGCGTGCGGTTCGCTCTTCAATATTGTACAGGACAAACGGTTGAACCACAGAGTAGAACTCGTCAGCGGTATCATGGAGGCTAAGTGCAGCGGGATAATGAAGGACTTCTTCAAGAAAGTACGGAAGGATGGAATAGGAAAGCCGGAATGGAACTAGCTCGAACGAAGCTTCTCTGCTCTATCGGCAATCTTCAACTGCTCGATCAACATGTCCAACTTGCCTTCAATAATCTCGGAAAGATTGTAGAGCGTCAACCCGATGCGATGGTCCGTGACGCGGTTCTGTGGAAAATTGTACGTGCGGATCTTATCGCTCCTGTCGCCACTCTTCACCATTGACTTGCGTTGTGCAGCAACGTCTCCCGCCTGTGCAGTCACCATGTTCTCATAGATCTTTGCACGCAGCATCTTCATGGCACGTTCCCTGTTCTGCAACTGCGAGCGCTCCTGCCGGCACACAACAATAATGCCCGTGGGCCTGTGAGTAAGTCTCACTGCCGTTTCCACTTTGTTCACGTTCTGCCCCCCTTTCCCCCCTGATCGAAACGTGTCCATATCAATGTCCGCAGGGTTCACCTGAACCTCGACCGGCTCCACTTCGGGCAGCACAGCAACCGTCGCGGCTGATGTATGCACGCGCCCCTGTGCTTCCGTCTCCGGAACACGTTGCACGCGATGTACACCACTCTCAAACTTCATGGCCCCATAGACATCTTCGCCACTCAAGCCAAACGAAACCTCTTTCATCCCACCTGTCCCGGTATCGTTGAAGTCCAGGAGATCCACCTTCCATCGCTGTTTTTCAGCATAGCGCGTGTACATGCGATAGAGATCGGAAGCAAACAACGCCGCTTCATCGCCACCTGTCCCAGCCCGGATTTCAATAATAACGTTCTTGCTGTCATTGGGATCCCTGGGGATAAGAAGGATTTTCAGGTCCTCCTCAAGCTTCTCCATCCGTTGTTTGGCATCATTCAGTTCTGCATACGCAAAGTCCTTCATTTCAGGATCGGAAGAAGTCTCCGTGATTTCCTTCAGGCCGGCAAGGTCGCGTTTCGTCTTGGAGTACAGGTCGTATGCTTTGATCAACGGCGTGAGATCGCTATGCTCTTTGCTGAGTTCCCTGAAGCGATCTTGATTCGCAACGACAGTCGGATCACTCAACAGTCGCGTCACTTCTTCGTATCGTTCTTTGACTTTTTCTAATCGATCAAGCATGTTTAATTGACTGACACTTCCTGCAGTGCCAGTATGTTGGCAGGAGATTGAACATCGTAATCTGAATTGAGTGCAGAGCGGAGAGCAACAACGGCAACTTCCAACATGGATTCATCCGGCTCTTTCGTCGTGATCCTCTGAAGCCACAGCCCCGGAGCAACCACGATTTTCTCGATCAGCGTCTCACTTCTTTTGGCGGACGCTTTGATGAATTCATAGGAGATCCCACCCACAAGAGGAATCAACGGAAGGTGCGTCAGAATCCTGGTTAATAGCGTAAGCTGACCCAACCAACTCATGAGAAGTGTATCGAGGATACTAAAGAGGAGAATCGAACTCATCATAACAATCAAGAGGAAGCTTGTTCCACACCGGGGATGAAATCGGGACTGTCGCGCAGCCGAGGCAACCGTCAATCCTTCACCCCGTTCGAAAGCGAATACCGCCTTGTGCTCGGCACCGTGATACTGGAAGAGCCGCTTGATGTCCTTCATCATTGAAATGGCAAGCAAATACACCAGCAACATCGTAATCCGGATTGCCCCGGCGAGAAGATTGAACGTAAACGGCTGCTGGTCAACGCCAAAAAACAATGTTGCGATGAGCAGGGGTGTAACGAAGAAAATGGCAATGCCGACTGTCAGAGAGAACGCTACCGTCAATCCGAGTTTCACACTTTCTCCCGTTGAACTCTTTGCCGGTTTTCCTCCGCCATGCCCGTTGCCATTGCGTTTGTCTGAGACTTCAACATCCTGCATCGCAACCTCCGCCGAGAAATTCAGCGTCCGGATGCCGACAACCATCATCTCTATCAATCCCACCGCCCCGCGCAGAATCGGGAGCTTGAACGACGGATATTTCTCGCCAAGAGAAGTATAGGCAACCCTCTTGACTACAATCTCACCATTTGCACGACGGACTGCGGTCGCGACCATTCCCGGAGCACGCATCATCACGCCTTCAAGAACAGCTTGTCCTCCAACCTGCATTGGTTTTGATATGTCAAAACGTCTATTCACACACACTCCTTCGTCATATTCTCACATAACGTACTCATTTTGGGTCTGAGAATCCATCGTCGATGGACGTTGGCGGTGGCTCCTGGGCACGACGCCTCGTCAATGATCGGGCAATCACGTTCAACTCGGATTGTTCAAAGAACTTCATCCAGTACATCAGCAGTCCGAACAGAAGAAGTAATCCACTTTTCCATACGATCTCAAAACTCTCCGGCCTGACAAAGTAGTACAAACAAAACACAGCTACACCTGCAACAACAATCTTGGCTACTCTGTTGAATTCATACTTGATGGGATAGAAGCGCTGCACGACAACAAACAATGCAATCGCCATCGCCGCATAACTGAACAGAGTCGCCAGCGCCGCGCCCATAATACCAAGAACAGGAATCAGCATGAAGTTCGCCACAACATTGATGGCTGCCCCGATAAATGTATTGATCGGAAGATGCGACGTCTTCTTCTCAATGTAGATGCCTGCGACAACATTGTTTGAGACACCGAGGAACATATAGCCGAGCAACACGACGGGAACGATGGTCATGCCGGGCCAATACTCCGGCGGGAGGAGCGAGTGTCCCCAGAACACAGGAAGCCTCACAATGTTCTCAAGAAAGAAACTCAGCACCAGAAACACTCCGGACATGAGCAGCACGAAATACGTCAGCACGCGGGCAAAGAGTTGTTTGGCATCAGGATCCTTCGCGTGCGTAAAGAAAAATGGCCTCCACGCGAAATCGAACATCGAGACTACCAGCATCATAAAGATGCCGAGACGGTAGTTCGCCTGGTAAATGCCAACCGTGGATTTATCAGTGAGCGCGAGCAGGATAGGCCGGTCGATGACTTGAATCATCATTGTGGCAATCCCTGCAGGAATATAGGGAAGGCCAAACCGGAGCAATGCCTCGTACAGTTTGCCGTTCCATTTCGAAGTGAGATTGGAAAGAATAGTAGGCAATAATAACACAAGAGTAAGCGCTGATGAAATGATATTACTGTAGAAGATTCCCTCGATTCCCATCCGATAGACAATCAACAGCAGCACATTGCACACAACATTCACCACGATGCTCGCTATTCTAATTGAAGCGAAACGCTTTGCCTTCCTTGCAAGTCGTAGCGAAGCGAAGGGGATAATACTGATCGTATCGAGACAAACAATTGCAGCAGCATAAAATACGAGAGGTGCATACGTTGCCGGATCGCCGGCAAGATGGGCGAGGGAGCTTCGCTGCCACACCATGAGAGCGGCAAAGACCAATGAACTGATTGTGAGGGACAGGAACGGGACGGTGAAATTCTGCTTTTCATTGCCCACCTCCAACGCTGAACGGTACTTCAAGAAAGCGCTCTCCATGCCATAGCCGAAGAGGACGTTCAGAAAAGCGATATAGGAGAAAACGGTCGCAACGATGCCGACATCCGCAGAGGAAAGAACATTGGCGTAAATGGGAGTGAGGATGTAGGTGAGAAAGCGGCCAACAATCGTGCTCACACCGTAGATTGCGGTGTCCGTGCCCAGGCGCTTGATCTTGTCGAACATATGCGTGAGGGAGCCGGAGAGTTAGCCTTGCGTCTGCGTGAGTTCGAGGGAGATATCGAGAGCGTTCACCGAATGTGTCAACGCACCGATAGAAATAAAATCGACACCTGTTTCTGCAACCGAGCGGACAGTCTCAAGCGTGATACCACCGGAGGCCTCCACTTCGATTCGATGGGCGATCAATTCAACAGCTTTCTTCATTTCCACAGTAGTGAAGTTATCCAGCATGATACGTGAGATGCCTTCACACTCAAGCGCTTCTTGAACCTCGGTGATATTCCTGGTCTCGACTTCGATGGGAACATCAAGGGCTTCTGCCGCGAGAAACGCAACACAGCGCTTCACAGCTTTCCGGAGCCCGCCTGCTGCAACGATATGGTTATCTTTGATAAGCACCATATCATCAAGACCGAACCGATGATTCACTCCACCACCGAGATGCACGGCCCATTTGTCGAGCACACGCAAACCCGGTACTGTTTTTCGAGTGTCTGTGATTCTGGCATTGGTACCAACAACCGCATCCACGTAGCATTTTGTGAGCGTTGCAATGCCGCTCATGCGTTGAAGAAAATTGAGTGCTGTTCTCTCTCCCCGCAGCAAACTCCGGGCATCTCCATCAATCATGGCAATCACCTGGCCTGCTTGAGCAGTACCACCATCGGCAATTGCCGGAACAAGGGTGACACTATGGTCGCAGTAACGGAACACAAGCGAGGCAACTTCCAATCCAGCCACAACGCCCGCCTGTTTGCAGAGGAATTCGCCCTTCCCAAGACTCGCTTCCGGGATAATCGCATCGGTGGTGATATCGCCGAGGCCGATGTCCTCCATAAGCGCGAGTTCCACCAAACGACTGATGCGGCTGTCGTTCAGTACGTCACTTGGCATCATCCACCAGCATGATGGGGATATCATTCTTCACCTGATACACTTTGCTGCACTTCTTGCAGGTGAGCGTATTCTCATCAGGCTTGTAATCCAGATCGCCCTTGCACTTCGGACAGCAAAGGATGTCCAACAATTCTTTTTTCAGCATGATGGTCTTCTATTTGTTGTTCATGAACGATTCCAAGGCTTCGAGAAATTGCGCAGGCGCCCGTGTAGGTCGTCCGGTTGCTGCATTGACAAAACTATGAATAGTGTATCCCTCGGCAAGTAATTCGGCTTCTCCATCGCGGAATACTTCGTAATCAATGCGCACTTTCGCCACAGGCGTTTCTCTCATATACGTGATCACATTGATGAGATCATCATACCGCGCCGATTGCTTGTAGGTTGCGTGCGCCTCAATCACCGGAAGGATCAAGCCCATCGATTCAATCTCCGTGTAGGGAAGTCCAATCGCCCTCAACAAATCGGATCGGCCTTGCTCAAAGTATTCGAAGAACTTGCCGTAGTAGACAAACTTCATCTGATCTGTATCAGCGTAGCGAATACGAATTGGCGTCGCTTGTTTGATCATTATTATCCTGCCCAATCACCCATTTTGGAAAACTTCTCGATCCGTCGTTCGACTAATTTGTCAGTCTTTATTTTTGAAAGTGCTTTGAGTTCGTCAATGAGTGTTTCTTTGAGAATCTGTGCCATCTGCTCGGGGTTGCGGTGGGCGCCACCAAGCGGTTCAGGAACGATTGCATCGACGATCTTCTGTTTGATGAGATCCGGAGCGGTAAGTTGCAACGCTTCAGCTGCCTGTTCCTTGTAATCCCAACTCCGCCACAGGATGCTTGAGCACGACTCGGGTGAAATCACCGAGTACCAGGTATTTTCCAACATGAGAATCCTATCTCCCACACCAATGCCAAGTGCCCCGCCGGACGCGCCTTCACCAATAATGACAACGACAATCGGTACGCGCAGCCGCGCCATCTCGAGCAGGTTGCGTGCGATGGCCTCCGCCTGACCCCGTTCCTCTGCTTCAAGTCCCGGAAACGCTCCCGGTGTGTCAATCAGCGTGATGACCGGTTTCTTGAATTTCTCCGCAAGCTTCATCAAGCGCAGGGCCTTGCGGTATCCTTCCGGGTTCGGCATGCCGAAGTTCCGGTACAGATTCGACTTTGTGTCCCTCCCCTTCTGATGCCCGATGAACATCACCGTATTGTTGCCAAGACGCGCAAAACCACCGACCATCGCTTTGTCATCGTGAACGTTCCGGTCGCCGTGGAGCTCGAAGAAATCGGTCGTGATGGAACTGATATAGTCAAGCGTATACGGCCGGTCGGGATGACGGGCAAGTTGTACTTTCTGCCATCGTGTTAACCCCGAGTAGACACTCCTTTGCAGATCCACCATCCGTTTTTCTATCTTCCCTACTTCTTCGGCAATTGACGGATTATCCGCGTACTTCTTCAGCTCTTCCAGTTTTTGTTCGAGCTCGACAATCGGCTTTTCAAAATCCAATATTGCTTTCGCCATTGGCGATGTCCGTTAGTTCTTCAAGAGGTTGAGGAGCGACTTCAGGATGATTTGCAAATCCAACCCGATGGTGTAGTTCTTTGCATAGTAGAGCTTGTACCTCTCAACTTCGTCGGCATCAAGCCCCTTGTGCAGGTTGACTTGCACAAGACCGGTAAGGCCTTTCGGCCCCAGATACGAACGGCTGCTATCCTGCCCGTCCACATCGTCGGTATCCGAAAGAGGCCGTCCTACAAGACTGATTCTACCTGAAAAAACCCGAGGAAGCAAGAGTATTCTCGTACCGAGGACACCGAACCGGGACGATGGCACAATCGACTTCCAAGTCCATGTAACGGGAAATACAGTCACAAACAACACAAGTGAACAGACAAGATCAAAAGTACGTTTCAGAATGCGGTTCCCGGGCTTGCGAAGATTATACTCAATCTCCACAAGCGGGAGCGTATCCAATTCATCGATCCGTGTTTTGCCAACGATGGCCTCGAGGCTGTTGGGAACAAGACGATAGTTCACACTACGGTCGTTGCTACGGGCAATCACTGATAGAATATCGGCGTATGAAATCCCGTCCGTTGAAAAAATTACTTCACCAATCTTCCTCTCACTGATCACTTTGCCAACGTTGTCGAGTGAGCCGAGCACTTCAATCCCGGCGATCTTTTCTCCAATTTGCCGCCTGTTCATCGCGATGAAACCCAACACATCATACCCTCCGTCCATGCGCGTTCGGAGTTTGCGAAGAACCTCCTGTGCAGAAACCCCCGTGCCCACAATCAGCGTCCTAGTGCCGAAAAGGCTTCCCCTCCCCGTACGGCGGGTAGACAGCGATCTGGCTGCGAGTCTCCATCCGGGCAACAAGACAAGGCTGATGCATCCGGCAATAATGACGACAGCCCGGCTGAATGCAAATTCCTTTGCAAAAAAAACGATGGCAGAGACAATGATATAGCTTGTCAGAACGGAAGTGAACGCTCGTGACGGAGAGGGTTTGGCTGTTGTATAGATTCCGGCAAGATACATCGAAAGCACAACAATGGCGGCGGGAACGATATGAATCGTTGGATACGCATACGATGGGAACGCAAAGAGATGTCCTCGATAAATGTACTCTGCGGAAAGCAATGCAACGTCGACAAGTAGAAAATCCAGAAGCGCCAGTAACAGCGGACGACTCGCCTTGGCAAGAAAAGCCATGCCAGCGCGGAAAAGAATTCCCGCAGTCAGAAACAGCTCGACGATGAAGGACGTGCCGAAGTGCTTTTCGACGAAGAGTTGCATCGCGCTGTAGAACATTCTGATCTCGTCGAGATCGCTGCGACGCGTGCTTTCCCCTTTGAAGTGAATAATCTGTGTTGAATGCACGTAGTACACTTTGAATCCTGACTGCGCAATCCGATAGCACCAGTCCAGGTCTTCGCCATACATAAAGAACGTCTCATCCAATCCACCGACACGTTCGTATGCATTGCGTGTAATCATCATGAAGGAGCCGCTCACCGCATCCACATCATAGGTTTCGTCCGGACTCAGGTATGTAAGATTGTACTTGCCGAAGAGTTTGGATTTTGGAAACAGGCCGCTGAGGCCGAAAATCTTAGTAAAGGCAACCCACGGTGTGGGAAAACTCCGGCGACAAGGGAGCTGAAACGTTCCGTCCGGGTTGAGAATCTTGCATCCCGCAAGTCCGGCATCATGAGTTTCCCGGAAGAACTTCAGCATCACCTTGATTGTATCTTCCTGTACAATCGTGTCAGGGTTTATCAAGAGCAGGTGTTTTCCGGTCGCACGTTTCAATGCAAGGTTATTTGCCCGTGCAAACCCGACATTTTCCCTGTTCTGAATCAGACACACCCGTGGAAACTTCGTCTTCACCATTTCCACACTACCATCATCGGATGCATTGTCAACGACAAACACTTCCCCCACGACTCCCTCCATCGCACGCAAAAGAGACGTAAGGGTGTTCTCCAGGAATTGCCGGACATTGTAATTGACGATAATGACCGAAAGGTCCATGCCGCCTTAGAGAAGATTAAATAGACTGCGGAGCCTCAATGTCCACAACATAAAGATTGCCTCGTAGACAATCTTTCGGGACATCTTGGATACACCGGAACGCCGGTCCAGGAAGATGATGGGAATTTCGGCAATGCGGAAACCTTTCTTCCAGACTTTGAAGCTCATTTCAATTTGGAACGCGTAACCGTTCGATTTCACCCTGTCAAGATCAATCGCTTCAAGGACAGCTCGACGGAAACACTTGAAGCCGCCGGTTGCATCGCGAACAGGAATGCCCGTAATGATCTGCGTGTATACGTTAGCCGAGAAACTCAGGAGCAGCCTGCGCATTGGCCAGTTCAGGACCCGGACTCCGTGAATATACCGGGAGCCCAAAACAAGGTCGCATTCCTGAATCTTCTTCAAGAAATTCGGAATCTCTTTCGGACTATGGGAGAAGTCCGCATCCATCTCAAAAATAAAGTCATATCCGTGCTCGATTGCGAACTTGAACCCTTTGACATACGCAGTACCCAGCCCCATCTTCCCGGGGCGTTCGAGAAGATGGATACGTGAATCCGCACTCATCATATCACGCACAAGCCCTGCTGTGCCATCCGGAGAATTATCATCCACAACGAGCACATCAACGTTGGGGGCCTGGCTCAACACTGCAGGAAGGAGCCGCGGAATATTCTCAGCTTCGTTGTATGTCGGTATGATGATGAGTGATTTGGACATCCCTGCCTCAGTGCAATGTGTAAAAATTTCTGATGCTTTCTGCGATATACACTTGTTGCTCTTCCGTCAATTCTGTGTGCATGGGAAGGGAAAGGACTTCGTCACACGCCTGTTCGGTAATCGGAAAATCTCCCTTTCTGTTCCCTGCCACCATGAATGCCTTTTGCATGTGAAGAGGAATCGGGTAATAGACAGCGTGCGGGATCCCCTTCTCCTTGAGATATCCGACGAGTGCGTCTCTCTTTGGGCCTCGAACCGTATATTGGTGGAAAATGTGGGTGCATGCCGGGGAGACAAATGGCACCGTCACGGGAGTTCCCGCCAGCAACGCATCGTAGCGCGAGGCAAACTTTCTGCGCGCAATGTTCCAATTCTCCAGATGCCGCATCTTGACAAGCAGAATTGCTGCTTGTATCGTATCGAGTCTGCTGTTGACGCCGAGAATTTCATGATGATATTTCACCTTTGAGCCGTGCATGATAATCATGCGAAGTTTTTCGTAGAGCCCCGAATCATCACACACCACCATGCCGGCATCGCCAAACGCTCCGAGGTTCTTGCTTGGGAAAAAACTGACGCACGATATGTCGCCGAAAGTACAGACTCTCTTCCCCTTGTACGATGCACCAATTCCCTGTGCCGCGTCCTCTACAACACGCAAGTTATGCTTCCGTGCAATCTCCATGATGGGATCCATATCAGCGGACTGCCCATAGAGATGGACGGGAATGATGGCTTTGGTTTTCGGCGTAATGGCAGATTCGATTCTGGCCGGATCAATGTTGTATGTTTTTGGATCGATGTCGACATACACTGGCTTTGCCCCAAGCAGGACGATCGTCTCCGTTGTTGCTACAAAGGTGAATGGCGTTGTGATCACTTCATCGCCGGCACCAATACCAAGCGCCATCATCGCAATCTGAAGCGCATCCGTTCCCGATGCGCATCCGACGGCATACTTCGCCCCCAGATAGCCCGCAATCTGGCACTCAAGTTCACCCACTTCTTTGCCAAGGATGAACTGCCCGGAGTCCATAATCCGATGCACAGCTGCATCCACTTCAGGTTTGATCTTCTGATATTGCCCGACAACATCCACCATCTGGAGCTTCATAGAATCACCTTTGTTATTCTCACAGGAACAAAGCAGTATGGTTCAACGTCCTCTGCCGAGCAACATATGCAGCGCCGTGTTGAACAGGATTTTCATATCCATACGCAACGACATATTCTCGATGTAGTACAGATCGTACTGCACCTTCTTTCTCACGTCATCAATTGTTTCATCATACCGATGCTTCACCTGAGCCCATCCCGTAATTCCGGGACGCACTTTCAAGCGTCGCGTATACAAGGGGATTTCCTTGGAAAGACTCTCAACAAATACAGGTCGCTCAGGCCGTGGACCAACAAGACTCATATGGCCACTAAGCACGTTAATGAATTGCGGAACTTCATCAAGATGGAGCTTCCGCAGCCACTTCCCCACGCGCGTAACCCGAGGGTCTTTCTTGTGCGCCCATTGTGGGCCGGCCTTCTCCGCATCCTCACGCATCGACCGAAACTTGATCATGTTGAAACGTTCCCCATCCTTGCCGACGCGCTCTTGCTTGTACAGCACCGGTCCTGGAGATTCCAGCTTAACGGTGGCGCCAATCAATGCCCAAACAGGCAGGCCAAGAATCAGGATTGCAAAAGAGACAACGACATCCAATATGCGTTTGACGCTCTCCTCCCATGGAGTCATCAACTGCGGACTGATCTCAATCAACGGGAAACCGTAGATCGCATTCGTGCGCGCCTGTCCGCTGATAATGTCATAGAGATCGGGCATAATTTTCATGCCAACCTTGTGGGAGTTGCTTTTGGCCATGATGTCAAGCAGCCTATCATGATCAGATGAATCGAGCGCAATGAGTATTTCCCGGATGTTGTGTTGCGGGATCAATGCATGCAAATCATCAAGCTTGCCAATGACTCTGGGCTCCTTGGTTGTTGACGCCGCTGTTTTATCTCCTACACTGACGCACCCAACAATGCGATAACCGAGTGCCGGATATTTCACGACTTCCTCGAATAGCTCACGTACCTTCTTCGAACTGCCGACAATGAGTGTATTGCGAGCCCCAATGCCAGCGATCAACATCCTTCGCTGCACGCTTCGTATCGCCAAGCGCCCTGTCGATGTACAGACAATCAATACTGTACAGTAAATTGCAATGAGCAAGCGGGAACTTGTCTGCACATTATGCTGTCCCTGGTCATCAACAAACACTGCAAAGAAGAGGAACAAACAACCGAGTGTAATTGTCTTAAACAGCAAAGTGAGTTCGTCAAACCTTGATGAGGCATACCAAGAGCGATAAAGCCCCACCATTAGAAATAGTAGAGACCAAAAAGCGGAAATTGTAACCATCGGTATCCAGAATTCTGGCTCCATGGCCAAGTTGATCCATCCACTCCGAACCCTCACAAAAAAATAGAGCAACCAAGAAAGGGAGAAGCACAAAAGGTCAACAACAAACAATACAACTCTCTCCTTGCGAACATCCATAGCAAACAGATTTTATGACAATCAAAGAATGTTCTTATAGAGCGAAAGGGTTTTTTCTACCATCGCTTTGGAAGTGAATTCACGTAGGGCCCTACGCTCAGCAGCCAGACCGTACATCGATCTCAATTCAGGGTTTTTGATCAGCATTTCTATGGCACTGGTAAGCGCTTGTATATCCCGGGGTGGGACTGTTATCCCCGTTAATCCATGTTGATTCACAAATGTCACACCAGTTGGAAGATTGGTGGAGATCACTGGCTTCCCACAAGCCATTGCTTCGACTTGAACAATCCCAAATGCCTCGCTCGGCTCGATTGATGGAAGCACAAAAACATCTGATGCCTCATAAAGTGCATGCAGGTTCTCACTGGAAACATGCGGAATTATCGAAGCTCGGTCATCTAACCCCTGAGAGCGAATAATGCCCTCCAATTCGGAATGAAGCGGCCCTGATCCAACTACAAGCAGATGAGCATTCTTTATTGGTTTGAGTGCTTTTATAAGAAAGTCAATCCCCTTATAATATACGAGCCTTCCCACGAATAAAATTAGTGGCGACCCAAATTGCTCTTTGTACTGTTGTACGAGATTTGATCTTGATGACCGATCCCTGACCCAATCCAAGTCGACCCCATAGGGAATTACTTCACATTTTTGCCGGTAGTGGCATAAGAAGTCTGAAGTGTCAATGTGATTGGGGGTCGCAACTATAATACGATCCGCTTTTTTTAAAAAGCGGTGCAACAACGGGGCGTACGCAGACAGCACCCATTTCTGCCGCACAATGTCGCTATGCCAGGAGACAACCACCCTTCGAAAATTCTTCCACACTGAAGGCTGTAGTGTCAAAGCAAGGTCTGCAAGCGGGAAGGGCTCATGAATATGAAGTATGTCTGCATGAGTACGTCGCATTGCTTCAAAAAAAGTAGGACTGATTGGGAGTGAAGCAATCTTACCCAATGTAGGAAGATACTTCACTTTCACTCCTCGCACGATTTCATTTTTTGACTTGACGACCCGCCCGCCCGAACAAACCAATACCCTAACATCTATCTCCGGACTTGCATTCAGCCCCTCCGCGAGAGTCGTCACAATTGTTTCTATGCCGCCGATGACTGGATAGTATGCCTTGTTCGTTTGTACGACACTGATCATTTGCTAGTCATTCTTTCCACGCTTTCATGGCATCTTTATATACGCTCCAAGTCTGCTCAGCGGTTATTCTCCATGAGAACATCTTTGCCTGTTTCTCTCCAAGTTTGATCATGTCCATTCTCAGCTTATCATTGACAAGTAAATCGATCATCGCAACGGCAATTTCATTGGCGTCCTTTGGGTTAACATAACAAACTGCGTCGCCACCCAATTCGGGTAATGATGCAGCACGCGCAGTGATGACAGGAACACCCATCTTCATTGATTCCAAAACAGGCAATCCGAAGCCTTCATAAAGAGAAGGAAACACGAACGCCCGCGCGTTGCTCAACAAGCGCGGCAGATCTGCGTCATCTATAAATCCTAGGAACTTTACGCCATCCATCCACCCCGAGGGTAATCCTTCAAGCGCTTGAGATTTATATTTTGGATTACTACCTGCAACAATCAGTTCAACATCTCTAAACCTTGATCTAACAATACTAAATGCCTCCAATATTCTTGGGAGGTTTTTGTAGGGGCGGAAATTTGTGATAACGAAAAAATAAGGACTACGAAGACCGAATTTGTTGAGTACACTATCAGTTCCAATTCCGTCTGGATTAACGACAAAATGATCAATGCCTAAATAGACCCGCGCAATTGCGTCGCGAGGGATGTCAAAATAGCTCACGAGGTCTTGAGCTGTGTGATCCGAATCCACTATGATGCCAGATGCTTTTTGGATACTCTTTCGCACTAGAGCAGTGAGATATTTTGAAGCCACCTTCTTGCGCAAATCCTGTTTACCGAAAAACCAAGGCAGGATCGCAGGCATGACGTCGTGAACGGTAAGTACCTGTAATCCTCCATAGAAAATCGGAAGGGTAAAATGCAACGAGTGGAACAAGTCGAGATTATGTGTTCTAAGAACCAATGGAAGCCAAATCTGCTCAACCGGACTGAATCGCTTAGTTGGTAAAATTATTTCTGTAAATCTCGAATCGAGGGCAAACGAGAATTCAAGGTTTGGATGCTTGAAAACAACGTATTCACAATCATCATTTCGTGCAGAATACGCCTTGAGCAATTCAACTGCGTAGCGGCCAATACCATCCGTTGTCTTTACTGCCGCACGTGCATCAATACCAATTCGCGTCATTCTCAAATAAATAGTTTTGATCCATATTTGAATTGATCCTATTGTCTTGCTAAGTCGAATCCGCGACCCGGACCCCATAAGCCTCTTACGAAATCAACGGCCCCCATGATACATGACTTTGTCAGATCGCGCCGTTTTAACAACCAAACAAGGGCTTTGAAAGCAAAAACTATGGTCAAGTAAAGATACGCTATGAGTTTACGTAATCCATACGTTGAAGATTTGATAAATAGAAATCTGTTTCGAACACCATAGTACATCGTAAACGGAGTTTCCTTTCTCAAACCTACCTTATGAAAGACTATCGATTCAGGAACATACAATAGTTTGTAGCCCCTTGTAATCAATCGCATAGATAGTTCCGCGTCTTCAAAATACATGAAGTACCGTTCGTCAAATAAACCCAATCGTTCTATTACAGCTACTCTCAGAAGCAAAGAGCAACCAGTAATAAACGTAACGCTATCGTCAACTTCTGTCGGCAATTCGCCCCGATTCTCACCAGCAAAGTTGGACACACTAGAAGCCCGCCAGAACTTGAATTTTCCTCCGCCATACCAAACCAAATTCGTTTTCGGATATTGAAGTACCGTACTCCCTGCAGCTGCCAGCTCTTCGTCTTGCTCCATGCTGCTTATCATCTTCCCGAGGAATCCCGGATCAACGATTGTATCATTATTAAGCAAGAGAACATATTTCGGATTTTTGGCTGCAATCTTTTCAAACGCCCAATTATTGCCTGCCGCAAACCCAAGGTTTCTACCTGTCTGAAGAACTTCAATCCCGCTCAAGTGATTTCGAAGTATTTCCTCTGACCCATCCGTGGATCCATTATCAACCACGACAACAAACACATCCCGATAGTTACATTGTTGCAACGAAACAACACATTCAATTGTATCGTTTGCTCGATTGTAATTCAGAACGATTATCCCTACCAAAGGGTTCATTTTGTTTCGAATCCTAGCACGAGACCAGACATACGAGAACGGTCCGAGGGAGTGAACCCAACAAAGTATACAACAGAGAGATAACATGCTGCAAGCAACAGTAGGCTGACCCAAGTAGGGGGAAACGATAGACACTGCAACACGAGGTACCCCGCAGTAATCACGAGTAGAGGTAAGAGTCTCTGACTATTAAGCCACTGCTGGGGGAAGACGTTCTTTGTTGCAACAGCATAACCAATTCCAACCAAGGTATTCGTAGCAAACGAAACTATCGCTACACCCAAAATGCCGAATCTAGGGATTGCATACATATTTAGAATAAAATTGAAGATAGTAGCACCAATTACCAAGAACGTTCTGGTTTTTTGCCGCCGAGAAGTTGTGAGCATCAAGGCTGGAACCTCAAACATGTATCGCACAATAACAATAAGACCAAAAACACGCATCACAGGTATTGCCTCTTGAAAATGCTTTTCCCCATATGCCATCCCAATTACTATTTCTGGAACGATGATGAGAATGGATCCGACCAGTAAGCCGACGAAGAATAGCGTTTTGCTCACAAAATTACCGAGCCCTGCCCACCCTTTTCGGTCATTGTCATACAAGCGAGACAACGCGGGTAGAATTGCATTAAATAGTATTTCTGGAATGATGAGGGCAAGCGCTATAATGCGAAAAACCGACTGATAGACCCCGACATAATAATCTCCTTTCCAAAGAGAAAGAAGAATTGTGTCCTGCGTGTAGAATAAGTTTCCAAAGATAACAAAAAGGCCAAACACAGAGGTTTGTTTCCAAGTAGCGACAATCCATGCCTTGTCAACAATTGGAAAAATCGAACTTACAAACCGTGCGCTCCGCTGTACCGCGAGTATCAGGGCAAGTACTCGCGATAAAGCAAACGCTAGCGCAACGATTCGTAGATCCGCACCAAATGCTCCGAGAAAAATCAAAGCAACTACCAAGACAGCATTGATTACTAACGTAATGAATGATTCAACATGCATCTGTTCGTGGGCTCTGAACAATGCAAACGTGAAGTTGAGCAACGCGGAGAAAAACATATAAAAGCAGAATATATAAGCCAATTGTTTTGTCATCAATGAAAGATCTTGTATGAACGCAAAAGTAGCCATTCCAATCGTCGCTGTCATAGTAAAAATAAGCTTGATAGCGGCCATACGGGCAACAATCTCTGAAGATTTATCCGGTTGTCTCGCAACTTCAGTCGTCACAAATAGATCAAACCCAAAGTCTGCAAACAATATGAAAATTGTCGAAAGCGTATGAGCAGCGGTGAATTGTCCAAACCCTTCAGGGCCGTAATATCGCGCAACGAGAACGAAAAGGACGGCATTAGCACTTAACCGAAAAGCAGCAGAAAGGAAGGAAAACAAAGTGTTTCGACGAAGGGCCGAGCTCATTTAATTCCCTATCCGAACAAGTCTTCCTTCGCCACCATTCAACTCAGGAATTACAAAGGCAAAAGCCCTTCGTGACACGGAATCCGTTGGCACGTTTTTATATTCAAGCAATGTTGTTTCATCAAAACCGAAGATTCGGGGAGAAAAGAAAACTTGCTTCTCTCTTCCTGCAACTGCGATGCGAACATTCTCAATTCTCCGAAGACCCTTATTCACGACAAAAAGGTAGCACTCCTTTGATCCCTTGAATACCCCTACCAATACATGTGGATCGGTTATTGAATGTATATAGGAAGATTTCTGATTGACGGTTCCCTCTATGCCGACCTGGTTGTCCGGAAAGACTGCCGAATGGTACACTTCAACATTCGGCAAATCCAATACCACGGGACCAACAACAAGCGAAACATACATATTAATACGTCTCACAATATCATACCGGGTCGTCTTGTAACCTTTTTGATCAAACAGTGATGAACGATATCCGTCATAGGGCAACGGCCAAAAGCTAAATACTGTGAGGCCTTTTGCCCCATAGGCGATGGGACAAAAGTACATGAAATTCAAATGTTCTTCTGTTGGGTCAACATAATCATAATGATCAACCGTCATTGGACATGCCCAAAAAGGCCTGCCGTCCGCCTTTTTCCGTATAACATCCAAGTTGTAAAAATAATCCGGGCGAAATGATCCATCCTTGAAAAATGGATAGTGATCGAAAGAGATGACTTGTGGCTTCAGACTATCAACATAGTAACGGAGGTATGCTTCATATTCCTTCCTCTCATTTTTTTCTGACAGCCCATTCTGGTTCCCGGAAGAAAACCCTCCCCAGTTCTGATCAACTCCATACGATGGAACAAGATTTAGAAAAACTAATTTTTCCGGATCAGCACTTTCAAGAGACCACTTCCAATCTGAAACATTCCTGAGATGGTCACTCTTATACTGGGGCTCATCGCAGAGATCATATCCGTACTGCGCCGCACGGAGTTCCTTGGGAAGGGCTTGATAATCTTTGACAATTGAGTGTGCCAAGGTTCGCTCGTACTCCTTGTCATATCCAACACCCATCCTGTTGTCCGTTACGAGATAATGAATACCTGCTGCACTTGCAACACGCAATGAATAGACCATTCCATTAAATGAACGATCAATCATCCCATCTCCCTGTGTCCCAGTGAGAAGGTTAAAGTACGCATCCTTCGCAAGCTTGAATGATGCCACGTCCTTTGAAAAGTCCTTTGCTCGGATATCTATCGGCGGATCCCAATAAGTCCCCAAAACAAACTCCTGTTGGCGCCAACGAGTTTGACCAATTCCAAATGCAGACCCCATTGAGATCATCACCAATAAAACTATGGTGTCGCGAAACGTCATATCTCGTTCCGCTGGCTTCATAACACAGGTATCTCTCAAACCATCAAGATTGGCCATACAACTTCTCCAGATGACCATTTGGGTTGGCTATTGGCATTTGTGATATACTCACTAACAAACCGATCTGCAAAATCAGTAACGCAAATGTCTCATGATTGACTGTGACCACCCAAAAAAAACCTCCAATTATAAGAACCAGAAGGCTTCCATACAACCCATACGCGGCAGCAAATAGAGTTGTACCTTCAGAAGTCACCAACGCTTTTTTCCCTACGCGCAAAGCCCGATAAGTATACATGATCCAAGCAATGCCAGCAACAATTCCAACTTCCGTAAACATCTGGAGGTACTGATTATCCACATACCCAGCCCCCTCCCCCGGATCACCCATTTTCAGGGTAAAATAATCCTGAAAGCGAAGGTTTCCAATACCGATTCCTATTATGGGATTACCAATAAACATACCTAGGGCGTGGACCCACACTCGAAGTCTAAGCCATAGGGACAAATCACCTGTTAGGCGTTTGCCTGGACTTATGCCAAACCGGAATGCCGAATCAACAGCATTTTGGAGCGCATCACCCTTGATCAGACCAAACGCGTTGGTTTGTATGACGATCGCAATGAAAAGCAACACAGCACCTAAAACGAGGAACAAACGACCCAAGAGCTTCCTTCTTGATCTAAACACCATGAACAAAACTGCAATAAAGAATGCCCCAATCCATGCTCGAGTTTGGCTAAGAATGAGTGCCACACCTGCACATGGTATCGTGATGACAGCCCAAGTTCTATATAAACGATCTTTGTCGTAAAGAAAAAAACTGAAACTAAGCAAAAGGGTACAAGCAATGAATGCACCATAATTCCCTCCATGCCATCCATAGATTCTGGTTTTCGCTCCTGTCTCCAAAACACTGGCTATGAACTGACCTATACCAAACAGAGAAGCGGCGAGCCCTCCAATAATAAGGAACAGAACGATTTGTCTGATGCGTCGCTCGTCCTGCAAAGAGTTGACTATTATAAAAAAGAAAACCAGTAACACCTCCACATACCGGACTATTTGTTGGAGCCCGGCTACCAGGTATGTCGCTTTCAGAAGAGAGAGAATCGCGAGTACAATGATCAACGCAGCTAGCTGGAGAAACTCTTTTGGAAAGATATACTTCTGCCGGGCCGGCAAAGCCCGCAAGAACCAGACTCCAAAAAGTATTATTAAGACAAGTTCAGAGATATGGAGTTTAGTGCCCGTCTCTTCAAACGTATATGGGTTGGTCAGAGTGAGGGGAACAAAGAGAAGGGCTGCCTCGAAGCTTACCAGTGCAGTCACAAGCACGCCAAGTCCGAAACAAACAAGGAAGAAGAAGAATCCGACTTGATACGTAACACAAATTAGATACAACACTACAAGGACGAACACAAACAAGTATATGCCGCGAGATCCACGGGCATCAAAGAAGCGTCTGGAACTGGAAATATGGGGGGGCTCTATCTCAAATACGTCCATACAACGACTACCCGCGACCTCTCCGATACTCTCTCAAGGCATTCACGTCAGACTTTATCTTGGTGACCAATGCGGATACAGAGCTATACAGTAGAGTACCTCTTTCCTTCTCATCTTTCCATCGATCAGCAAGAGCGGCGTAAGACAACGATGCAAACAACGCTACGACAATGCCCCCTAAAATGATCGCTAGACGTTTCGGTCTTGCTTTTCGTTCAGATGGCGATGCCGCATCCAGAACAACAACAGAAGGAGTTTGCCTTTGTTCTTCAACTTTCGCCTGTTCATACAGCGGAAGAATGAACTGCAAAATCTTGTATTGAACTTCTACCTCGCGGTACCGTCTAACATACTCGACTCCCAATTCTGGAACAGACTCCAATGATATTAGCGCTTTCATTTTTCCAGCAGAAGTTCCTGTTCCAGTATTCATTTGGTTGATCTTCCCCCGAAACTCTTGAACTTCAATTTGGGACGCGATAACGGCCGGATGGTCAGCAGAGAGGGTTCTTCGTTCCACCGCAAGCTGAACCTCCTTGATAGCCAATTGTGCCGCCATCTCAGCATTTGCTTTAATCGCTGCTGTCGCCTGTTCTGGCATTGCAATAATGCCGTGACGTTTCTGAAAGAATTTAAGCGAATCCTCTGCTACTGCCAGATCTCTCAAGTTCGCCTTGTAGCGTTCTTGTATAAATTTTCGCGTGCCGCGCGCATTCTGAACCTGCAGATTTGTGTTTGCACGATTGAGCTCCTCAACGAAAAAGTTTGCCATATCGGCTGCACGTTGAGGGTCTTTGTCGTACACTGTGATCACGATATTTCCTTCCATCTCGCTAGAAAACTCAACATTAGAAAGAAGTTCTTTGACGGTTTTCTCCGCCGGATAACTAGTAATATCATATATCTTAACGAGGTCAAACTTGGCGATCACAGAATTAAGAACTCGCCCGCTCTTGAGGATTGCCATATATCTATCCTGTTCGGGTGAGCTGGTTAACGCCGCCAAACTCCGCGCCCCGGAAATTGATTTGACTAACGATGAAACGCCTTCCAATGCACCAAACAGGTCAGCTTTTTCAGCAGGAAAGACTGAAGCTGTTGACTTGAATTGTGGAGTTATTAGGAACGAAATTGTCGTCGAGACTACGAAGCCAAGAGCCAAACTGTAGAAGATTACTCTTCGCCATCGTGATAACATATCAACCACGCCAGCAAGAACCGACGCGGAGGGACTTGAAGTTTCTGTTCGTTGATTATTCAGATTTAGGTCGTCCATTGCTCGTTGAGTATCGTAGCGGCTTCATAAATGAAATGTGTTTTTTACTTAATGGAATTCACAAGCAGCGCCACCGTCGCAACCACTCCAATAATGCTCGCCACCTGCGCATAAATAGTAATGTAGTACGAGAACGGTCTGTGAACTTCCCGAGGAATCCAGATGTAGTCACCATCTTCAATCGTCGTTTCAGAGGGTTCGAGCCATGCCCTTGTACTGCCCTTGATAATCTTCACGTCACCTGTGCGGGCATCACCGGCATATCCTCCCGCCCTGTCGATATAATACCCGTACCCTTTGCCATTCTCAAACTGAACGTGACCGGGGCTGATCACTTGTCCGAATACATACACGCTGTATTTTCGCGTCGGCACCACGACTCTGTCAAACGGATAGAGAATCACATCTTGTGTGGAGTCACCTTTGACAAATAATTTCTCAAAATCGACGGTGACTACTTCGCCCTGAATCCTCAATGCGGTCTCAATATGATAGTACGAGGTATCTTCGGTCGTAAGGTTTGCGCGCTGGCTCAGCAAAATCTCGCGGTCAACTTCCTGGCTTGCCTCATTGGGAGAGATCCTGGAACGGACAAGAACCGCCCCTGAAATGTGAGCCTCCTGAGAGAAACCACCAGCCAATCCGATTACCTCCGAAAGCTTCGTCGTTCCCTTTGTTATCGGGAAGAGCCCGGGCTGCTTTACTGCTCCTTCAAGCGAAACAAAGTAGTTCTTGCGGGCATCCTGCTCTTCTCGAATGACGAGCCTGTCACCGGGTCGCAGAGCAATATTGGAAACCGATCTCGTACGGATAGCCGCAACATCGAGAATGCTGGTATCCATTCGAGTACCGTCGGACGAAAGCCGGGTGAACAGGGCATGAGTAGTATCCGCCTGCGGTCCAAAGCCAAACCCCATGTTGATGAGATCAGTGAGACTATCACCGGGAACAAACTCGAAACGCCCTTGCTTTGCCGCCGCCCCAAAGACGCCGAGCGAGCTTCGGAGATCATCACGTGACGGAACAAGTACAACGTCTCCTTCTCTGAGGTAGGGATTGTACTTCCCCTCCCCCGTGATTTCATACTTCACAAGATCCACATGCTGAACGGAACCATCCTGGTGCCGGATTTGAATGTGCCGTTGTGAAGCTTGCGCTCGCAACGCCGGCAATACTCGATCAAAGTAATCCTTCATCGACTGGCCTGTCTTCAGCGCATTCGCGTCTCCGATGAGCTGATGCACCCTGCTTACCGAACTTGTCGTCGTTGGTCCTTCGTTGAGCACTTGTCCGAATATCTTGACTGCAACGGTCCGTGGGACAAGAAGATTTACGGATATGTCGGCACCGGGATATTTCTTCCTTGTCAGACTTGTGACTTTCTCCTTCACCGCCTCAAGTGTAAGACCGCTGACACTTACCTCGCCGACACTGGGTATCAACAATGAGCCTTCAGGTGTAACCGTGATCTGGTGTTGTACTGGAGAGCTCGTCCAGATGTTCAGCGCGAGGACATCATTGGGGCCAACGTAATACTCCACCGGATTCACCGGCGAATCCATCGGCACACCCTTGTCACTGAATCGTGCTACGTCCTGCTTGCTCTCGGGTTTGAGATTGAGAAGCTCAGGGATGCTGATGGAGGAACCCGACTGACCGTACACAAGGTCATGGCCGAACACCATACCTGCAATCGCCACAACGGCAAACAATGATGAGATACTTTTTTTCATGAACTGGAAACCTCTTGATACTGCTTCTTGTAGTACTCAAGATATTGCCCCGTCATCACACGCCGCCACCATTGTTCATTATTCACAAACCATGAGATCGTATCCTGGATGCCTTTCTCAAACGTGTGTGCCGGCCCCCATCCCAATTCTGTTTTGAGTTTTACCGGGTCAATGGCATACCGGCGATCATGCCCAAGCCGGTCTTTCACGAATGAAATCAGGCTGTCGGGTTTCCCCAAATGCTTGAGGATGAGTTTTACGATATCGATATTCGTCCACTCGTTGTTCCCGCCGACATTGTACACTTCCCCGATTGTTCCCCGTCGAAGAACGACGTCAATTGCAGCGCAATGGTCGTCCACATACAACCAATCGCGCACATTTAATCCATCCCCGTACACAGGAAGCGGTTTATCGTGCAGAGCATTCACGATCATCAGTGGTATTAACTTCTCGGGAAACTGGTAGGGTCCATAGTTGTTGGAGCAGCGCGTCATAATCACCGGAACACCAAACGTATGATGATATGCGAAAGCAATAAGGTCGGAACTCGCCTTGCTCGCAGCGTATGGACTGTTGGGATGAAGGGGCGTTGTCTCTACAAATTTTCCGGTCGCACCAAGAGAGCCGTACACTTCATCCGTGGAGACATGAAGGAAACGCTCTACGCCCATATCCTTTGCAACTTCCAACAGGACGTTTGTACCAAGCACATTCGTCTGGATGAAGACACCGGCACCCAGAATGCTTCTGTCCACATGCGACTCGGCGGCAAAGTGAACAACGGTGTCTATTCGGTGTTCCTTGAAAACCGTCTCCACTTCTGCCCGGTTGCAAATATCTCCCCGAACAAATCCGTATCTCGAATCATCAGCGATGTCAGCCAGGTTTTCCAGATTTCCCGCATAGGTGAGCTTGTCAAAATTGACGAGCTTGAGATCGGAGTGAGTTCGAAGAAAGTACTTGATAAAGTTACTTCCAATAAAACCCGCACCGCCTGTCACCAATACATTTTTCATTTGTTAGTCCAATTTGTAGATTGTGTCAGGAACATCTTCGTGGCGGATCTCGTCAACTTTTTCCTTCTTCCCTTTACCAGCAAAGAGCCGGTTTGGGAAATTCACAACCATGCCCGGTTTATCTCCCACGTTCTTGTACGCGTGAACGACGCCGGGTGGTATCACAACAGATTTTGGAGAGTCCTCGCCAGCGTACACAACCTGCTTCGTCATGTAGGTTGCAGATCCCTTCCGGTTATCCCAGAGATAAATTTTAAAGTTCGAAGGGCCGATAAATCCAAAATTATCTGATTGATCCACGTGTTCGTGTGGCCCGCGGGGAACACCGGGCTGCGTCATGGAAATGTACCCCATTGCAGGCATATATTCTTTGGCAAGTTCGTCCTCACGAAACATTTCCGCCAACCATCCGCGCTCATCAACATACTTCACGATGTTCCCGATAAGAACGCCGTCGATTTTCCCTTTTTTGAACATCGCCGATCCTTCAATTATTCTTCGTAGCCATCACCACAGCAAAGGATACTCCATGTCCTATCTATGGCGGACATACAATTCTGCAAAGCTGACATGGTGTATAAGGAAGAGGAATGTAGAGCTTTATGTCTTCACGTTGTAACTAATGAGGCGAGAGGAGATTCCTTTCAGACACAGGGTTGAATTTGGCCATGCGCTAAATACGATCATCGACCAAAACCTGAATAAATGTACGGATTCTGGCCGCCAAAGTCAACGCAACCATTCTCTAAGCCCTTTGAGAACAGCACGTTACATCTGTTCCGGCGCTGAAATTCCAAACACCGAAAGCCCGTTTTTCAGAACAACCGCGGTTGCAGCGCAAAGACCAAGCCGCGCGTTTGTCAGCTTTGGGTCTTCTCCCAGCACACGATGTTCATGGTAGAACCGATGGAACGATCCTGCAACTGTGTGCAAGTATTCCGCCAGCCGATGCGGTTCGCATGTCAATGCACACGATTCGATTACTTCCGGAAGCAACAGGAGTGTCTTGATCAACGCGATTTCTTCGGGCATCTTCAGCAACTCAAGCATTGAGACATCTCCGTCAGACGGAGGGCCATCCTTCGGTGCGTTGCGAAGGATGCTTGCAATACGCGCATGCGCATATTGCAGATAGAAGACGGGATTTTCGTCCGACTGCGATTTGGCAAGGTTGATGTCGAAGTTCAAATGACTGGTATTGCTGCGCATGACAAAAAAGTACCGCACCACATCGGCACCGACATCATCGATAAGTTCATCGAGAGTGGAGTAGTTCGCCTTTCGCGTGGACATCTTCACCACCTCACCGCCTTGAAGGATGGTGACAAACTGATGAATCATCACCTTCACTTTCTCGACGTCATATCCAAGGGCCTTGAGGCTGGCCAGAACATCTGGATACGTGGCAATATGATCCGAGCCGAAGATGTCAATCATAAGATCATACCCGCGTCGGAATTTCTCCACGTGGTAGGCAATATCAGGAAGGCGATAGGTCGGCTCACCGGAGCTCTTGACAATGACCTTATCCTTCTCTCCTCCCAACACTTCCATCTTCAACCAGAGCGCTCCTTCTTTTTCATACACAAGATCCTTTGCTCGAAGATCCTCAATCACCTGCGTGATCTTCCCGCTCTCATATAGCGAATTCTCATTGTAATATGACTGGAACTCTATGCCGAGTCGTTTCAGCGTCCCTTTGATATCGTCAAAGATTTCCAACTCAGCTTGATCTTTGAACTTTCCCTCGGCAGGCTCATTGCTTAGTGCGTCACCATGTTTTTCGTGAAGGTGTCGGGCAATGTCCTTGATATACGCACCCTGATAATATTCCTCAGGGAATGGTACGGACTCACCGAGCAATTCCAAATAACGCAGCCGCACGGAGTCGCCGAGCACGCGCATCTGCCTGCCCGCGTTGTTGAAATAATATTCCCTGGTTACTTCGTGGCCGGTCCATGCAAGCAGGTTCGCCACCGTATCGCCGAAGACAGCGTTTCTGCCATGCCCTACCGTGAGCGGCCCCGTTGGATTTGCACTGACAAACTCAACGAGCGTTCGCTTCCCTTTCCCGACATCAGAACGACCAAAGCTCACCTTGTGTACCAGCAACTGACCAAGCTGGTGATGATAGAAACGATCCGTGAATCTGAAATTGATAAAGCCCGGACCGGCAATCTCGGGCGCATTGATGAGTGTGGGGTCGATATCGAGATGTTTGACGATCTCCCCGGCCAGTTGGCGAGGATTTTTCTTAAGATTCTTTGCAAGCACCATTGCCACGTTGGTGGTCAGGTCGCCGTGCTCGGGTTGTCGTGGCTGATCAAAGGTGACGTCAGAGGTGATACCAAGGGACTGGAGAGAGGCAGCAACTTTCTGCCGAAGATACTCTTTCATGAAGCCTTTCGCTTGACAGTAGCACGCTTCTTCTTTACGGCGGTTCGAGGCTTGACAGGTGTACGCTTTGCGGTGCGGGCTTTGTCTTCACTCAAGTGTTTGATACTTGCATCGCCCCACAGCTTCTCTAGGCTGTAATGCGCCCTGGTGTTTTTGTGGAACACATGCAACACAACATCAACGTAGTCCAACACAAACCAGTTCAGGCTGCCTGCTTCACGGTGCCAGGGGCTCACTCCTTGTTGGCGTATGCCCTCCTCCACTGCGCCTGCAATTGCTTTCACCTGAACGTCGGAGTCCGCCGAGCAGACCACAAAAAAGTCGGCAACAGAAGAGAGCGTGCGGAGATCCATCACGACGACATCAAACGCTTTTTTGGTCAGCGTCATTTTGGCGATTGCGGTTGCAAGTTGCGGAGCCTTCAAATGATTCCCCTTTCTTAGTGGGATGATTTCAGTGAATTAACGTCCTTGCCAATCACTATCGATACGTCAACATAATAATCGTGATTGAGTTGCTGGATGATGTTCTTCTTCTTGATGCCCAATGCGTAGGCGACCCTCTCTGCATTGGCCATGTTGCCGACCCGATCAATCACCAATGATTCATCGACGTCCGATGTTTTGTAGTTGCGCATCTCAACAACGTCAAAGCCGCGAGCCCGTAAATATGCGGTGCAGGAATTCGCGGCACCCTGCATACCTGATCCGTTCAACACATCCACCTGGATAATCTCCCCTGATGTCACACCTGCCTTGCCTGCATCAACAGGAGGTTGAAGAATATTCCTGTTGAGCAGGGAGTACGCCAGGTATCCCACAACAATAACAAGGAGGCCGATGAGTATGTTCAGGGCAATTGAGCGGGGATCTCTGCGAGAAGCGGCGGTACGGACTGGCGTGCTGTGCTGGCTCATGAACAATATGCAACGAGAAAAAAACCGAGTGTCTTCCCTGTACTGGCAGGGTCGTCCACTCGGCGGGAATTCAACAACTCAATGGAACAACTGTGTGTCGTAGCGTTGATCAGAATCCGCTCTCCCTGTACCACGGGTTGTAGAAGGATGAACCGTAATAACTGCCGTACGGGAGGGTTCTGTACTGCAACTGCACATGCACATTCTCCCACGGCTTGTAGTCAAGTTGTGCCCGGCTGAGATAGACGGAACTCAAATCATTCTTCTTGCCATTCAGGGTAGGTAAATTATTGTACGGAGAATAACTCATGCTCAGGTCTGTCCGCGCAACCAGATTGTCGGCAAACTCATACGACATGCTGTTGGTGTACGTGCCGAGCGATACTGAACGATCGCCCATCGACGCGAAGGAAAGATCCACCGAATGTTGCATATGGAACTTGTCCGGGTTAAACCAACCGAGCAGCAATTGCGGTGCTGACTGATGCATGAGGCCATCAGACACCCGGCTTTCCTGGTCAGCCTGAGATTTGAATTGTGCAATTGCATTCCCTGCAATCACAACAACACACACAAGAACCGCCAATTTTCTGCTCATCATTTCCTCCATCATGCTCTTCAAACCTATTGAATGATAACGAAATCACCCAATTTAGTCAACTACGTGCTCGCATCCTTTTTTGCCATCACGGCACGTGCCTCTTCCAGTTGTTCCAGGGTGTTTATGCCTTGAATCTGACGGGAATCCTTTGCTGCCACCGCACATACTTTGAATTTGTTCTTCCAGAAGTTCCCGAACACATCAGTCAGGTAGTATTCCTTTTGCGCGTTGTTGGGCGTGATGTGTTTCAGCCCTTGAAATAACTTCGCCCTATCGAACACATAAATACCTGAATTGATCTCGCGAATCATGCGCTGCTCTTCGGTGGCATCCTTGTGCTCTACAATCGCCGTGACGTTTCCTTGCGCATCCCGAACAACACGACCATATCCCGTAGGATCCTGCAGGAATGCAGTCAACACTGTTGCTGCCGCGCCTTGCTGTCGATGACATTCCAGCAACACGCTCACTGTCATTGAGCGTAGCATCGGCACGTCACCCGATAACACAAGTACGTCGCCATCAAAATTCTCCAAGGCCACTTCAGCCTGCATCACGGCATGTCCAGTACCGAGTTGCGGTGATTGTTCAACACATGTCACTTGCAGTCCGGTCGTGGCAAAATGTTCGACCACCGATTCCTTTTGCCATCCCACGACAACAACCGTAATGTGCGAGTGTAACCGGAGAGCAAGATCAACAACATGTTCAACCATCGGCTTGCCGTTGATTTCAAACATCACCTTGGCCATGGCAGGATTGTTCATACGTGTTCCTTTGCCCGCCGCCATGATGACTACCGCTAGTGGTCTAATCATTCGAGTCTCACACCTGTACAATTGTGTTGTCGATTAGCCGCGTATTGCCAAACTGGACAGCAAGGGAAATCAGTACGTTCCCTTTGCCAACTTCGATCTCTTCCAACGTTACTGCATTTGCAATCGAAATGTAATCAACAACGCCGGATGAATTCTTCGTGATAAGTTCACTCATTTGCCGTCTGATGGATGATGAACTCCGTTCACCATCGTGAATGAGTTTCTCAACCATCCTCAGTGATTTGTAAAGGACTGGTGCCTGCAAGCGCTGTTCCGGCGACAGATACGTATTACGTGAACTCATCGCCAGCCCGTCAGCTTCACGCACAATGGGGCAGATGATCAATTCAATGTCGAAGTTCAAGTCACGCATCATCTGTCGAACCACCACCACCTGTTGCGCGTCCTTCTGCCCGAAGATCGCAACGTGAGGTTTGGTGATATGAAAGAGCTTTCCCACCACGGTCGCAACTCCGCGGAAATGACCCGGGCGCGATTTGCCTTCAAGACCCTCTGTTACTTGTTCAACATTAATATAGGTGCGATATCCATCCGGATAGATTGCCTGAGTAGGAGGAGCGAACACATAGTCTGTTCCCGCCTCCGATGCAAGCTGCGTATCCTTCTCCAAACTACGGGGATAGCGGGAGAAATCTTCCGAAGGGCCGAATTGAGTTGGATTGACGAAGACTGTTGTGATGACAACATCGGCCTTTTGTTTTGCGAGCTCGATGAGCTTGAGGTGTCCTTGATGCAGAAAACCCATTGTAGGTACAACGGCAAGACGTTTGCCTTGTGCCCGAAGACGGTCAGCCACCTGCTGCATTTCTGCGACGTCCGTGATAACGACGGCCCTGGCACTCAAAGGATTTTCTTGCCAAAGGCAGAGGTCACAAGCTCAACGGCAAATTCTGCAGAGGCATTCTTCGAATCAAGAATCGGGTTCACTTCAACAACTTCAAGTGATGTCATGATTTTTGCTTCGGAAATCAACTCCATAATCAGATGTGCCTCACGGTAATCCAGGCCGCCCTTCACCGGCGTTCCGACGCCGGAAGCAACGGTGGGATCCACGGCATCAAGATCCAGGCTCACATGCACGAAGTCGGTGTTACGCGTGACCTTGGCGAGCGCTTTCTTCATCACACGATGGATCCCCTGCCGGTCAATATCGGGCATGGTATAGACGCTGATCCCCAGTTTCGCGAGGAGTTTCTTCTCGCCTTCATCCAGGCTGCGTATCCCAACGAGCGCAATGTTCGATGGATCGACTTTGTCAAAAGCGCCGCCAATACTCGTCAGATCGCGAGGGCCGAATCCAAGCACGGCGGCCAGCGGCATACCGTGAATGTTACCGGACGGAGAAGTCGCAGGCGTGTTGATATCTCCATGTGCGTCAATCCAGAGCACGCCCATTTTCTTTCGCTTCCGTTTGCAATAAGAGGCAATGCCGGAAATCGTCCCAACAGCAATCGAATGATCGCCGCCAAGGATAAGCGGAAAACCCCGTTGCTCCATTATCTTGTCGACCTTCTTTGAAAGAAGTTTCAGTGCGCGTGCAATCTCTTTGAGATACCGCGCCTTGAGATCCCCGACACGCAACTCTTCCACATTCTTGATGTCGATATCGCCATCGTCAAGAACTTTGTTCCCGAGTTCCCTCAGACGCTCGTTGATGCCGGCGATGCGGATTGCCGACGGACCCATATCCACCCCACGCCTGCCGGAACCAAGATCCATCGGAACGCCGATCAAATGAACATTCATACAATAATGACAATCGTTATGGAGTTGTGAGCAGAGAAATAATCTGGGTCAATGAGTTCTTCAATTCCTTGCGATGGACAACCTGGTCAACGAACCCGTGGTCAAGCAGAAACTCCGAGCGCTGAAAACCCGGTGGAAGATCCTTGCCAATAGTTTGCTTGATGACGCGTGGCCCCGCAAAACCAATCAGAGCACCAGGCTCGGCAATGTGAACGTCACCCAGCATGGAGAAGCTTGCCGTTACACCGCCTGTCGTGGGATCTGTAAGAACCGAGATGTACGGTACACCCGCATCGGCAAGTCGAGCAAGCTTTGCACTCGTCTTCGCCATCTGCATCAGCGAGAGGGCACCTTCCATCATCCGTGCGCCTCCGCTTGAGGAGACGATGATGAGCGGGTGTTTCGATTTCCACGCACGGTCTATGGCGCGCCCGATCTTTTCGCCAACCACCGATCCCATGCTGCCACCAATGAAGGAAAAATCCATGGCAGCAAGTACGACAGGGTGTTTATTGACCGCACCCGTACCCCATCTCGCCGCGTCATACAGGCCGGTCTTCTTGATGGCTTCGGGAATTCGGTCTCTGTATCGCTTCGTATCAGTGAACTTCAAAGGATCAACGGAGCGCATCTTTCGGTCATACTCCTTGAACGAATCGGCGTCGAGAATAATCTCGATGTATTCCTTGCTGCCGATACGGAAATGTTGCGTACACTTGGTGCAGGTGAAGAGATTTTGCTCAAGTTCTTTTTTGTGTATGATTTCTCCACACTCATTGCACTTCACCCACATGCCATCAGGCATTTCCTTCTTTTGTGTTTCGGCGGATATTTTTTCCTTGGAACGCTTGAACCAGGCCATTGTCGTCCTGATTATGATTGTTGTTTGAAGAAGAACTCTTTGATATACATGGGTTCCAGCGTTACGGCGTCAGCAAACTCTCCGCGACGCAACATGAGTTCGCCAATCCTACCAACCGTACCGGCACTGCATCGCGCAACGTCATCCGGAACAACATCCCATTGCAACTCCTGCCGCCCATGACGTATTGCCTTTTGTAGTTTTGCAAGAGCATCGCCTGTCATAAATACTTTGTCGCCGGGGCTTTCATCAAGCACATTCATCACAGACAGATCGCGTGCCGCTCCAAGTGATCGGACGGTGCTTCCTTCAACCATAAACCACTCGCAATACACTTCATCACGCCTCGCATCAAGAGCTGAAAGAATGTGTTCGCCTTCAGAGGCGATCCGTTCATCAACAACCCGTTGTGCCAGAGCCTCGAGTGTCGGGACGGCCACCAAGGGCTTTCCGCTGGAGAACGCCAGCCCCTTTGCCACACTCAAGCCGATACGTAATCCGGTAAACGAGCCTGGCCCTATGGAAATTGCAATGCCGTCAAGTTGAGATACCATGCAGCCACTTTGCCGGAGAACGCCATCAATCTGCACCATCAACTTCTCGGCATGCACGTACTTCTCGTCAAGTGATGCCTCGCTGAGAATTTGTCCATCACGTACAACAGCTGCGGCGCACACGGTTGTTGCGGTTTCAATCGCCAGAATATTCAAACCGCAATACCACCCGCTATCTCAACGCCTTTCCGCATTTCATCAATGAGGATGTTGCGGTCATTGTCTCCTTTCCCGTACGTGAGCGTTACCTGTATGTGAGGATAGGGAAGAAAGTCCCTCATCCGCTCCGCCCACTCAATCAAACAAATACACCGCTCGTTGAAATACTCTTCGATCCCCAGCTCAAATAGTTCTCCCTTGGAAGAAATCCGGTACAGATCAACATGCACAACGGTGGCAACAGCCGCCGCGTATTCATTGATGATCGTGAATGTTGGGCTTGCCACATGAGCCTTCACACCAAGCCCATCACATACACCTGTGATAAAATGCGTCTTTCCAGCGCCAAGTTCCCCCGAGAGCGCCACGACATCGCCTCCCCGGAGTGTTGATGCGAATACACGACCACACTGCATGGTCTCTTCCCTCGAGTGCGAATGCAACGACGTCATCCTTTGGGCTCAAGCTTCACAACGGGAAGGATCATTTCCTCCAGAGAAACACCGCCGTGCTGGAAACTGTCCCGATACTGGTTGAGATACTTATGATAATCGGTCGGATAGACGAAGTAGTAATCCTCTTTGGCAATGATATAGTTTCCGGCAACACCACGCTTGGGCAATTTGAAGTCAGCGGGGTTCTTGACAAAGATGGCGGCCTTCTCTTCGCTCTTTAAGTTCCTGCCATATTTGTAGCGCAGGTTGGTCGAGGCTTCACGATCACCGAGCACCTTGGAGCCTCTGAGACAACGAATGCTTCCATGGTCTGTCGTGAGAAGTACCGTAACATTCTTGTTCTTCGACAACGTCCGTAACATACCGAACAAGGATGAGTGAACGAACCACGACTTGGTCAACGATCTGTACGCCGATTCATCGGGCGCGATCTCCTTCAGCAGCGATGAGTCTGACCGTCCATGGGCAAGCATGTCGACAAAATTCACTACGATGGACGTCAACTTTGACTGGGCGTACGAATTGATATTGTTTTCAATCCCGCGCCCGAATTCTGCATCGAGAATTTTCACGTACTTCGGTTCAGGCTTCAGTATGATCTTGCGCCGCTCGAGCAGCTTGTCAAGAAACTGCCGCTCATACCTGTTACGGCTGCTTTCATCATCCTCACTCTTCTCCCACAATTCGGGGAAGCGGGTTTCCACCTCGCTCGGATATGAGCCACTGAAAATGGCATTACGGGAATACGGGGTTGCCGTCGGCAGAATACTGAAGTAATATTCCTTGGTGATGTCATAATACTCATGGAGGAGACTTTCCATCATCAGCCACTGGTCGAGCCGCAGACAGTCGATTACAAAAAAGATGACCGATTTCCCGGAGCTCAACTCCGGAATAAGATACTTGTCCACGATATCGGGAGAGAGTGTTGGACGATCGTCAGACCGTTCAAGCCACCCCCGATAGTTTCGTTCGACATATTTTCCAAACGCCAGATTGCATTCACGGAACTGATCGAGCAGCGTTTGCTTCAGGCCAAGCTCGGGATGATCATCCAGTTCGAGAGACCAATCCACAAGCCGCTTGTAGATGTCGATCCACTGCGTGTGATCCAGGTCGTTCATGAGGGCCACGGAGATCTGGTTGAACTCCTGGATGTAATCTCTTGAGACCGCAGCGCCCGTAATCTTCCTACCCTCAAGGAATTTTTTGCAGGCCATCAACACCTGGCTCGGGTTCACAGGCTTGATGAGATAGTCGCTGATCTTCACGCCGATGGCTTCCTCCATCAACGACTCTTCTTCATTCTTCGTAATCATGATGACCGGCAGGGTTGGGCGCAAATCTTTGATTTCTGCCAGCGTACGCAATCCGCCCATTCCCGCCATCATCTCATCAAGGAAGACAAGATCAAACACCGTTTGCTTAACCATCGCGATAGCATCTTCACCGTTCGTGGCAGTGTCAACGGTGTAGCCCTTCTCGGTCAGGTAGCGTATATGCGGGCGTAGAAGATCGATTTCATCATCAACCCACAGTATTTTCCCTTTGCCCTCTTCCATTCACCCTCAATGATGAAAAATGATACTGATTTGAGGCCTGAGAATCAAACCTCTGTTGGTAGCTGTATCCCCGACAAGCGATACAATCACTGGATTGCTATATGGATGTCCAGACCTGCCTCGTTCACCGTGCTACCGGGGATGCGCGAACCGGAGTCGTCAGGCGCAATCTTCGTGTAGCGATAATACACCGATGCAGTGACACGTGAACTCAGCACATATTTGATGCGCGGTTCCAACACTGTGCGTGTGGATCCCTCGAGTGGCGTGCCCGTGACACTTACATCAAGTTTGGTGATGTCGTAGGTCTGACGTGAGTTCTTTGTGAGCGAATACGAGGCGCTGATGTCAAGGTCGTTATTCAACGACAGGCCGAAAAATGGAATTTCGAAGCCGCGCCTGCTGTAGTTGGCCGTTACGGAAATTTCCTGTGATAATTGCTCGACGATATTCTGAGAGGACGTGGCAAGATCGAACGACGTATTGGAATTATATCGAAGATTGGCCCCGAAGCTTCCCTTGAGCAGTTCTTTGAACGTGAAGTTCAATCCTATCAGTGGAGCAAAGCCGTAGGCAACACGTTGCCCTGTCGTTCGTTCCACTCCGGGCAGCCCCTGGGCTGCAGGCCTGTTCTCAAATTGCCGTGCATACGTCGACGTGTAGGCATGCTCAAGCGAGACCCGGCTGGCAAAGCTGGCAAACATGGGAATCTTTTCGAGGCCGTCCCACCGCAGACTCCAGTTAACGCGCGGATAGAACTGCCCGAATACTTTCCTCAGGAACGGCAACGCTTCAAATCCCTCCTCGAACGCCTGTGCCAGTTTCTCATCCTGACTTACCGTTGTGTCGCGATTGGTCTTGAGTTCTGCATAGCGCTTGCTCACATCCTTCAAACTGCTTTTGAACATGCCAAGGAACAATACATCAGGGAACGAAAGATATGACCGTTCAATATTGCCCGAGGTTGCGACGTTGGTTATCTGCGGGATGCCGAAGACAGAATCGGTCACAATGTTCTGCGTCTTACTGTACGCCCACCCAATGTTCCAGTTCAGATCTATCCTTGCGCCCTCCCAGAGATTTCGGGACGTCTTGAAAGAGACACGGTTCTGCTGACGGAACGTGTTCTGCAATTGTCCGGATGTTGCTCTGAGACCAGGTTGCGTTTCTCCCCACCCGAAGAATGGAAACGACGAACGTACCCCGAACTTGCCGAGCCTTCCGCTGGGATCAGAGATAAGACCGAGCTGGTAAAGCCGCGTCGGACCGGCGTTGATATCGGGATCCTGAAAGAGCGGCGCGCGGCCCCAGAAATTGACGAACCCTGTCCTGCCAACAACGCCGCTGTTCGCGACATTGTTGGACTGTGTGAATGTGATATTGACGTTCTCATAATCCAAGAACGGAACCTTGATGAATATTTTCGCGAGATTCTTCAACTGCTCCATCGTTCGGTTGCCCCCTTCGGGCTTTGTTTCGACGGCAGTGGTATCCGCAGGTTGTTCGGAGGTCTTCTCCGTACCCTGATCCTGGTCCCCTTCCCGTTCACCGCGCCCCCGTCCACGGGGGACAGGAATCGACTGTGTGGGCGTTGGGGTGCTTTCCTTGAACAAGGGATCGAACAAGTCCTTCATCTTAAAATTCATCGTCAGACTGATATTGTTGTTCCATCCGGCGGACTTGCCACGATCGCCACCCGTTAGCGTGTTTTGCCAGGCATAATCAACGCTGTAGCTTAACGAGAGATCAAGGAACCGCTTGATGTTGAAGATGTTTGGAATGTTGGGGCGACTGGAGAGCTGGTTCTGTTGAGAGTACCGGGTATCAGTTCCAAAGTTGATCAACTTCTCGCCAAAGAACACGTCGTCCAATATTTTTGAGAATCCTCTCTGACGGTTATTCTTGTCCGTTTCAAGGTTCAGCAAGCTCGATTCAATTGATAGGTTGTATGTACCATTGAGATTGGTAAGACCGCCCTCTGTCAACTTCCATCCAAACCCGAACTGACGGGAAGCGGTAAAATTGCGTGTGATGGTTTGCCGGGCGTTTGCCACACGTTGCAAGGTATTGTCACGCGAACGCGTGGCGCTCAACGACCAGGAGAACGTCGAAGGGGTATAAAAGATCTTCATATCCTTGTACTCATCGAGGAGCCAGAGTCCGCTGAACACATCCTTGAACGGTTGGATGTAATAGTCGGGGGAAAAACTGAGAGCGTACGAGATCTTTGAGTTCCACGTCCACGCTATACGGCTGACGGTCGCGGGGCTTCGCTCGCTTGAACGCGTATAATTAAATCCGAACGCGAGTTTGTTAAACGTATCTCTTACGTACCACGCCTGTGAGGGAAGGCCAAGCCTGAAATTCGGCGCGGCATATGTATCTGTCACGCGATATGTTTCGGCCTCCTTTCGTATACGGGCGGCTTCCGCTGAAGATTCCGCAAGCGATGCTGCTTCTTCCACGAGCACGTCGGAATTTGGAAGGTATTTTGGCCGGAGTAAGTTGACAGAACGGGAATAGGAGAACGGAAATGACGTCCCCACCCAGTCGTTCGGAAAGAACTTCTCAAGCGAAACAGATGCATTGACTGCCCAGTTAATCCCGGTCTGACGCGAGCCAAATCGTTGTTCAAGAGTGTGAAAGTTGGGATCAACCTTGGAATAGTTAAACGAGACCGTCCCAAAGTCGGCAAGCTTCAGTTGTGTATCAAACCGGTATGCCCAGCCGGGGGAATCATCAACCTGAATCAGGCGCAGCTCATTGAACCACACCTGTCCGAACAACGGCTGTGTTCCGCGGTTGGTAACGCCAACTGCAAGGTAGCGTACTTGCGTCAGCGTCGGATTACCCACAATGCGATACATGATTGTATCGCCATCTTCAACTCTTATGATCTTGATGACCGACTGATTCACAGAATCGCGCAATTGCTTGATTGCTGTAAGCTCTGAGAACCTCACAAGAATTTCATTGCGGGCATCCCATCCGGGATGGATCGGTCCGCGGTATTCATAGAAGTTCAGCGAATCAAGCCCGAACCGGTAAAATGCCTGTGGCTTCACCGGCATGCCGGCAAAAGAGTCATCACCGTACACGAACATCTTCATCTGCTTGTAATTGAAGAGGTCAAGTGGACGATACGTATAGTACTTCACTGCCTGACGGGTTTGTCCAGCAGGAACTCCTTTGAGAATGAGGGCGAGCGATTGTTCATTGGCAAGTATTTCCTGATCTGGCTGTGTTTTGTCCCGCTCACGAATAACACCCGGCGGACTAGTGTAGTTGGGATTGTCCTCAATGCTTACAACGCTCACGGCAACATTGCTGGTGTCCGTGCCCGGGACCTGCCACTGATTTCCCACCAAACTGAAATCGGCAATGCGTACAGCGATCGTATCAAATGCATTCAAAAATGTGATGCGAGCGCTTTCCACATTCTCAAGGTTCGGAACAGTCGATCCAACAAGCCTTTCATATTCGCGTATTGGAATCCTAAACTGATACCAGCCGTTCTTGCCGCCTCCAACAATCCGCGGGTTACGCGTTGAGTCAGGATCGAGAGGCAACTCAAACTGCATATACCGGTTGGTAAGATCAACCTGACCGTTGGAATTGAGGTCTTCCGTATCAGGTATCAATCCGTTGGGACTGTTCTTGTTGTTCTCTGTACCATTGATGCGAGAGAAATCCTCGGTTGGCGAATTGTTATTGAAGGCATAATCATCGCCGCTCGGGTCGAGATTCGTTGCCGAGAATCCGGGTTCGGCTCCATTGGGCTTCATATCAAGACCGACATCTTCACCTTCCTGAAGGGTTCCATTCGGAGACCGGCTGATCACAAGATCCTCGGAGTTCAATT
Source organism: Bacteroidota bacterium (assembly GCA_031402435.1). Classification (GTDB taxonomy): domain Bacteria; phylum Bacteroidota; class Ignavibacteria; order UBA10030; family UBA6906; genus UBA11986. The sequence continues at coordinate 2,264 of JANNSJ010000069.1, read as the reverse complement.
CCCTGTTAGGGATAACATCTTCACTGATTAAGCCCAGGTCGATGCGCATCCTGGGAACAGTCCCATCAGCATTTTGAGGTGCCCGCAATATCTGCATCCAGATTTCGATGAAGTTCACATTTTCGTTGATCAGGTTCGTCCCGGATATGGAAATCGGCTTCATGACGCCACCCCAATTGCGGGTTCTCGTCAGGCTATCCAGACTTGGAGAGTAGTTATACATTCCACGCGTCAGCGGATAATACCGAAAATCGAGTACGGTGGCCTGATCATTGGCGGCATTGCCGGGCTTCTTGTTGAAATTGATGTCAGTCAAACGAACATCAGTCGGAAGGCGATTGAACCACACCATCTTTCCCTTCGAGAACATCTTGGCCGTATCAGCCTCGGCAATGGTCGAGTCGGCTCTGCCATCTTTTGGGGGGCTGGACTGATACCATTGTGTATAGCTTATGCCCAAGGGAATCGTTCGCCGCGCACCTTCAAAGTCATCGATATAGGCTATACCTTCACCACGATCACTGGGAATGGTCGACTTCTTGGTGTTGGGATCGGGAATCATATATGCTGCTTCCCCGGTAATCCGGAGGTTTGATGCTTCTCGTGTTTCCAGCAGCGGCAATGCATCAATGGCGTTGGTAAGAAATGGGAGATTGAACTGCGTCTGTCCGTCGAAACCGAGAATGGTGTTGTTGTTCGGCTCTTCACCAAGACGTACCTTGTCGCTCAATGTCTGCTGGTTCAGGTTCATAATGGTAAAGCCGAAATTCGTGTTCTGCGAGATCGCCAGATCGCCACGCGCGCCCAGCAGCGTCTTGGACGCAAGCTGAAACAGATCGTTCTGTTCATACTTGATCTGAAGGTTCGCTCCCGGTACAAGCGCGCGATCATTCCTGATCACTACTTCACCTACAATGTAGTCCACCGTATAGTCCACATTCGGTGTAAGGCGGCGCCCGTCGAGTATCACCTGAACGCTTCCCTCAACAACGTTAAAACCGAGGTTGTATTTTGACGTCGCTTCCGTTGTTGCCTTGCCTCTGATACGGTACTTATCGCGTATGAGGTCTTGAGCAGCAAATGTTCTGGTTGTATCATAGATCTGAGGGAAAAAGTACGAAGAGTCTGGTAGTGGCAATCCCTTTTCGACAAAGTACTTTTGAATACCCTGATCAAATGGACGCAGACTCGGGAACACTATCTCGGCACGGCCGGGGTTGATCGTGAGTCCTTCACGAAAATCAAACAGCCCATCCCCCTCCGCGGCAAACGCACCATCCGCGCCAAACCGATCAAGTCCGAACACTCGGAGCAGGCGCTGATTGAAAATGCTGTTCTGATCTTCTGTGTTGTCCTGCAAGCGCCGAAAAATATCAAGCGTAAAACCAGCCTTCTTGATATTTCTTCCCGGCATAGGGTAGATGTTTTTAAGGAGTTGGTCCCACGCAACTTTGTAACTTGGGCCAGCGGTATTCAAGCGCGCAGGCTTGAGCATTTTCAAGATCAACGGGCGATTGCCAAGCGTATCCACGTCGCGCGAAAATTCGCCAAACTGGCCGGTTTGCTGAGTTCGATAGGCAATGGCAACAATCGCTTCATCCTGCACATTGGTGTTCAGCGAAACAACACCCAGATACCCATTCCCATCGAGATCATACTGGTCGCGGTTAAGCCGTACAAAGCGCCCATACTCTATCTGTCCAGGAGGAAAATTCTGCGGATATCGCTGCGTCGAGTCATAACCTGTCCCACGCTGGGGAAGCGTAATATACGCAACACCAGCACGCTCGGTGCCCTCAAGAACACTGCTGAGCTTCTGTACCCATACCTCTTCCTCGAGAATCTGAGTCGAAGAGTTTACGATCGGTTGTTCATTGCTATAATAATATTGTTCATAGAATTGCCGGTACAACGTATCGACGAAGAAATGGTTGGTCGCATATTCGTACGGTCTGATTTCAAACGGCACCTCTTGCGCGCCACCGGAGACTGCCACTTCCTTGATCTGGCCCTTCTTCTGGGATGCCAGCGCCGTGAGTGTCAGTGGGCCGGTCTGGAACTTCGCTTTGATGCCGAACAATGCCGCGCTGCTGCCAATGAAAGAAGATGGAGTGGTCAATGAGACATTTCCCGCTTCAACACTCTGCACAATCTCGTCATCATAGCCGGTGTACTTGATCTTGAGTTGGTTCTCATATTCAAACGTGCGCTGCGTGTTCCAGTCCGCAAGGATACTCAACTTGTCACCAATCATACCGTTGACG
>JANNSJ010000068.1:0-38268 GCA_031402435.1 Bacteroidota bacterium | reverse complement strand
AACGCGGGCGCGCTCACCGAGGAGTTCGTCTCGGTTCGCGCGTTTGCCCGCGACCTGTTCACCCGCTACCTCTTGCAGTTCGAGATCGTCGGGCTGCTCCTGTTGGTCGCCGTGGTCGCCGCGACCGTCGTCGCGCGACGCCCGCCCGACGCATCGGCCGCCGTCGGCCCGGTGACCGCCTCGGGGTCGCCGACCGATTCGCCCATTTCGGAGGTAGAGCCGTGAGTTTCGCGAATCCCGTGCCGGTCTCCTGGTTTCTGGTGCTTTCCGCCCTGCTTTTTGCGATCGGCGTCGCAGGTGCGCTCACGCGCAGGAACGGCATCGGCATTTTCCTCTCGATCGAGCTGATGCTCAATGCCGTGAACGTCGCCCTAATCGGCTACTCGCGCCTACTCGGCGAGCGCTCGGGGCAGATCATGGTGCTGTTCGTCATGGCCGTCGCCGCTGCTGAAGCCGCCGTCGGCCTCGGTCTGTTCATCGCGGTCTACCGGCAGCGCCGGACGATCGACGTCAACCGTCTGAACTTGATGCGCTGGTAGGCTTAAAACGAACCGATGCGACCTCTCGACCTTCTCTGGCTCGTTCCCGCCCTGCCGATCGCGGGCGCCGCGCTCAACGGCCTGATCTGCCTGTTTTGGCCCAAGGCACCCAAGGCGACGGCGACGTGGATCGGCGTCGGCTTCCCCGGCGCCTCCATGCTGGTGGCGCTCGCTGCGATCTGGGAGTACCTGCACGGCGTCAATCCCGATCCGTTCGAACGGACGTTTTGGAGCTGGACCGCCGGGGAACTGTCGATCCCGGTCGCGTTTCTGCTCGATCCGCTCTCGGTGGTCATGCTGTTCATCGTGACCTTCGTCGGCTTCTGGATCCACGTCTACTCGGCCGGCTATATGAGCCACGATCCGGGCTACCGCCGCTACTTCGCCTACCTGAACCTGTTCATGGGCGCGATGCTGCTGTTGATCCTGGGCAACAACTTCCTGGTCATGTTCGTCGGCTGGGAAGGGGTGGGCCTCTGCTCGTACCTTCTCATCGGTTTCTACTACGACAAGAAGTTCGCTGCCGATGCGGGGAAGAAGGCTTTCATCGTCAACCGTATCGGTGACTTTGGATTCCTGATTGGCATGTTCCTCATCTTCACAACATTCGGATCGCTCAATTTTATCACTGTGTTTGCGCAAGCCTCGACGCTTTCCGCAGGCACGCCGGTGATCATGTGGATGACGCTGGCATTGTTTCTAGGCGCAACAGGCAAGTCGGCACAGATTCCGCTCTTCGTTTGGCTGCCCGACGCAATGGCCGGTCCAACGCCCGTCAGCGCTCTTATCCATGCCGCCACGATGGTTACCGGCGGCGTGTACATGATTGCACGGTGCTCGATATTGTTTGCGCTTGCTCCAGTGACGATGGAAGTCGTTGCGGTCATTGGCGCATGCACGGCGTTGTTCGCCGCGTCCATCGGACTTGTACAGAATGACATCAAAAAAGTCCTCGCGTATTCCACGGTCAGCCAACTTGGCTACATGTTCCTTGCTCTTGGCGTTGGTGCGTTTGCCGCCGGTATATTCCATGTGTTGACGCATGCATTCTTCAAGGCGCTGCTCTTTCTTGGCTCCGGTGCTGTCATCCATGCGATGCACGAGGAACAGGACATCCGAAAGATGGGTGGACTCAAGAAGTATCTTCCGACTACCTACAAAACATTTCTGGTCGGCACCATAGCGATTGCAGGCATTCCGCCACTTGCCGGGTTCTTCAGCAAGGATGAGATTCTCTGGAAGGCATTTGCGAATGGGGACTATGTGTTGTGGTCGATGGGGATTGTCGGCGCCGGACTCACGGCGTTCTATATGTTCAGACTTCTCTCCTTGACGTTTGAAGGTGAGAAGCGATGGGACGCAGGAAAACATCCGCATGAAGCACCGTCAACGATGACGATACCGCTTATTGTCCTTGCCGGTCTTTCTATAGTTGGAGGCTTTGTTGGTATTCCCGCGAGTCTCGGTGGAGGTAACGCAATCGAGCATTGGCTCGAGCCGGTCTTTGAAAAAGCAAACGACAAGATGTCGCTTAAGTTACACGGCATCGAGACAATTGAATACGTGTTGATGGGGCTTTCGGTCGCTGTCGCTCTTGCAGGCATCTATCTTGCCCGATTGTGGTATCTCAAAAAGAACGACGGGCCGAACAGAGTCAGCAGTCGATTTGCCGGAATGTACAAGCTGCTGCTTAACAAGTATTATGTTGATGAAGCATACGACGCGGCAATCGTAACGCCGATCGTCAAGGGCTCGGACAAGCTTCTCTGGCGTGTCGTTGATGTAGGCATCATTGACTGGTGTGTCAACGCGCTGGCAAGTATTTTTGGATTTGCGAGCAAAGGCGCCAGACGTGTGCAAACGGGAGTCGCGCAGAGTTATGCCATTGTGTTCCTCGCCGGAGTGATTGCCATTATCGGATGGATGTTGGTGAAGTAATGATAGATCAAAGCTCCATACTTTCCACAATTCTTTTTCTTCCTCTTCTCGGTGCAATCATCATTGCATTGATGAACGCCGAGAACAAGAAACTCATCAAGATTCTCGGATTGATGTTCTCGACTGTGCCTTTCATTGTTTCCGTGTGGTTGTTCCTCAAGTTCAACGGAGCGAGCGGCGAGATGCAGTTCGTCGAGAGATACTCCTGGATTACCAACCTCGACATCTCATACAAGATCGGCGTTGACGGCATATCACTGCTTCTTGTCGTTCTCACGACATTCCTGACACCAATAGCGTTGCTTGCGTCGTGGGAATCAATCGAGAATAAGTTAAAGGGATATGTTGCCCTGATGCTGTTGCTGGAAGTCGGGACGCTCGGTGTGTTCATGTCATTGGACATCTTCCTCTTCTATGTGTTCTGGGAGTTCATGTTGATCCCGATGTATTTCATCATCGGTATTTGGGGAGGTGGGGAGAGAATTTATGCTGCAATCAAATTCTTTCTCTACACAATGGCGGGAAGCTTGTTGATGCTCGTTGCCATTATCTGGCTTGGATATTACGCATCAACGCTGCCAGGTGGAATCTTTACCACCGATCTGATGAAACTGTATCAGATTGCGCCGGGAATTCCAATGTCGATACAGTCATGGATGTTCCTTGCCTTTGCTCTCAGTTTCTGTATCAAGGTGCCGTTGTTTCCATTTCACACATGGCTTCCCGATGCACACGTGCAAGCACCAACAGCGGGCAGCGTGATTCTTGCCGGCGTGCTGCTGAAGATGGGTACGTATGGGCTCGTGCGGTTTTGTCTGCCATTGTTCCCGTTTGCCACATTTACATTCATGCCGTACATCGCCGGACTCGCAGTTGTCGGTATCATCTATGGCGCTCTGCTCTCAATGGTGCAGGGAGATCTCAAGAAGCTCGTTGCGTATTCGTCCGTCAGCCATCTCGGGTTTGTTGTGCTTGGCATCTTTGCGGTGAATGAAGAGGGGATGCAGGGCAGCGTCATACAGATGATCAACCACGGTCTATCTACAGGCGGCCTCTTCCTTCTTGTAGGGATGATCTACGATAGGCGACATACGAGAATGATCAAGGACTTCGGCGGTCTTGCAAAGCAAATGCCAGTCTACGCCACCCTGTTCATGATTGTGATGCTATCGTCTGTGGGGTTGCCGGGTTTGAATGGTTTCGTCGGCGAGTTTCTGATTCTTCTCGGAGCGTTCAAGTCCGATTTGCTTGGAAGTTACGCGTACGCTATCCTCGGTGCAACGGGAGTGATTTTCGCCGCCGTGTATCTTCTGTGGAGTTATCAGAGGGTATTCTTCGGCAAGCTCGACAATCCGGAAAATCAGAAGTTGCTTGATCTTTCGCGACGCGAGATTGCAGTGCTCGTTCCCGTGATTGTGTTTATTGTGTGGATCGGATTTTTCCCGAATACGTTCCTTGAAAAATCGGCCGCTTCCTCGAAACAGGTAATTCAAATGGTGCAAAGTGCGCGGCAAGGTGTGCGCACTGCAATGCTGGAGAAGGAGATCATTACGGGCCGTAACAAACGATGAGCTCATTTGTCAGGAGAGCGAATCTGCTTTTGATCCTGATGCTCACATGTACAGTGACAACTCTTGCAGAAGGTGGCGGGCAGGTTGCGCCGAACCCATTGATGATCGTTCCCTTTGTCCTGCTGTTGCTGGCAATAGCGGTGATGCCGTTCATCAACAAACACTGGTGGGAACATAATTATCCGTATGTTTCCAGCGGGCTTGGGTTGATCACTGTTGTGTATTATGTGTTTGGATTGAACAATGCCGGACGGATGCTGCATACCGGGATCGAGTACGTCAGCTTCATTTGTTTGATTGGATCACTGTTCGTGGTGGCAGGAGGGATTCACATTCGCATCAAGGGGAAGGCCAAACCTTTGGCGAATGTTTTTCTGCTGGCTGTCGGTGCGATTGTCTCCAACATTATCGGCACGACGGGCGCATCGGTGATATTGATCCGCCCATTCATCAGAGTGAACCGGTATCGCATCAAGCCATATCATATTGTGTTTTTCATTTTCATTGTCAGCAACATGGGTGGTGCGCTGACGCCGATTGGAGATCCACCGTTGTTTCTCGGTTACCTGAAGGGCATTCCCTTCTTTTGGGTTGCGGAACATCTCTGGTACAAGTGGGCAATCGGCATCGTGGGTGTTCTGGCAATATTTTATGTTGTTGACCAGGTTCATTTCAACAAACTTCCGGCATCGGTTCGGCACGGTGCCGAAGGTGCAGAAGAAGAAGGGGAGGCAAGCGGAGTTCAGAATATTGCGTTCATCGCAATCATCATTATCTCCGTGTTCGTCACTAATCCTCCATTTGTACGCGAAGCAATGATGGTGCTTGCAGCTATCGGGTCGTACGTTACCACGAAGAAGGAGATTCACAAGAAGAACGATTTCAACTTTCTGCCGATCAAAGAAGTGGCGATCCTGTTCATTGGTATCTTTGCAACGATGGTACCGGCTCTGGATTGGCTTGAGCTGAATGCAACAACGATAGGGATACATACGGCAGGACAGTTCTACTGGGCAACAGGTGTGTTATCGGCGTTTCTTGATAACGCTCCGACGTATCTCAATTTCCTGAGCGCGGCCATCGGGTTGTTTGTGAATGAGGAGATCGTCAAGCAGGTCTCTCATCTTGTTCAGACGCAGGGCACGGACATTGCGCAGGTCACCGGACCTTATGCAATGGAAATCAAGAATACGTTTACGGCGCTTATGAAATATCATGGTGACCTCATCGTGGCCGGACATGCTCCTATTGATGATATTAACGTGTCGTATCTTATCGGTAACCACAACATTTACATACAAGCAATCTCCATTGCGGCGGTCTTCTTTGGCGCGTGTACATATATTGGCAACGGCCCGAACTTCATGGTGAAGTCCATTGCCGAGCAAAGTGGGATACAATGCCCAAGTTTTTTTGGATATATCCTGAGGTACACAATTCCAGTACTGTTGCCGATTTTTTCCATCATCTGGTTGTTGCACTTTTACGGCCAGTAGGTTTGTTGAACTGAACATACTATGACATTCTCACTTCAAGATATTATCGCTTCCGGACCGTTCACGATTGTTTCGATTGCGGCGCTTATTGTACTCATCGTTGAATCGTTGCACGATCGCACTGAAGGATTGAACTGCTGGCTCTCCATCGTGGGACTCCTGCTGGCGATGTGTGTCGCGTTTGGCTCACTTGGAGTGTCAGGCACGGCGTATGCCGGTATGCTTCGAACAGGAGGATATGCGGACTACTTTGCAATCGTGTTTTGTCTTGCCGGACTTCTCAGCGTTATGCTCTCACAATCATACATCAAAAAGGAAGGCATCGAACATGGCGAGTACTATTCGCTTCTCCTTTTTGCTGTTGCTGGAATGATGTTGATGGGTGGCGCTGCGGACTTGATTACGTTCTTCATAGGGCTTGAACTGATGTCCATATGTTTCTATATCATGGCAGGATTTGCACGCAAACGCCTTACCAGCAATGAAGCTGCGCTGAAGTATTTCCTGCTCGGCGCTTTTGCCACAGGATTTCTCCTCTATGGCATTGCGTTGATGTATGGGTCAACAGGAACGACAAACATCACTCTCATCACGGCAGGCGTTGCCACGTATGCGACAAACACACTCTTCGTTATCGGGCTTGGTCTTTTGATGGTTGGATTGATGTTCAAAGTGGCGGCTGTTCCATTCCACATGTGGGTGCCGGATGTGTATGAAGGATCGCCGACCACAGTGAGCGGTTTTATGTCCACAGGCGGAAAAGCGGCAGCCTTCTCAGCATTTCTTCTGATCTTTTCTCCTGCAATTGTCAACACGATGGGATCTGCCCGTGATGTACTTGCTGTGCTTGCGGCGCTCTCCATGATTGTCGGGAATGTCATAGCAATCTCACAAAGCAACATCAAACGGATGCTCGCGTATTCAAGCATCGCGCATGCAGGCTACATCCTTACCGGTATCGTTGCAGCCAACAGTGCTGGCAGCAACGGCGTACTGTTTTATCTCATGGCCTACACCGTTATGAACGTCGGTGCGTTCGGTGTGCTGTCCATTTGTGAATCGAATGATGGTGGAAATCTGTCGTTTGATGATTACACCGGTTTGTCGAAGAGGCAGCCTGTCCTGGCAGCAGTGATGGCGCTCTTCATGTTCTCTCTATCTGGCATTCCGCCGTTTGCTGGATTCTTTGGAAAGTACTATGTGTTTGCCGGAGCTATTCAGAGCGGTTACACATGGCTTGCCATTGTCGGGGTATTGATGAGTGTTGTGTCGGCATATTACTATCTACGACTTGTCGTCTTGATGTACTTCAAGGACCAGGTGTCAGGTATCGATGCTACTGTACCACGACTCGGTATGGCGGCACTGGTTATTTCAGCCGTTGCGCTTCTCATCTTTGGGCTGTACCCCTCCTCAATCATTTCCATCACCACTCATTTCTTTTAAGGTCTTCGTATGCAGTTGCTGGCGACCGCAGAAGAGATGCAAACATTCGACCGCACGGCAATCAGCAAGCTCGGCATTCCCGGTCTCATTCTTATGGAGAACGCCGGCCGTGCATTTGTCGATGAGTTGGCAAAACGCATAACGCCTCTTTCTGGAAAACAGGTTGTCATTGTCTGCGGAAGAGGGAATAACGGTGGCGATGGCTATGTCATCGCCCGACATCTGCTGAACAGAGACTGCAATGTCACCGTTGCTTTGCTCTGCAAACGTAAAGATGTGTATGGAGAATCGAAGACCAATCTTGATATGTTGTTCAAGCAAATTCCTCAACGGAAGAATGTCTTGAAGATCATCGAGGTTGGCTCGACGTCCCGATTGAACAACCTGAGCCGTCCCGATATTATCATTGATGCGATCTTTGGAACTGGATTCAAAGGGAAAGCCTCCGGTCTTTATCTGAAATCCATCAAGTGGATAAATGGATCGAACTCATTTGTGGCTGCAGTAGATATGTCTTCCGGTGTGGATGCGACGACTGGAATTGTTGATGGAGAAGCGGTGAGGGCTCGCCTCACGGTCACCATGGGACTTGCAAAAATTGGACAGTTCGTCGGAACAGGCAGAGAGCATTCAGGAGAGGTTATTGTGGCAGATATCTCCATCCCGAATACGGTGATGGGGAAGGAGAATGTTGGAACGTTTCGCATTACAATCGAAGATGTTCGCAATGCATTGCCAAAACGATCATTGACGGCACACAAATACAGCGTTGGAAAAGTGTTCGTCATTGCCGGATCCAGGAAGTTCACCGGGGCTCCGTTCATGTGCGCACAAGCAGCCATGAGAGCCGGTGCCGGTGCGGCTATCCTTGGAGTCCCGAAGTCAATTCAGCCCGTACTGGCAAGAAAGTGTACAGAGGTGATGATTGCACCTCTTGATGAAACGTCTGAAGGTACTCTGTCCCAGACATCCTATCAAACGATTCTTGAACGATCTGACTGGGCGGATGTTGTCGCCATTGGTCCGGGGTTGTCACGTGAACCTGAAACTCTCGCTTTGATACGGAAACTCATTTCCAATATTCACAAGCCTCTTGTCATTGATGCCGATGCCTTGTTTGCCGTCGCAAGTGATCGTTCAATCCTGGCAAAACGGAAACACGACACCATCCTGACTCCTCACGCCGGTGAGCTGTCTGCAATCACGGGAGAGAATCCCAAAGAGATAGAGCTGCACCGTGTTGATGCGGCACGGATCGTTGCTAAGAAGCTTCGGAGCATTGTTTGTCTCAAAGGAGCTCCCACTGTTACCGCTACTCCAGACAGCCTGACGTATCTCAACTCAACGGGTAACCCCGGCATGGCAACCATTGGCTCTGGCGACGTTCTAACGGGAGTGATTGCCAGTTTGTTAGCGCAAGGTATGAACATTGAAGAATCTGCTTGGGCAGGAGTGTACATACATGGTCAAGCGGGAGATCTTGCTGCGGCAAAGTTGGGTGAACGATCCGTGATGGCACACGATATTCTGGATTGCATTCCTGCTGCGTTCAGAATGGCTGAACAGAGATGATTCAGTTCTTTCGCAGGCATGGGTTTTTCTATGACCAGTTGCCGGCAATTCTGTGGGCATTGGCCATCTTTGTTGCATCGTCCATCCGGGACATTACCATTCCCGACCTGGGCTTTGTAGCATCGGACAAGGTTGTTCACCTCGTCATCTATCTGGTCTTGTGCGGTCTCATCTACAGAGCCCTGAAGTACCAGGGCAAGTTCCACCATCTCTCACAATGGAGTTTGGTCTTCTCCTGGGTGCTCACCGTTGCATTTGGTGTCACGGATGAACTGCATCAATTGTTTGTTACAAACCGGAATGCCTCGGTGTATGACCTAGTTGCGGATGCGATTGGAGCTGCTCTGTTTGTTTTTTTTGTGCTGATAAGGCAACGTGTGAAGCGCGATCCGGCTGTTTGATTTTCCTTGCTCATTTGGCTACATTGGAGTGTTGAATTTTACACTCTTACATAGTGACGGCAAAGCGCGGGCAGGCATCGTTTCAACGGAGCGGGGAGATATTCCCACTCCTATTTTTATGCCTGTTGGCACTCAAGGCACCGTAAAGGCAATAGAGAACCGGGAGTTGGATGAGGTAGGGGCGAAGATTATTCTTGGCAATACCTATCATTTATATCTTCGACCCGGCTTAGAAATAATTGAACGTGCAGGAGGCCTTCACCAGTTCATCAACTGGAATCACCCTATTTTGACCGACAGCGGCGGATATCAGGTCTTCAGTTTGTCTGATTTACGCGGGATTTCGGAAGAGGGAGTAAGGTTCAAGTCCCACATCGACGGATCCCAGCATCTGTTCACTCCCGAGAGTGTCGTGGATATGCAACGAACTCTGGGTTCGGACATCATGATGGTGCTTGACGAATGTACACCATATCCATGTGATGAAGAGTATGCAGGCAAATCCAACGAACTCACTCTCCGTTGGGCTGAACGATGCAAGATACAAATGGAGCGAAGTTCGGCAAAGTATGGAAAACAGCAAAGCGTGTTTGCAATCGTTCAGGGCAGTGTCTACGAATCCATAAGGGAACGATCTGCGGAGGCGTTGGTAGGGATGGGGTTTGATGGTTTTGCAATCGGCGGGCTTTCAGTTGGCGAGCCGTCAGACGCCATGTATCGGATGACCGAGGTCTGCACTGCTATTCTGCCATCAGATAGACCAAGATACCTGATGGGCGTTGGCACTCCGGAGAACATCCTTGAGTCGATAGAGCGTGGTGTGGATATGTTTGATTGTGTTCTTCCCACCCGCAATGGAAGGAATGCCGTGCTGTTTACGCGTAACGGCAAGCTCAATATGAAGAATGCAGGGCATGCATTCGACTTCATGCCGCCAGATGCAGAGTGTGCATGCTACACATGCCGGAATTTCAGCCGTGCATACATTCGACATTTGTTTAAGTCTCAAGAAATTCTAGGGCTGCAGCTCGCGACAATTCACAACCTGCATTTCTATCTTTGGCTTGTCCGGTCCGCCCGTGAGGCGATTCTCGAGGATCGTTTTGCAGAATGGAAATCGGGCATGCTGCGGTTTCTTGGGGTACCGGTGACCGAATTACAGTAATGGTTATTTATTAGTCATTTATCTAAGGAGGAAACGTTGACACATCTCAGCTATATTGCAATGGCGCAACCGCAAGGAGGAAGTTCAGAAGGATCGCTGGTTAGTACCCTGGTCATGTTCGGTTTGATTATCGGGATCTTTTACTTTCTGATTCTCCGGCCTCAGCAGAAGCGCCAGAAGGAAAAACAAAAAATGCATGACGGCTTGAAAAAAGGAGATAAAGTCGTTACAGCTGGTGGAATGTATGGGACGGTCGCTGGAATCGACGAGAAGACTGTATTGCTCCAAGTGTCGGATAATGTGAAGATGAAATTCGAACGTTCGGCCATCTCCGTTATTCTCAAAGAGGGTGAACCGGAAGTGAAGGAAGGCAAGTGACCGATTGTAACTTGTAAACAGAAGGGAGGCAGCCATGCCACGCACGGAGCAACAGAAGTTCAACACCATCGACGAAGTGCTTGTTGATTTACAACAGGGGAAGATTGCCATTGTTGTTGACGATGATGATCGCGAGAACGAAGGAGACTTTGTTTGCGCTGCCGAATTTGTGGATGCGAAGGTCATTAATTTTCTGGCAACATATGGGCGCGGTATTATTTGTGCGCCGCTTCTTCCGGCACGAGCGAAAGAACTTGGCCTTGATCTTATGGTTGATAGTAACACCTCGCTTCATGAAACGCCTTTTACCGTCTCAATTGATTACATCCACGGGACGAGTACGGGCGTATCCGCGGCCGATCGTGCCGCAACTGTTCGCGCATTGGTGAACCCCGCCACAAAACCAAGTGATCTTGCAAGGCCGGGACACATCTTTCCTTTGCGTGCGTTAGACGGTGGAGTGTTGCGTCGAGCGGGTCACACGGAAGCGATTGTTGACCTCTGCAAACTGGCAGGCCTCTATCCTGCAGGGGTACTGTGCGAGATCTTGAACGACGATGGAACCATGGCCCGCGTGCCGGAGCTCATGAAACTCGCCGGACACTTTCAAATGAAGATTGCCACAGTGAAGGATCTTATAGCCCATAGGATGGAAAGAGAGAAACTCGTCCAGAAAGTTGTACAGACACACCTTCCGACGAAGTATGGCGATTTCCAGATGCATCTATACAGATCTGAAACAGACAGCAAAGAACACATTGCGTTGGTCAAAGGTGACATCCAACCCGACCTCCCGGTGCTTGTGCGAGTCCATTCCGAATGTCTCACGGGCGATCTTTTCGGGTCACTCCGATGTGACTGCAACGAACAATTGGTCTCAGCAATGAAGATGGTGGACAAAGCCGGTGCTGGTATTGTCTTGTATATGCGCCAGGAAGGAAGAGGTATTGGTCTACTGAACAAATTGAAAGCCTATAAGTTGCAGGATGAGGGATTTGACACGGTTGAAGCAAATGAGAAACTGGGTTTTCGGCCAGACTTGCGAGACTATGGGATTGGGGCCCAGATACTTCGTGACCTGGGCGTTGGAAAAATGAAGCTCCTCACAAACAATCCCAAAAAGGTTATTGGTTTGCATGGGTACGGACTGGAGATCATCGAGCGCGTGTCATTGGAAATGGATGCGAATGAGATTAATGAGCGCTACTTGAAGACAAAACGGGACAAGATGGGACACCTGATCCTGGTTGATCCGTCAAAGAAGGCCCAATAGACCTGAATTTTTCCCTTGCTTTTAGCTCGTCTCTTTTCTTAATTACTCACAGTTGAAATGAAGCAAGGATTAGTAGCCACCATTCTTGGTCGAATGATGGCTATTCTTTTTGTCTGTGCCATTTGTTGGAGAGCGATATGTCCGGAAACGGGAGCAACGAGTCAATATACCTTACACGCGAACGTCTCGTGGAACTGGAAAAGGATCTCCATGACCTGAAAACCAACGGACGAAGGTCGGTTGCGGGAAAAATAGCAGAAGCGCGAGGACATGGCGACCTCTCTGAGAACGCGGAATACGATGCGGCAAAAGAAGAGCAACAGCATCTCGAACTTAGAATTTCAAAACTTGAGCATACGCTTTCACATGCTAAGCTCATTGCTGCAAGTGATTTGCCAAATGACAAAGTATACATATTGAGTCGAGTGAAACTCAAGGATATGAAAACGAAAGATGAGTTCGAATACTTGCTTGTGTCTCCAGAAGAGGCAAATTTCGAGGCCCATAAGATCTCTGTTACTTCTCCTATCGGCAAGGCGCTCCTTGGCAAAGTCAAAGGTGAAACAGTGGATATTACAGTACCGGCCGGTGCCTTGAAGTATCACATCCTCGACATCAATCGGTAGTTTGGGGCTTGCCTAAACCATGTGAATTTGAGCGAAAAGTATTTTGTTCGAGGCTTGACTTTCAGAGTTGGTCACTGTATATTTTGCCTCGAACGCATGGGAATATAGTGCCGCAGCAAGAGCAAAAGGGCTTGCAAAGGTTAACGTGGTTTGTTATATTTGAACTACCCATGCGGGAATAGCTCAGTTGGTAGAGCGCAACCTTGCCAAGGTTGAAGTCGCGGGTTCGAGTCCCGTTTCCCGCTCACCCCGAGCAATCGGGGACGGGGGCATTCGGTAATCGCGCCGAACGTCTCTTGTAAATACACTTCCTCTTAAAGTGGCCCCGCCGCCCCCAATCCCACCAGGTGGCGGGGTTTTGTTTTATGAGGGTGTATTTGAAAGTCGTTATGGCGTCGTACCCAAGTGGTAAGGGAGAGGTCTGCAAAACCTTTATGCGACGGTTCGAATCCGTCCGACGCCTCAATCAGCTTGCCGCCAAATTACTCCGCATTGGAAATTGTAATGTACTGCTCGTATGTTGTTGCCCCTTTACGGGCAAGCATTAACAGAAGCATGGAGCTTGCCGGGGTGGCGGAATTGGTAGACGCACAGGACTTAAAATCCTGAGGTCCGAAAGGTCCGTGCCGGTTCAAGTCCGGCCCTCGGTACGAACTAGGTGGATCCGGTAACGGTTAAGAAATTTCACGGGCGGTTAGCTCAGTTGGTTAGAGCGCTACCTTGACATGGTAGAGGTCGCAGGTTCGACTCCTGTATCGCCCACGCAATACCTCGTCCCGCTCGTCGATGACGTTCGGGACGATTTCATATTTGGCTCATGGATCGTTAATGTCACAAATAACAATCACATTTCCCGACGGGAAGACACGCGGCTACGAGGCTGGTGTTACCGGTCAACAAATTGCCGAAACCATTAGTCCCGGTTTGGCCAGGGAAGTTTTGGCGATCTCGGTAAATGGAGAAGTGTGGGATCTCTCGCGTTCCATCGACACTGATGCCGGCATAAAACTCCACAAGTGGGTTGATGACGAAGCGAAGCGGACGTACTGGCATAGTTCGGCTCATCTCATGGCGGAAGCCATCGAAGCAATATTTCCCGGAACCAAGTTTGGCATAGGCCCTCCCATTGAGAACGGATTCTATTATGACATCGATATGGGAGATCATTCTCTTACGTCCGAAGACCTTTCCAGGTTTGAGAAGAAGATGGAAGAACTCGCAAAGCGTGATGTACCGTATCGTCGCGAGGTGAAAGTATGGGAAGATGCCATTGCGTATTTCAAGAAGAAAGATGATCCATACAAACTTGAGTTGCTTGACGGTCTGAAAGGTCAACAGATCACGTTCTACCATCAGGGGGACTTCACTGATCTCTGCTTCGGGCCTCATATACCATCGACTGGCCGAATCAAGGCAATCAAACTTCTTAGTGTTGCTGGTGCCTATTGGCGTGGCAACGAGAAGAATAAAATGCTCCAGAGAATCTATGGAATCACTTTTCCCACTCAGAAGGAACTTGATGAGTACCTCTTCCGACTCGAAGAAGCAAAGCGACGGGATCACCGGAAACTCGGTGCTGAGTTGGAGTTGTTCCTCATAACGCCGAAAGTGGGTGGTGGACTTCCAATCTGGCTGCCCAAGGGGACGATTATCCGTGAGACATTGGAGAACTTTCTGCGCTCTGAACAACGAAAGCGTGGGTATCTGCCGGTTGTTACTCCTCATATCGGCAACTTGAATCTCTATAAAACCAGTGGTCACTATCCGTATTACAAGGACAGCCAGTTCGCTCCCATCGTTGTGGAAGATGAGGAGTACTTGTTGAAGCCCATGAACTGTCCGCACCATCACCAGATTTACATGTCCAAGCCCCGCAGTTACCGCGACTTGCCGCTACGGCTTGCAGAGTTCGGAACTGTCTATCGATACGAACAGTCAGGGGAGCTCAATGGCTTGATACGAGTTCGATCGTTCACGGTCGATGACTCGCATATGTACGTAAGACAGGATCAGTTGAAGGATGAACTTTGTCAGGTCATTGAACTTATACAATTGGTGTTTATTACGCTGGGTTTCAAGGACTTCAAGACCAGGCTTTCATTCCGCGACCCAAAGAATAAGGAGAAATACGGGGGCGAGGAGGCCATGTGGGAGCGATCTGAAAAAGACATCAAAGAAGCTGCTGATTTGATGAAGTTAAATTACTATATTGGTATAGGCGAGGCGGCATTCTATGGCCCCAAGATCGACTTCATGGTGCAAGACGCTCTGAAACGTACATGGCAACTTGGTACCGTTCAGGTAGATTATGTAATGCCCGAGCGTTTTGATCTGGAGTATACAGGAAGTGATGGTCAAAAGCACCGGCCCGTGATCATTCATCGGGCGCCGTTCGGTTCGTTGGAGCGGTTTATCGGAGTGTTGATTGAACATTATGCTGGTGAATTTCCGCTGTGGCTTGCCCCAGTACAATGCGTGATTCTTCCCATCACTGATGATCAACTTGAGTATGCAAAGTCGGTCCAGGATGATTTGACTGCCGTCGGGATCCGCGCTGATCTTGATGATCGCAATCAGAAGATTGGATACAAAATCCGAGAATGGGAAACCAAGAAGATTCCGTTTATGTTGGTGCTTGGCGAGAAGGAGCGTTCTGCTCACACCGTGGGAGTCAGGCAGCACAAAAAAGGGGACATTGGGGCAGTTGACGTCAAAGAGTTCCGCGAGAAAATATCTAAGGCAATCACGGATAAATCTATCACCATTTAGGAGACCACTCCATTAGCAAGGAAAAGAAGAACCGCGTCAACGAGGAGATTAAGACTCCCGAAATTCGTGTTATTGATCAGCACGGCGGCCAGCTTGGCGTGATGACGCCACGAGCGGCGATAGCAATGGCACGTGAGCGTGATGCTGATCTTGTCGAAATTGTTCCGGGAGCAACACCACCGGTATGCAAGATTATCAATTTCGGAAAATTCAAATACGAGTTGGCAAAGAAGGACAAGATCCAGAAGAAACACCAACACGTCTCGTTGCTCAAAGAGCTTCGTTTCCATCCAAACACAGATGTGCATGACTTTGATTTTAAGGCCAGGCATGCCGTGAGGTTTCTTGCTGAGGGGCATAAGGTGAAGGCAACAGTTGTTTTCAAAGGAAGAGAGATCACATACAAAGAGCATGGGGAAGAAGTACTCAAGCGATTGACCGAGCGCCTTAATGACTTTGCAAAGGTTGATCAACCTTCTCACATGGAAGGGAAGAGCATGATTATGATCTTCTCACCAGAACGAAAAAAGAAGCAAGAATCAAAACCCGAAGAAGCATAACGAAAGGAAACATCGCTGATGCCAAAAATGAAAACACGCAGTGGAGCGAAGAAACGATTCAGGCTCACCGCGTCCGGGAAAGTCAAGCGCGCCAAGGCTTTTCGCAGCCACATCCTGACGTCAAAGTCGAGGAAGAGAAAACGCCATTTGCGCAAGGGAACCCTCGTTTCCAAGCAGGAACAGAAATCCGTCAAGAGGATGCTTCAGGGTTGAGAATGTAATCCACGCTCCGCCCCAATGATGCACATCGTCAGTTGGGCAGAGTAATTCAATAACATACAACAGGACAAGAGCAACTATGCCACGAGCGCAGAATAAAGTTGCCTCCCATCGCCGTCGCAAGCGCATTATGGAGCAAGCGAAAGGCTACTGGGGTGCGAGAAGCAAGGTCTTAACAATTGCAAAGCACCACATTGACAAGGGCTTGCAATACGCGTATCGAGACCGCAAAGCAAAGAAGAGAACATTCCGTCAGCTCTGGATTACCCGTATCAATGCCGGGGCCAGAATTCACGGGACAACGTACTCCAGACTCATCGACGGGTTGAACAAGAAACATCTGGATATCAACAGAAAGATTCTTGCTGACCTTGCCGTGAGCAACCCTCCGGCATTCGCTGAGGTTGTGAAGTTTGCAACCGCATAACGCAACGAGGCTTGTTTCAAGATGAATGTAGGACAGGTCAGGTGACCTGTCCTACTGTTGTATTGGGGTTCGTTGTCCATTTCTCATCAAACTTTTCCTATGCAATCAGAAATTGCTGATATCCTGTCACGTGCTGAGACCGACATTGCCAGGGTTACGACTGACCCGGAACTTGAAGAGTTTCGAATCAAATACCTTGCCCGCAAGGGCACGATTGCCGAGTTATTTGATCGGCTCAAGACGCTAGAAGCATCACAGAAGCCTCTTCTTGGCAAGGCTCTGAATGAACTTCGAGCTCATGTACAGGGGTTGTATGATCATAGGCGCGAGTCGAGAACTGAAGCCCCATCTCAGGATATTGATGTTGACCTCAGTCTTCCCGGTCGTAGCAAGTTCCAAGGTTCCGTGCATCCGCTCATGCAGACTCTCAACGAGATCAAATCAATCTTCGTTTCGATGGGATTTGGTGTCGCAGATGGTCCCGAGATTGAAGATGACTATCACAACTTTGAAGCTCTCAATTTCCCCCCCGATCATCCTGCCCGTGACATGCAGGACACATTCTTTATCAGCAAGAAGGTGTTGCTTCGTACACATACGTCGCCCGTACAAATTCGCGTGATGGAAAACTACACACCGCCCGTCCGTGTCATCATGCCGGGGAAAGTCTACCGGAATGAAGCCATTAGTGCCCGGAGTCTTTGCCAGTTCCACCAGGTCGAGGGGCTGTTTGTGGATAAAGGTGTCACCTTCAGCGAATTGAAGGGAACCCTCATTTCATTCATCAGGCAATACTATGGCAGCAGCTTGAAGTATAAATTCCGCCCTACTTTCTTCCCGTTTACAGAGCCCAGCGCTGACATCTATATCACCTGTTTTATCTGCGGCGGCAAGGGATGCAAGATGTGCAAACATGGTGGCTGGCTTGAAATTCTGGGATGTGGCATGATCGATCCTAATGTATTCAGGCAGGTTGGCTATGATCCGGAGGTGTACTCCGGCTATGCTTTCGGCATGGGGATAGAGCGTATCGCTGCCTTGAAATATGGAGTCGATGACCTACGGCTCTTCTATGAGAACGATGTGCGATTTCTAAGCCAGTTCTAATAATTAACTGCTTTAAACACCAATGAGAATTCTTCATTCCTGGCTTCAACGCTATATTAATATAAAGCTTAGACCTGAACAGTTAGCAGAGAAACTCGGCATGCTCGGACTTGAGGTCGAGGGTATCGAAATTCTTGGAGAGAAGTATTCTGGCTTTGTGATTGGTAAAATAGCCAGCGTTGAGAAACATCCGAGCGCCGACAAACTTTCTGTGTGCACCGTAGACGTGGGAGACGTAACACTCCAGGTAGTCTGTGGAGCCCCTAATGTTGCGTTAGGCCAAAAGGTTATCGTGGGACGATCAGGTGCCACAGTACCTCATAACCAACATGATCCGGAAGGAAAGTCGTTCATCCTTTCCAACATAACGATTCGAGGTGTTGAGTCCTTTGGAATGATCTGCTCAGAGTATGAACTTGGCATCGGGAATGATTCCGGTGGTATCATGATTCTTGATCGCTCGGTCAAGATTGGGCAATCCCTTGCAGCCTATCTTGGGTTAGACGACATTGCCTATGATGTTGAGATAACACCCAATAGACCCGACTGGCTCAGTCACTACGGTGTTGCAAGGGAGATCGGCGTAATAGTCAAAAAGAAGGCGGCACTTCCCCGGGTGAAAGTGAAAGAGTCGCGAATTCCGATATCCAAACATTTGAGCATCAACGTCGTCGATAAGAAAAACTGCCCCCGGTTTGCGGCAAGGATGATTCGTGGTGTGAGGATTGGCCCATCGCCCCTTTGGCTTCAGAATGCGTTGCGGAACGTCGGTCTTCGTCCGAGAAATAATGTTGTTGACATTACGAATTACGTGATGCTTGAGTGTGGTCAGCCTCTGCATGCATTTGACTACGCTTTACTTCAGGGAGGGAAGATCATTGTCCGAAGGGCGAAAGGTCAAGGAAAATTCACAACCCTGGACAGCAAGGAGCATCAACTGCCACCTGATGCGGTGATGGTGTGTGATGGTAAAAGAGAAATATCGATTGCCGGGATCATGGGTGGGGCGAACTCTGAGATCAGTGATGTCACGGTCGATGTGGTGCTGGAAGCTGCGTGTTGGAATCCTGCAAGTATTCGGCGAACAAGGAGGGCACTTGGAATAACCACTGACGCCTCTCAGCGTTTTGAGCGTGGCACAGATCCGGAGGGAATCTCGTTTGCTCTTCACCGTGCGACACAATTGGTTCAGGAACTTGCAGGCGGGGAAGTTCTCAAAGGTACAATTGACCTACGTTCAAAATCGATCAGTCGGCGGGCGATAGAACTGAGAACCGAACGGGTGAATTCGATTCTTGGAACTTCCTTCACTACAAAGGACGTGATTGGCCTATTGAAGCATCTTGGTATTCATCCGGTTTCAAAGAAGACAAACGTGGTGCGGTTTGAAGTTCCAACACATCGCGTTGATCTCGAACGAGAGATTGATCTGATTGAGGAGGTGGCGAGGGTTTTTGGTTACGACAATATCGAAGAGAGGTCAAACGCATCCATTGATTTCTCCCATCCATTTGAAAGAAATCAGTTAGCCGATGAAGTGCGTCAGGTACTTGCAGGACTCGGTTTTCGTGAGTCGCTATCCTACGTGCTTCAAGATCTTAAGAATGCCGAACTCGGCGGGGTCACGCCGGTTCGCCTTTTGAATCCTCAAACGTCAGAGAATGAAGCGATGCGCACATCGCTAGCGCCCGGATTGCTCTCTGCAGTTTCCCGCAACGCTAGTTTTGGGAATACGGACCTTAGACTCTTTGAGATAGGCAGGGTCTATAGCGTAAAGGACGATTCTCGGCCAGAACTGGTGGAAAACTATGTGGAAGAGGAGAAGGTATGCCTGCTTCTTACCGGCAGCAGAACCCCCAAGCATTGGAGTATGCCTAGTCAGATGTATGATATCTTCGATCTCAAAGGTGAGGTTGCTGACTTCCTTGGGAAGTTTGTCCTTGACAAAAGTAGGTTTATTTCTTATTCTACGAGCAATCGTTTAGCTGAAAGAGCGGTAGCTATTGAAATCAATGGAAGTTACGCCGGATACTTTGGGATTGCCAAACAAGAGACTCTAAAGAGGTTTGGCATTGAGCAAACAGTCTTTGTTGCAGAACTTTGCCTTAGTGCACTGTCATCAAAGCGCGACAAACAGTATATCCCACTTCCCAAGTATCCGAAAGTCCGACGGGATGTTGCATTCATTGTTGACGATGCAACACCAGCCGAAGTTATTGAAGCTATCATACGAGACAATTCAACTTCGTTGCTTCAATCTGTCGAGGTGTTTGATTTTTATCAAGGCGAGAACGTGGCAACTGGCAAAAAAAGTTTGGCCTTTAGTCTTGATCTGATGTCGAGAGAAAAAACGCTGACGGAAACAGACATCGAAGAAGAAGTAAGGGGAATTGTCAAAGGTGTGGTAAGCAAGACCGGAGCGGTACTGAGAGCAATATAGGAGTCACTATCAGTCTACAAGGTCAAAAGGCATCAATCGTGGACCAGAACCCGGCAGACGCGGCTCATATTCTGCAAGCCGACAACAATGTCATAGATGCATGGTTGAAGGGTCTCTGGGATCGTGCAAGGAAGGCTGCAGAACTGATCGCGCAGCTACGTGTGGAAAGAGGAGAACTTCAGACAAGAGTAGCATCCTTGGAAGAGGAGCTTCTTCGCGTGAAAAGTGAGCTTGCAGAAAAAGAAGAAGTTGTGCGGACATTGTCCAGCGAGAAGAGCGATGCCGGTGATTCGCCTCTCTTGAATGGTGAGCGGGAGCAGCTCAGCGCCAGAATCAAAGAATTGCTCGCCAAGTTGAACGAGTATATATAGATGTTCGGGAAGCACGTTGAGACGGGATACAATTCACCAACAGAACTATTCGCAGGCAATGACAACAGATAGAAAGAGCATCAAGGTAAAGATCTTCGGCTCAGAATACCCCTTACGAGGTGAGAGCGAGGAATTCACGCGGAGAGTCGCGACGTATGTGGATGAGATGATCAATACAATACACGGCAAGATTCCTGATCAACCCACCCTCACGGTTGCGGTACTTTCTGCACTGAACATTACCGAGGACATGTTCAAGGAGCGGGAGCGGACCAAGGCTATGACGACGCTGGTGGAAACAGAGCTTGGCAAACTCAACAACTATCTGGATAATTGTCTGCGAGATAACTAGTTCGACTGTGGTACATGTTCAACCTGTTGGAGGAAGTTAGTACCCTATACTAAAGATCACCAGTACGGACGTACATCCGCACTGCCGACCGTCTCAAACATTATAAAGAACCAACACTTTATAAATGGGAGCCCGACTCGTGAGCGTTGATTACACGCCTCACTCCTGTTAACCGGGGTTCTTGCGATGACATTCTTCCCGAAATAATCGGAAGGAACGAGCGAGAGAGTGGAAGTAAAAAGCGTTCAGGCGAGCACCCACTGTGTTTGGAAAAGGTTCTTCATAATTTCCTTTTTCAGGAACGGTTGCTGTGCGGATTTTTTTTGATAACGTGAATGCGAGGCTTGTATGGAAAGTGTTCTGTTGATAGTCATTGCTGTTGTCGGGTGTACCATTGGTGCTGCGGCTGGCTGGTACTTGAGCGCGCGGTCAGGGAAGAACAAGATCACTTCGGCAAACGATGCCGCGAGGAAGATTATTGAGGAGGCGACAAAAGAAGCAGACACTATGAAACGGGAGAAGGTTCTTGAGGTGAAGGATGAGTGGTACGCCAAGAAAAAAGAGTTCGATTCTGATGTCCAGAGCAAAAAAGCAAAGCATCAAGCCCAGGAAAAGGCGCTTGAAGCACGCGAAGAGAATATCGACAGAAAAGTTGAACTTCTGAACAAGAAGGAACGCGACCAGGCCACGTTCCGAAAGAACTTTGAAGAGAAATCCCGGTCATTAGATATCAAGGAGCAAGAACTGGATCGTGCTATTGCTGAGGAGAACATAAGGTTGGAACGGGCTTCGGGCTTTTCTCGGGATGAGGCCAAACGGATTCTTATGGACAACCTTATCGACGAGGCACGAGGAGACGCTGCCCACATGCTCAAGGAAGTTCGCGATAAGGCCAAGGACGAGGCAAAGCGTGAAGCACAAAAGTTGATTATTCAGGCAATCCAACGGACAGCTGCAGACCATTCGGTCGAGACAACAGTCAGTGTGCTGAATATCCAGAGCGATGAGATGAAAGGAAGAATCATCGGCCGTGAGGGACGGAACATCCGCGCTTTTGAAGCGGCAACTGGCGTTGATGTTATTGTTGATGATACACCGGAAGCTGTTATTCTCTCAGCATTTGACCCGTTCAGGAGGGAAGTGGCCCGACTCTCTCTTGAGCGTTTGATCGCGGATGGACGTATTCACCCTGCACGCATTGAAGAGGTTGTTGAGAAAGTGAGGGGCGAACTCGAAGAGGAAGTAATCAGGGTGGGAGAGAACACACTGCTTGAGGTAGGCCTGCACGGGGCACACAAAGAAATGCTCAGTTTGCTTGGCCGCATGAAATACAGATCGAGCTACGGCCAGAACATGCTCCAGCATAGCACCGAGGTTGCCTTCCTCACCGGAATAATGGCTGCCGAACTTGGGCTTGATGAGTCTCTTGCAAAGCGTTCTGCATTGTTTCATGATATTGGCAAGTGTGTTGATAGAAGCGTTGAAGGCCCTCATGCTCTCATTGGCGCTGAAGTTGCAAAGAAGTTTGGCGAACATGCGATTGTCGTCAATGCCATCGGCGCACATCATGACGACATTCCCATGGAGTCGCCTATCGCAGCGCTTGTTCAGGCGGCTGATTCCATCAGCGGCGCCCGGCCAGGAGCGCGCCGTGAGTCAGTCGAAGGATACGCGAAACGACTTGAAAAACTCGAGGCGTTGGCTCAATCATTTCAAGGTGTTGCAAAGACTTACGCAATCCAGGCTGGTAGAGAAATTCGTGTTGTCGTAGAGCAGGAAAAGGTGGATGACGTGAAGGCCGATCAACTTGCGCACGATATCGCATCAAAGATCCAGCAAGAAATGGAGTATCCCGGTCAAATCAAGGTCACGGTCATAAGGGAATTCCGGTCTGTTGCTTTTGCCAAGTAGGCAATGCTCATTATGCTCCCGTTGTTCGTTGTGTTGGAATAACCCCGCAGCGGAATGAAATCCAAACAGAAGTACCCGTTCCTGCAAGTTGGAATCACAGGTGGGATTGGCTCAGGTAAGTCAACGGCGTGCGGAATGTTCGCCGATATCGGTCGCTGTGTCATCATCGCGGATGACGTTTCCCGGAAACTTGCTGACGAGAATGAGGAAATACAGAAAGCCATCAAACAGGTTTTTGGATCTGATGCCTACCTCGCGAACGGCCACCTCAACAGGAAGAAGATCGCATCGGTCGTTTTCAGTGATGCAAAGAAACGATCGGCGCTTGATTCCATCATCCACCCCCACGTGTTTAACGCCATAGACCTGCAACTCCAGACCCTTTCGCACGACCTGCGATACCGCTACGTTCTCATTGAAGCGGCATTGATGTACGAAACCAACATGAATGAAACGCTGGATTACGTCATCGTTGTATCGGCAGAAGAGGAGACCTGCATCCAGCGGGTTATGGTTCGTGACCACATTCCCCGCCAGGATGTTCTCCAACGCATTGAGGCGCAAATGCCCATGTCCAAGAAGCTCAAGAAGGCTGATTTCGTCATCCACAATAACGGAACCGTCCATGAGATGCGCCCGACAATCAAGTTTCTTGATACAATGTTATCTCAACTTACAACTGCGAGTTCTTCATGAATGTGGTTGAAAGAGAATCCGAACATTTCTTCCACACCTACAAACGTCTGAAGATCGAGGTTGAGCGAGGTGAAGGTCCATACTTGATTGCGAAGGATGGAACGCGATACCTCGACATGTTCGGAGGTATCGCGGTGAATGCGCTGGGGTACAACCACGCAAAAGTCAATGCCGCAATTCTGGACCAGGTGCATCGGTATGTTCATGTATCAAATACTTTTTATCAGGACACCCAGATCGAGTTGGCAGAATTGTTGCTTAAAGCCTCGGGCTTGTCCAGGATTTTCCTGACCAACAGCGGCACTGAGGCAATGGAGGGGGCGCTCAAACTTTCCCGCCAGTGGGGGAACCCGCTTGGCAAAGTGAACATCTTTGGACTTACGGGTTCTTTCCATGGCAGAACGTTGGGATCGTTGTCGATTACCGGTCGGGAGAAGTACCGTGAGGGTTTCGGTCCATTCCTTCCGAACACCGGCTTGTTGAAGTTCAATAATGTTGCTGCACTCGAGGAGAATGTGAACGAGAAAACACTTGCAGTCGCTCTGGAGTGTATTCAGGGTGAGGGCGGAATCAATCTCGTGTCTGCAGAATACGTTGAGAAATTACAACAGCTTCGTTCAAGGTATGAGTTCCTCATCATCGCCGATGAGATTCAGTCGGGTGTTGGCAGAACAGGAAAGCTGTTTGCATTCGAGCACTTCAACTTCGATCCTGACATCATTGTGGTTGCAAAAGCAATCGGCGGCGGATTGCCACTTGGCGCGTTCCTTGGAGTGAAGAAACTGGCAGAAGTGTTTACGCCGGGAATGCACGGTACTACATTTGGCGGGAACCCGGTTGCATGTGCAGCAGGTCTTGCAACTGTTCGGGAGATTTTGGAAGGAGGTTTCATCGAAAACGCTGCCCTGATGGGAAAGCATCTGACAAGCAGGCTCGAGCAGATGAAAGTGAAACTACCTGACCTCATCACAGAGATCCGCGGTAAGGGTCTGATGATGGGAATGGAATTGACGTTTGACGGCACAGACCTTGTCAATACTCTATTGGAGAGAGGTATTTTGTTGAATTTAACCAACACAAACGTGTTGAGGTGGCTGCCTCCTTTGAATGTCACCCTGGGGCAATTGGACATCGCGATTGATGCGGTACTTTCAGGACTGTTGGAAATACGAGGTACAGGAAAAAATGTAACAATGCCTGCCGCCCCCCTTGTTCTATAATCAAAGAAGTTCGGGGATACTGTTGACATTTGACATGAGGAAGTATATATTCTTCCGCACAAAGCTTCAATATCATAATCAACTTTTACGTATAACTTTTTTTTGGAGGAATCATGTTGAAGAATCTTGCTACCACGCTTTTTGTAATCGCGATAGTAGCGGGGAGTGCATTTTCGCAGGCGAAGAATGGGGGTATTGCGCGACAGATAGCAATGGGTGGTTCACAAGCAGGCTCCGGGTTGGTGTTGAATCCTTTTATTATGGATGATCCGGCACTTATGCTTTTGAATCCTTCGTACCAGGCAATGTACAAAGACTACGCATGGATGAATGTCGGCGGTGGAACACTTACCGGATTGTCAACAGGCAACAATGGTTACGGTCAACAAAATGCCGGCATTGCGTTTGCGTTCAACCGCGAGTGGAGTTTCGGAATGATCCTGAGTTATGATCCTTCTGCTGTCAACGCGGTAGGAGGGTTGCTTGCAGGAGCTGCTTCACCAGGATTTGGTATTCCTGGGCTTCCCGGTTTTGTCAGACGCAATGGTGGTGCGCAGGCAATTCCCGGTGTTGCAAATGTGTGGGAACTTGTCACGGCATATGACATGGGTGCATTAGATGTTGGTTTTGGTTTCATGTATGGTAATTCCAATGCAGACACAAAAACAACCGTTCCTGCTCCTGGCACCTCTACTGAGACAGAAGCATCTTCAAGACTCTTCGGATTCCGTCTCGGGATGAATTATGATATGGGTTCCGGGTCTTCGGTCGATGCAAGTGCATCCATCCGACTCGACAAAGCAACAGATAATATTACCAACACGCCAGTTGGTGGCGCTGGATCCGGTGGAAAGTATTCAGCAACCGCCACAGAGATCCAGTTTAACGTACGCGGTAAGTTCAAGATGTCTAATAAGTTCAACTTTGTGCCGTACGGAATGATTGCGATTGTTTCGGCTGAGCCAAAAGAAGATGAAGCTCCTGCTACGTTGACGGCAGCAACACTTCCGAGTGAAAAGGCTTCTGCCCTTGCCTATGCCGTGGGCGCAGGTGGTGAATACAGAACTCCAACATTCTATCTTGCTGGCGGTCTGAGTGTACAATCTGCTCGTTCAAAGCTTGAGCTGACCCCACCGGCACCTGGTACGACGGCAACCTTCAAGGCAACCTACTTCGCACTACCCGTAATCAATGTGGGTGGCGAGTGGTGGTTTACGGATTGGTTGGCCGGACGCGCTGGATACTATCGCTCGCTTGGCAAGACCAAGGTTGAGAGCGAGGGTGCTGGAGGAGCAGGTACGAGCACGGAGGCCAACACCACAAGGCCTAACAGTTTTCTCCTTGTTGGAGGAATCAATCCTGCGACGCATGACGGTCTTGTAACTCTTGGACTTGGTATGCGGTTTGGTGGCTTCGCCCTTGATGCAACGGTAAGCGAAGAAGCTCTGCGTCGTGGCTTCGGACTCATCGGTGCGCAGGATAACATCAACACGTTTGGATATATTACTCTGGGTTATAACTTCGGCGAGTAAATCGCCTGAAGAGTTGCTCACGAGGCGATCCCGAAACCGGGGTCGCCTTTTTTGTTCTGGTTTTGAAATTCTTCTACTCAGCTATGGTTCATCGATTCGACTTTCTTGTGATTGGCAGCGGCATTGCAGGGCTTTCGTATGCCCTCAAAGTGTCCAGGTTTGGCTCCGTCGGCATCATTACCAAAAAGGAGCAGGCCGAGTCAAACACGAATTACGCTCAAGGTGGCGTGGCCGCCGTGATGTCGAGTGTCGATTCCTATGATCTCCACATTCAGGATACAGTTGCAACAGGCCAGGGTCTCTCGCACAAAGACGCAGTTGAAGTACTGGTGCGGGAGGGGCCAGAAAAGTTACGCGAGCTGATTGCCTTGGGTGTCGACTTCACGACGAAGAATGGTACGCTCGACCTCGGCCGGGAGGGAGGACATTCCATGAACCGCATTGTCCACGCAAAAGACCTGACCGGGCGCGAGATTGAACGGGCGCTTCTTCATGCAATAGGCGAGATCCCGACCATTAGAACATTTGAGAACCACGTTGCAATTGAATTGCTGACGGAACATCACGTTGACGAAAAAGTCATTGATCGTTCACACACTCATTGCTGGGGTGCCTATGCTCTGGATGAGAAAAGAAATCATGTCGATACCTTTCTTGCACGGGTTGTCATGCTCTCCACCGGCGGGCTGGGACAAGTCTATCTCCATACAACCAACCCGGTGATTGCCACGGGAGATGGTGTTGCAATGGCGCATCGTGCCGGAGCGAGAATTGCCAACATGGAATTCATTCAGTTCCATCCAACGACACTGTATCACTCCGGAAGCCCGTCGTTTCTGATTTCGGAAGCGGTACGCGGTTTTGGAGCAGTCCTCAAGACTCAGGATGGCAAGGAGTTCATGCAACTCTATGACCCACGCGGTTCCCTTGCGCCGCGCGATGTCGTAGCGTACGCAATTGATACGGAGTTAAAGAGGAGGGGCGAGGACTATGTGTTGTTGGACCTCAGGCATCTTCCTGCCGATCAAGTGCGCGAACACTTTCCGCACATTCATCAAACATGTCTGGAAAAGTACAAACTTGATATTACAAAAGAACCCATACGCGTTGTCCCTGCTGCGCATTATTCGTGTGGCGGGGTCGTGACTGATCTGAATGGACGTACTTCCATTATCGGTTTGTACGCATCCGGTGAAGTGAGTATGACCGGAGTCCATGGGGCAAACCGGCTTGCGAGCAATTCACTGCTCGAGGGATTGGTGTTTTCTCATCGAGCAGCACAGGATGCTGTGACGTTTTTCCAACGCTCTTCTCCATCGTTTCCCGACATCCGTGAGTGGGATGACAGCGGCACCATCAACAGCGAGGAATGGGTTCTCATTTCCCACAACAGGCTGGAGATACAACAGGTCATGTGGGATTACATCGGAATTGTCAGATCGCAATTACGATTGGAACGTGCATTCCGTCGCATGGAGTTGCTTCAGAATGAGATCGAAACATTTTACAAGAAGACGAAAGTGACTGAGGGCCTGCTGGAATTACGTAACCTCGCAGAGTGCGCAATGCTCATCATCCGGTGTGCAATGAAACGACGCGAGACCCGCGGGTTGCAAGTACGAACGGATTTCCGTGAACGCAACGACAAAGAGTTCCTCTGTGACACCATCGTTGATTGAACGTGCTCGTTCTTGTTTTGCGGAGGAAGTTATCGTATATTTGAATCAATGCTGTACACTATGTAATCCATTTGATGACGACACTCCCTGAAATTGACAAGCCACACTGCCATTGCGCAGTGTTTGGCATTTTTGGCGACCCAACAGCTGCACAACTCACATACTACGGGCTCCTCGCCCAGCAGCACCGTGGACAAGAAGGCTCCGGAATTGTCACCTCTCAAATAGATCCAAAGGCAGGTAAACCCCGTTTCCACGTCCACAAAGACTTTGGGCTGGTAAACGATGTCTACAAGGATGACCGCATCCTGACGGAGCACCTGAAGGGAAATGTGGCGATCGGACATAACCGCTACTCCACAGCAGGCGCAGCGGACAACAAGTTTAACATCCAGCCTTTCAGCGTGTTGTACAAGGGTGGCAGCCTCGCCATTGCGCACAACGGGAATCTCACCAACTTCCGCCAGATCAGAAAGCGGATGCAGGACGAGGGAACAATCTTCCAAACAACCTCCGACACGGAAGTCATTCTCCATCTCATTGCCCGAAGCAAAGAAGCCGATCCGATCAACCAGATCAAAGATGCACTTTCGCAAGTCGAGGGCGCCTATTCCCTTGTCTTCCTTGTCAATGATAAGCTCGTTGCTGCGCGTGACCATTCCGGTTTTCGACCGCTGGCACTGGGCAAGCGGGGGAATGCATTTCTCGTCGCCTCGGAAACAGTAGCATTCGATATTATCGATGGAGAATATATCCGCGATATCGAGCCGGGAGAGATCGTCGTTATTGATGCCGAAAGTCAGGCAAAAGGGAAAGTCAAATCCCTGAAGATCAACGGAACGCCTGCCAGTGCGCATCATTGCATTTTTGAATACGTCTACTTCTCCCGTCCCGATAGTCAAATCTTCGGCCACAGCGTCGATAAGGTGCGCCGCAAGATTGGCAAGAACCTCGCGAAGGCGAGCCCCGTAAAAGCCAAAGACCCGGATGAAAAAGTCATTGTGATCAATGTGCCTGATTCAAGCAACACCGCCACGATGGGATATGTGCAGGAGATGAACAAGCACGGAGGGAACGCCAAGCTCGAGATCGGTTTGATCCGCAGTCACTACATCGGGCGAACATTTATCCAGCCCAAACAGGATGTTCGCGAGAATAAGGTGAAGACGAAGTTCAATCCCGTAAAAGGCGTTCTCAAGGACAAGGTTGTCGTCATTGTTGATGATTCCATCGTTCGCGGTACAACGTCCAAGCAGCTTGTTCAACTTGTGAAACAGGCGGGACCGAAGGAAGTACACTTCAGAGTTACGTCGCCGCCGATAAAATTTCCATGTCACTACGGCATGGACTTCCCGAATCCCAAAGAACTCATCGCCAACCAGCTTGATGGCGACATACAAAAAATAGGTGAACATCTTGGCGTGGATAGCCTCGAATACCTCTCCATCGAGAACCTGCTTGCCTCCGTGCCTAGTGGCAACGGCACGAATTACTGCACGGCGTGCTTCAGCGGAAAGTATCCCGTGAAGGTGGATACGAACCAGTCGAAAGATGAGAATGAAGCGTGACCAGATCATCTCCGATCTATCAGTCTGATTCATCTCAAGCGTCCAACCGATTCTTCACCGCATCAAATCTCCTGAGCGTTTCAAGGGCATTGCTGACCATTCCTTTTGCCATGGTCATGCTGGGACGGGCGGATGGCTACAGAGTGTGGGGCGGAGCGATCATTCTGCTGGCGGCATTGACGGACAAGTTTGACGGCGTGCTCGCCCGGAAGTTGAATCAAATAACAGATTGGGGAAAGATCCTCGACCCGCTTGCTGATAAGATTTGTGCCGGTGTGGTAGCGATTGTTCTGTTGGTCATGCACGATATCCCTGTCTGGTTTGTGGTTGTTATTCTCTCACGGGATGTACTGATATTTGTGGGAGGAATATACGTCAAGACAAAAAAAAGTGTTCTGCTGCAATCCAATGAGACGGGAAAATGGACCATGGGAGTTGTTGCACTGGCGCTGTTCCTCATGGTGTTGGGCGCTCAGTCAATTCTCATCGAGATTGCTGTGTGGGCGAGCGTTGTTCTCCTTGCTGTTTCGCTCGCATTGTACGTGAAACGTTTTAATGAAGTGATGAAGGGTTGATATGGGGTTTCTCGACAAGATAGGATTTACCAAGCTCAAAGAAGGACTCGCCAAGACACGCGACAGCATCGTTGGCAAGGTGGCGAAGCTCATCACCACGAAATCCACGATTGATGATGAGTTGCTTGATCAGGTCGAAGAGATCCTGATCAGCGGTGACGTCGGCGTTGACGCGACAACAGCCATTATCGATGCAATCAAGCGTCGTGTAAAGGAAGAGCGATACACGGACGCGTCGGCGCTCACCCTTCTTCTGAAAGATGAGATCCAGCGACAATTTGCCAACGGTTCCACGAATGCTGACCCGTTTTTTCTTCCGGGAATCAAACCGTACGTCATCATGGTAGTTGGGATTAACGGCGTTGGGAAGACGACAACCATTGGCAAGCTCGCACATCAATACATCAAGACGGGGAAGAAGGTCGTGATTGCGGCTGCGGATACATTCAGAGCTGCAGCGAACGAACAGCTTGAAATCTGGGCAAGGCGTGCCGGTGCCGAGATCATCCAGCAGGTTCATGGTTCTGATCCGGCCTCCGTGGCATTCGACGCGGTGAAAGCAGCTACTGCCCGAGGCGCCGATGTCGTTATCATTGACACCGCTGGCCGGCTTCACAACAAAGTGAACTTGATGGAAGAGTTGAAGAAGATCAAGCGTGTTGTCCAGAAGCAGAACGCCGATGCTCCTCACGAAGTATTCCTCGTGATCGATGCATCAACCGGACAGAACGGAGTGCAGCAGGCGAAGCAGTTCTCCGCTGCTGTTGGCGTTACCGGTCTTGTCCTCACCAAACTCGATGGTACGGCGAAAGGCGGGATCGTACTCGCAATCTCCAAGGACATGGGGCTTCCTGTGAAGTTCATCGGGGTTGGCGAGCAGCTTGACGATCTTCAGCCGTTTGACCGGAAGGCGTTTGTTGATGCGTTGTTTGAACAATGATTGTTTGCCACAAAGGCGCAAAGCCGCAGAGGAAGAATTAAAATGAAGATATGCTCTTTGTGGGCCTTAGTGTATTTGTGGCTTAGTGGCAACGGACAAAGGTCATGAATCCTCGTCGAGTACAAATCCTTCCAGACCATCTCGCCAACAAGATTGCAGCGGGGGAAGTCATTCAACGTCCTGACTCCGTGGTCAAGGAGCTTCTGGAGAACTCGCTTGATGCCGGGGCGACAAGCGTCCTGATTCGAATTGAAGATGGCGGCAAGAAGCTTATTCAGGTTGTTGACGATGGGAGCGGGATGGACGAGCAGGATGCGACCAACTCATTTCTCCGCCACGCGACGAGTAAAATCGGAAGCTACGAAGACCTTGAAGCCATACAAACATACGGCTTCAGAGGCGAAGCCCTCGCATCGGTGGCGGCTGTTGCACAAGTAACAATGAAAACTCGCAGGCATGAAAACGATGCCGCGGTTGTGGTGCAGATTGACGGCGAAAGCAAGCCGAGAGTGTCAAGAGAGGGACGTGAGCCCGGCACTTCGATGATCGTGCAGAACCTCTTCTTCAACACTCCCGCCCGGCGCAAGTTCCTCAAGAGCAACAACACCGAGTTCCGCCACATCTACGATACGGTTCAACGTATTGCCCTCAGCCATCCCGAAGTCGGACTCAAGTTCATCAGTGATGATGAAGTTGTGCTCGATCTGAAACCGGCAGAACTTGGACAACGTGTGATTGATATCTTCGGGGAACGTCTGTCTGAAGGAATGGTATGGATGGAGGAAAAGAACGACTTGCTCACGTTGTCCGGTTACATCGGCAAGCCAACATTCGGACAGAAATCGAGAGCCAACCAATTCCTCTTTCTCAACAAGCGGTACATCGTCAACCGGAACATCAGTCACGCAATCTTCTCTGCGTACGAACACCTGCTCATCAAGGGGACTTTTCCGTTCTTTCTACTCTATCTCGACATCGACCCTCACCGCGTTGACGTCAATGTTCATCCTTCCAAAATGGAGGCGAAGTTCGAGGATGAACAGATGATCTATCGATTCGCCTCGACTGCTGTGAGGAAATGTCTCTCGACGAACAATCTTGTTCCCGCAATGACGTTCTCCGGTCAAGACGCCGAGAGTAGCAGCCTCCAATTTACCAACCGCCAACATTCATGGCCATCATCTCCTTCCATGAATGATTGGTTTCCGGATCGTGCTCAGGTTGACAAATCCACCGGGGAGATATTCACCAGACAGGAACCTCTTCCATTTCAGACAAGGCCACCTGGTCCAGGCGGCACGGAAATCGCCGAACGACTTCTTGGTTCTATGGATGCCCGCCCGTCAGTAGCGGGGTCAGAAAACGAGGTGGCACAGCCGAAACAAAATCAATCAAGATTGGTCTGGCAACTTCACAATAAATACATCATCACGCAAATTGAGAACGGAGTGATGATTGTAGACCAACACGTTGCCCACGAGCGCGTGCTGTACGAACGGATCCTTGCGCGGTTCACCCGGAACGCATCCGCGTCGCAGCAATTGATGTTCGCGGTGACAGTCGAGATATCACCGGCTGATTATGCACTGCTTACGGAGCTCCTCCCGCAGATTGAACTGATGGGTTTTTCCATCAAACTCTTCGGCAAGAACACGATCGTTATCGACGCCGTTCCTCCCGAAGTGAAGGTCGGCAACGAAACG
This sequence comes from Bacteroidota bacterium, assembly GCA_031402435.1. GTDB lineage: Bacteria > Bacteroidota > Ignavibacteria > UBA10030 > UBA6906 > UBA11986. The sequence goes on along the minus strand of JANNSJ010000068.1, from coordinate 5,794 downwards.
AAGATCGTGGAGGATTTGTTGGTGATGTACAGGGAATATCACCAGCATGGGATCAGTGATGAACGGGACGCTTTGGCGAAATCATTTTCGTGTAAAGCGGCAATCAAAGCCGGCGATCCACTTAATGACCCTGAGATGCGCTCGCTTCTTGATCAGCTATTTGCCACCAGGATGCCGTACGTTTGTCCTCACGGGAGACCGGTAGTGCTGAAGATCTCAACGGACGAATTCGACCGTCGATTCGGGCGTACGTAGAAATACCCGTATTGTTGTTGATTCTCTTCGAGAAATCCTGTAAGATGTCATGTCTGGGCATCGTCCTTTCTCATAACAGTTGTTCGCAGTCGTGATATTGTCCGACAACGAATGTTTATCTAACTACACACTCTCACAATCCGGAGTAGCTATGAATAGATCCAGTAATGTGCATCGACTGTGTGATCTGCTTTGCATGCTCACTGTTACTCTTTCGATGGTATTTGTCATTTCGGGCTGTAAGAAGGATGACAGTTCATCGAGTCCCATCGTGACCGTCATAACCGTGAATGGCTTCGTCAAGGATGCTGATGGTGAACCAATTACCGGTGTGGCTGTTATTGTCAAGGGAAGGACACCTGTAACGACCGCTGCGAACGGGTCTTTTTCGGTTCCGAATGTAACCGCTCCCTATGATCTTTCAGTTATTCTCAGTACGCAGAATACCGTGGTCACATTGAAGGGCTTGACCCGTGCTGACCCGACGCTTACCTACAATTCATCATTAACTCCAACAAAGAATGCTACGATCAGTGGAACAGTTCCGGCAGCGGCGGTAAAGGCAACCATCGTGTTCTTCGTCAGCGGGACGAAGATCTGGAGAGTAGTTGCTGATCCGGTTACTGGTGCGTATACCATTAACGCAAGTTGGAATGGGTCGACCGGTTCATACGTCGGTACACTCTATGTGCTCCGTTGGACAGTCGGTCCTAATGGTCTCCCATTGGTGTATGATGGTTTCGGTCAAAGGTCTCTGACCATCACGTCCGGCGGAACGTTCCCGGGCAATAATTTTGCAGCGGGGGATCTTACAGACCCTGCTGAACAGAGTGTCAGCGGGACCATCAACCGGCCCAGCGCAAGCTACCAGCTGTCGCTAAAACAGGTTTATCTTAACCTTGGTCAAGCATACGTAGCCATTGCAGGTGAAAGCGGCGGAACGCTGACGGATAATTTCAGCTACAATGTTCCGAGTATTGCCAATGCACTATTCGGCGTCAACACGAACGCCACTCAAACTGCAACTCCATCAAACCGCATTGCCTTCAGTTATGACGCTGGCATAACTCCAGGGGCATCCAATGAGATCATCAGTATGCTTGTCGCACCGCAATTGAATCTACCTGCACACAATGGAACAAATATCGATACGTCGACGTCATTCCTTTGGACAGCAGGAGGTGGTGCTGGTGTGTACGTTGTCTTCGTTTCCGCCGCAGTTGCAGGGCAGCCGAACTACCTCATCTACACACAGAGCACAAGTGTGACAGTACCAAACTTTGCTCCTCAAGGACTCGGATTTCCCTCCAATGCAGCATATAGCTGGCAGGTTGCACAGTACTATCCTGTTGCTTCCGTTGATGTTGTTGCATCAGATTCGTATCTCACTCTGATCCGCGGCAATCAAGGTGATTTTGGATTTGGAATCTCTGAGACCTTTAACTTCACAACCAAACCATAGTTGCCTTGCAGCAGAAGGCGAAACGGCGGGCGATGTGCCCGCCGTTTTCCATTAAAAGCCCGCGTCCTCACCAATGTCAACGGCATGGTCGGGCCAAACACGCTGATGAACATTTCAGCCGTTGAACAGCTGGGGCGCTTGATTGAAACTCATGCTCAAATTCATTTTATTAGACTCATTGAGTTGTAAACTACCTTAATGTATAGGGGCGTGAATGAAAACCAACGGCCACGATGAGTACAGTGCCGCAAAGAAAGCCTGGTCCGAGAAGGCAGCAAAAGCCTCGCGTTCAGGACAGGCGAAGTTCACCACGGTAAGCGGTGAACCGATCGAGCTTCTTTACACCCCCGAAGACATCGCACACATTAACGCTCTGCACGACATTGGATTCCCCGGTGAGTATCCCTATACCCGCGGCATTCACCACACCATGTATCGCACCAAGCTCTGGACCATGCGGCAGTTTGCCGGTTTTGGAACTCCCGAAGACACGAACGAACGCTATCACTATCTGCTCGAACACGGACAGACCGGCCTCTCCGTCGCGTTCGATCTCCCGACACTCATGGGCCGCGACGCCGACGATCCGGTTTCGGAAGGCGAAGTCGGTATCTGTGGCGTCTCTGTCAGTTCGTTGGCTGATATGGAAATCCTGTTCAAAGGGATTCACCTCAAGGATGTCTCCACATCCATGACGATCAACGCTCCGGCAGCCATGATGCTTGCGTTCTATATTGCCGTTGCGGAGCAACAGGGAGCCAAGCCTGCCGATCTGCGTGGGACGATTCAAGCAGACATACTCAAAGAGTACATCGCACAAAAGGAATGGATCTATCCGCCGCATCCATCCATGCGTATCATCGTGGACATGGTGGAATACTGCACCAACGAGATGCCGCAGTGGAATCCAATTTCCATCAGCGGCTACCATATACGTGAGGCAGGATCGACAGCGGTACAGGAGCTTGCGTTCACTCTTGCCGATGGATTTGCATACGTTGAAGCCTGCATTGAGCGCGGTATGGACGTCGATGCATTTGCGCCGCGGCTGTCATACTTCTTCAATTCTCATCTTGACTTCTTCGAAGAAATCGCCAAGTACCGCGCTGCCCGCCGCATCTGGGCAAAGCGCATGAAGAACAAGTACGGAGCAAAGAACCCGAAGTCCCTGGCACTGCGATTCCACACGCAGACCGCAGGGTGTACGCTCACAGCGCAGCAGCCTGAGAACAACATCGTCAGGACTGCATTTCAGGCTCTTGCCGGTGTTCTCGGAGGCACGCAATCACTTCACACCAACTCAATGGATGAAACGCTGGCTTTGCCGTCAGAGAAGGCCGTGAAGATTGCCCTCCGCACGCAACAGATCATTGCGTACGAAATCGGCGTCACCAATGCTGCCGACCCTCTAGGCGGGAGTTACTTCGTTGAAGCTCTGACGGACAAAATGGAGAAGCAGGCCGAGTCATATTTTGAGAAGATCGAATCGCTGGGTGGAGTCATTCCTGCAATTGAGGCAGGGTTCTTCCAGCGCGAGATCGCAGAAGCGGCATACCGTTATCAACTTGAACTGGACAAGAAAGAAAAGATCATTGTCGGCGTCAACGATTTTATTGAGGAAGGGGAGGAGATTGAAATCCCGATCCTCAAAGTGTCGCCTGACGTTGAGATAAAGCAACGCAAGCGTATTGCAGAACTGCACAACTCACGCAACCAGCTTCGCGTTGATGAAACGCTTGCTGCGCTGAAGCAGGGTGCAAGCGATGGCAAGAACCTGATGCCGCTATTCCTCGAGTGTACAAAAGCGTACGTGACACTGGGTGAAATGTGCAATTCCTTGAAGGAAGAATTCGGCGTTCACGAGGAAGAGGCAGTCTTTTAGAAGATAGTCTGTTTAGTCGATAGTCTCTTTAGTTGGTGAGTCAGGAGAATGAATCGTGATGGCTCAAGCCTGCCTGACTTTTTCTCATGCTGTCCGTAATCCGATACGCCCACCCAAGTGACCTCCAAATCCAAAGCCGAACTCGCACTCCTTGCCACCACGCTCATCTGGGGCAACTCGTTCATCGCAATGAAGTTCATCCTGCGCGACTCCACACCGCTGATGAACATTGCCGTCCGGTTTGCTATCGCAGCGCTGTTCTTCCTGATTGTATTTCGTGGCAAGCTGTTTCCCCTTTCAAAATCCGACCTCGTCAAGGGCAGTATCCTTGGGTTCTTTCTCTTCCTCGGATTTGTTACGCAAAACATTGGCCTCCTGTTCACTACTGCATCGAAGTCTGCTTTTATTACAGGGATGATGGTGGTGTTTGTCCCGATCCTCCAGATCGTTATTGAACGCCGGAGCCCCAAACTGGGCAACGTCCTGGGCGTGATCATCGTGTTGATCGGGCTTTGGTTTCTCACGTCGCCTGCCGGTTCTGAGTTCAACATTGGTGATGCCCTCACGATCGGTTGTGCGATTCTCTTTGCATTCTACATCGTCTATCTCGATGTCATCTCCAAGGAGATGACGACGGAACGTCTGGTATTCATGCAGATCGCATCAACCGGATTGTTTGCGTGGTTTGCGGTTGCGTTCTTCGAGCAGCAACCGGTCGTCTCGTTTGCGCCTGTCTCGTTGCTGGCACTTGTGTATCTGATATTCTTTGCCACGGTGCTGAGCACGTACGTCCAGACGCGGTATCAAAAGGACACGACGCCGACCCGTGCAGTTCTTATCTTCTCCGTCGAGCCGGTGATTACAGCGATCTCCGCGTACTTCCTGCTGGGAGAGCAATTGGGCGCTCTGGGGATGTTGGGAGGAGGAATGATTGTCGTCGGTGTGCTTGTCTCGCAATTGTCGGATAGCGTTTCTGTGTTGAGCAAGTCGTTTGATGTAGGTTAGTGTGGAAAGGATTGAGTTATCTGATCATGCCTCATAGTTTTCTCCGTACACAATTTGTCCTTCCGTTCTTTGTCCTTGCGCTTTTCACTGGGTGCAAAGATGATGACCCTGTACCCCCAACACCTTCTTTCCTGCAACTCTCGACCGTGGATGCTTCCTGTACGGAAGCGTGGTTGCGGGTTAAGCTTGATGCGGCTGCCCAACCTCGTGTTGTGGTCCTGAAGCGTGATACGGTGACCTTTTTCAACCAGACTATTATCTCCACCGATACGATGATCGTGGATGAAGGTCTCCTTCCTCACAGGGTCTACCAGTATCAGGCATTGCGATTATCAAACGGAGGAGTTGTTGAGAAGACACCATCGTTGCCCCTTACCACAATGGACACGACAAGCCACAACTTTACATGGGAGGTTGACACACTTGGTGATGCCTCTAGCATGCTCAGCGATATTGCCATTGTCAACGATACACTGGCTTATGCGGTTGGAGAGATGTATTTGAGGGATTCGACAGGACAAGTTGATCAAACAGCCTACAATGTTGCAAAATGGAATGGCTCACATTGGCAGTTGTTGCGAATTCAGTTCCTGGATTTCTGTACTGGACTGACGACCTACTCATACCCGGCACGATCAGTTTTCGCTTTTGGAGAACATGACATCTGGATTTCCGCTGGATCACAAATTGCTAGATTCAACGGGGCAATCCAGGCGGCCCCCATTTGCATACCCGTATCGGTTACCAAACTGTGGGGAGATAATCCAAATTCACTGTACGCGGTTGGAAGCAATGGGTCAATAGCCCACTTTAGTGGCACAAACTGGCAGCAATTGCAGACAGGGATGTCGCTAGACGTTCGTGATATTTGGGGCGCCAGTAATCAAAGTGGTCAGATGGAAATCCTTGCGCTTGCATCGACGTACACAGCGGAGACTCAAGAAAACAGAGTTCTCAAGATCGTAGGTAACTCCGCTGCTCCAGTAAGCGCCATCGGTCTTGCGATGGATATGGCCAGCATCTGGTTTGTTCCTGGGAGGAAGTACTACGCTGTCGGTGCTGGCATTCATCGAAAGCGCACGCTGAGCGACTCCGCTTGGATAGTTTATCCATATGGAGTGGTAACGAGTTTTGGTTCATGGGGTGTGAGAGGGACAGGGGCCAACAATGTTTTTGTCGCAGGTTCATTT
>JANNSJ010000067.1:0-26145 GCA_031402435.1 Bacteroidota bacterium | reverse complement strand
CAGACAACTGTGATAGTCAGGGCCATCGCCGCGCAGCTCCGGGAGAACAAATTCAAAGAACATATGCCGGCGATTGATCACTTCAAATCGCCTCGGGAGGAATCTGCCCTGTTGACTTTTTCCTTTTTAAAGAGGTTAGGCAACAGCACAGAGCCCAACCCGCCATATTGATTAACGCCACTCTCTCAGAAAGAGAATACCGCCAAATGTTCGCTACTGAACAGGAACAGAATGTCTTTGAACAACGGAACGACGTTCGGAAAGTACCAGCCGGTTATCTCATCAATCCAACAACGAAAGAGATGAATCTCTCCAAGATTGAATGGTTACATACAAACACACCAGACAGTTTTAGGAGCCGTATTTCGTGAGTAACTGTATCTTCATATCCTCGAAAGTTTCCTGTGCCCTTTTGTTCATGTTCTCCATTGAGCTTTTGAATGTTTCGTCCTTATCTACTAACTCCATAATGTGGGCAACGGCTTCCTGTAAAGCACAGACTCTCGTTACAATGCTAAAGAGTAAGGTGAGTTGTGCGTTGTCTTGGTTTTGTGGTGGTATGGTGATGTCGAAATTGAATTTCTCCAAATATAAATCTCCCAAGAGGGTGAATTGATGAACGCTGATTCGCTGTTGCCTAACTACTGATTAGGCTGCACACCCTTTCCGCAGCATATCACACACACTGGAGCGTGCTATCCTGCACAGATATTCCGCCCATTCAGGAATATCTGTTACCTCGTTTCGTTCTATATAGTAGGGGGGCAGCGTTTGCCCAAAATGTATCAAACCTTTTCAGGATATGCAACCGAAACCCGTCCCAAGACTCATGGATCAACTTGCCTCAGTAATGCTACTGCGGCATTGCAGCCCCAGAACACACGAAGCATACGCCCATTGGATAAAAAAGTTCATCTTCTTCCATAACAAACGCCATCCACGCGAACTCGGGGAAGAAGAGATTCGGAGCTTTCTCTCCTATTTGGCAGAGCAGCAACACGTTTCCGCCTCGACACAAAACCAGGCGTTGAACAGTTTGCTCTTTCTGTACAAGCACGTTCTCAACAAACCACTTGGCCGCATAGCAGAGGTGGTGCGTGCGCGCAGGCCAAAACATCTTCCCGTCGTCCTCACGCGTGAAGAAGCGATAAGAATCATCGGCGCAATGAACGGCACCTTGAAACTCATGGCAAGTATACTCTATGGCTCCGGTCTCCGCATTCAGGAATGCGCGCGGCTACGCATCAAAGATGTTGACTTTCAGTCTCTCAGCATTGTTGTGCGGGATGGGAAAGGAGAAAAAGATCGCATCACGATGCTCCCGCAGTCACTCATACCGTACGTGCAGCAACAAATCGAATCCGTGAAACAGCTTCACAAGCGGGATGTGTCGGAAGGATTTGGTGAAGTCTCTCTTCCGTACGCGCTCGAACGCAAATATCCCAACGCGCCCATCGAGCTTGGCTGGCAGTATCTCTTTCCCGCTTCAATCCGCTCGTCCGTTCCGGAATCGCAGAAGATTCGTCGGCATCATCTTGACGAATCAGTTCTTCAGCGTGCAGTCAAAGAGGCCGTCCGCCGAACGCATATGCTCAAGCAAGCAACACCACACAGTTTTCGCCACTCGTTCGCAACGCATCTGCTGGAATCCGGCTACGACATCCGAACGGTTCAACAGTTGTTGGGACACAAGGACGTCAGGACAACGATGATCTACACCCACGTGCTGAACAAACGAGGACTTGCAGTAAGGAGCCCGTTGGATGAGCAGATGAGGGTACAGGAGGTAGGGTATAGGGGTTGGGGTGAAGGGAGTAAGAGTATTCATGCAGCTTAAGTCATTCAGAGAACTCCTTGTTTGGCAGAGAGCGATTGATCTGGTCGAGGAAGTCTATCATCTTACTGCAATGCTTCCCAAAGCAGAGCAGTATGGATTAAGAAGCCAGATGCAACGTGCGGTAGTTTCGATTCCTTCAAACATTACGGAAGGCTATGGTCGATTTCATCGGGGTGATTATCTACGCTTTCTGTCGATTGCAAATGGATCATTGCTTGAGTTGGACACAGAATTGGAAGTGACGATTCGTCTGGATTCTTGTCCAGGGAACAAGTAACCAAAGCAATCGATCTCTTGGAAGAAGAAGGGAAGATGTTTTTTCGTCTTATCCAATCACTGAAACCCTGAACCCAATCCCCTACAACCCTGGATTGGTTTGGCAACGGTCAATGGACCTCGTTGTTGAACTGTACAACGTGGCAAAGAAACTTCCCAGGCAGGAACAGTTTGGACTGGTGAGTCAATTGTGTCGTGCAGGCGTTTCTGTACCGGCAAACATAGCGGAGGGATACGGCCGAAAGCATCGGAGTGAATATCTGCGGTTTCTCAGCATCGCAAAGGGTTCGCTTCAAGAAGCGAGAACGCATCTTGAAATCTGCATACGACTTGGATATGATTGAGAAACAGGGAATTGGGTTTGGGGTTTAGGGTAACATATTGGAGACAAAATGCTTCAATCATTCAGGGATCTTGTGGTATGGCAGAAGGGGATGGATCTGGTTGAAGAAGTCTATCACCTCACCGCATTTCTGCCACCGGCGGAACAGTATGGATTGAGAAGTCAAATACAGCGTGCGGCGGTTTCAATCCCTTCGAACATTGCGGAAGGGTATGGTCGATCTCACCGGGGCGACTATCTGCGTCATCCCCTAAACCCTGTCTCCTAAAAGAACCATCGCCACGCTCGCAATCGCAGCCGTTTCCGTGCGGAGACGACGCGGTCCAAGCGAGCACGGAGTGAAGCCTGAGCGTTCAGCCGACTCAACTTCATTATCGCCAAACCCACCCTCCGGACCAATACAGATAACGATGGATGACGCTGCATCGATTTGAATACGGCCCAATGGATAGGCTGACCGTTCGTGCGGGATGATCTTGATCGAGCCCGGAGTAGTAGACGTAATGAATTCCTGCAATGATGTGAGATCCCGAACCTGTGGCAACACGCACCGCCCGGACTGTTTCATCGCTGCGAGCGCGAGCTTTTGCCAGCGGCCCGTCTTTGCGTGACGGGGAATTGTCCGTTCGGTGAGGAGGGGAACGATGGTATTCACACCGAGTTCCGTGACTTTCTCAACAAGGAAGTCGAACTTGGAGGCGTTCTTCAGAAGGGCAACGCCAATGGTAACATCAATCTCCGGTTCGTTGAGTCGGGCGTATGTTGCTGTAATCTCGCAGCGGGCGGTTCGCTTGCTCACGTCGACAATCGTAACGTCGTATGTCATGCCCGTGCCGTTAACGACGCGGATCGTATCGCCAGCCCGCTTACGCATCACGTGCGTCAGGTGAACGAACTCATCACCGTCAATCGTGAGATCGTTTGAAGTGATAAGGTGTGGTGGAGTGTAGAAGTATTCCATGGTTAGAAGAATTTATCCACGAAGGTCACGAAGTTACACGAAGAAAACCACTGTATGGTATTTGTATTGGCTCAGTCTTTCATGAATCTGAAAGGAAAAAAGAGTTTGTGTACCTTTGCGTCCTTCGTGGATTGTCCTTAAATGGAAGCCCCGAGATTTATCCACGAAGAACACGAAGTTACACGAAGAAAACCCCTGTATGGTATTTGTATTGGCTCAGTCTTTCATGAATCCGAAAAAAGGTTTAGTGTACCTTCGTGTCCTTCGTGGATTGTTGTTAGATTGAGGCCCGGAAATCCAGTATGAACTGTCCACGCCCGTACTGATTCCACGCATACTCCACGCGCATGATACTGCTGTACGGCAAGAGGAAATGGACTCCGCCCCCGTACCCGGAAGCGAACAGATTGAGCGCAACAGGCTGTTTGCGGAACCAGGTGACACCTGCATCGGCAAACAGCGCCAGTCCGACCCCGAATCGCCAGACGGAAAATTCCTGCGGGATTGCAATGGCGGTGAAGTTGATCGTTCGCGTCTTGAGCAGCGGCCAGTGCAATTCCACCGTCGCTCCCATTTGATCTTCCCCTTCAAATACATTTTTGAAGAAGCCGCGAATTTTATCTCCGTACCCGAAGTACGCGCGGGCGTGCGTTGGGATGAATCTGCCTGAAACCACGGTGCCGAAGGCACGTCCCGCCAGCGTGAAATCGAGCGGCAACGGGATGTACTTTCGCAGGTCAGTGCCGAACCGCGTGAAACTCAGGTCGGCCTCGCTGAACCCGTTCTTCGTAACGTACAAGCTCACGAACGATCCTTTCGTCGGATACTCGCGCAGGTCACGCGAGTCGCGGGTGTAGACAAGGGAGGCGTAGAGAAAGGCATCCCTGCCCGTTGATGATGCCGTGCGGCCCGGCCGGTAGTCTCCAATCTTTATGATGTTATAGCCGGCAGTAATTGAAGCAGTCTCAAACAGATTGTATCTGTGCCCCAGCGTTGCGTTAATGTCGTAATGATCCTCGTCAAAATCGCCTGTGAGCGCTGACTCGATCAGGCTCCTGTTGCGGATGCGTGAGTACGACATACCTGCGGAGAAATAGAATTGAGGGTTACGACTCAGCATTGGATCGGAGAATCCGAAGCCGAGCGAGGGATTGTAGCCGAACACCGCTGTGCCCGACAGTCTCTGGTTTCTTCCCCTGAAATTACTGATGAGCAGTCCTGCACCCGCGTACGGTTTCTTCGGGTCGCCATCCCTGAACCCTGCAAGAAGAAGCGGTATCCAGTACCATCGCTCGTTCACATCAACGAAGATGAAACGCCTGCCTTCGAGTGTATCTGCAAATATTTCAACGCGGGTAAACAGGCCGAGACTGTAAATCCGGTTTTTGTCGAATTCGATCAACTCGGGTGTGACCGCACTGCCCGGCTTGATCGTCATCTCGTCGAGGATAACGTAGTCTTTTGTCTTCTGATTCCCTGAGACGATGATCGTATCGACAACGAATATCACCGGTACGGGTTCGACAAGGGAATCCAATTGTGCGAAACCGGGAGGCGCACAACACAGGAAGAGTACGATGAACGAACAGAGAGTCTTCATAACCTTTCAATAATGCAACAAGCCCTGCACGTGAGGGCTTGTTCATTCACGTTCTATTCTTCTCCGGGCTGCGTGTTTCGCCATCCCCGTGTTTACGCACGTTGTTCTTCGTATGCTTCGATGGGTGGACACGAGCACATGATGTTCCTGTCGCCGTACGAGTTGTTGATACGTCCGACGGAGGGCCAGAACTTTCGCTGTCGCACGAAGGGCAGCGGGTAAACGGCTTTGTAGCGTGTGTAGGGATGTTTCCAATCGTCTGCCAGCGCAACGGGTGCGGTGTGTGGAGCGTTCTTGAGCACGTTGTCATTCCGATCAGCCTTGCCGTCGGCAATTTCCTGAATCTCACTGCGTATGGCAATCAACGCTTCTGCAAATCGGTCAAGCTCGGCCTTTGATTCACTCTCCGTTGGCTCGATCATCAGCGTGCCGGCAACGGGGAAGGAAACTGTTGGCGCGTGGAATCCGTAGTCCATTAACCGTTTCGCAACATCTTCCACTTCAACACCACTGGATTGTTTCAACGGACGCAAATCGAGAATGAACTCATGGGCAACGCGCCCGTTCTTTCCCTGGTATAGTACAGGGTAATGCTTCTCCAGTCGGGACTTGAGATAATTTGCATTGAGGATTGCGTAGCGAGTTGCTTCCGTAACCCCGACGCCACCCAGCATCTTGATGTAACCGTACGAGATCAACAGGATGCTCGAACTTCCCCAGGGCGTTGCCGACACCGCTGGAATTGCTTTCGTTCCGCCTGTCTTTATCAGCAGATGTCCAGGAAGGTAGGGAGCAAGGTCTTTCGTTACGCAGATAGGTCCCATGCCTGGTCCGCCACCGCCGTGTGGTATGCTGAATGTTTTATGAAGGTTGATATGACAAACATCCGCACCGATTGCCGATGGGCTTGTGAGTCCGACGTGTGCATTGAGGTTGGCGCCATCCATGTAGACGAGTCCGCCGTTGTCATGAATGATCTTGCAGATCTCCTGGATCCGCTCTTCGAACACACCGTGCGTTGAGGGATAGGTCACCATCAGGGAGGAGAGGTTTTCCTTGTGTTCCTTTGCCTTTGCGCGCAGGTCATCCACATCAATGTTTCCCATTTCGTCGCACTTCACTACGACAACGTTGCAGCCCGCCATCACCGCACTGGCCGGGTTTGTGCCGTGGGCGGATGAGGGAATGAGAGCAACATTGCGATGTCCCTGTCCATGATCGTGATGGTATGCCCTGATCACCAGGAGGCCTGCATATTCACCTTGCGCTCCTGAGTTTGGTTGAAGCGATGCTGCTGCAAACCCGGTGATCGTGCACAGTTGGGCTTCAAGCTCTTTGAAGATCTCAACATATCCCTGCACTTGATCGAGCGGCGCAAACGGATGGATCCTCGAAAACTCCTTCCAACTGATCGGCATCAGTTCGGAGGCTGCGTTGAGCTTCATGGTGCAGGAGCCGAGCGGAATCATGGAGTGGGTGAGGGAGAGGTCTTTATTTTCCAGGCTCTTGATGTATCGCATCATTTCCGATTCCGAATGATACGTGTGGAATACCGGATGTGTCAGGAACCCGCTTGCACGATTAAACCCTGATGCGATGCCGTTGGATTCAATATCGCCCGACATCCCTTTTAGTTCTTTTCCCGCGGCGGTTGCAAAAACGGAGGCAATCTTCCGGATGTCTTCCGGCAATGTTGTCTCATTTACTGCAATGCCAACATGTGTGTCGTCGATGTAACGGAAATTGATCAGGGCTGCTTCGGCGAGTGGTCGTATCTTCGATGCGGCGCCGACCTTCACGTTAAGCGTGTCAAAGTACACCTGATTGAGCTGAGCGTAGCCAAGAGATTTGAGTTCCTTGTCCAGTGACGTTGCTGCCCCGTGAACGTTCGCCGCAATGCGCTTGATGCCTTCGGGACCGTGGTACACGGCGTACATGCCTGCCATGATCGCAAGCAGTGCCTGCGCTGTGCAGATGTTTGAGGTTGCCTTCTCGCGACGGATATGTTGCTCGCGTGTTTGCAGCGTCATCCGGTAAGCTTGGTCGTTGTTTGCATCAATCGAAACGCCGATAATTCTACCGGGCATGGTTCGGATGTAGTCGTTCTTTGTGGCAAAGAATGCTGCATGTGGTCCGCCGAACCCGAGGGGGACGCCGAATCGCTGAGAGTTGCCGACCACCATGTCGGCGCCAAACTCGCCAGGGGGTGTAAGAATCGCCAGACTCAGCAAATCAGCGGCAACAACTGCCATCGCTCCGGCTGCATGTACTTGATTAATGAACGGCCTGTAGTCGTGTACAGCGCCATCCTGTGCCGGGTATTGTACAATTGCACCGAAGAAGGAGGAATCAATCTTCACCGAGGTGTGGCTGCCGATGACCAGTTCAAAGCCAAGCGGGAGGGCACGTGTTTTCAAGACATCGATAGTCTGCGGAAGACAGGTGTCGGAAACGAAGAACTTATTGGCGTTCGGTAACTGCTTGCTGACAATACCGTGGGCCATTGCCATGGCTTCTGCAGCAGCGGTCCCTTCATCAAGAAGCGATGCGTTTGCCACTTCCATCTTTGTGAGATCGATGACCATAGTCTGGAAATTGATAAGCGCTTCAAGACGTCCCTGCGCAATCTCTGCCTGGTATGGCGTGTACTGCGTATACCATCCGGGGTTCTCGAGGATGTTCCGTTGGATTACCGGCGGCACAATGCAGTCGTGGTAGCCAAGTCCAATGTACGACTTGAACACCTTGTTCTTCGCTGCAAGAGTTGCCAGCATCTCGTGATATCTGTATTCACTCAGTCCTTCCGGCAGGTTCAACGAACCTTTTGTGCGGATATTCTCCGGAACCGTCTCGTTGATCAGTTGATCAAGGGAACGTGCGCCGATGGATTCGAGCATTGCCGGAAGTTCGTGTTCTCCCGGTCCGATGTGCCGTGATTGAAACTGCTCTTCGTTCGTGGTGTTGTTGCTCATGGTAATGTTCAGCATCGTGGTTGTTCTTGAGAGGTTACTGTTTCTGAATCTCTTCGAGCGCTTTGCTCGCTGCAGCCTGTTCGGCTTCCTTCTTGTTCTTTCCGGTGCCGCTTCCCATCCGTACTGAATTTAACAATACATCGACGGTGAAGGTTCGGTCATGATCCGGTCCCTCCTCTTTCGCAATCGCGTAGCGCGGAACCCCGAGTCCGCGTCCCTGCGCGTACTCCAACAGAATGCTTTTATAGTTCTCATCGTCCGTGACAACGGTTCCGCTCTTGAGAGCCGCAAGTACCTGTCGTTCGACAAATTTCTTTGCTTCCATGTATCCGCCATCGAGATAGATTGCTGCAATCACCGCTTCATACGTATCCGCAATAATCGTATCGTATCCCTTGCCGATGGATTGTGCCGCACTGGCACTCATGAAAATAAAGTCCATAAGATGGATCTCCTTGGCATACGCAGCGAGTGCCTTCCTGTTCACAAGCCGCGACCTGACCTTGGTAAGGTCGCCCTCTTCGGCAAGCGGGAAGCGATGGTACAGATATTCGGCGACGACCAGGTTAAGAACGGAATCGCCAAGGAATTCGAGTCGTTCGTTGGAACGGTCGGGTTCACCCGGGCGCTGAAGGAAGGAACGGTGCATCAATGCCAGGACAAAGATATCCTGATTGGAAACGTGATACCCGGTGAGCTGTTGGAAACGAGAAATGTTTTTGAGAAGGAGGTTCTTCTGTGCTGATTCTTGCTCTGCTAACTTTCCGTCGTCCTGTCTCTTCGAGACCTTCTTTAGAAGCTCCGCAACCCAACCCATGTGGCTCTCAATGTCGTGGACACTTCTTTACTATTAGTGTTGCATTATGGCCGCCGAAACCGAACGTGTTGCTCAACGCGTACTGCACGGTGCGTTTGACGGCAACATTCGGTGTATAGTTCAGATCGCACGCAGGGTCGGGAGACTCCTGATTGATCGTTGGGGGGATGGTGTCTGTGTAACACGCCATAATCGCTGCGATTGCCTCGACTGCTCCGGCTGCACCGAGGAGATGGCCTGTCATGGACTTTGTGGAACTGATGTTCATTTTTGATGAGTGACTGCCGAAGGCTCCCTTGATCGCGAGCGTCTCGCTGATATCGCCGAGCGGCGTTGATGTTCCGTGGACGTTGATGTAGTCCACGTCTTCGGCCTTGATGCCCGCATCGTTGAGTGCACGCTTCATGGATCGAACAGCGCCTTCGCCGCCCTCGGGTGGTGCCGTGATGTGAAATGCATCGGCAGTAAAACCGATCCCGACCAGCTCCGCGTAGATTCTTGCACCGCGTGTAATTGCCTGTTCGTATTCCTCCAGCACCAGCGTGCCTCCACCTTCACCCATCACGAACCCATCACGGTCTTTGTCAAACGGGCGACTTGCTTTCTCCGGCGCATCGTTGCGCGTCGAAAGCGCTCTCATCGAATTGAATCCACCCAGGCCCATGGGAGTAATCGGCGCTTCCGATCCGCCGCACACCATGGCGTCTGCGTCACCATACTGAATGATACGGAACGCGTCTCCAATTGCATGCGATGCGGTTGCGCACGCCGATACCGTGGCGTAGTTCGGGCCCTTCAGTCCGTGCTTGATGGAGATGTACCCGCAGGCAATGTCGGGAATGAGCATAGGGATGAAGAATGGACTGATGCGTCCTGGGCCGCCTTCCATGTAGTTTCGGAACTGCGTGTCGTATGTCGACATGCCACCGATCCCGGATCCGTAAACAACACCGATACGGTCAGCGTCCATATCTTTAATCGGGAGTCCTGAATCTACGACCGCCATGTCTGAAGCGATCACGGCAAACTGGGCAAACGGATCCATGCGTTGTGCGGACTTCCTGTCCAGGAAATCCGTCGCCTTGAACCCTTTGACCTCGCAAGCGAAATGCGTGTCAAACTGTGTCGTGTCAAAGTGGGTGATGTTTGCAGCACCACTCTTGCCTACCACGAGGTTGTTCCAGAAATCCTGAACATTCAACCCAACCGGGGTGATTGCACCCAGTCCGGTGACGACAACTCTGCGTTTACCGTTTGCGCTCAACTATCCTCCCAAACAATGTACGCTTTGCTCGCACCCAACAAACAACGGCGTTGTGCGATGGTGAATAATGGTTGTTGCTCAAGCACTCTTTGATTTGATGTACTTGACGGCATCTCCCACCGTTCCAATTTTCTCTGCATCTTCATCGGGGATCTGGAGATTGAATGCCTTCTCAAACTCCATGACCAATTCTACCGTGTCAAGGGAATCAGCGCCAAGATCGTTGGTAAACGATGCTTCCGGCGTGATTTGGGAATCCTCGACTCCGAGTTTGTTGACGATGATTTCTTTTACCCTTGTCTCAACGTCTGCCATGATCCTACCTCCTGTAAGTTGAAGTATTGATTGATGAATAACGAAACCGGTTTACATTGTCATGCCGCCATCAACACAGAGTACCTGTCCGGTGATATAATCCGCTTCCGGGGAAGCGAGAAACCGGACGGCTGATGCAATTTCGTGCGGTTGCCCTGTTCGCTTCAGAGGAATAATGTCTGTGAGCGCCTTCTTCTGATCCGCCGTAAGCTTCCCGGTCATGTCCGTATCGACAAACCCCGGTGCGACCGCGTTGACCTGAATATTGCGAGAACCGACCTCTTTTGCAAGCGATTTTGTGAAGCCGATCATTCCCGCCTTGGAAGACGCATAATTGGTCTGTCCTGCGTTGCCGACAACGCCTGCGATGGATGAAATGTTGATGATCTTGCCCGACCGTTGGCCCATCATCGGCCTGCAACACGCTTTCGAAAAATTGAACACGCTCTTGAGATTGTTCGCAATAACTGCATCCCAATCTTCTTCACTCATCCGCATAAGCAGTCCATCTTTGGTAATGCCTGCGTTGTTCACAAGGATGTCGAGGCGTCCACAGTCCTTCACAACGTTGTCGACCACCTGTGTTGACTCGGTGAGGGACGAGGCATCGGCTTGATAGGCAAACGCGGTCTTTCCCTTCGAGCGAAGCTCACCGACAAATTCCTCGGATGCAGCGCCGGAACTCTTGTACGTAAATGCAACGGTTGCTCCTGCATCAGAGAGCGCGATGACAATCGCTTTGCCGATACCTCGAGCGCCGCCCGTGACGAGCGCGACTTTGCCGGTCAGTACGCTCATGCGACGTTGCTCTCCGGAAGTCTGGGTACAGATTCACGCGCACGAGCCCGATATTGTCTGTCAAGATCAGCGTATCCGTCTTCACCAATAATGTGTATCAATTCGTCTTTACAAGCTTCAAATATGGGGACATCAAAGTCACTGCTGACCGTGCAGCATTGCTGTTCCTGATCCAACAAATCATCGAAGGCAATCACATTGTTTGAGATCTCAAGAGGGAAGAGGACGCAGAACACCGGCTTCAGCGCCCACCGGTGCATACCTTCCTGTGTTGCTGCAACCTGTAATGAGCAATGACCCTGCTTGTTAAGAAGGGCGCACTTTCCGTTTACCACTTCGGTACCAACCGAGCGGCCAGAGACAAAATCGGCATCATCCTGTTCATGCTGTTCGAACCACCGGTTCTCATCGGGCGTCTGGGTTTCATCAAGATATTTTTTGATGATGTCCTTGTGGGCAAGGATGTGGTCCCGTTCCTTCACGTCGGCATAGACTCCGTTCTGACAGCATACGGAGGTGCATGTGCACGGACTGTTCCCTGCACGATAACCCTTCTGATACAGTTCAGGAGAAATTGTGTATTGTTTGATGCGTATTGGTGTTGAATCGATTTCGGACATCTTATCCCACTGTTGATTGAAGGTCTGCTATCTTGTCGAACCCGCGTATCTGAACGCCGGGCTCTGTTCGTTTGACCAATCCCTGAAGAATTTTGCCGGGGCCAATTTCATAACACACTGTTGCACCGTCCCGGACCATGTTTCGTATGGTTTGTTCCCATCGCACCGGACTCGTCACCTGTTTGTAGAGCAACTCGCGAATCTCTGTCGCACTCGTGACTGGTTCTGCGGTCACGTTTGCGTACACGGGGATTCGAGCATCGCGGATATCGGTTGTTTCCAGTGCCTTCTTGAGTCCTTCCTTTGCGCTTTCCATAAGAGGGGAGTGAAACGCTCCACTGACCACGAGTTCTTTGACCAGTTTTGCACCCCGTTGCTTCGCAAGCTCCATTGCTTTGCGAACTCCATCAACAGACCCGGAGATAACAATCTGTCCGGGTGAGTTATAATTCGCCGCTTGCACTACACCAGCAGTTGATGCTTCCGCACACACCTTCTCAAGGGTCTCTGGTTCCAGCCCAACGATTGCGGCCATGGTCCCTTTGTGCATCTCGCCTGCATGCTGCATCAACTCGCCTCGCAGGCGGACAAGCTTCAATCCATCTTCAAAGGAGAGAGCTTCTGCAGCAACAAGGGCAGAGTACTCTCCGAGGGAGTGTCCAGCAACCATGTCAGCGCGGATGTCAGAGAGAGACTGTGCAAGCACAAGGCTATGCAGGAATATCGCCGGTTGCGTGTTTCGCGTCTGACGCAGTTCATCTTCAGGCCCTTCAAAGCAAATCTTGCTGAGAGAAAATCCGAGAATCGCGTCCGCTTTCTCGTACATCGCTCTGGCAGAATCACTCTGCTGGTACAGGTCCTTTCCCATACCTACGTATTGCGAGCCCTGGCCAGGGAACATGCATGCAATGCTAGCCATTAGTTTCTCTCCACGTTGTCAGCACTCCACTTTACCAGGACTGAGCCCCAGGTGAATCCGGCTCCGAAACTTGCGAGCACAATCGTTTGTCCCTTACGAAGCTTTCCGGCATGCCACCATTCTGAGAGACACAAGGGAATTGTTGCTGCCGTTGTGTTTCCGTAGCGGTCAATGTTCACCATGACTTTTGCTTTGTCGAGGTTCATTCGTTCGGCGCAAGCGTCGATGATTCTCAGGTTGGCCTGATGAGGTACCAGCCAATCAACGTCGTTACCCGTCAGGTGATTGCGTCCCATGATTTCTGCCGAAACTTCTGCCATCCCGATAACGGCAACCTTGAACACTGCCTTACCGTCCTGGTAAAGGAGGTGCATTCCCTTGTCAACGGTTTCATGCGAAGCGGGGTTGAGACTGCCGCCGGCTTTCATATAAATAGCTTTGCCTCCCGAACCATCTGCATGCAAAATATGGTCGAGAATTCCAACAGAAGTATCCTCGGTGGGTTCGAGAAGAACTGCTGCCGATGCGTCACCAAAAAGAATGCAGGTGTTTCGATCTTTGTAATTGGTGATTCCACTCATCTTGTCCGTGCCTACCACGATGACCTTTTTGTGTGTGCCGGCTTCGATGAACTGCGTGCCCACCACAAGCGCGTAGAGAAACCCCGAACATGCCGCAGAAAGGTCGAATCCCCACGCCTTCTTTGCGCCGAGTTTTTCCTGGATGATGCATGCGGTGGAAGGGAAGAACATATCCGGAGTGACTGTTGCAACAATGATGAGGTCAATCTCTTCTGAACTGATTCCGCGATTCTTTAAGACTGCATTGATTGCATGGACGGCCATGTCGGAAGACGCGCCGTTTTCGAGGATATGCCGCTCGACAATCCCGGTTCGTGTGCGGATCCATTCATCCGTGGTGTCCACCAGTTTCTCAAGTTCGGCGTTGGTGAGAATCTTCTCAGGGACAAAATGGCCGACAGCAGTGATTGTGGCGCGAATCTTATTCATCGTACGTTCATTTCCTGGAGATCCGGGATCCGGCTGTACTCGACCATGGTATTCTGGATAAGTGTGCTGACCTGTCGCCTGACCATTTCCTCTGCTCTAAAAATCATATTCTTGATTGCTTTTGGTGTCGACCGGCCATGCCCGATGATCGACACACCGTTGACGCCCAATAACGGCACGCCGCCATGTTCCTGGTAATCGAGGGTCTTCGTGACGGAGCGTAATCCTTTACGGGCAATAAGCGTGGTCAATTTGTTCATGATGCTCTGCTCGGCAAATCCCTTAAACTTTGCTTTGAAGAATTCGGGAATACTCTCACCGAACTTGAGCAGGATGTTGCCGACAAACCCATCGCACACGATCACGTCTACATCGCCCTTCAGCACATCCCGGCCTTCGACATTCCCAACAAAATTCAATTTACTCTTCTTGAAGAGAGCGAGCGCTTCAAGTGTTATCTCGTTTCCCTTTGTCTCTTCTTCGCCGATACTGAGAAGCCCGACACGCGGTGTGGATCGGCCGAGCATCGCGCCAACGTAGATCGATCCCATAACGCCAAACTCAAACAGGTGTTTCGCCCTGCAATCCACATTGGCGCCTGCATCAAGAAGCAGACAGGGTTCATTGACTGTGGGCACAAGTGCACCGATGGTAGGTCGTCCGACGCCATTGACACGCCCGAGGATGAGCGTCGAAGCGGACATGACGGCACCCGTGTTGCCGGCACTGACAAATCCATCCACCTTCTGCTCTTTGTGCAAAGTAAGCCCGATGGTGATCGACGAGTCGCGCTTTGTTTTGAGTGCGGCTGTCGGGGAGTCGTCCATCTCTATCACTTGCGTTGCATTGACAATGTTCAAGAGGTTTTCATGGCCAGGGTGCCGGTTGACAGATTTTTTCAACTCAGTCTCGATCCGTTCCTTCTGTCCAACGAGAGTCACTGAGAATCGCCCGCCGGATTCACGTAGCGCTTCAATGGCTCCTGCGACAACGTTGGCAGGGGCGAAATCGCCACCCATGGCATCAACAGCAATTCGTATGTGGCTCCCGTCCGAGTCCAAAGAGATGCACTGCCGCTGAAGTTGTGTGAGGAAGCAGGGATTGGAATGCTATCGTCGTTCGGCGCTCTGGTTATGACGCCTTGGGTACTTTTATTGAACGCCCGTTATAGTATCCACAATTGGGGCAGGCGCGATGTGGAAGTTTCTCGGTGTGACAGTTCGAGCACTCCGATACGGCCGGAGCGGTTGCCTTGTAGTGTGTCCGGCGTTTGCGGCCACGCGTTTTCGAATGTCGTCGTTTTGGATTTGGCATGTGCTGTTACTCCTTTTCCTGACTCGGTTTCAAAGTTGTTTCTTCAATTTGATCAGTTGCTCCCATCGCGGGTCAACAACGCTCTCGGTGCATGCGCATGTTCCGAGATTGAAATTCATTCCGCAATGTGGACACAATCCCTTGCAGTGGTCTGAACACAAAAGCTTCAACGGAACGGCAAGAAGCACTGTCTGACGCACATCATCACTCATATCAATGACGCTAAAACCCGGAGGGACTTCCTGCAGTTCCGCAGGATCAATGTTGCTGTCACCCCCTCCATCAGTCACATAGCACATTCTGTAGGAAGAAGTGATGGACGAGAGAAACTGTGACAAACAGCGGTCACAAGCAAACGATCCATCCACCGACACTGCGGCTTTCAGAAAGACCTGAGTCCCACTTTTTTCGATCGTAACTCTGGCAACAACCTGATCTTGAAAATGGTTGCCAAGTTTCAGTAAGGTGGCATCTACGGCTACCGTATACTCGTAGACACCGTCAGACAACCCCCCAACTTGAATTTTCATGGTGCCAGATCCGTGCAAATTGAGGGTATTACCCAATCAATTTGTCTCAATTTCAATGGAATACGGGGAAAAACCGGCAAAAATATAGGCATAAATTCAAAGAGAGTCAAGGTAGTGTCTCAGTGAAAAACTACCAGTTTGACCGTCGGAGTGTCATACAGATTATGAAACTACCTGATCATTGGGCTGTACTGCAGGAGTGAAAATATAGAGCCTGCACTTGGACGGTTTGAGGTCTAATGCAGGCTCTGTGATACGGTCGTAAAGTTCAGGCTTCCTTTGGAACTTCCAATTGTTCGAGGAGTTGAGTCTGGACATGTTCGACAGTCTCCGCAAGAGCGTCGCGGAATTTATCAAAGTCCTCTTTGTACAAAAAGATTTTGTGTTTCTCATACTCATCTTCACCGACGCGTTTGCTCTCCGTAATCGTAATATAGAAGTCCTTCTCAGATTTCGTGGATTTCACATCGAAAAAATATGTTCGTTTCCCGGCGCGTACCCGCTTCGTGAAGATCTCATCCTTGTAGCCATTGTTTTCCAAGGTCTACACCCTCCTAGTGAACAGAGTTAAATGAATGAATATGGATTATGTGACTCGCAACAGCACTGTATCTTGTGACATCGATCCCAACCATCGGGGATGGAAAGCAGTCGTAACACATTGTTATCCCCCCATGGCTACCTCCTTATCACGGCAATTTTTCCCGTTGCAACTTTTTCATCCTTGTCAGATGAAGCAACAATGAGATACACACCTGAAGCGACGAACGTTCCTTCTTCGTCCTTGCCGTCCCAGAACCCGATGCGTCCACCGGGCGATTTGATCTGTCGCACCAACCGGCCATCGATGGACAAAATCTTGAGCGTCGTATTTTCAACAAGGCCATCAATTATTGCCTGCGACGCCACCGGTATAATGAAAGGGTTTGGAGAAACCAGGAGTTTGTCAAAAGACAATTTTGGAGCCGCGGCAACAGTGGTCAGACTGGCAAGACCAGAAAGGGTTCCAAAATAGATGGTCCCGGTATTTCCATCAATGGCGATGCTCTTGACGTCATCGCTAATGAGTTTTCCCTCAGTGGAAGCAACAGTGTATGAGGCCAGTTGTTGTGTGCCGTCCGGTGAATACACAAAAACACCATCGGGGGTTCCGATCCATTTCTGGTTTAATGCGTCAACCGCAATGCAGTTGATCAGTTTTTGCCTCAGAGGTGCATAGTTTGCAATCCCGCCTGCGCGTTTTGGATTCTGGGGATCGACGACAATACCTATTCCATCATCTGTTCCGATCCAGACCTGTCCGTCGAGGTCGACGACAATCGTTGTGACACCGTTGCTTGGAAGTCCGTCGTTTGCCGTCAGGTGATATGCCACCAACGTGTCACCAATTTCGCCACGGTTTCCCATTGTCACGACCCCGAGCAGTCCATCCTGTCGCACACAGGACCAGAGGCTCCCGTATGCGTCAATAGCGAGACAGCGATCAACCTGACGATCCATAAATGTGGTAAATGGGACGCCGTTCAACGACACCGGGTAGGTTGCCCATGATCCGTTAGCTTTCCGGACAACCTGTATGCGCTTGTCCGCGGCAGCAACTACGGTCATCCATGTGTTTCCAAATCCATCGCATGCGGCGGTGCTCGTAACGATATACTCCGGCGCAGACGGTATCCCTATCATTCCAACATTCGTTCCGAAAATTCTGGACGATAAAATGCTGTCAACCCCGAGAGGGATCTCCGCTATTCCCCATCCATATGCACTTGCCCACACGGAGCCATTGCAACCGGTCGAAACTCTGTAATAATCGTTGGTGGGCAGCAGACTATTTTGGGCAGTGAATGATTTCCAATTCGTTCCATTATACCGGTAGATGCCCTTCCCATTGCCGCTGAATCCTGATGCGCCCCATACCGACCCATCGATGTTCACCGCTACACTTAAAAAGAGATTTGAATTCGGGCCGTTTGGCGCGTGCGATGTCCAGGCGGTATCGAAGGTCAGAAGTCCGCCGTCTTTTGAAGCGACGATGGGCTGTCCGGAAGCATTGGAGGTGATCTGATTTGCAATGAAGGGTGTTCCGTTGCCGACTTGTACTACATTCTCTTGTAGATCAATTGTAAACACGTTATTGGGTGTGCATGCACCAAGGAGTGTTGCTGAGGAACTGAGCGCCACAACATTCTGACCGGAGAGGGTGGGGATGATGTTCCAGTTCCCGGAGGTGTAGACATACAGTCCGGAGTTCGTTGCTGCATACAGCTTTCCGTTAAACACTGCAAGTTGCCTTGGTATGACAGCGGCGTTGTCGACGGTGAGCAGGTTCCATGATTCAGGAGGGAGGAGGTTCGGCGTTGCGAGGCTTGCTACAGCGACGCGGTTGGTGTTCTGCCCGTCTGATATTGTAAGCCAGAGACTGTCATTGAACACGACCGCCGATGAAACCGACACCCTGGTATTTCCGCGCAATGATCCAAATTGAGAGTATTTGTCGCCGAATCCAAAGCTGCCGATGCGGAATACGAACATCGCAAAGTCCGTACACATAAAGACGGTATCGCCAAGCATGGTAAAACTATTGATGCGTTTATTGATCTCTTCGGACGTTGCGATATCAGAAATGTAGCGCCATGTTTTGTGTTGCTGCGAATACACATGGATGGTGCCGGTAGGAGTTCCGGTCCAGATGTTACCCTGGGCATCAATGCCCACCGCAGAGAGGTTGGTGCTCTGGAGGCCTTCTGCATTTGTAAAGAGCTGATATGTATCGTCTGCTGAATTCCATCCGAACAATCCTCCATCTGTAGCTGCCCAGTATGTCGTACCATCCCTGGCGACACCGCGGACATCCTTCATTGAAGTGAAGTTCCTCCACGTTCCCACAGCGCTAAAGCTATTTGTTGACACAACAGCCAACGCACATACGATGAACAACAACCCTCGCGTCTTCATAGCCCATCCTCCATGATAAAACATATGCCTTCGGTTAGTGTAGCATAGATTTTATCAACGCTTCGGAGTTTTCCTCCCCCCTGAAAGTTGTTCTGATACGTTCACGAGTTCAATTAATGAGAGTGCGGCATCCCAGCCTTTGTTGCCCGCTTTTGCTCCGGCACGTTCAAGAGCTTGGGCGAGATTTTCCGTTGTGAGTACGCCGAAAGAAACAGGAAGGCCGGTCTGCATTGCAACCTCGGCTACTCCCTTGGTTACTTCCGAGGCAATGTAATCGAAGTGAGGTGTTTCGCCCCGGATGACACACCCGAGGCAAATGATTCCATCCACTGAGTTGCTGCGTGCGAGCCGGAGTGCGATTTGAGGCAGCTCAAATGAGCCCGGACTGTACACGACGGTGATGTTGGCGTCGCTTGCACCATGGCGATGCAGGCAATCAAGAGCGCCGTCAAGTAGTTGTTTTGTAATCAGGCTGTTGAACCTGCTGACAACAACACCGAACGAAAATCCTGACGCCGTAAGTTGTCCTTCCAGTGTTCGCACTGTGAATCATCCTTTCATGGTGTCCTGTGTATGCCCAAAGCGATCATGCGTGGTTCAAAATTTGTTGCCCCGAAGGGGCAACATTAGAGCCTTCGGCGCATCTCTTGCACGTGATCCAACGAGACGTAATACTTTCCGAGAA
Source organism: Bacteroidota bacterium (assembly GCA_031402435.1). GTDB lineage: Bacteria > Bacteroidota > Ignavibacteria > UBA10030 > UBA6906 > UBA11986. Next base: position 6,929 of record JANNSJ010000067.1, on the reverse strand, counting down.
TATCCTTATCGTTTTTTCGCCCCCCGTGAAAATCCGATCCGCCGCTGGCAAGCAGGAAATACTCGTTCACGATGCCGCTGTAGTGCATGACTCGTTCGGGGGAGTGCGAGGGGTGAATCACTTCAATGCCATCAACACCTTCGTTGATAAACTCCAACAACACTGCTTCATTGAGGCTGTTGCCGGGATGGGCGATAAAGGAAAGCCCTCCGGCTGATGCAATCAATGCGATTGCGGCTTGCGGGGAGACTTGATATTTCTTTTCGTAGGCTGGTTTGCCGTATCCGATGTACTTGTAGAATGCTTCGTGGTAAGAGTCCGTGAGGCCCTCCTCAAAGAGAGCCGTGGCGATGTGCGGTCTTCCTATCGAACCCGTTCCAGCCCGATCAAGGACTGCGTGGAGTTTCAGGGGCACGTTCAGACCATTCAACTTCTCTACGATTCGTTCCGCCCGCTTCATTCGTTCGATACGAAAGAACGCCAGATGGTCAAGCAGGTCCTGGTTATTATGGTCGAAGAAGTATGCAAGGACATGAACTTCCTGTTCTCCGACACCAACACTCAATTCAACACCCGGGATCACTTCAATGTCAAGCCGTTTGCCAATCTCAATGGCTTCGGTAACAGCGCCCACATTATCGTGATCGGTAATGCTGATGATTGACAGGCCCGCCTCTTTTGCTCTTTGCACGAGCTCACCCGTGGAATAGATGCCATCAGAGTGGGTGGTGTGCATGTGGAGATCTGCTTTACCCTCCATGCACGGCCAATCGTTGTGTTAGTGGGAACAGCTTACAGGTACCGGCCCTTAAACTTCTCATAATCATTGATGATCAACTTCCCGCGTTCAAGCTCCAGGTGCCCTTCGCGAATAAAGGCATGAATCATGCGTGAGATTGTCTCACGCGAAGTTCCCGCCATGTTTGCAAGGTCTTGTTGAAGGGGGAGCTCATCGATCTCCACCCTTCCTTTACGGATTTTACCGATGTCGTCTGCAAGTTGCAGAATAACATTGGCGACGCGTCCGGCAGCGTCTTTGAGAGAAAGGCTCTTGATTTGGGCGTCTGCTTTACGCAGGCGCATGGTCAGTTCTTTAAGAAGCGCAATGGCAACAGATGGAAAATCGTGCAACAGCTTGAGGAAGTCACGACGGTGAATCATGAACAATTCGGACTTCGAGATTGCCACGACGCTTGCTGACCGTGCAAGGCCGTCGAGAATTGCCATCTCACCAAAAAAATCACTTTCACCAAGGATGGAGAGAATCACTTCTCTTCCATCGTCATCCATGCGCACAATCTTTACTTTGCCCGAAATGATGACGAACAATGCAGCTCCCGCCTCTTCCTCCAACAGAATAATGCTGCCCTTTTTGTACTTCTTGCGGACGCCCACTTTCGCGATGGTATCAAGATCCATCGGCTCCAAATCGCAAAGGATGGGGACGTTCTTGAGGAACTCAATCTCCTCCTTCATTATGGTGGAATTCAGAGTGACCTCACTGAGTAGTGGAAGATTAAGCTGGAAGTCGTTTCAAAATCAGCAATTTACGGAAGAAATATAGCCGCTTGTGCCTTTAAAGTCAAGAAAATACTACTTCGCGGGCAGCGAGGAAGGGGTATTGTTATGGCGTGAGTATAAAGTAGGTGAACAGCCCAAGCCCGATTTGCGTGGCTACAATTGCAATGCCCGCAGCGGTGTCCAGATGACGGGTGTCGGAGAGGAGGTGGCGTTCGCCAGTGGAGAGGTAACGTTGGTAACTGTTGTCTGCTCTTGTTTTGAGATACGCTGCGGCCACCCCACTTATGATTGTAGCGGCTCCGGACACATACAGGCCGATATGCTTCTTGCCTGTTCCGTCAGGATCTTTGAAGTATGAATCACCGTTGGCGTCATTTTGCCAGATACTCTTTAAGGGAACCGAAACGATGCTGTTCCCGGAGAGTTGGATGCTTGAAGACTCGTACCCCGGTTTACGTAATACCAGCGACTGCTCTGCCAATTCCGGAGCGGCCATCATGGGAGTTGTACCGATGACTGAATCTCCCAATACAACCTCGGCGCCAAACGGCGATGAAGTGATGGTGTATCGGCGATGAAGAGTGTACCTCAGTGTTTTGTGTTCTCCCGCCGTAAGGTTCAACGAGTCTGAGTCAGATTCGGTTGACCAACTTTCGGCATCGGGATATTGCACCGAGAGAATGTGTATCCCCGGGACAATTGAATCAATCGTGATCGGCGCGAATCCGACAAAAGCGCCATCCATCGCGACTCTGGCGCTTTCAGGGGATGTTTGAACGGTGAGGATGGAAAATGATTGCTGTGTCGTTGAGTCTTGTATTTCTCCTGCATTCATCAATGATGATGAAAAAAGGAGGGGGGCACTCAATAGTTGGAAGAAGAGTTTCATGGTGTGGAACTCTTGAATGCAAGGACATTCTTCTCGTCGGTAGCCACGTAGAGCCTGCCGTTGGCGACCGCCGGCGATGTTTTGATTCTTCCGCCGACTTCTTGTTTGAGCATAATGCTTCCGTCGGCAATGTTCAACCCGAAGAGCATCTTTTTCAAAGTGCCGACATAGAGAATATTTCCGGCAATCGTGGCGCCGGAATTAATGACGCTTCCGAGGTCCGTCTTCCACGCCATCGCACCCGTGGTTGCGTTCAGTCCGAACATCATACCGCCGGTCGTACCGACAAGTATCATGTTGGGTGCGAAGGAGGCGCTTGCGTATATGCTTGTTCCCGCCTCAAACTTCCAGCGCAATGTACCAGTTTGCAGGTCAACGGCTGAGATCGTTCCATCAAGGTCGCCAACATAGACATTTCCATCTGCTATACAAGGTGTAGCTACGATGCCAGCTCCGGTGGTGTGCCTCCATAGTTGAACTCCTGTTTCCGCGTTGAGGGCATAGATTGCTCCATCTTCCGCACCGAATACGATCATCTCACCGCTGCCTGCGGCAGATGAACGAATGCCTTTGTGTCTGACATTCCCCGGAAGTTCAAACTTCCATAGTTGTTCGCCAGTGGATCGATTAACGCAATAGAATATGCCGTCTGTGTTTCCAACATAAATCTTCTCCCCATGGAGTAGGGGAGAGGCCTCAAGATCGCCGTAGTTCTTTTTCCATTGAGCCTTCCCTTCAACAAGGTCGAAGGCGAGGAGCGACAGTTCGGTGTTCGAGAGCGCAACGATGGCAACATTGCGATCAATGACAGGCGAACCCTGAATCGCATCCCCGAGGTCGATCCATCCGATGCGCCTCCCGGTATACGCATTGAGGCCATACAATTCGCCACGCAGGTTTCCGATAATAAGGACACTGTCAACGACGAGCGGTGAACCGCCGCCAATTCCCCCGGTGACATCGTATTCCCAGTCCAGTGTCAGTGGTGGTGAAATAATTTCGTTGGTGGCACTAAGGCGCGTCTCATACTTCCCAAACATTGTCCAGTCTGAGGCATCCGCCGAAAGCGGTTGGGGGATCTTCAGTCCGCTGCACGCGCTCATCAAGAGTGTGAGTGCGACCGCAATGTTCCGCATCCGATAAACCGCTCTATGATGACGTTGCGTATCCATCAGAAATCATACCCGAAAAAGAATTGATGAAATAGTCCATCCTGCAAATCCGAGAAGTTGTTCTCAATCCGTTTGCCAAGATCATATCTGAGCACGAGAACGCCGAAGAGGTTCATCCTCAGGCCGCCGCCAATGCTGCCAAGTGTTTCAATATACGTTTTATCCCATGCGGCCCCGGCATCGAAGTACAGCGCTCCACGGATGGAGGAGAAGCCTATACCGCCAAACGGGAGGAGAAAGGCGAGTTGATCGATGAAGGGGAATCGCAACTCATGACTTGTCAGCCAGAGCTTTTCGCCGCGTATGCTCCACCGCGGCCACCCTCGCAAGTCCCAACTTCCGCCAAGAACAAAGCGCCTTGATTCCTTTCCCTCGTTATAGAACAGCCAGAATCGCGATGCAAACGCGCTGCGTTGCGCCAGCCGGAAGTAATGCCGGTAGTCGGCGATAACGGTGTAGTAGTTGACGTTGGAATACTGCACATCCGTTGTGAATGCGAGAGTGATATTGAACCGGCTTCCATCAAGCGGCCCACTTGGGCCCCACAGCGAGTTGTCGTGCGTGAATGCAATGGAGTTGGAAAGCAGAAGAGCCTTCCTGTCTTCGATTGTTCCCACGACTTCCTTGTTGGAGTTGGTGATGCTCACAGCGGTTTCGAGTCGTTGGAATTTTGTAAGTGGATAACTCAGTGCAAAGTAACCGCCATAGGCGCGCTCGAAGAAGTATTCGTCGCGGTCTGTCAGGTCGTAGCGGCGTCCGGCAAAACGGTAGATGCCGTACGCGTAATTCGTTCGCTGGCCGAGTGAAATCCGCGAGATCGCAAGGTTGAAGCTCGAAAGCAACTCATCCTGCGATTGAGCGGTATTGTACAAAAGGAAGTAGTACTGGTCATTGCCCAGCAGATCACTTAACGCAAGGAACGCTCCGCCCGAAGTGCCGAACACCGGGTCGGTCGAGATGGCGCTTTGCGCAACATCCAGACTGTAGTCGCCCTGGTACTTGAATGACTTGACCTCTGAAGTACCGACGATGGATTTTGCTTCCCAAGGCTTCTCTTTGTTGTAGAGATCGATCAGCTTCACCGTCGTTGCTGTGTCACGAATGGCAGCGATATTCTTTATCATCCTGATCTGAAAATTGAACTTGTCGAATGCGCCGAAGACGAGGTCACCGGAGGTTGTCCACGTTGGATCGAATGCAGCGGTGGTGAAGAATGTTACTTTCGTCATCGACCTGAAGCCGCCGGCGAAACGTTTGTCAACATCCATGATCCAGATGTTCTGCCCTCCACCGGCATTGCAGGTGAATGCGAGCTTCGAGCCGTCCTTCGACCATGCAGGCGTACTGTACGAGTCGTTGCCGTATGTCAGATAGTCAATGGCTCCGGTATTCACATCGTACTGGAACAGATTGTACTTGCCATCCTTGCCGAACGGTGTCCGGTCCGAGGCAAATGCAATCTTGTCTCCGCGCGGTGACCATGCCGGGTCACGGTCATCATAATAATCATTCGTCAACTTTCGCAGGTCGCGTGTTTCGGTGTTCAGGATGTAAAGATCGGCGTTCCCGGACATGTCAATGGACGTGAATGCAAGCTGTTTGCCATCCGGAGCCCATGATGTGGAGCCTATGCTGACAAGGCTCTTGAACCGGAATGTCTCGACAATCTCTTCCTTCCTCACATCGTACAGATGGAGCGCATCGTTCTCGCCGCTCTTTGTAACGAATGCAAGAATTCCATCCTTTGAAATGTCGATCCTGCTTCGGAACGGGTGGAATGCCTCGAGTTCATCAGTCTGTTCGCCTTGAACGACGTTCTCGCCTGTCGATGTCGGTTTCACGTCATCGAGATTCTTTTTGAAGATGCCCGTATATCCGGTCTTATTGCTGATGAAATACACATCGCGCACAGAGTCGTGTTCGAACACGACCGGCTTGAAGTTGAACCCTTCCTTTACAACATTTGTCGTGACACTGCCCGGTGCATCGCTGGCCGCGTACAACGGGTAGTATTGCTTCTTTAACGCATACAGCCATTCATCATCGAAGTCCTTGTAGCTCTTGCCGATGGTGAGCCTGAAGACATCGGCGAACGTGTTCTCTTTCCAGAAGTTCTCCATCAGCAGAAGGATTTTCTCTTCGCCGTACGTGTTGCCGATGTACATAAGAGCGTTCTGTCCTTCTTTGTACATCAGGTACGAGCCGTAGATCATGTCCATATCCTTCAACCCGACGACGATGTTGTTCAGCACAACGTCGCGCATTACCATCTCGGCTTGCTGATCCCATTCCGTTGACCAGTACTCGGCGAGGCCTTCGGTGAACCAGAGCGGAGGGAGACGGTCCTGTGCCTTCCGATGATCGATCATCACGCGCGTGATCTTGCTGTGCATGAACACATGGACAAGCTCGTGGCGGATCACATGTTTGAATCCCGCAATGGAGCCGTCGGAGGGAATCACTACACGTCCCTTCAGGAACTCAAAGAACCCGCCGACGCCTTCCGGGAGGAACCCACCGGTCGTGTTGGTCTGCTGGAAGTGGAGGTGCGAGCTGTAAAAAATAAGCGGGACGCGGTTGTTAAGCGAATGGTTGAACTTCGTTTCAAGGTGTTTGTAGCTCTCTTCGGCAAAGAACGCGCCCCGTTCGGCGAGGTCCTTCATCTCGGGATAATAATAGATGTCGAAGTGCTCGGTCTTGAGAACGTGCCACTCGAAATCCGTGTACTGGACTTTGTTCCGGCCGAAGTAGAAAAACTGCGCCGAGGCATCAGCGGCGCAGAGTCCGAGGAGGAGGAACGGAAGAAAACGGATGGCGGATTTCATCGCAGACCAATCAAACTCACCGGACTGCTTTGGCAGTCGGGCACATTCCGGTTGGAGAGAATTATTGTGTTCCGATGGTGTGTAACGCTGTTAGATGATAGGGAGAAGGGGGGAGAGTTGCAATACGACATTGGGAAAAGTCTGCGTCAGGCTGAGCGAAGTCGAAGCCTGCCCTAAGTTATCGAGTTGTGTTCGTCAGTTGTTAAACAAGAGTTAAGCGCGGACTGGATTTTCTATTCTGTGCCTTTGTGCCGAACCATTGATTTCATAAAACTCCCTTTTGCTAACGCAATAATGGTTCGATTTATCTCACCACGACGTCCCATTCCTGAAGAACGTAACAAACACGATGAGGGCGAGTGTGATAACTGCGACGAGGATTGCTTTTTTGTGTTCTGTGCTCATAGTATCCCATTTGTGTAGGGGCGATTCGCGAATCGCCCCTACGGGTTAAACCTTATTTCTGTTCTCCATTGAGATTGCTTCGCCGTGAGAAAAGGGCTCGCAATGACAAATTTATTT
>JANNSJ010000066.1:0-5150 GCA_031402435.1 Bacteroidota bacterium | reverse complement strand
CCACGGTATTCGGCGTTCCTTGTCTTACACTGCGCGAGAATACGGAGCGGCCGATCACCGTGCTGGAAGGGACAAACGAGGTCGTCGGATCAAATGGCAGGAACATACTAGAGTATTCGCTTCGCTTGTTGGGAGGGGAGAGGAAGGCAGGTCGCATTCCCGAATTGTGGGATGGGAATGCGTCTCAACGTATCGTTGAGGTTCTTCTGGGTCTATTGTAATGAAATTGAATCGCGATGATTCACCATTCAGACAGGCAAGTTTGCACGTCCCGTTATTCCGCTCTGTGGGATGATCGTCGTCTGTACCCTCCGCCGTAACTCCTCGAACACACCCTTCCGACTGCCTGTATTGATGGGATTTTCGTGTATTTTTAATGATAACATCGAGCATGTCAATTGAGTCAAAAAGAAACTCAGATGAGCATTTCAACGCTTTTCTCCTTCAGTCCAAATCAGATAAGGAGCTTCCAGAATTCATCCAACCTTCAAGCCTGTAGCAAGTTGGGAACAATACCTAACCCTTCTTTGCATACGATTCCATCATTTGTTATATTTGCTGGCACTCTTTATTGACTTGAAAGTGTTGATGGGGTGAGGTCGGTTCGTCACCTATCTATAGCGACTTTGCGCGAGAGTCCTGAATGCACGTTCCATTTGTAGACCTAAAATAACAACCCCCAACATCACAAGTATACCATGGCGTTTGACTTAAGAGGTGTCTTTGTAGTTCTCATCATTGCCGCTTTGAATGCAGTCATGACACGAGTCCTGCTCAGGAATCTGAACTATTTTCTGATGGAGCGCGGGATCTTTGGTTTGGATGTCAACAAGCCGCACAAGCCGAAACTGCCCGAGGAGGGAGGAGTATCGATCGTGTTCAGCTTGCTCCTCTCGTTCGTCCTCTTTGGTTTTCTGTTCAAGTACAAGTGGATATCGCTCATCATCGTCACCACATTTTTCATCGCTTTGATTGGGTTTGTTGATCACTTCCGGAACATCAGGCCATATCCAAAGTTTGTGTATTGCACTATTGTTGGCTCACTATATTCTCTTTATTTTCTTACTGATCCGAGCTACTCTCTCGAATACAGCATCGCTGCAATTGTTGTTATCGGCGTTTCATACTCCGTTCTCGTGAATGCCTTCAATGTGCTGGCCGGATTCAACGGCCTCGAGGCTGGTGTAACAGTGATTTCCAGCGCGACGTTGACGGTCTATTTTGCAACCCATGAATTCTATAACGCGGCAGCCGTAGCTTTTTTTGTTGCGGTCAGTTACGCTGTGTTCTATCAACTCAATAAATATCCGGCTCAGATATTCATAGGGAATTCCGGTACGTTGATTCCCCCGTCAATCTTTGTCGGGCTCGCCGTCTTCACTCATGAATGGCTACCGATCCTGTTCGTGACTGCACCTCACTTGATAAATGTTGTGATCAAGTACTTCAGTACCGGCGTCTCATCACGCTCAGACCATAAGCCACTCGAATACCGCGACGGCTTATTACATCTTCCACCAGGTGCGTATGTTTCCCTGATTCGGCTCTACCTGAGAAACGGACCCAAGCATGAGAAGCAGCTTGTCAGATATGTGTATTCTATTGAACTTGCCTTCTGCATCCTATTGTTCTTCGTTGTGTAAAGTATCATGCCCAAAACCTGGATAGATATCTTCAACGGCCCTCACGTCCATTTCTTTCAGCATGTCGGGAAGTATGTTGACAACCCGCTGCTCACCGCAAGAAATTACAAACCAATTCCGGAGCTTCTCAAGCTCTACAAGATGCGTGCATCAGTGATCGGTGACCACGGAGGAAAGGATGAGTTCGATAAGCTGCTGGTCAGTTCCCGGCGTGTGATGGCTCTTGGCAGGCATATTCATAAGCAGAAAATCGATTTGGTCGTTCATAAACACAGTGTTGAGGCAGCGAGAATCGCTTGGGGGATGGGCATTCCAAGCGTCTCATTCATCGACAACGAGTTGATGGTCCCCCAGAATATGCTTGTCTGCCCGTTATCCAATGTGCTGATCGCACCGATTGCAATCAATCAATATGTGTTAAGGAATTTTACGCCGTCTCACGTCAGCATACTCCAATTCGATGGGGTTTGCGAAGTGGCCAATGTCCATGACCACAAAGGAGATGAGAGGGTCTTGAAAGTACTGGGCCTTGATTCAAGTAACCCGATAGTGGTGTTCCGCGGTGAACCCTTGCTTGCATCTTATCATTCCACAGACAGTTTGAGCAAAACCATTGTTCAAAATATCAAGAAAGCAATTCCACGAGTTCAGATCGTTCAGATAGGAAGGGAGGGGGAGCCCCTTCGCCATCACATACCGGCCTTTGATGCGCGGTCACTCTTCTATCACGCAGACATTGTGATCTCAGGTGGTGGAACAATGACGCGCGAAGCATCACTTCTCGGCAGCAATGCTATTACGTATTTTAACAAGCCTCTTGCCGTAGATCGGTATCTTATGGAAAAGGGAATTCTAAGAAGCTATCCTGGGGAGGATATACTAAAAGTAAACTGGGCCAAAGAAATCAGAAGAAAACGCAACATCATTTCAACAAACGATTTTGAACATCCGTTTGAATTGCTCTCGAAAGCAAAAAAACTCATTCAACTGAGAAACGGCAAATGATGTCCTCGTTGTTCGACGATGCAATGTCTTCAATACTCACCTGAGTACGGCTTTTGAATTCCACATCAGGTAGACCTGCCGCAACCGCACCTGTGAAAAACTGGAGATCGGTCTTTGCCGCTCTTACCGTTCTGTACGATTCCAGTATCATTGTTCTTTGCCTTGCCGTTGGATACGCGGTCAGTTTCCCGGCGTTCTCTTTTCAGGACTTCTTTTTCCATCAATGGAAACTCATGCTGTACACCGTTGTTGTATACATCGGGCTTGGCGCAATGTTGGGGGTTTACCGTCAGGCGTATGCTTCACCGCTTCGTCTGCAGGGTGCCGCAGTAATCCGGGCGTATACCCTTGGTACGCTTCTCATCTTTGCAACTTTGTTCTTATTTAAGAATACGTACTATTCCAATGGCGCCCTCCTCACATACGTTGTAATAATCCCTCTTGGGTTCCTCCTTTCCCGCTCGTTGTTCGATGCAATGCGTCGGATGTTACAAAAGGGTAAACGGGGGTTGGAACCTGTTGTGGTCGTCATAGTGGATGATCAAGCTGCTGAACAGTTGCGTCACATTGCAGTGTCAGCATTAACCGGTTTCGATGTTCGTGCTGTCATCGATGTCTCTCACCTGGACAATGAAGCAACGATGAGAAGGGTCCGGGAGGCGATCGACAGGCATCAACCATTATGTGTTGTGTATGGCGCTTCGTCTCCTGATTCCCGAAGACTTTCAGAATTCATTGACGGTGTAAGGGAGTATAACATCATCGTTCGCCTGGTGACACCTGAAGTACATGACACGTTGGCGCGAATGCGTTTGTATGATTTTGCAGGGATTGCTGTCTCCGGCCCGTCCAGAACTGCCCGTAATGTACTGTATCGTTCCGGGAAACGCATGTTTGATGCAGCACTTTCCGCTCTGCTGATTTTGTTGATCGCTCCCGTACTTGCCGTCATAGCATTGGCGATACGACTGGAATCACGGGGTGGGGTGTTCTTCCGCCAGATGCGTTCTCTCTCGAACGGGTCAGACCCGGTACAGGTTCTGAAATTCCGCAGCATGTTTGCTGATGCTGAACAAAAACACGATGCCTTCGTTGCAGAAAAGAAATCGGGAGATGAGGCTGCGTTCAAGTCACCGGGCGACCCAAGGATCACACGGGTGGGAAGTATCCTACGCAAATACAGCCTGGATGAACTTCCCCAGTTATTCAACGTGGTTGCCGGTGACATGAGCCTCGTAGGTCCTAGGCCACTGCCGATGGCGGACTTCACAAATCCTACTCAAGATGCAACTGTTGCATTGCTGTATGAGCGGCGGGCGCTTGTGAAACCCGGTCTGACTGGCCTCTGGCAAATTTCCGGACGAAGCAGATTAAATTCTCGTCAGATGGTATTCCTGGATTTGTATTATGCGGAACACCAGAGCTTTCTCTTCGATCTCGAAATACTCTTCGAAACGATTCCCGTCGTGATCAGCGGGAGAGGGGCATACTGAACGTACTGGGAATGGTCGTCCTAGCATGTAACTAGTTGTTGCTTTGCTATGCTTTAGAGAATCCCCTTGGTAGGCTAGGCCTGACCCAGTTGGCAATTTCCACATGGTGGGCGGCACCAGGAGAAGGAAACAGGTAGCCTCTTGACTTGATCCAGATCGGGACGAGACACTACGGATAAAATCCGAGGTTCTATTCAGGAACACCCCTTGTCTGCTACAGCGCGTTCCAACAAGCGAAAACTTGGTAGTGTCTCAGTTTGCAATCCACGTCAGGCTGAGCGAAGTCTGTTATACGTGCATGTTTCATCTTTCGACTCGGGCCCAAGATGGCAGTCTGCATAGGCGGGGCCAAAGTGAGACACCGCCGGAAACTTGATTTTCTCGAAAAACTTGTTGATCTTAGCAATACTCCTAAGTATCACCTTACCGTTCTTTCAATTTGCGCTTGAGGCTTCATTCAACAGCGCAATTGAGGTTTCCGTCCACACCGAGTTGCTCCCCCATGGCTTCTCATTATCCATCTGGTGAACTGCATGACTTCCTCTTACTTGTTTTCATTTTCGTCTAGAATGATTCATGTGTTCATATTGGTTGCCTTTCTCGCAAGCGGCACAAAGGTGTTGGCACAATGGACGAATGACCGATCCGTCAACACGCCGGTATGCGTTGCCTCTGGCACCCAATCGAGCGTGAAGATTGCAAGCGATGAATCGGGAGGTGCGATTTTTGCGTGGAATGATTCACGGACGGGAACCTCGAATGTGTATCTTCAGCACCTGAACAAAAATGGTTTTCCGCAATGGACTGCAAACGGGATACCCATCCATGTTCAAGGGGCAGGACAGACTCTCGTAGACATTTTTTCTGATGGCTCAGGAGGTGCAATAGTCGGTTGGATTGATAACAGGGATACAAGTGCCGCTGCGTATCTTCAACGGATCAACAGTTCTGGCGTGTACCAGTGGCACTACTCGCCAAAGCAACAGCGCCAGTCTGAGCCGCAGGAACG
>JANNSJ010000065.1:0-67666 GCA_031402435.1 Bacteroidota bacterium | reverse complement strand
AGGATTCGAACCTCCGAAGGCCGGAGCCGACTGATTTACAGTCTGTTGCGTTTGACCGCTTCGCTACCTGCCCGCCGTTCAGTTGCTAACCGGTCTATGCTCAATCGACGAGCTGGCGACCAGACTTGAACTGGTGACCTGCTGATTACAAGTCAGCTGCTCTACCAACTGAGCTACGCCAGCAAAAAAAGACAAAACAGCCCAACCACCGCATTTTCGCCGGTTGTCATTTTTCGTAATCAACAAGCCTGAATTTGGTTGGGATATGAAGAACTGAGCGATTTAATATAACAAAATATGAAAGAGAGTCAACCATCATGCCATATAAATCGTAGAAAAAAACAACTCGGCTTCAATCACCAAATAACTTCCCTGAATTAGTTTGACCCAGTCCCGAGTTTTCCGGCGATCTCCTCAATCATCGTAGCAGCGGTTTGAGATTCCAGTGCAAAGCCATTCCTGTGGTAGTATGCAGCTCTGGCGTTTAATGAAGATACATATAGGTTCTTTAGCGTATCCTCAAGCCTACCTTTCCGGGCGAATGGTCTTACGGAGTAGTTCACCAAGCTGGTTCCATGGAAGCTGGGGTCCCTTACCAATCGAAAAGCAAGCCCTTCCGGAATCCGTGTATAGCCTACAGTGAATTCCTGTTCAATTTCTGGAGTGACATACACTGGTCTGGTTGATACATTCTTTGAGATAAAGCTGGCGATCATTTCAACAAATCTTCCTTGAATAACGGCCGGATCATAAGGAAGGTCATGCTCGAATTTGAAAAGTTCCTTGTTGAAAGCATCGATCTCAGACCTGGACTGCTGAACAAGCCATGGATAGTGCTTTTCCAGTTGAAGCAAATACCATGACCTACGGAGCAATTCCTTGTCTATAACAGCAACATCGGGGCGATACCCTTTGACAATCTGAAAATAATATGACGCCGACACCCAGAAATCCCATTGAAACGATAGCACGAGAGCGTTCGGTTTCACAGAAGCAAACATGTTTTTTGTGTAATCCTCTACAAGAAAGTTAGTACTCTCATCGTTTACTTTGTAGTGTACAACCATGGGCGCGAACGATGCAGCAATCATAAGACTGCCAACGAGCTGGCGTGGCATTGATCCGGCACGATCCATCCATGAGTAGATTTGAAGCAACGCAAATCCAGACCAGAGAGCAACACACACATACGCCAGAAGAAAGTAGGAATCAATGTCGTGAATGTCATAGTTGATGGAATAGAACACACAAAAGAGAAATAACAATAGAACCCCAACGGCCAATTTCCTATGACCCCGGAACAGTACGGTGATACCAACCACCGCAAGCACTAGACCAATGTAGGCAAATTCATTGGGCAGCGAATTGATGAAGTATTTGAGCTGCTTGCCTGCAGCTTCCGTTGACGAGAACAGCCATACGCGAAACTGTTTACCACTCAAATGCCAGAAAAACCGTTCAAGCGTCACCGGGTTGCCCCAATTCAACATCGCACTCTTGGCAGCTCGAATTGGGAGATAGAGATTCACCGAAAGTCCAAGAACGAACGGCACTCCCATCCTCAGGATGCGTTGCCATGAGTCTCTCCCCCATCCTTGCACAGCAAAATAGAGATACAACAACCCGGGCGCGAGCAGAATCGTCGTCATGTGGTTTGTGAATGACAATCCGAGCGTAAACGCAAACAGCAGCCACCAATTCGTGGCGGAGATGCTGCCATCTCCTTCAACGCTGCCCCTCTTGTTCTCTTCGTAAAAATTCGCTCTGATGAAACAGAACAAAACCACCGAAAGAAAAAATACATGCAGCGAATACACCTCAACGGATGTCGCCTGCGACCAGTACGTTTCGGAAAATGCCAGAAGAAGAGATGCACCGGTACTCGCTACAAGAACTCCTGCACCGCCCTTCGATTTCAGTCCAAGCATCAAAATCAGGTGCATCAACTGAAAGAATACAAACACCCCAGCGGCACAGAACACGGCAGCCATAATGTTGAGGCGCACGATCTCTTCGGCGGCAATTGGAAGTTTGGAGAATACCCAGCCCAGCAACGTGAACAACGGATATCCGGTCGGATGGGCGATTCCCAACGTACACGCGACGGTCGCAAGTTCGCCGCTGTCGATGAACGTTACCGAGGGTGCCAGCGTTTTCATGTACACGGCAAACGCGAAGAGCGCCACGAAGAATCCGACCCATAGCGGAGAAGAAAACAGAGATTTCAAGTTTGTCATATTGAATCAGTTGACCGAAAGTGTTTTGACTATCCGAAGAAACTGGGGGCGGACGCTATTCATGCTCTCGACAATTTGACTGTGAATATCCTTTCCGGTCCGAATGCCAAGCGTTCTGGCAAGAAGCTCACGCTTCTCCCCTTCAGGCAATATTGTCGCCCGAACCTCAAGAACGAGACGCATCATCAACTCAACGCTCCGGTACAATTGGTAGGCGGATTGCATGAATGATGCCTGTTCAGGAGAAATAACCTGGGACGGTGCCGATGCCAACACCTCCGTTGCGGGAAGACCGCGCAACGATGGCGTCGAAGCGCCAAACTTCATTTGAATCATCTGGGCTGCGAATTCCACATCCACCATTCCGCCGGGACCGAGCTTTACATCAAGAAACTCCGATGATCGTATATGGCTTCGGGTTTCCACTTTCCGGCGCATGGCAACAATTTGATCCGTCCAACCTGAAGGGAGAGGGGGATCATACACAAAGGATTCCACATCCTTTAGAACATCCATCGCAAAGTCTTCATCGCCGCAGACAAACCGCAGCCTCGTCAACGATTGTCGTTCCCACAATGAGGCACGCTCTCTAAGGTACGTTGCGTAAGCCTTCCTGTCAACTACAAGCGGTGCGCTCCGGCCTTCGGGGCGAAGCCGTGCATCGAGATCGTACAGCCTGCCCATTTCGCTGACACTCGAGAGTTGTTGTATCATCGACGTTGCAATCTTTTCGAGCTTGTTCGTGGCGGCCTTCGTCCGTTTGTCTGCAATGAATATGACGTCGAGGTCGGCATCAACGGATAACTCCCTTGTGCCGTACTTTCCGAGTGCAAACAGAGCAAGCGGTGGATTTTTTACTTTCTGTTTCCTGCATTCCTCTTGAAGCACACTTCCAAGGATCTCATCAGCGAGACGTGAGAGTTCAATCGTAAGATCATGAAACGAACTCATCCCTAATACATATCGAATGCAAGCCCGCAATTCTTCGCGCTGCTTCAACGCAATCAACGTTATGCCGCGCTGCCTCTTGCCATCCCAGGGAGTTGCGAGTGCCGTACTGCTTGAAGCGAGAAGCTCAAACAACTGGGTATCCTTTGCAAGTCCACGAACCAAACGTGGACTGACGCCACATATCGTGAACACCAACTTGCGGAACGATTCTTCCTTGAGTTGATGGAAAAACTGCTCAGGAAACTTCTGCGCCCCGCTCAAGACACTAAAATTCGTCAATGCTAAATCCGGACTCGGAGATAGCGAGATGTTCTGAAAAACCTGGCCAGCAACCTGCCGGAATGCTGCCCGCGCCCTTGTATCCAAAGTCGAACCATCGGTCAAGCCGCTGCCGGAGGTGAATGTCCTGAGTACTTTCCCTGCCCTGTTCGTATCCCGAAAAGACAGTCCCGCCAAAACCCTCGACATCTCCTCCTCTCCCATTCCCCCTTCCAGAATAGACTCAATTCCCGGAACGGCCGCATCGCTACTCTCTACTTTCAGTACAGCGTCAAAGATCTTCCGGACAGCTTTTCTGTACATCTCAACTCGTGAGAGTAGTTCGCTTGCAGAACTCAATCCCAGTCTTTTCGCAAGAGCTGTTCGCTGCTGCTGATTTGTTGGGATGGAATGTGTTTGTGTATTCAAAACGGTTTGCAGTCTGTGTTCGACCATGCGGAAGAAGATGTACGCATCAGTCAATATGAGTTTCTCGTCCGGCGAGAGGAAGCCTTTGGCACTGAGCAGTTCAATCGAATGAAGCGTGTTCCGCGAACGGACTTCTTCATTCTTTCCGCCATTCAGCAATTGCAATGCTTGTACGATGAACTCGATATCACGTATGCCGCCAGCCTTGAGCTTGATGTTATCGTCGCCTTCGATTGCGGCTTCGATCCGGGCCTTGATTCTGGTGATAGACTCAGACGGGTGTGTGAAGAATGTCCGTGGATACATGAACGGCGTGAGCTGCTTCAAGAACCTCTCTCCAAATTCAAGATCACCTGCAACCGGACGTGCTTTGATGAGCATCTGCCGCTCCCACAACTCGCCCCGTGATTCATAATAGAGAAGATAACTCTGCAGCGAACGCGCAAGTGGTCCCATGCCGCCCTCCGGCCTCAACCGGGTGTCCACACGATAGAGATGTCCCTCACCCGAAGCATGCGTAAGGTTCTGCACCAACCGCTCAACAAACTTGTTGAAGTATTCGTGATATGTGGTCTTTGATGTCTGCAGGTCGCCTTCATCTTCATAGACAAAGATGATGTCAATGTCGGAGCTGTAGTTCAGCTCGCCGCCGCCGAGTTTGCCGAGACCAATAACGGAGTAGGGCGTTTCAGGTGCACTGCCGAATTTTTCACGCAGCGCCGCCTCCGCCATCCTGCATGATGCATCGATCAACGCATCGGCAAGCAAGGAGAGTTCGCGGGTCGTTGCAGTAAGATCAGCATTGCCCAGGATGTCCTTCGCCCCGATGCGCAACAGCTCACGGCGATACAGCCTGCGGAATGCATCGAGCCGTTTCTCAGGTCGGGCAAACATCTTCTCGATACGTTTCACTTCACCGGTGAGAGCTGTTTTCGTTTGCGGCGTCATCAACACGTCCGAGGCGGTGAGCCAGCGAAACAGTTCGGGGTCACGGACGAGGATATCGGCAAGGTATTGAGAGTGCCCGAAGATTTTGAGGAGCACCTCCATGGTTACCGGATATTTCACCAGATCGTTAAACAGCGATGCTTTGCTGAGCGAGGATTCACTGAACCTGAGCAGACTGGTAATCATCAGGTCAGGGTCGGGAGAGACCTTCAGGTGAGTGTCAAGAGCAGCGGAGAATTCCTCAAGCGGGAACTGGCTTCCCGAGCCGATGAACATTTCGTGGATGGACTGGAGGTTGCGCTGCGCGCGGGACGGGTCAGTGAACAAACTCGTGGGAAAGTCGGCAGCAGTCATCCAAGATGGTACAAAGAATGGGCGTGAAAGACAAAAGGAAACTTGTTTCGTTCTCTCTCCATCCAGGCAAACAACAGCCCCCCGATGTGAACCGAGGGGCCATTGAGGATTGAATACAAACTCGTGTTCAATTGCGACAAAGCTATTTCATGAGCATGAGCTTCTTTACACTTGCATAAGCCCCGGCTTGCAACCGATAAAAGTACAATCCGCTTGCAAGATTTGCTGCATTCAGAATTGTCTGATGATACCCCGCCTCCACAACTCCATTTACCAACGTCATCACTTCACGACCAAGCACGTCATACACTTTGAGAGTGACATGAACGTCCAACGGTAGGTCGTAGCTTATCACTGTTGAAGGATTAAATGGATTCGGGTAGTTCTGTTGCAACGAGAACTGAGCCGGTAATTCGTTCTCTTGAACGTTTCTGTTCGAAACGTTGAAATGAACAAATCCATCACCTCGGTTTTGGAGTATCATGCGCTTGGACCTCGAAAGTGAATTTCCTTTTCCCAGACCTCCGCCACCTTCGGGAAGTATATATGTCAAGCCATTATCAGGATTGATTTCCCATGTAAGTTCTGCAGGATACGTAACAGCATTCAATGCAATTGATAAATCAGTCCCTACGCTGTCTGGCATGATTGACTGGAGATATTGGTTGGGAGAAAATCGCACATTAAACTCATTGTCAGGCGATGGAGGAGGCATTTCAATGTTATCGGTTGTACCCGTCAGCAGTGCATTCCTGACAAAGAGGTTCTGAGTACTGCCCGTTGCATCTGTAATGGTGAACCTGTCATACATGGTAAACGGATCAGTGGCCTCATCGCTAACGAGGTTCGGTTTACCAACTACTCCTCGGCCAGCATCAAGAACATTGCGCATCGAGAGGATGATTTTTCCTGCCGCATTGGTTTTTATCCAGTAACCTCCTCCGGGCATGATGGTTGTTGTGTGGACATACCCATTGTTGAATAGGTAGAAAATGGACGCGAGACTCCCAGAGGGCTCCGTGATAATCATTGCCGAATCAATGGGAACAGAAATCGAGCCCATAATATTCCACCCGTTGTATGCATTCATGGCCATGCTGTCGATGAAAGCGCCTTCATAGTCATGAGATTGCGCACCGCTGAATCTGAGGTAATAACCCCGGTCATTTCTCAACTTGGTGACTGGAGAATATCCAGCGTTATATTCATACACGGTTGATGTCTTGGTTGGATACACAACAGATGCAGTGGAGTCTGAGAGAACGGCAGGGATACCCACCATGTTCCATTGATCGAGAAGACTGGTTGTTATTTTAAAAGTAGCGCCACCTCCAAATATGACCTGACTGCCGCGCTCTTTGAGAAGAGTTCCTCCATTTGCGACAATCAGTTTCTTATTGTCTGAAACCATGGTAACAGAGCCAGCCTTAAGAGTAACAGTAACACCAGCATCAATCGTGAGATCCCCAGTAACCCAATTGCTGTCTGTAAAAAACATGTTCTCGGTGATGTGGCCACTGAGACCCAATGCTTTGCGCGCCATGAAAACTTCGCCCTGCGTGTGCGTTTCCCAAACAACATAAACTCCTGTTCGCGATGAAGCAATAGTTGCCTTGTTCAAATTGTCATTATTGATCTGGGGTGATATGGTGTAGAGCGATGACCAACCGCTTGATGCCTTGTATTCGCTGTATTTGATTCCACCGTCTACGCTATTGTTCCGATTGAAGACAGTGTACACAGTATCTCCAATTGAAGTGGCTCTTCGACGAGGACTGGCGGGATCATCTGAAAAGGATACCCAGCTATAATTCTCGTCTCCTCCCCAGTTACCATTCGCTCTACGCCGTGATAAATGGATCGAACGGCCTGAGCCATAACCACCGTTTTCTTGAACGACAAGATGCAGTGAGTCCGTAGTACCGTTATTTCTCAAAGCCAAACTTTGTTGCGAGATCCCAACACCCAGTCCTAGAACGCCGGTTTGCCGGAATGTACTCTCCTATTGCCCTGTTGAAAAGATGAAGTCCCGTACCGTGCCACGCTTGTTTTGTGAATCGTTCATTGTTGCAAAAGACACGTGAATGCGATCCGATGACGTGATAACCTTTGGATTCCTGCCGGTGATGCCGCCGATGTCGGTGATTGTTTGGAAGTGACCAAAATCGTTAATCGTACCGGCCTCCCATCGCACATAAAACACGGTGTCACCATTAGCACCTGGACCCTCGGCATCCCAAACAATGTGTACCATATCCACGCCGCTTCTTTTTTCAGCAAACGCGTCAATGTTTCTTACTGAATGCCCGGTTGGGGTAAAAGCCCCTTTCCTCGTCCAGTTTGCGCCGCCATTCGTACTCTGATGAATAACAAGTTTACTGCCGGTAGTGTCAAACACAACGCTGACTATTCCGGCGCTATTCGTTATCGAGACTCCGAATTCGGAAACGCGCGTGGGGTGTACGTTGCCGGAGTTGGCAGTGATTACCTCTCCATCGTTACCGATAAGATAGTGCTCAAACGAAGCGCTTCCCCCATTAGTAATCACATGCAGGCCATATCCATCTGCTGTGAATGCGGTTACAGGGTTTGAGACTTGCACGTGAACGTTTTGTTCCCATGGACGTACTTGCGCTTGCATTGTTGACACAAAAATGAACAACATCGCGAGCAATGCACATGGGCAACAAATGCGGGTTTTCATGACTCCTCCGTTGGTATATTGTGATTGATTGTTTGTCCCTTGTTTCACACATTACCAACGGCAAACGCACCGGACAGTTTTTCGACTCTCCGACAACGCGAGGAGCGTTTTGTTTGCCGTTAGTCCGGGCAGTGATGCTGATACATCATTGCCCGGTTTTTTACACGCTTCCCGCCCTACTAAGTGATCTGTCTCCTTTCCTTGACGGGCTGACCTTTTCTTTATTTCAACAGCAAGAGTTTAACTGTGAGGGCTTGAGTGTCAGTTTCCAACCTGCAGAAATAGACGCCGCTCGGTTCATTACTGGCGTCCCATTGGATCATGTGGTGGCCGCGTTCTTTCTTTTCATTAACCAGCACCGTTATTGCTTGGCCAGCCAAATTATAGACACGCAATTTAACCCAACCGCTTTGTCGCATTACATATTCGATTGTCGTTGTAGGGTTGAAAGGGTTAGGAAAGTTTTTTAGGATCTGTGGCTCATGTGAAACTGACTGTTCTTCGACAACACCCACTAGCCCACTTGCTTTGTACACATTGGTAAAAAGGCCAATTTCGTTCACACCTTTACTTATCAGGATATCTTTTCGCCCGTCGCCGCTCACGTCATAGAATTGAACAGAATGTGTGTTGTTGTCATGTCTAAAGTACCAAAGCCGATATTGATCGTTGCCTGATGCTTTGAACACATGAAGATACCCGCTGCTGAGGATAATAAGCTCCGGGTGCCCGTCCCCATCAACATCTGTGGTAAGATATGTCGGCGCAAAGAATCCATCGGGCACCAGATGGAACATGAACCGTGCGCTGTAATGGTTGTTAGTGTCTGCTTCATACATGATCGTCCAATTTCCGTTGGACACGTCTCCTC
Organism: Bacteroidota bacterium; assembly: GCA_031402435.1. Classification (GTDB taxonomy): domain Bacteria; phylum Bacteroidota; class Ignavibacteria; order UBA10030; family UBA6906; genus UBA11986. The sequence continues at coordinate 58,914 of JANNSJ010000065.1, read as the reverse complement.
CCACAAAAAACTCAGGCTTTCCGTCTCCATCCACATCGCCCCCTACGGTGTGATACAGATTGATAAACGGGGTGCTGTCTTGCCAGGTTATGGCATAAAGGTTGTCCGCAACGTTCTCCGTAACAAATACTCTTCCGTGGGATGACTCGCTCACAACGAACTCCATCCGCCCGTCGCCATCAAAGTCGTCAACTGCAAATCCCCCTATTGCGGCTACTCCACCGAAACCATAATCCGTGGACCAAACTCTGACAAAGTTGTCTACCTGCGGATCGTATTCTGTAACATAGACCTTCGTGACATCACCCAAAACTGAGTCGGGCTCCGACCCCTTATAGAGGAAATCTGTAAGGCTGTCGCCGTCGAGAGAGCCTACATATATTCCCGTAAAGCCAGGGCTACTGCCTCCAGCATATCTATCATGCCCAAATTGGAATGCTGTCGGCAACGAATCGACTGACGCTTGCTCATAATCAGACACTAATCCACTTGACGAGAATAACACTTCCTTTAATGAATCTCCATCAACATCGGCAACGAGGCGTGCAGATGCCACCAAGGGAGCATAGCTATGGCGCAATGCAACAACACCGTTGGAATCGATTTCATAGCATCGTGTTTCAACATTTGTTGAAGGAGTATCATAACCGCCATAGCAATCTGTTTTTTTGTTTCCATCAATATCAGCAACCACTAGTGGCACTTCAAAGCCATTGGATAAAGGCACAGCGGTGAAATAAGTGTACCAACCAGTGTAAAGAGTTGTGTCTACCTGAGAAGGGTCTATCTCAAGAATAGGTATGCCTCGCGCAGTCGCCCACGCTCGAATTGCTGCTTCGCTCGGTTCGCGCAAACTCTTGAGTTGTTTCTCACTGCTTACGGGGTCAGTCAACTCAATGAGGTCGTTGTCGAGCATGCGGTAGGTGAAGCCGCGTTTAACAAGAGCGTCAAGATCGCGTTGGAGATTGGCATTCTGCATTGGCGAAGGCATTTGTCCGCCAAGAAGCACTGCGGTAAGAATTGCCAGAGCAAAAAGAAGTGTTCTCATTACTTTGTACCTTTTCTGATGATAGCGAGCCAATGTTTATTCCATTGAATGAACATCACACCCATACGCATAATTCCTCATACCCTGGAGCTGGCTCCCAATTCAGATACCCTTGGTATAGCTGCACGTTCCATGCCGTGAAAAATCATGCCAATGTCGTGAGAAATGAGCATTGCGCACACCGGTGTCCCTCACGTATTATCAACAAACGTTTTCGTTTCTCATGAATGAGTTGACGTGAAAAGAAACTGGAATGTCTGAGATGTTGTCACTGGCAGCAATCAAAAGTTTGCGCGAGAAACTTGAGAAACCGAAACGCTCTGGTCATGTTGTCCATTTCTTTGACGCCAAAGAAATGGACGAAAGAAAGCGTTCCCGAAATCGAAACCCGCGACCGCGTAAGATGCCTTTCCTTGGTTCATACGGTTTCAGCACAGTACCAAGAAGCAGTAAACGCTGAAACCGTAAACCTGTTTGGTTTGCCAACCCACACAGCTCGACGAGTCGAGTCGACGACCATCAATTTCGGGAATCCCTTATGTCGGTTCACTCTCTCGGTGTGCTGGTTGAAATCACAAACATGATGGTTTCCCCACACACACCGCTGCCGATTTCGGAGCCCTGGATTCTGGTCACTCGATGTGTTGGCGCGATAACACCAATCAAGGCGACCTACCTCACCAGCAAGAGCTTTCTCGTCAAAACAACTCCCTCTCCCATAAGCCTGCAGAAGTACACCCCGCTCGCAGCCGACACTCCGGCATCTGTTACTCCCTTCCATTGCACTGCGTGCGAGCCGGCTTCTTCCCTTCCATTCACCAGCGTTGCGACTTCCTTGCCGAGCACGTCGAAGATCTTAAGCGAGACAGTCGAGCGGTGCGGAAGATGGAATTGAATGATCGTCCCCGGATTGAACGGGTTGGGATAATTCTGATCGAGCATGAACTCAACAGGTATGTTATCTCTCGGAATGTCACCCCTGAGAATCCAATGGTCGGGGTCAAGTGTCACTTGCGTTGGCATTTGTGAGGTTTCAATGGTAAACTCCTGCCCCGAGAATTGATGGAACAGTACGACTGTCGTGTCCCAACTTGCGTTCGAGAGCCTGACATCAACAGGCATGGTGAAGAACGACGGGTTGCTTGTGCGCGTCTCCTGATTGATGCGAACAGTCACGCGACGACCGGACGAATCCATAGACCACTGGAGCGCGTATAAGGGATATTTCTCTCCGTACACCCACTCGCGAAAGAAGTATTCCAGGTTCTGACCCGATACTGATTCGCACACGCGCTGAAAGTCTTCGGTTGTGGCGACATTGTATTTCAGGGCAGGGTCAGCCCCATAGCTTCTGAGCGCTCCGAAGAACATTGAATCGCCAAGAACGTGACGAAACATATGCAGCACTGATGCACCCTTCGAGTATACACGATCATTCTGAAACATCGCGCTCACGCTCGTTGTATCCTGCAGAAACAACGTGCCGAGCGCACGACGAGCGTTACCCATTCTGAAGTTCATCACCTCCCAATAACCCGCACTTCCATACATTCCCTCTCGATATACTGCCTCGCTATATGTTGCAAAGCCTTCATTCAGCCAGAGGTTCTGCCAGTTGGCGCAGGTAATCATGTCGCCGAACCACTGATGCGCAAGCTCGTGCGCTATGGTGTTCTCATTGAATGACGTTGTGGAGGTCATCGTTTGATGTTCCATCGCCCCGCCGGACCCAAACTCACTGTGGCCGTATTTCTCTTTGATGAATGGATACAATCCGTAAGCGTTGGAAAATATCCTGAGCGCATCGACTGCCTTCGGAAGGTTTGCGAGCGCATCGGGAAGATGCTCGGGGAGGACATAGTTAAGAATTTCCATCGAATCGGTGGACGAGTACCGGAACCAGTTGGAGAACTCTGCAAAGTTCGTCAGCGCAATCGAGACAAGGTATGTGGAAATGGGATAGCGCTCGGCCCATTTGACGGTGTGCGTGCCATTGCCGTTCTCAACAACAGCAACCAGCTTGCCATTCGACCCCACCTTCAACGCGTTATCACAGGTGACCCAGACATCCACAGAGTCTGCCTTGTCCGCTGGATGGTTCTTACACGGCCACCAATCACTTGCGCCGTACGGCTCGCTGAGTGTCCACACCCACGGAGTTCCTGCATGAGAGGAGAATAAGAAACTTCCAAAGCCGGTGGATGCCGGCACTCCGCGATAGTACACATCCAACACTACCGACTCACTCCTCCGGTACATCCTATCCAGACTAATCCAGATTGCGTTGCTGAATCTGTTGAACGAAACAGGTCGACTCTGCATCAGCACGGAATCCACAATCATTCCGTCAGCAAGATCGAGAGTGACTGTGCTGAGACTTTCAGCAAGACTCAGCGCCTTAGTCGTGATCCTTCCGCGCAAAAAGGATGGTGCGACTGAGATACTGAGGTCAAGTCTGTAATAGGTGACATCGATGGAGGGATCGTGAAAACAATCGGATGAATGGAAACGCGAGGGTTGGGAAATGAATTTACGTGAACATGCGCTGGACCCGTCTGATGTGTTCCATCCATCCAGTTGCTGGCTGGTGAGACGCGTTGGGAGGGCGAAGAGCAACAGACACTCCCACACAATCACGCAGATGAGCTTTTCTGTTTGCATCTGTTATTGCGACAACGTAAACGCCCGCAACTCCGAGTCTTTCGTCGTCTCATCCGGGAAGATTGCCTCCACGCGCCAGAGATACGTTCGTCCACGTTGGAGTTCGACGGAAACCGGAATAACGAGCGATGTATCCCTGATGAGCGCGCTCCACACGGGAGTCCGGTTTACTTCATACACGAGCATGCGATAGGCAGTGGCAGTCGACATCGATTGCCACCGGAACCGCGAACGTAGCGAAGCCAGTGTTGCTGCATCGCGCGGGGTAACAAGTATCACCTCGTGCGTTGCATCGTCCTTGTCGTTGCCCTGCGTAAAGGTGTAGAAGATGCCAACTCCAACCACAACGACGGCAGCAAGCGCATAGACAACTGCCCTGTTATGAGCGCCGGGTTTGGTGTTCATTCTCATTCTTCTGAATAATATCCTTGGGGAACCAGACAAGCGGGACCAACATCGTGATGCCGACAACGACGATCAACACTGTGGCAAGCAGGAACAGGATCGAGCCGTAATACTGCGCGCCCATGAACCAGGAGAGAATTACCGGAAGGGAGAGAACGCTGATGCCGTTGATGAGACTAACAACCCGCGACCAGTGCTGCCCCTTCTTCACGCCCCACGAACAATAGAACGTCGTCAGGGCAATGGGGATGAGCAGTATGCCCACGGCGAGATGGTTCATGATGAACTGCGGGGCAACCTCCGAATACTCCGCCGGAGTCAACTTGTAGGCAAGCCACTTGGTGGCGAGACTCGTCAGCATAAAGTACAGGATCGCAACCACAAGCAACAAGATGCCGTCCAGCATAAGGATGCGTGCTACAACACTGCGTCTGTTCATTCCATCTCCCTGATAATATCTCTTTACGGATTGGTTCTCGGGGATTTCCTATACACATACACCTTGTCTGCCAACATGCCCCCTTTTGTTCCGGTGGCGCCACGTATCGTGGTAAAATACTGTACGATGTCCTTCAACTCGGCCGAGGTCACCACCGTTCTGAACATCCATTTGTCAAGCCTCGGATCAACTTTGTGATCGCTCAGCAGGCTCTTGTTCGCATCTCTGCTCGCGCCGACACACCATTCGCTGAACACGCCGCCGTTGTCGGTGATAAACGCCTTGATATCTGCAATGATTTCATCCTTACTTTTTGCCATGCGTCTCCTTATGCAAGCTGAACGTTGTAGAGTGATTGTTAATTTGGTGATCCCCTGTCATTTTCTTGATGTAGCGAGAGCCAACCCAAAGAATATGAATGCCCCCGCCCCTATCCCGTTGAATATGCGGCTTCCCCGTGGCGATGAAAGCCACCTCTTCACTCTTTGCGCGCTCATCGCATACAACAAATGGATGCCGATGACCAGCAAACAGAAGGTCAGCACCAACACAATAAACTGAACGGCGTACGATTTGGAGTTGTCGATGAACTGGGGAAAGATCGACAGGAAGAAGAAGATGGCTTTCGGATTCGACAATTGCATGGTGATGGCTTCAAGATAACGCTTGCGTATACTTGGCTTCAAGGCGACCGTGTCCTTTATGGCCATTGGCGGAGTGCGCCACATCTTTATTCCAAGATAAATCAAATATGCTGCACCGATATACTTCATGATTGTGAACGCCAACGCGGAGGCTGCGAGAAGGAGTCCGAGTCCGGTGGCAGAAATGGTTGCAACAATACAATTCCCCGTCGCTATGCCGAGAATCCCACCAAACGTCTCATACATTCCGTACCGGATGGAGTTCGTGAGGGTCAACGTAACTCCCGGGCCGGGACTGAGCACCGTTACGGAGGCGATCGTTAGGAAGAGAATGTAATGTTCCATGTTACCTCAAGGATATGATATCGCGTAACGTTCAGCAAATCGTAACGGTACACTCAAACATCAACCGTGCATTGCCCGCACGTCTTCGGGACTGAATCGTGTCAATTTGAACACATGAGCCTTGCTGCGCTGTATCGTTGGAACAGTCAACATTGCCTCGGCTTTGTTATCCGCCTCGACAATTGCCCATCCGGTGTGTTCGCCGTCTTTACATCCCCAATCGAAATGAGTGATTGTCCCGATCGACTCGATTTGTTTGAGCGCATTCTTGCAATCCTCTGTTGTGTGTGGTATGATGACGATGTATCTGTCCATACAATGTTCCCTCCGTACAATAAATGATTTGTTTGTATAGCTATCTAAGATTCTGGAATACCACGTTACATTCCGAACCAGCGGGTTCGGCGGCTGGATCCAAAGTGCTGCTTTTCGCTGACAAGTGCGACGGAGGGTTCAACGAAACTTCCCGTGGGCGAAGGACCCGAAAAGAAATCCACATCCACGCGTCCAACCCGGTCGAGGCCAAACTCCACATAGCAAGAACCCGCGCCGGCGTAGGCTGAGGGCTTCTCGTCTCCCTTGAATTCAGCGATCACCGATGCAGCTGATGTGGCGCTTGCGCATAACTACTGGCTTCACGCCATTAATGTCGTTGTTCCGCCCGCTATGGTCGGATAGGCGACATTATGTCGTTGTTTCTTGCAGTGGATGATTGCAGGAATATACACCTCCCCATGGCCACTATCAAGCACATGAGCATATGATCACGTCCCCCGCGTCCCCATCGCCCGCTCGATGCGACGGTCTGGTATCAGCCACATGAGCGCCACGGCAACGTAAATGGCATGAGCAATCCACAGCTCAACAAACGTTGCAAGAATCGCCATGACGTACAGGATGGGAGAGAGCTTGCCCTTCTTGTCCTTGCCAATGGCCTTGGCAAGCAATGAATTGTGCCCCTGCTGTCTGATGATCGTACCCTGCAATATGTAGTATGCAATTCCCGCCATGAACAAGACCACACCATACAGCGCGGTCGGCGTTGTGGCGAAATGGTTTTCTCCCATCCAGCCGGTCACGAACGGGAACAACGAGAGCCAGAACAACAAATGGAGATTTGCCCACAACACTGCGCCGCTCACATGCTGGCATGTGTGAAGCATATGGTGGTGATTGTTCCAGTAGATGCCGAGGTACACGAAGCTCAACACGTAACTCAACGCCAGGGGAATCAACGGCTGCAACGAGGCAAGGGTCGGCGCCGTGAGGCACCTTCAACTCCAGCACCATAATGGTGATGATAATGGCAAGCACGCCGTCACTGAACGCTTCGAGTCTGCTTTTACCCATGTACACCTACTCCTATTTCAGGAACTTCCGTTGGAGAACGAGCGCCGCGGCTGCAGGCAACAGGAAGATCACGAGGAAGATGGGGCGTTCCTCCGTGAACGGAATAGACTTTGCATCATTGTCGCCCCTAGTCTGACCTTTCAGCCTTTCTCTTTACCGTTTGGTCAATTCAACCAATGCACGTTCAGCGGCAACAAGGAGTGCTTCTGCACCGACAGGCGCTCCGGTTGCTTTCTTCATCCAGAGGTCAGGCGCAATACTTCCCGTCTTGGTGATGCGTTCGAATTCCGGGCCGATGTTCCCGGCCTTCTGCATCTGCGCCTCGATCTGATGGGCAATCAAATGCCCTATGGGATAGTCAGGAAGATACAGGAAGGAGTGAATCATATGGGAGTAAATGCCAAGCAAGACGACATCCTTCGTCTTGAACACAGGTGCATAGTACTGGTTCCACATATCCTGTGCGATGCTGATCGTTGCCTGTTTTAATTCCACAGCCGTTGCAGCCGGATGATCATACATCCAGTGCCATACCGCCATATCGACCAACGCAACTCCGGCAATTTCATACGTGGCCCAGAATGCGTTGAGCGCTTTCAACGCGTCGGTTTTGGGATCGGGCTTCGTCAGTCCAAGCAGTTCAAGGTCGTGTCCTTGAAACACGAATGCCAGGGCTTCTGTAAACGCGGTGTTAGGAACTCCCTGGAGCAGCGTGTGGTCAATATCTTTGAGTGAGAATATCTGTTCCACGTTGTGTCCCATCTCGTGGACCGCAATGTTGAAACCCTTGTAGTTCATTCCGCCTTTTTCAACACGGGTACGGAGGTGCGCCTTCTCAGAGCGCATGCTCGCACCCCAGGCATGTCCGGAACCGCGTGCGGGATCGACTTCAATATTTGAGGCAAGATACTTCGCTTTCGCTTTTGAGAAACCCAGCTTCGTCAGCAGGTTGGGCATATCCGCTTTGTATGCCGCGCCCGTGGGATAACGCTTTGAGACGATTGCATCCAACTTCGCTTCGGTGTACGCACCGCGCGCTTTAAACCCATTGTACCAGACATCGAATGGTTCCAGCGGACGGCCAAGCCGGTCTTCGATCAGCTTCGCAACTTTGGGTACCAACGGCGAGGAGAGAACAGACTTGAGCATTGCCTCCACACGCGCCTCGGGGATTTCGCGGTTCTCATTGAAACGACGCGCAATGAGTGTCGGAGCCGTCGGTGAGTACGGATCCGCTTTCTTCGATGCGAGAAAGGTATTCAGAAGAACCTGATAACGGGTATCCGCTTCAGGAGCAAGACTGATTTTGCCCGATGGCACCGGCGTATCGGAGTCCTGAACGCCTGCCGGTGTTATCTCATTCGTGTACGGATTCCAATCCACTACGGGATTGTTGATGACAACCGCGGGGATGGTTTGTGTGACAATGCGTTCCATAACCTTCTGGATCATGCGCTGCTTTTCGAGCCCCACCACTGCATCACTGAGGCTGTAGTTCGCCTTGATCTCGTCGCGGAGGTTCCAATGAGAAAGCAGTCTGAGCTTTGCGGGAAAGAGTCGTTCATCCTTCGCATTCAGAAGATGATGCATCCAGATATTATACTCAGCAATGTAATTGTCTGCTTCGGCTCCGGCCTTGGAGATGGCAAGATTGACCTCAGCCGGGATACGGCGGGAGAATCGTTGTACTAGCCGCGCTTCCGCCCACTGCCTGCGAGTCCACTTGTCCCCTTCGGCGAGTCGTTGATCGAGAGAGGTCAGCGGAAAGTTCAACAATACGACAAAGGCAATCTTGTTCTGGAAGAAGTCATCGTTGATGTGCGCCGAAACATCATACCCAGCGAAGAGTTGATCGAACGGGAGGATCGGGCCAAGGTCCAGATCGGATTGACGACGGAATTCAAGCGACACCTTGTTCAGGTGGCCGTCGAGTTGCTCCAGCAGGTACTCGTACCGCGCAAACGTGGTGTCGAGCGTTGCCTGGTTGCCGGCGAAGTTCGTCATCACAAATTCATTGAACGCGGTGGCGTCGCCGTCATCGCCACGCCAGAAATCCGCCATCTGATGAAGACCCTTCTGGATCCGCGGGCGTTGGGCCTCTCCATGTTTTGCCACCAGTTCCGTTTCAAGTGTCTCCGTCATTCTTGTCATCCAATCCGGCGCTACGGACTGGGCTTGTGTTGCGATCGCTGCAAACAGCATCATACACACCACCATGAAATGATAACGATACGACAGTGTATTCATACAATCTCCTGTTGGAATTCTTTAGGATGAAAAGTCAATCAAATGCACCAAACATACTCGTTTTGCAAGTGAGGCTCAACTATGGATTACTTCTTCCATTCCGGCAAACGGCCCGGTGTCCATGGCGCTCCCAAACCTTCCATTGCCGTCTCAATGTTCTTGAGATCGACCTGCACCAATGTGCGGAGCTGGGCAAGAAGCGGAGCAAATTCATCTCCGGCAATATTGTACGCGTCGATTTGAGTCTGCGTCGGCGCGCCTGTGGACATCCACTGATCATCAACAATGCCGTTGACTCGCTCGATAATTGACGGCGGTGCAGGCGCGTTCCTTGACCTTACCGTCCGGTCGCCGCGCAATGCGCGAACAATCCCGTTTACATTTCCTTCCACCGCATCAACGTTTGAACGAATCTGCGCAGTTGATGCCAATGTTTGATTCAACGCTTTCTTGATCAGGCCCAGCCGACTCTTCACTTCATCGACTGCTTCGGAAGCTCCGAGGACTGCACGCTGCAATTCCGCAACCCTGCGTTGGAATGCAAGCAGCGCGTTGCGATCCTGCGCGGGCAACGAAGCTATCCCAAGAACCGAAGCGGTAAACGTTTGGGGGGCGCTCAAGTCAGTGACAACCCCATTGACTTTTTTCGCGAGAGAAACGGTGTACTTTCCCGGCATTGCGAGAGGCGATTGGTCTGTGTCGGTAAACAGGTCAGGCTCGTCTTCCTTTTCCTTCACCGGCGTCAACGGCGAGTACCGGAGATCCCATGCAATACGGTTCGTTCCTTTCGTGATCGGCCCGGCAATCCTGCGAACAATGTTGCCCGATTCATCGGTCACGGTAAGGATGATTGATGGCTTCTCCTCTTCATCCTCCACACGAAGGTCTTCAAACGGAGGATAAGGAATGGGTTCTCCTTTCTTTACCAACTCTTTCTCTTTGTCCTGGCGGAGTTGCTTCTTCGTTTTCAGTGCATCTTTGAGATAGTAGGTAAACGTTGCACCGAACGGTGGGTTCTCTGCCGTGAAAAATGATTCGCCGAGAAAGCCCTTCCCTTTCAGACCGTATGGCCGGGATTCAATGTACATCAGCGCGTTCTTCACCGGAAAGAGCTGGCTCTCCGCTTCAAGCATCGCGGGTTTGAGAGTCCGCAATGGTGTGTAGTCATCAAGGATGTAGAACCCGCGACCAAATGTTCCCAGCACGAGATCGTTCTCGCGCTTCTGGATTGCAATATCACGCACGGCAATTGTTGGAAGCCCACTTTTCAACTGCACCCACTTCGCACCGCCATCGATGGTGAAGAAAACGCCGAACTCAGTCCCTGCAAACAACAAGTCACGGTTCACCTGGTCTTCAGCAATCGAATAGACAGTACCTCTCTCAGGCAGTGTACCTTTAATAGAACTCCACGACCGTCCGGCATCGACACTCTTGAGGATGTATGGATGGAAGTCGGCGCTCTTGTGGTTATCGAACGCAGCATAGATAGTGTTTGCGTCGTGAAGAGAGGCAACAAGGCAGCTCACGTATGACATCTCAGGCACACCCGGAAATTTCTCGGTTGCCCTCCAATGAGCGCCGCCGTCCTCCGTTGTTTGTATCAATCCGTCGTCCGTTCCGGCATAGATCAGCCCTTCCTTGACCGGGGACTCGACGAGCGAAACGATATTGCCATAGAATGACGTCGATGCATTCTTCGCAACGGCATCCACGCCCCACACCTTCCCCATCACGGGAAGTTTGTTGCGATCGATCTTCCGTGTCAGGTCGCCGCTTACGCTCTTCCATGTATTGCCGCGGTCATCACTGCGAAACAGGATGTTCGCCGCGATATACAACCGCGTATGCAAATGCGGACTGATAATCAGGGGTGAGTCCCAATTCCATCTGTAGGCGGCTTCCCCCTTCGCTTCCTGCGGCCTGATGCCCATGATCTCGCCACTCTTCTTATCATACCGGACAAGACCGGCGTGCTGCGATTCGGAATAGATAATATTTGGATCTTCCGGATCGATGCGCGTGACGAACCCATCACCCCCAACCGTTACGATCCAGTCAGCATTCTCGATACCTGTTGCACTTATAGTGCGTGAAGGGCCGCCCAGAGTGAAGTTGTCCTGCGTTCCTCCGTACACATTGTAGAACGGCGTCGCATTGTCAACAGCCACACGATAGAATTGTGTAACGGAAAGATTGCTCATATACGACCAGTTCTCGCCGCGGTCGAAGCTTTCATACAATCCGCCATCGCACCCGACGAGATAATAGCTGGTATTGTTCGGATCAACCCAGATAACATGGTTATCCACGTGCTTGGATTTCTCGCCAAGGTTCTTGAATGTCTTGCCGCCATCATCCGTGACCTTCAAGTACACATCCATCGAGTAGATGCGGTCGATATCTTTGGGGTCACAGAAGATCTCGCTATAGTACTGCGCGCTTGCGCTTGCGTAGTCACTTCTCTTCTCCCATGTTGCGCCACGGTTCGTCGAACGGTAGAATCCCCCCTTCTTGTTGGGAAGTTCGATGATGGCAAATAGCATGTCAGGATCAATGGATGAGATTGCAAGGCCGATGCGGCCAATATCATCAGTCGGGAGTCCCCCTTTGAGTTTCTTCCACGTTGTCCCACCATCAGTGGATTTGTGGATTGCAGATTCCGGGCCGCCGTTGATGAGTGTCCACACATGTCGCCGTCGCTGGTATGACGAAGCATAGAGGACATCGGGATTTCTCGGATCCATCACGACGTCGCTGACGCCCGTGTGCTCGCTGATCTTTAGAACCGCGTTCCATGTTTTTCCTGCATCTGTGGTTTTGTACAAACCGCGATCTCCTCCTGGACCCCAGAGCGGACCCTGGGCCGCAACGTACACAACGCTGGAGCTGCGTGGATCGATGAGTATCTTCCCGATGTGTTCAGAGGATTTCAGTCCCATAATTTCCCAACTCTTGCCGCCGTCTTCCGAGCGATAGACACCGTCTCCATACGATACGCTTCGCTGACTGTTATTCTCACCGCTTCCCACCCACAACACCGATGCGTTGTTCGGATCCATGGAGATGCACCCGATGGAGTATGATCCCTCGCTGTCGAAGATCGGAATCCATGTTGTCCCGGCATTAATCGTCTTCCACACACCGCCGGAAGCCACAGCAACATAGTACTCGCTTCGGTTATTGGGATTGACGGCAACATCGATTACGCGTCCGGAGGTCAGGGCGGGACCAATCGACCGGAACTTGAGGCCATTGAATGTTTCTGTTGAGAATGGATCTTTGGGCTTGCTCTCGTCAGGTTTGGTTTGAGCCCAGCTCGAACAGTGCGCAATGAGGATGGTGCAGAAAATGAGCGATGAAAGGGATCTCATACGTTGCTCCGGTTATGTCAATGAAATAGTAGGTTACGAATTCGTGACAAAGGGAGAGCCACGAAACTTTGTTTCTAAAGAATTTCCACAACCACGGCCACCCCCTGTCCAACACCGATGCACATTGTAGCAAGTCCGTACCGGGCATTGCTGCGGCGCATTTCGTGAAGAAGCGTTGTCGTAATGCGGGCGCCACTGCAGCCGAGCGGGTGGCCAAGCGCAATTGCGCCACCATTGGGATTGAGCTTCTCCAACGGTATCTGCAAATCCCGCACAACGGCGATAGACTGCGCTGCAAAAGCTTCGTTCAACTCGATCACATCCATGTCCTTGATTGTCAGCCCCGCTTTGGAAAGCGCTTTCTGCGACGCCGGCACCGGGCCAATTCCCATGAATCGTGGATCGACGCCCGCAATGCCCGTTGAAACGATGCGCGCTATGGGTTTCAGTCCGAGTTGTTGTGCTTTCTCGCTCCTCATGACAAGAAGCGCAGCCGCTCCGTCATTGAGCGAAGAAGAATTTCCCGGGGTGACCGAGCCTCCCTTGCGGAAGGTAGGCTGCAGTTCACCGAGTCTTGCAAGCGTCGTATCAGCGCGTGGGCCTTCATCGGTATTGATAGTCGTGACCTGGCTTTTCTTCCCGGAGATCTGTACAGGAACGATCTCGCCAGAAAATCTCCCAGCAGTCTGTGCAGCGACTGCTTTCTGGTGACTTGCAAGCGCAAACTCATCCTGTTCAGTGCGGCCAATTTTGTATTTCTCTGCAACGTTCTCTGCAGTCTCCCCCATACTTTCGAGCGGGAACAACTTCTCCATCTTTGGGTTTGGATATCTCCATCCCAGCACTGTGTCGAATGCAGTCACGTTGCCGAACGAGCCGCTTTGATTCTTCGCCACAGAGTATGGCGCGCGGCTCATGCTCTCAACTCCTCCCGCAACAATCACATCAGCATCACCGGACCAAATCGCCCGTGCCGCCTGGATGATTGCATCAAGACTCGATCCGCACAGTCTGTTGATGGTGTTCGCCGGAACGCTTTGCGGCAACCCTGCAAGCAACGCGCTCATTCGTCCGACGTTGCGATTGTCTTCACCCGCCTGGTTCGCGCATCCCCACATTACGTCGTCAATCACGGATGGATCGACTCCCGCCTTCTCAACAATCGCTTTGATGATAAGGGCTCCAAGATCATCCGGTCGGACGTCGCGCAGTACACCGCCGTACTTGCCAATGGGCGTTCTGAGCGCCTGAACGATCACAGCTTCGCGTTGGTGGTCCATAATGTTTCGTAACAAACAGTGGAAGAGAAGTATGAGAGAACAGACCGGAATAATATACTACTTGGCAAAGAGAGTTGAAAGGCGGGAGTGATGAGCAACGATTGCAGAGCAAAGAAACAGGTACTCTGCTCTACACTTTTGAAAAGGCACTACTCGAACTTGAACTCTTTCACATTCCCGAAGATGTAGATGTACACCTCGGCCTGTGCCGAACTGGAGGTCTTGACAAAAACACCATCACTGAGCGCAGGCAGAGCCTTCTTGGGAGTATACTCAGCAGTGATTTCCATTGTCTCGCCGGGTGCAATCGGTTTTGGGGAATATTTGATTTCGAAGCCATCGAGTTGCGTCCGGAAGCCGGTGATCGTGAACTCCTTGGAACCGGTGTTCTTCGCCGTGACAACAGCAGTGGCCTTGCGGCCAACTTGAGCGTCCTTAAAATAGAACTGTACCGGTGAGAATACGAGGTCCTCGATAACTGTTGCGGTGAACTCTATCAGCGTTCGGGGAGCATCTGCAGAGTTGGAGTTGATTGTCAGACTCTTGTGGACGGGGCCGGAGAAATTTCTGGAATTGAACGTGATAAGCAGGGACGTTGTGTCACCGGATCTGAGCGTCTTGTTCGAGACGACCGTCCCCGTGCAGCCGCATGAGACCTCAACGTTTCCAAGTTTGAGCGTGTCGGTGCCGACATTCTTCAATGTTAATTGTTTTGTCTTCACCACACCCTTGTCAATCTTGCCGAGGTCGAACTTTTCCCCTTCAAGCACCTTCAGTTTGGGTTGTGCGACACCGCTGAATGCAACAATGAACAACGCCAGCGACAAAACCAAAATCTTCTTCATAATTTTTCCCCGCAATAATGTCTTTCAATAAGATAGAGGATTATTCCCGATGTTGCAACCGGTTTCATCTTGCTTTGAGTGCGGCCTGTTGCAGCAGCGGAGCAATGCGGTAGCGATCCTCACCAAAATGCTTGTAGAGCGATGAAAGAACAGCGTGAACATGTTGTATACCGATCTGTTCGCCGCGTTCAACCGGCCCGGCTGGATAGTTCGTGCCCAGCTTCATCGCTGTGTCAATGTCGACTCCCGCAGCAACGCCCTCCATCATGGCGAAGTACGACTCGTTGACGAGCATACAGAGAATCCGCGGCATGACGAGTCCGATACTGTCACGCACGATCGCCGATTCTTTTCCAAGTGATGCTGCAAACTCTTTTGCCCGGGCAACTGTCTGCTCATTGGTTTCGTTCGAAGGCGCCAGTTCAATGAGTGTACCTTCAAGAAGTGACGGCAAGGCGCCAATACCGATCAATCGCCGGGAGTTTTTGATCCAACCGGATTGCTCGGCCACAGTAACAGTGACGGATGATGAAATGATAGGAATGTTCTTATCGAGTGTCCGGTCAAACAACACAAGGTTCTTCTTCTTGATTTCGACAGACGTGTTGGTCAGTTCCAGCGCAAACGTGGTGGACTTTGGGGGCGTTGTTGCCTTCTTCACTCCTTTGGGAATCCCCGAATTCATGCCAGGGTTGAACCGGACAACAACGGTGTGTCGTTTACTCACACACAGCGCACTGTACTCTTCAACGAGCGGTGACTCACCCGTAATAAAAATCTGCTGAACCCTTGCCTTCACAGTTACCCTACTCATATGAATAAAAGCCACGCTTGGTTTTTCTTCCAAGAGTGCCTGCCTCAACCATGAGCCGCTGAATCGGATGTGGACGGAACCGCGGCTCCTGGAAGAATTGTTCGTAGACAGATTTCGTCACCGCAAAGTTCACATCAACCCCGATCAAGTCCATCAGCTCGAAAGGTCCCATCTTGAAACCTCCGGACAATCTCACAATCCTGTCAATCTCCTCCACCGATGCAACACCCTCTCCCAGGAGACGCAAGGCTTCACCATAAAACGGACGCGCTACACGGTTGACGATAAACCCCGGAGTATCCTTGCATACCACCGGGACTTTCCCCAGCTTCACGGCCAACTCGCATGTTGCCTGTACTGTTTCATCCGATGTCTGATTGCCGCGGACAACTTCCACCAACTTCATCACCGTGGATGGGTTGAAAAAGTGCATCCCCACAACAAACGGTGCCCGCTTTGTTACCGGCGCAATGGAAGTAATGGAAAATGAAGATGTATTGCTTGCAAGTATTGTATGAGATGGCAAAACTTCGTCAAGCCGTTTGAACAACTCCCGCTTTATAGCGAGGTCTTCCACTGCAGCCTCAACGATGAAGTCTGAACGCCCAAGAGGGTTGAGCGTTGTGTGGACATGAATGTTACTCAGGGCAGTGTCAGCTTGTTGCTGCGTCAAGCGGCCTTTGAAAACACTGCGATTGAGATCCTCTTTGATTCTCTCGAGACCTGCCTGAAGTGCGCCTGCGGAGACATCATAGAGAAGAACATTGAAGCCGGCAATGGCCGATACCTGGGCAATGCCGCTGCCCATCGTGCCGGAACCAAGAATGCCAATTGTTGAGATCATGAATACTGGAGTAGAAAATCAAGAAAGAAAAGAAAGAGCAGGCTTACTTACCTTTAAACTGCGGGGAACGCTTCGCAAGAAACGCAGCGACCCCCTCTTTGTGGTCCTCTGTCTCACTTGCAATCTGCTGGATGTACGCTTCGTAATCGAGCAGCGCGTCCAAATCCACGGTCATCGCTTTGTTCAATGTTCGTTTGATAAGTCCGACGGACTTCGTCGGAGCGGCAGCCAGTTGCGCTGCAAGTTCCATCGTGACACTCTCAAGCTTGTCAGGCAGGGCAACCCTGTTCACGAGTCCCACCTGGAGTGCTTCATCCGCCGTAACGTCTCTCCCGGTTGCCGCGTACTCAAAGGCACGCGCCATACCGACAAGCCTCGGCAAGAACCAATGTGAACCAGAATCCGGAACCAGTGCAATGCGGATGAATACCTCAATGAGCTTCGCCGTCGATGACATCACGCGCATGTCACATGCAAGCGCAATGCTGCAACCGGCCCCCGCCGCAACACCGTTGATCATCCCCAGAACAGGCTTCTCGAT
This sequence comes from Bacteroidota bacterium, assembly GCA_031402435.1. Classification (GTDB taxonomy): domain Bacteria; phylum Bacteroidota; class Ignavibacteria; order UBA10030; family UBA6906; genus UBA11986. The sequence continues at coordinate 42,077 of JANNSJ010000065.1, read as the reverse complement.
GGAACGCATCCTTCGAATGAGAGGGTTGTAGGATTTTTCAAGCGACTCTTTGAGCGACCGCTGCTGGCCCGCATGTTCTTTGAGATCCTGCCCCGAACAAAATGCCTTCTCCCCGGCGCCGCGCAATACAATACACCGCGCGAGCGGGTCTTTCTCAGCTTCCTTAAACGCGTCGTTCAGATCCTTCTTCATCTGTTCGTTGAATGCGTTGTACACCTCCGGACGGTTCATGGTGATGGTAAGGATACCGTCATCAATACCATAACGGAGAGTCTGGTACTCAGGCATATGAGTTGGTCAAGAATGAGTTGAAGATTTTGTTGACGAACTGCGTCGTGGCAGGTCGTGATAGTGACTAAGCGATTCTTCGATTTCGCAGTACGCATACCAGAACATGGCAACAAAATAACACAGACCACCATACATCTCGAACGACTCCTCGTTCAGATTCAATCCGGGCAAACCGTTCGCTGCTGCCATGCCCTGAAATATCATTCCCATGACAAAAATGCTGAAGGCACTCTTGCGTGTGATAAAATATTTAAAGTAGCGAACCAGTACAACCGCTCCCGCCACAAAGTACCCAAGCATAATCAGGTCATCCGGATACTTTGTAATATGTGTTGACCTGAGAAAAGGAAGGTTCGGTCCAAGGAACTCATGGATCATCACCAGTTCATCGACACTCGCCCACAAAAAACCCGCGGCGAGAACTCCCCATAGCAAACGGGGAAAATCGAGTTCGCGAACGCGGACAAGTCCTTTGTGGCGCAACACTACCATGAACGAACAGATGAACCCCGCAAAAGCCAGAAACAAGGAGTTGAAGTAGTCTCGTTCAGTAAATGGTTGGAAGGGTACCGTCCATATCTTGCCAAGGAATTCCCCCCAATTCGAAAATGGGGTCTTAGGTCCAGTGATCCTTACACTGTCGCGGAAAACGATGAAGATCCTCGCCAGAAAATATCCCATGGAGAGGATGAGGACGAGCAGTATGGCACGGTATATTCCGTTACCGATGCGATCTGACAGCCGGTGCTTAAGATAAATTGTCCACGGAAAAACAAAAGACCACAAGAGAAAGATAAGCCCAAACCCTCCAAACACAACGCGCATATACTTAAGGTCTCTGTCATCCAGGATGCTCCACGACGTTGAGCCGACAATGGTGTCACGCCAAATCGAGGTCGGCAGCACTGCAGCCACGATGAGAATCGCCGACGCAAGAAGACAGACAGCCGAGAGTACCAGCCGAGGTTGGATGATTCTGGTGGGACGTGGGTGGGCTGAAATAGGAGAAATCTCCGAGTGAGATGGAATACACTTCACATCAACGTGAAGCAATGTATGGAAAATGTGTTCGGAGGTCAAGCATGAATAATCAGAAAGCAAGGGAAAGCAAACCTCTTCACACTCTGCAGAGTGTCAAAAGGTGCCAGTACAAATGCGCCACTCAGTCAGAATGTTATTTCCCCTTCCATTCCGGCTTTCTCTTCGCGGTAAACGCGCTCATACCCTCCTTCTGGTCTTCTGAGGCAAACAGAAGATAGAAGTTCCTCCGTTCGAACTCGAGTCCGCCTTCCATGGTCGTATCGAACGATTTGAGCACGGATTCCTTCCCCAACTTGACTGCCACCGGCGGCTTCGACGCAATCTCTTTCGCCCAGGCTTTTGCTTCTGTGAGATAATACTCAACCGGCACAACTTTATTTATCAAACCCCAGCGGAGCGCCTCGTCTGCGGAAATCATACGCCCTGTCAGCACCATTTCCATCGCCTTCACTTTTCCGACTGCCCGCGTCAAGCGCTGTGTTCCACCTGCACCTGGGATCACGCCGATATTGATTTCCGGCTGACCGAATTTTGCCGTTTCGGATGCAATCACCATGTCACACGTCATCACCAGCTCGCAACCGCCGCCGAGCGCAAAACCGCTGACAGCAGCGATGATCGGCGTCTTGATCTTGCGAATTCGATCCCAACGCGCGAACTGGTCGCGTAGCAGCATCTCCATGGCCGAAGCGTCCGCCATTTCCTTGATGTCCGCGCCCGCGGCAAATGCTTTTTCATTACCTGTAAGAATGATACAGCAGACTGCGTCATCCTTGTCGAGCATCTCAAGTGTTTCAACAAGCTCTTCCATGAGCTTCATGTTGAGGGCATTGAGAACGTCCGGCCGGTTGAATTGAACGACGGCGTATCCATCTTCCTTCGTGATGATGAGGTATGATTGCGACATACGTAATCCTATGGAATGATGATCGGAATTATTGCTTCTCTCCATGCTCGCGCCTGGTGTACTTTTTTTCAGGTTCCACCCATTCGACGTACGGACCATCCCAACTTTTTGAGAAGATTCGATGCACCGTTGACGCCAGCTTCGTATTCTTCACCACTACTCCGAGGTTGCGACAGGCGTAGAAGTAGCTTTTCTCGGCATTTGCTGTACCAAGCCAGAATGCAGATGAATCCGCAAGAATGAATTTGGAATGTTCAACGCGACCAAACGAAACGTATCCGCCCGACCATTCAGGGATATTGCCGAACTTCACTTCGATGTTCGGAATCTTTGCCAGTTCTTTGAGCGAGTGCTCGGATGCAGTCCCCTTTTCCCAATCTGCCACCAGCAATCGTACTTTGACATTGCGACCGGCCGCGCGACGGAGAGCATCGTCAAGAACACGGTAATCCGATCCGCCACGACTCCGCGTATCATAAGCAAGAAATTGGAGCGATACTTCCTTCTGGGCGTTGTCAATAACGTGAATGAGGTTTGGCTCGTCCCACAATGTGGAATCGATGATCACGCCCTTCGGACTATATGTAGGAGTGAATACGATGGTGTCGCCGTTGAAAATCGAGAGCAGTGGAACAGCGTACTTGTGCGGCTTCAGAATTCCTGCGATTGCATTCTTGTCGTTTGCCTCAGCCAGTTTCCAGTCGAGGTTGAAGATGTCGAGATAGATTCGAACCGCGTCGGCATTCTTGATGCGAATGCCAAGCTCGTGGATATGCTTGAGCGAGCGCCAATCGAAGTTCTGGCTTCCAAGAAATATCGATTCACCATCAACGATGAAGAACTTCGCATGCTGGATTCCCCCGGCAATCTTTCCAAAATCGATCAGACGAACTTCGATGTTCTTCGCGCGGAAACGTTCGATCGTCTCAGGGTAGGTTTTGTAGAACTTGGATTCAGAAATGATGCGGACTACCACGCCGCGATCCACTGCATGTTCGATCGCTACGACGATATCTTCGAGCGGTTCACCTGCCTGATTTGAAATGTAGAACTGTTCAACGTCCAGGGTCTTCTTCGCACCGTTGATCATCTCCAGCCACACTTCGCGGGTATTCCGAATATCGGGATTATCCAACACCGTTTCGATGGGAACGCTCTCGACAAGCTCAAAGTCCGGACGGCCGACTTGTTGAGCGTTCGCAGAGATCCACACAATGAAATACGAAAAAAGGATGCCGGGAAGTTTCACCGTATCATCATGGTTGTCATGTCAGGAATATTGGTCCGGTCTTCTTCCGGCAAACAGATCATTGAACTCATTGAGTTTCTTGCTGGATGCCAGAGCAAGATCGACTTCGACCACGGCAATACTCTCTTCGGCATCGGGAAGGCGTTTGAGAATTTCCCCACGCGGAGAGACGATTTCACTCTTGCCGATGTACGAGAGATCAACGCCTCCACGGTTTTCCCGTCCGATTCTGTTCGCTGTTGCAGAGAAGACGCGGTTCTCGAGACAGCGCGTCACCATCGCATCCGGACAATAGGGCATCACAAGGTTCGAAGGATGAGCAATTAACTGAGCGCCACGCAGGGCAAGCGTTCGCGCACTCTCGGGATAAAACCAATCGAAGCACACCATCATGCCGATTTTGCCGAATGGCAAATCAAATACGGGGAAACCCAGATTGCCGGGTGCAAACAAGAGTGTCTCTTTATAATACAGGTGAACCTTGCGGTACAACCCGATGTGCCCGTCTGGCCCGACCAGCGCCGAAGAGTTATAGATCTGATCAGACTTCTCCGCAAAGCCATATACAACATAGCATGAATTGCGATGACAGAATTCAGCGATGGCGCTGCCGGTTGGCCCTTCAATCGGTTCGGCCAGTTCTTTTGCCTCTTGCACGTCGATGAAGTTATACCCCGTGTTAAAAAGCTCGGGCAGGACGTAGAGATCCGCATCCGCGCTCTTCATGAGCATCAACGCAGCCTTGTTGTTGGCTTCGATTTTACCGAACTGCGGACTGGTTTGTACTATTGCAACGCGCATTACCAACAAAGGTGATGTGATCGAATGTATCGAAGGGGGTTTCCCTTTCTAGCACTCCAAAAATACGAACTTCTTTGCTTCAATGAAAGCATAACATGTGGAATGCTTGCCACAATGTGCCGGGATTTCTCATGTTGTGCCATAGTCCCATCGCCACACTTTTGCGTTCTCACAGTTGGAGAATCAGCCAAAAGTGATATAACCACCTTCTTTCCATCACAAATTCAAGATGGCACGACTGTTGGATGTAGATAGCACAAGGCATGACAATTCACACCGCTACGAAGGGATGATGCAGAATAATACATAGTTAATTCCTGTATCATCCATTTGGTTGATGACAATCGCTCAAAGGTATTGGAATTATTCTTTGCATTTATCCCGGTTGGCCATCCGTTCGCCACAAAATTTCAGATACAACCACGATACGTTGACAAACACAACCAGGGTTCAGGTTTCGGATAATGGAATGCAAAATTCTCAAAAGCGAGAAACAAACTGATAGAATTGATAAGCCACATGATGAAATAGTGCTACACTAATGAAGAAATTTAAGGAAGCGGAAGAAGGACGGCAACTCATTGAAACGGACAAACACATCATTCGATGGCATGCAGATTGGCTTTGCTCTCATAACGCTGCCCACCTTCTCAGAAAGGTATCTATCATGACCACCAATTCAGTCTTTGAACAAGCACTTTTCGCAGAGCGCCAAGGAAGATATATCGAGGCATTGAAAATGTTCGAGAAGTGCCTTGCTGAAGAAGATTGCGATGAGGGGGACGTCCTGTTCCACTGTGGGTGGTGCATCGAACAACAGAATACTGACAACAGTAATCAAGCCTTGCGGTACTATGAACTGGCTGCGGCGCAAGCACGAATGCCCGAGTGCAAACTGAACAGCTTCTTCCGGGCCGGCTGGTTGTTGATGCAACAGAAGGAATATGCGAAAGCAGCCACTGCATTCCGACATGGGATCGACTATGGCGATCTCTCCTACCATAAGAATGAGACGTACAATCAATCTGCTTTTTGGTACGCAGTCTGTCTTGAGTCCCAGGGGTGGTACATCGATGCGATCAAGTGGTACCGGCTCGTCAGGATGCTTTCCCCGCAACTCGATCCGGAGAGTCGTTTCAGGGAACTTGCATGCCTGAATCATGTGGGATCGTACCGGGAAGCATTCAATCTCTGCCAGACGTTCGGTGCTCCTCCGCCAGGTGGTTTTCCCGCAGACCGCTATCGGGACCTCCAGGCAGCCATCGCAAAAGAAACCGAAATGCTGCAACGATGCTTTTCCGATCAATCACCTTCCATGACAAATCGGGGGCAATATGGGACTCGCTGAAAGGGTACCAACGTTTCCAACCCTTCAGCCGAGAACGATTGACGCGAAGGAACTTGAGTACATTGCCTTCTCCGGCAAAGACGAGATCGCTCATGGCATCTTCCGCAGTATCCCCATAGAAGATCGACATCTCTATGCCAATCGATACATTCTCAGCGAAGTGATTGCGGGGGGCATCAAGAAGCTCAGGAAGTTCCTTTCTGCTTCGGCAGAGGAATCGGCTGCCGAGGAAAAGAAGTTTATTGACGAAACGATCAGGTTGTTTATCGTTACCTGCCGCGACAATGGTACGTATCCAAGAGAGTTGTTCCAGTCTCTCCTCAACTGGAGTGATGAACTGACACGATTGTCGCTCCTACAGGAAGCCCTGCACTATTACGATGAAGCGTTTGAGTTGGGGCTAATCAAGTTCCCGGACATGTACATCAGATCGTTGATCGCCAAAGCATCAGTGCTGAACACACTGGGGAGCTTCCGAGATGCCCAGGCAATCCTCCTCTCACTCGCAACACGTCCGTACGTCATCACCGATCGAAACCTCGTGCCCGATATCCTCTTCAATCTTGGAAGAGAGTCGTTGTTGAAAGGGGATATCACTTACTACAAGAAACTCTTGTTCCGTGGCCTCAAGCATTTCTATACCCGCGTGGAGAACCGAAAACTCTTCGTTGAACAGATCACGAAGACCTACCGCCGCTCATTCAAGGTGGCCTTTGATCCGCAGGTTGCTCTATCGGACAAGACTCTCTTCTTTCTACACCGAGTCTACTTTGCAATGCTAGAGGTAAGGGTGTTGAACGCTCTCCACATGACCACAATGATGAAGACATTGTTGCTGGGATACGTGTACTGTGTTAACTATGGCCTGAAAGCTTCCGTGACAGATTCACTAACGACCGAACAACAAGATGCATCGCCGAAACGACAGCTATTCTCGAAAAGGAAACACATATTGGTCACGCGGGCCATGGGAGGGATAGGCGACCTCCTGATGATGACCCCGGGATTCCATGAGTTCAAGAGGAAACACCCTCACGACGAGATTCACCTTGCCATACCAAAGCGATATTTCTCTGTGTTTGAGGGAAACCTCGACGTGAGGCTGCTCGACATAGAGAATGAACAGTTTGATTCCATCCGATACCGACGCTGGTTCAACTTCACGGACTGCCCCGCGTCGCGAGTAGAAGCCCGTACCGCTCCAAAGGTGAAGCGTGGCCGAATTGAGATTTTCGCTCGTGCGCTTGGCATCAACCCGTTCGCAGTCAGGCGAATGGACAAGCGCCCGCGATATTTCGTCCTACCGGAAGAGCAGGCATTCCAGATCAACTTCTGGAAAGCGCACAAACTGGAGGGGGAAAAGGTCATCGGCATTCAACTTCGATCAGATGAAGTGTACAGAGACTATCCACACATGCGACAACTTGTCGCTCGATTGGCTCAAGACTACCACGTGCTGGTGTTCGATGCCGAGAAAATACGCAGGTTCGAAGATGAGCGCATCACGAAAGTCGATGGCCTACCTATGCGACGGGCATTTGCACTAGCGGCGGCGTGTGACGCGATTATAGCACCGGACTCATCGTTCGTGCATCTTGCTGCAGCGTTTGACCTCCCGTGTGTTGCGCTCTTCGGACCCATCGACGGGCATCTCCGAACGAAACACTACCCACAATGCAAACCTCTTGACGTCAAGAAAAAACTCGGGTGCACACCGTGCTGGCGCAACGAGCAAATCCCCTGCAAACTCACAAACATGCGCGCAAGTGTGTGCATGGTGGACATCTCGATAGACGAGATCTTTAACGCACTCACCGCAGTTTTACAAAGGAAGACACACCAATGAATCTCATGAGCAAACTCTGTGATGCCGCCGACTGGTTCCGGTCCGACATTCATGAAATCATCACGAATGAACTGCGCGAAACGCCGCGCTTCCATCGGAAGCAATGGGAATCAGCAATGATCTTTCTTGCCCTGCGTCAAGCCGGAAAGCTGAGACCCGACAGCATGGGGCTCTCCATGGGCGGAGGAAAGGAACTGATCCTGTATGCCATTGCACCACACCTGCGACAGCTCGTTGTCACGGATCTTTATGACGCACAAACGGCATGGGACTGCGCCAAGACTAATGACCCCGATGCATTCATCAAACAGAACAAGCCGTTCCCTGTCGATGACGAAAAACTGAAAGCCTTGCGCATGGATATGCGCGATCTCCTCTTTCCTGATCGGTCATTTGATTTCTGCTATTCCACGTGCGCCGTTGAACACATCGGTACACGGGAGGATTTCCTGAAACACTTTAATGAAGTGGCCCGTGTCCTGAAAGATGACGGGGTGTATGTGTTCACCACAGAAGTATTGTATGGGGATCAGACAATCAAGGATGAGCACAACTATGTCTTCTCGCTGTGGGAACTGCATGAGATCTTTGCAGAAAGCAACCTTGTTCCTCAACAGGAATTCGACGCGCGCATCACGCAACACAAGATCAACTACCCGGCCCCATCGAGTCTGAAGAGCCTGTCACACTTCACCCCAGCATTGTTCACCGAGCAATTTCTTCAGGAGAGTCCGCATATCCAGCTCATGCGGGGCAGGCATCCTTTTACCTGCGGGATATTCATCATGAGGAAAAGACCTGGTGCCGCAGCATCCCGGGAGACCCGGCTCATCGGACTTGAATCTTCAAGAACATTCATGGACTCAGGGGCCGATGAGTATCGAAATCTATTACAGCACTCAAGCGTCAGTATCAATCCGTTCTCGCTGTTGCCGGGCGAAACATCCCGGTTCCTTGCAGACCACACAGAGTTCTTTACTCAAAGGGATCCGAAGAGCCTGGATCCGGAGACTGTATTCCACTCGGATTACTTCTGGCTCGGCGCGGGGAAAAGGACTTTCGACGTCATACTGGAGCCAGTCAACAACGATGGATCGGAAATCGAGCTCAGAGTTCACAGGTTCAAGACACTTGCCTCAAGTCAGGTAGACTGCATTGCAACTTCCACAGTCAAGATTGATAGCCCCAGCAGGCGTGTCTGCAGAATTGAAGTCGATACTGACGAGGAGTATAACTATGCCATCCTTGCCAAGGTACGGCGGGGGGCATGCGTGTTCAAGCGTATCGAGATCAAGAGCTACCCTTCACAGTTGGCGCCACCACTGCCCGCTGTCGTTCTTCGTGTTAACGAATCTACCACAGAACTGATACCCGTGTAGGATCATTATGGACATTGTTGCAAGACGTTTTACCTGGCAATATGCAGTGAGTCAACTTAAGCTGAAGTACCGGTACACATCTCTGGGCTTCTTCTGGAATTTCCTGGAGCCGGCATTGTATCTTGCCGTGCTCAGTCTGGTTTTCTCCGTCGTCAACAAGATGGATATCGGGGACTACGCAGTGTTTCTGTTTGGGGCCCTCTTGCCATGGAGGTATTTTGAAAAGGTGGTGAATACGTGCATGGATTCCATTGTCGGTGGCGAGTGGCTTCTCAAAAAGATGTATGTCTCACCATTCTCTCTACCGCTCACACGATGGATCGTGGCAACGTTTGAACTGTTCTTTTCGTTCGCCGTGATGTTTGCCTTCCTCGCCGCACTCAAACATCCCTGGACAATCCACCTCATCGTCCTTCCGCTGTCAATCCTGCCCTGGTCGATGCTTGGTCTTGGTGTGGGACTCATCTCGGCGGTGTTGTTCACATTCTTTCGTGACGTTCGCACGGTTATTCAGTTGGTACTGATGCTTGTCTTTTTCTCGTCGCCGATTCTCTTCAAAGCAGAAATGTTTCAAGGAGGGACGTTGCAGGCCTGGATGGTGAAGCTCCATCCCATCACCTACTTTGCAGCGTTGTTTCAAAAGCCAATCTACCAAGCCATGTGGCCGGATATGACCGACTGGATTGTTTCGTTTAGCGTAGGTATCGTCGGACTGATTATCGGAGTCTGGTTGATGAACAAATACAAAAGTGAATTTTACTACCACCTGTGATTGCCATGGAAACGATATTCAAACTTACCAACGTCAGTGTTAGTTTTATACAGCGGAAGTTCGCACCGCAAAGTCTGAAGCATGCTGTTGCAAATCTCTTCATCGAACGGGAGCAGGAGAAGTTCCGGGCGCTGACCAATGTCAGTTTCTCCGTAAAAGAAGGAGAACACGTTGGCATCATCGGAAGAAATGGTGCGGGCAAATCTACTCTTCTGCGTGTACTGACAAGGGTGATAACACCACAGCAAGGTGGCGTGTACTCAAACGGACAGAAACACATTGTACCGTTGCTGGAATTGGGGATCGGATTTCAACCCGACCTATCGGGGAGGGAAAACTGTTACCTCGCCGGCATCCTGATGGGATATTCAAAAGCAGAGATACGCAATAAGATGGAAGGGATCCTTGCTTTTTCCGAACTCGGGGAGTTCTTTGACCAGCCCGTAAAAGCATATTCCTCTGGAATGTATGCACGGTTGGCGTTTGCACTGGCAACAGACGTCTGCCCGGAAGTACTGCTGGTGGATGAGGTGTTCGGGGTTGGTGATGAATTCTTCATGCGCAAATGCATCATTCGCATGCAGCAACTGATGCAAGCCGGCACAACCACAGTATTTGTTTCCCACAACCTTGACTTCCTTGCAACGCAATGTGATCGTTTGATCTGGCTGGAGAAAGGCAAGCTGGTGATGGATGGAAGCCCATCCGAGGTCGCCGCCGCATACAGACGTTTGGAGGTTGCAGCATGAATTCGCAGATCATCATCAACGCAACCAACCTCGGAAGATACATTGACGGCATTGGTGTCTATGCACTCAATCTCCTCCGGGAGCTTTCGCATCTCGATAGCGATCATCACTTCACCATCTACCTCAATCGAAGCTGCGTTGAGCATCTCAAAGAGATCCAGTTTCCGGACAACTGCGAACTTCGCTGGGTAAGCGGCGTGGTGTCTCCCGATCATGGCTTCAAAGGCCACCTTCTTCGGCTCTTGTACGCAAACTATCTAGGCCTCAAGCACAGGAGATCGGTGGTATTTATCGCAAGCCAGCTTGAGGCGATGCTGTTCCGTCGTAATCAGATCATCATGGTTCATGATATCATTCCTCTCTTGTTCGGAAAGCTCCATAGGAAACAGTACTACTATTTCAAATACATCCTGAAGCATGTTTTGCGCAGAGCCCGATGGGTCATCACTCCCTCCCACCACACTAAGGAACTGCTGGTGGAAAGGTATGGAATTGACGAATCCAAAGTCGATGTCATCCACAATGGTGTCCGCGATTTGTTGTTCGACAAAACACAACAAAGATCGGAAAAGGGGGATGGCAACTTCATTCTCTTTAGCGGTAGAATGGTCCCGATGAAGAACCTCACCGGTGTACTGCAAGCGTTCAGCCTCATCAAAGACAAGGTTCCTCACAGAGTCGTCATCACAGGTTATGACAGAAGGCGGTCGAGTGATGCACGAAACGCTTCTCTTGTTGGTCACTCTTTTGCACAGGGTCGGGTCGAGTTCAAGGGGCACGTTTCGGCAATAGAAATGGATGATCTACTGAATCATGCGTCAGTTCTTGTGTTCCCTTCGTTCTACGAGGGATTTGGTTTGCCACCGCTGGAAGGCATGGCCCATGGCTGTCCCGTCATTGTGTCCAACGTGTCGAGCTTGCCTGAAGTGTGCGGCGATGCGGCAGAATATGTTGATCCATCCAATATTCAGAGTATAGCCGAAGGTATGTACAAAGTTCTCACAAATAGTTCTGTACGAGGACAACTTATACAAAAAGGCCTTGAACGGTCAAAGCTGTTCAGTTGGAAAGAATCCGCGAAGCAACACCTTGAGGTGTTCGACCACGCAATTGACTCGGCCGGAACCGCCAGGCCAATCCGCAGTGTGCAACCTGCCGGATTCGCTGCTGCGAAACGATATTCGTTACCGATTGGTGCACGCGGTTTTTATGGAATGGAAAGTGGCTCTCAGCATTGAGAATTCTGAAATCGAGGCGATTCTGGGGACAAGCGACTGCTAACCAAGCCACTGCCCGCTGTTGATGAAGCAGTTATTGGTGAAGGTGGATATCAGTCGCTAACCCGTCGACTTTACTCTAGTGATTAAGATATGTTAGTCCGTTTATTTCTCATAAGCCTCTCGAGTCTGAATCCTCAGGTTCGGGGGGCTTACGTCTTTTCTGCCCTGCCCTCTGGCTTGCTCGGAGGAACCGATGGTTCTCGGACCTTGTGAATCAGGTGGTTAACTGCAATTCACTTCTCTACTTGCGAAAGGCGAAACAAATGAAACACATTTTCCCATTCCTCTATGTTGTATTATCCCTCTTCGCTACTACGAATCCATTGCATGCCCAGTGGATCCAAACAAGCCTTGGCGGTGTCTTCGTTCGCACCATTACGGTTTCCGGCACAAACCTCTTTGTCGGAACCAGTGGCGACGGCATCTTTCTTTCCACCAATAGCGGCACAAGCTGGACGCCAGTCAATACAGGATTGACGAACATCTTCGTCAATGCTTTTGGCGTCTCAGGTACAAATCTCTTTGCCGGGACCGAGGGCGACGGCGTTTTTCGTTCCACTAACAACGGCACAAGCTGGAGCGCAACCGCCACTTTGACTGTCCCTTACGTCTATGCTCTTGCCGTCTCTGGGACGGATCTCTTTGCCGGGGCTGATGGCGACGGTGTCTTTCATTCCACCAACAACGGCACAAGCTGGACTCTTGTCAGCACGGGAATAACGAACAGACGTATCTTTGCTCTTGCCGTCTCCGGACCAAATCTCTTTGCAGGTACCTTCGGCGGCGGCGTTTTTCTTTCCACCAATAGCGGCGCAAGTTGGACTGCCGCGAGTTCAGGGTTGACGAACACAGATGTCAATGCTCTTGCCGTCTCCGGCATAAACCTTTTTGCCAGCACTGCCGGCGGCGTTTTTCTTTCCACCAACAACGGCACAAGCTGGAATGCAATAAACACGGGGTTGCCGCCAAACACTCCTGTCAGATTTGTCGCCGTTTCCGGCACGAACCTCTTTGCCGGCACCGATGGCGATGGCGTCTTTCGCTCCACCAACAACGGCACAAACTGGGCTGATGTGAGTACAGGCTTGACCAACACCGTTATCTGGGTTCATGCCGTTTACGGCACGAATCTCTTTGCCGGAACTAACGGCGATGGCATCTGGAGACGACCGTTGTCGGAGATGATCACGTCAGTGCCCGCCGAGGGCGGGTCAACGGACTTGCCTGCACATTTCAGCCTTGGCCAGAATTATCCGAATCCGTTCAATCCTTCGACAACGATCACGTTCCAGATTCCCCGGAACACCTTTGCGTCGCTAAAGGTGTACAACCTCCTGGGGCAAGAGGTGGCAATCTTAGCGAACGAAGAGATGAAACCAGGAACCTACGAAGTGAAATGGAATGCATCCAGCCAAGCAGGCGGATTGTATTTCTATCAGTTGAAGGCAGGCGAGACCATAGAAACAAAACGAATGGTGCTGCTGAAGTAGCAATGGGGTTGCAAAGATAAATCAGGGCTTACTTCACAGTCACGTTCAATTTTTTCCAAAGAAGGATACAACAATGCAGTTAATCAAGAATCTGGCCGTAACGTTCATAGTGACGATTGCCGCAACACTCATCGTGCAGGCGCAACAAGCCGACCATTGGGAATGGATGAACCCAAAGCCACAGGGAAATTCAATTTTCGCAAATGATTTTGTAGACGACAATAATGGTTATGCTGTAGGAATGTACGGCACATTGCTGAAAACAGGTGATGGTGGTAGTAGCTGGAATAAAGTAAATTCAGGGGGTTATCCGTCCACGACTGTTCGCTTCCAGATCCCGCAAGCAGGCCTCGTTAGGTTGAAAGTGTTTGATGTCCTTGGACGTGAAGGGGCAACATTTGCCGACGAAGAGAAATCCTCCGGAAGTTATTCAGTGCGCCGGGATCGAGGCTCTGTTGCTTCGGGCGTGTGTTTGTACAGAACGGAGTTCGAAGGCGTGGCAAAAGTCGATCGGACGGTACTTCTCCGATGATCAAGCCAAAGAGATCCAACGGAATAATCCGTATGCTCACATTTTATCAACTAACGCATCACAGCTTGGAGGAAAAGAAATGAAAACACTTTTACTCAGCCTATGCACTCTGGCATTTGGATTTCAACTAGCCAACGCACAGTTCCCAACTCTGAACCCTAACTGGACATACCTACGGATCGATAACACAGGCATAGGCGGTGACCAGCATTTTGTAGTGCGTGGCGATCGCTTCGGAAATATGTGGACAGGCGGCCGCATGCCATTCTGGAGCCAGGGAAGTCTGGTGCGGTTTGACGGAACAACTTTTACTAATTGGGGAACATATGCCGATAATTATCTGCCGGATGAAATAATTAATAATATTGCTTTTGATAATAATGACAGGATCTGGGTTGGAACATACAACGGCCTGGCGACTTCAGGAGACGGATTAAACTGGCAGCATCACACTTCAGCAAACACTTCATTACAATGGGACCAGATAAAAGGAATCTCTATAGAAACAGACAATGATGTATGGGTTGTTACCGGTGAAGAAGGAGGCGGTTTCGATGGAGGAGTCGGATATTATAATGGAAATGCCTGGACATTTTATACATCATCTAACTCAAACCTTCCGTCACAGCAATTAACCGACATTGCAATAGATCAAAACAACAACAAATGGATCACATGCAATTTAGGACTGATCAAATATGACGGCATAAACTGGAATCTTTACACTTCATCAAACAGCGGCATTTCGCCCGGCGCTCCGCGTGAAGTGATGGTAGATTCGCTAAACAGAGTTTGGATTTGCAACGGACAAAACGTTGACATATACGACGGGACGAACTGGAGTCATATCAATAACACAGTCTGGCCGGTTGCCAATTTTAATGCTACTACTATGTTTATCCGGGGCAGTAAAATTATTTTGACAGAGACAACAAACTCATCACGCATAATGATGTTTGACGGAACAAGCTGGACATGGGAATGGACAAATGATTTTTTACTGAGCAGTTATATTGATGTAAACGGCAGTTTCTGGGCAGCCGGAACGAATGCTGTGAGAAAGCTCGTAGGAACCCAGTGGAAGATATACACAAGACACAGCACAGCCCTTGCTGAGAATTCCAATAAGGACATTTTTATAGACAGCAAAAACCGGAAATGGTTTGCAAACGGAAACGGCGGTATACAGATCATGGATTGTCCTAACTGGGAATCTTATGGCATTTTAAATCAAGGTCTCTTTCCGATTCCGCAGACACAAAGTTATGTCGGTAACTATATCTCCGAGACACCTGATGGCGATATTTGGTTTCTTTATGAAGGTTCAGATGGTTATGCTGTTCAGATCCCTAACGGTGATTATCAGAATTATGCATCGTGGGTTGTATGGGATAAAAACAATTCACATCCCTGGTTTCAGGGACCGGAGCAGGTCGAAGGTAACGACAGCGGAAAAGTTTTCTTCATAACAGATTATACAAGCAATACCTTTATGTATGATAAAAATACTAATTCCTGGACTTTGTTTGATTTCAGTAATGGCATTACAGGTTATCCAACATGTCTTGAAGCGCGTTCGGGAGGAAAAATGTATGTCGGGCATAACGGAGGAATAGATATTTATAACAATGGTGTATGGAGTGTTATGGATTTATCTGCTGTTGGAATTTCACACATCTACGATATTAAGTTCGATAATGGTAACAATCTGTGGATAGGTTCTCCGGAGGGTTTATGGAAGTTTAACGGGACGACTTGGCAAAATTGGAATATCAGTAATTCTAACATTGCTGCTAATGCCGTATGGGCAGTAGAGATTGACAAAACAAATAACATTATATATGCAGGAGCACACAACACATTAAATTTTCCATACTACGGAGGTCTTTCTTATTTTAATGGAACGGGAAATGTATTTTCTACATTCCTGGAAGGCTCCTCTTCAATCTCACACAAGCAGGTTGAAGACCTAGCTTTAGATACATTAGGAAACATTTGGATTCTTACGCAGGGTGAAGGAATAAACGTACACAATCCCAATGGAGTTTTGGGTTTTGAATGTATTGATAGAACCTTGCAAACAGGCACTACGGGAGTTTCTTCAAACACATTTGTTGTGGAAGATTTCTCTTTGAATCAAAATTATCCAAATCCCTTTAATCCGACAACAAATATCCGATATCAGATCGCGGAACCCGGCTTTGTTAGCGTGAAAGTGTTTGATCTGCTTGGCCGTGAAGTCGCAACGCTGGTAAATGAAGACAAATCCCCCGGCAGTTATTCAGTTCGTTGGGATGCGACAAATGTCGGAAGCGGAATGTACTTCTGCAGACTTGAAAGCAATGACCGACGCGAGATCAAGAAGATGCTGCTGATGAAGTAAACATACATCGTTCTAGCGGGCGGTTGTTATGGATTTATATGAGTAATCTCATCGGCGTACTGTAACATCCGGGACGTTTTATCCGACTACTCAATGAGCAAGTCAAGGGAGATTACTATCATTTGATCGAGCATGACCCAACAAACATTTTCCGTTAGTATCCAAAATGGTGAGTAATGAAAACACGAATCGTGCTACTTTTTGCTTCGTTTTTGGGTGTCTGCACAAATGAGCGAGCAGATGCTCTGACGGTGTACCTTGGTTCAGACGCGAAGAATGAGATTGCAGTATCATTGTACGAGTTACCGCCAGTACCACCGGCCGGAGTGTTCGATCACAGCGATTCGGGCTGGTCTTGTGGAGACCCGATGACTGCACAGCGCGTAGCCCTCGACCCTGGCTATTTTCCGGGCACGCAGGAACCGCTCGGCGTCGTCTCGGACGGTTCGGGCGGGGTCTACCTGCTCTGGGACGAGTACGCTGGACAGCTTACCGATCGCTGCAGGATCCAGCACCTTAACGCTGCCGGTGATCGCCTCTGGCTCGCGGAGGGCATCATTGTACATGATGCGCCCTACACTGAGCGTCCCCAGTTGGCAAGTGACGGTGCCGGCGGTGTCTTCGTTGTCCACACCGGACCCGACGTGAGCGAGAGGCTGCAACGCTTCGACTCAGCCGGGAACCGTCTGTTCGGCCCCCAAGGCGTCGTACTGGTCCAATGCTGTAACCAGTATCCATGGAGTGAGTTTATCGCGGATGGAACGGGAGGAGTATTCTACCTTTGGGTGACCTGGGATGAGCCGCAGACTGTTCGCGTACACCACGTCGACGCCAACGGCACTCAACTCTGGGGGGGGCACCAGCGGCGTGCTGGGCGCGACCTCCACTGCTGTGGTAACGAACGGCGTGACGGCCATGGCGGACGGTCAGGGCGGACTCTTCTTCGCCTATGCGGAGAGGATCCCGAGCGATGACAACGTGAAGGTACAACACCTCGACGCAGCTGGGCAGCGTCTATGGGGGAGTGGCGGCGTTCTGGCCTGCGGTCTTCCATCCAGTGAGACGATTGGGAGCTTTCTTGCTCCTGACGGTGAAGGCGGGGTCCTTGCCTTTTGGTTCTCCCGATCGGCTCAGGGCGACTACGTGGGCGGGCAGCGCTTCAACGGCAGCGGCCAGCTGTTGTGGGGTGTGAATGGCGTCAGGGTCTCCCCGTTTGGATTCGGGTTCACAATGGCGTTGACCGACAGCCAAGGTGGCGCCTGGGTAAGTTGCTATCATGTTGGCGCCGGGGCCGACTGGGACAACTATGTCCTGCGAGTGCTCCCTGATGGAACACCGCTCTTCCCCTCGCCGCTTCCAGTTTGCGTGGGCCTCGATCGCCAGTATGGCGCGGATCTCAATCCCGACGGAGCCGGTGGTGTCTTCCTGACCTGGCTTGACTGGCGGCAGAGGGGTTACTTCGAGCAGGATATCTACTTCCAGCATGTCCGGCCCAACGGGGAGATGGTCGAGCCATTGAATGGCTCGCCCGTTACCACAGCTCCTGGCAAGCAGGGTCTAACCCGCTGGTGGACAGGCGCTGATGGTGCCGGCAACGTCTTCGTTTTTTGGGATGGAGAGGAACTGGGACAAGGCGATCCGATCACGATCTTCGCAGAAAGGATTCCATGCGGCTTGACGTCAGTGTCCAATGACGATCCGGGCACCCCGACAGAGTTTGCGTTGTCACAGAACTATCCCAATCCGTTTAATCCAATAACTGAAATCGGATTTCGGATTGCTGATTTCGGAATGGTGAGCCTGAAGGTGTTCGACCTTCTCGGACGCGAAGTAGCAGCACTGGTAAATGAAGAGAAATCCCCCGGCATCTATTCAGCCAGTTGGAATGCTACAAATGTCGGGAGCGGAGTGTACTTCGCCAGATTGGAGAGTCATGGCAAATATCAAATCATGAAAATGCTGCTCATAAGATAGCGAACCTATTGCCTTTTCGTCACAAATGTGTGGCTTTTGCGTTTGCAGAAGTGTAACTTGTTAGTGTGTTATTTCCCATAAGCTTCTCGAATCTGGACATTCAGATACGGGAGGCTTATGTTTTTTCTACCTTCGGTTTGCCCGAGCGAAAAGATATTTGTGAGACAGCTCCCCCAATCTCAAATATGATGTCCGACGTGAGATCGTGAAGATGCCGCTGATGAAACGTATCGAGGCAACAAATATGAGTCGCTGTTGTTAGCCTGAACGTGTTTTGATGCGCTTGGACGTGAAGTCGCAACACTCGTAAATCAAGAGAGAACTTTTGGCAGCCGTGGAGGCAAGAGTGCCCGTTCCATGCCACGCACAGCCTTGAAAACGACCAACACCCTGTTGTCTTTGTGCCCCATTAGATCACAGCATGTCGCCTCTTGCTTCAAAAGAATGCCCAAGCCCATTGTTGAGCGATGCGATGATGGTTGGCATGGATTTGGAGACTCGCAAGAGCACGCGACTGCTATCCAAGCCGCTGCCTGAATGTATCAAGCAACTGGTCTTCCGCGCTCAGCGGGAAGGAGTGGCGATATTTTCTTCAGAAAGAATAGTTCATTAAGGATTGCGCTTAGCAAACGCTATGGTTTTCATCTTGATCGGCATCCATTAAATTTCGGAGGTTGGTATGCGGCTTTTTAATGATGTGTGTACCGGGCTACAAAGCCCAATAAGCTCCAGATTCTTAGCCTTCACGATAGTTCTTCTGACGTCCGCGGCCACCGCGCAGTGGGACACCCAAAGTCCAGCCCCAACTTACCTCGATGTCAGGGGTGTCGGTGCGCCAACGACTCAGCGGGTGTTCATTGCTACCGATGACAACTCGTTCGATAATGGTGGCTCTTTGTTTGAATCATCCGACGGCGGATCTACCTGGGTTCAGCGAGATATTCCCGTTAGCCTGAGTAATCCATTGAACGGCCTTTTTTTTCTTGACAGCCAGAACGGATGGACATACGGTAACGACAACTATCGGACGACCGACGGCGGAACGACCTGGACCCAACTTCCGTTCCTCGGCTCTACTTACTTCATGAAGTTCTACACTACTTCCTTCGGGCTTGCCTCGGGGAACTTCGACCACTACGTCAGTCATGATGCCGGTGACTCCTGGGTGCCATCTCCAAACGGCATTGTTGATTTCGACTTTGTCGACAATCTGCTCGGGCTCGGTATCGCTGACAGTGCGATCTACCGTACGACCGATGGAGGAACCACATTCAATCTCGTGCATAGCGGGCTTGCAAAGGCAGTGGTGTTTCTCTCAAATACGTTCGCCGTCGGTATCGGGGATGGTACATTCATCCACTCCACCGACGGTGGTTCGACGTGGACAACTGGCGCTTCATCTACCGGTCGGGATCGTCTCCTTGATGTTTTGGCCGATGTCGTCCTGGCGTGGGGCCGGTCTGGCAACTTTCCTGATTTCGACGATCGCATTTTCCGATCCACAGACGGTGGTTTGACTTGGACTGACCTTGGTGAGGTGATGCCGGCAGGTGTCTGTGCCTTCGCCGTTGCTGACCCACAGACCGTGGTTGCTTCCGATCTTGATGGGAACATGTTCCGCTCAGGTGATGCTGGTTTGAGTTGGACACAAACATTTGTTTCTCCAGGTCCAAGGCCGGGCTATCTAAGCAGTGCAGCACCTGTCTTCGCCAACTCACAGACGGGCTATTTCGGCTATGGTGCAGGCTTCGTCATCAAGACAACCAACGGCGGTGCTTCATGGTCACAGATCTCGAGCGGAACCGGTACGTCTCTTAACGACCTCGATCGCTTCCCAAACGGAAATCTGATCGCTGTTGGTGACAACGGTGCACTCCTTACGAGTAATGGAATTTCGCGGTGGGTTCTTCATACCGCAGTCTCCCAGTACACCATCAAGGCTGTCGACGTCGTCGGACTGGACGAGGTCGTTGTCGTGGACGAAGTGGGTCAAGTCTACAAGAGCTCCGACGCGGGCGCGACTTGGTCGGCCGCAACTGTGACGCCTTCAAGTCTTTCTCCGGCGGAGGATGTTCAATTCACAACCCTCCTCGACGGCTGGGTGATTGGCCAAGGTTCTGGCTTACACCACACAACCGACGGGGGCGAAACTTGGACCCCCGTTCCAGACTTTCAGGGCGCCTATGTTGCCGTCGATGTGAAAGGCACGAACATCTGGGCGGCAAATGTCACCGGGAACTACTACCGAAGCAGTAATGGCGGCAGCACATGGGTTCAGGGAAACCTCCCGGGATTTCCAACACAGATTAGGGATATGGAATTCTATAACGGGAACATCGGATACGCTGTTGGGATGTCGGGCTATGCATCTCGTAGCGATGATGGTGGTGTGACGTGGCAGGTCTTGCCCACACCAAACGGCAATGATAATTTCACAGACCTCCATCTTGTCGGTGCTAATGAATTGTGGCTTAGCACAAGCAACAATGTTGTCTACTACTCAGCCACCGGCGGACAGAATTGGGCCGTTCTCAATATAGGATCAGAGAGCTTCGGTTCGTTTGCCGCTATCGCAGCAAGCCCTGCAGGCAACGCTTGGACGGTAGGTTATCAGGGCTATATCGAACATTTCACCGGCCCGCCACCACCACCTCTCAACCGTCCTCCCGAGGCGTCTTTCAACTTCGTTGCCTCAGGACTCACAGTGAATTTCACCGACATAAGTCTCGACCCAGATGGGATCATCGTCGGCTGGTCCTGGGATTTTGGCGATGGGACAACCTCATCGGAGCGGCACACATCGCACACTTTCACGCAAGCCAACACATACATCGTGCGCCTGACCGTCACAGACGACGATAGTGCGACCGGAAGCACAGGGCGAATCATCGTAGTACAACCCAATCCGGGTGGCACATTCGGTGACTTCACCGAGGTAACACCACTCGATTCTCTCTTCGTAACGCCACAGGACGAAGATTTTTGGGTCATCACTACTGCTCCAGCAGACTACGACGGTGACGGTGATCTCGACATCGCGGTTCTAGGCTACTACGTCGTCTACAACCAAAGTGTGGAGGATCGCCTGGTGTTGCTACGGAACGACGGCTTGGGGGGAAATGGGGAATGGACATTTACCCACATCGACATACCTCTCGGTACACTCAGCGCCGGGTCGTCGGATCTCGCCTGGGGTGACGTGGATGGCGACGGGGATCAGGACCTCGCGGTCGGAACCGATGGCGAAACAGCCCTCTTGCGCAACGACGCCGGCACACTTGTACTGAGCAACACCCAGCTGCCTGGGTATTGGGAAAACAACGACCAGGCTGACTTTGATCTTCGTTCCATCACATGGGCGGATTATGATAACGATGGCGACCTTGACATCCTTTTACCCTCGGTCTTTGACGGCGGTACATTCTCATATCGCACAGCGTTGATGCGCAATGACGGCCCCAACGGAACCGGAGGATGGACCTTCACTGAGGCCGATTCAATTCTCGCGCCCACTGCGCATGCGCAGAGCGCTTGGGCTGACTATGACGGCGATCAGGATCTCGATCTGCTGCTCGTCAACATCGCACCGTTGACCGACCGCGGGTTCATCCGCCGTTATCGGAACGACGGCAACGGTACATTCGTCGGCGAGGACATCCTCGGTTCACTGACCATCGAACATGGCGAGGCACAATGGGGCGACTATGACGCTGATGGCGACCTTGACATCCTCGTGGCCGGCAACATCAAGGAACTCAATGGCACGTACACTAATGCTCTCCGAATCTACCGTAACAACGGCGGAAGCTACGACTCGTTGGAGGTCCTTCCCTGCGTTCCTTGTGAGGGTTGGTTCGATCTTACGGCAGCCACATGGGCAGATTACGACAACGATGGAGATATGGACGTTCTTTTAGCTGGCAACTATAACTCGGGGTCCAATATTGAAGGCCGCGCAAAAGTCTACACCAACATGGGCGGGGTTTTCTCCGACTCGGGCAGCGTGCTGCCTGCGCCACGGGCGAGCGGAGATCGCGGGGGCACCTTCTCCTGGTTTGATATCGACGGTGAGGGCGATCTTGATTATTTCATTGCCGGACAATACTTCGTTCCGGGTGGGAATGGACTCGTCGAGGCGCAAATGCATGTCTACCGTAATGACGCTCCCGGCCAGAATGCCGCCCCATCGCGGCCCTCAAATCTGGGTTCCACCGTGCCGGACAGCAGCACAGTTATCCTGACATGGACCGCAGCCAGCGACGATCATACGCCAAGTGCCGCTCTCACGTACGATCTCAGTCTTTTCCGTAACAGTATCCCGGTTGCAGTCCCACGCAGTCTCCCGCAACCCGGCAACATCAGCGCCGTTACCGAATGGTTGCTCACCGGTCTTCCCAACGGCCAATACGCATGGACGCTTCGCGCTGTTGATGCTGCCTACGCTGGCGGACAGGCCGCCTCGGGCCAGTTCACCGTCGGTATCACAGCAGTAGAGGAGAACGGACTGCCTCTCACCTACGCCTTCGAGAAGAACTACCCGAATCCGTTCAACCCGTCGACGACATTCAGGTTTGCACTACCAGAACAAACACACGTGGAATTGGCTGTGTACAATCTGACCGGGCAATTGGTCACCCGGTTGGTGAACGAAGTCAGTCCGGCCGGGAACCGAGAGGTTCGGTGGGACGCGAGCGGATTTGCCAGTGGCATGTACTTCGTTCGCTTGACAACAGCTGCGTTCACACAGATACAGAAAGTCATGCTGCTGAAGTGAGACGTATCCCCGGAATGGCCGGAGGATGACTCTATTGAGATAGCACGCGAGCAAAGGTAGCTGTAAAGAAAGACCCCGCCCTCAATTTGCAGAGGCGGGGCATTTTTTGTTCAATACTCGAATTTGATCCGATCACCTCAGCAACATCAACTTCTTCACCAGCGAGGTATTGTTGTCCGTTGTCAGTCTATAGAGATAGATCCCACTCGGCAAATCTTTTGCGTCAAAGGTGTAACGGTATTCTCCTGCGGTCATCCTTCCCTTCACCACCGTTACAACTTCACGACCCGTAATATCAAACACCTTGAGCGTGACATATGCTGCCCGGTCGATGCTGAATTCCATAGTCGTTGTTGGATTGAAAGGGTTCGGATAATTCTGTTTGAGTGATGCTTGTGCAGGAACATTCAATTCCGGATCCTTGAACCCCGTCGTTGAGTCTGACACCTGCACCGTAATGCTTCCCATTGAGACCGGTCGTGACTTCCCCCTTCTGCTCCATGCAGAATACAAACTATCCCCCCAATGCTTCCAGTCCTCCGTGTTGCCAATATTCTCATCCCGCAAGAATGTAATATACTCCTTGCTTGATGTTTGATAATAGAGTGTTGCCGATACCGTCGCGACAGCGGCAGGAAGATGATACGTCGTGATGTCCCAGAATTGTCCATCGGCATACGTGTATGCAATGGGTTGGGCCATGTGTGACGCGAAGGCAGCATTGGTAAATCCAACGGGGGGGATTCTATTGTCCGAAAAGATCGTGTCGTTGAGAACGAAATGGAACGACGGCCCCGGCGACAGTCCATACTGGCTGGCGCGTGCAGCGGTGAGGCCGGGCTTTATCTGGTATACTTTTATCTGAGGATCAAGCGTGAGATCGGCCGTCTGAAAATTGTATTCTCCCGATTGGAAGATGGTATCACCGTTCGTGTTGCGGCCAACGAGATTCAGCCATACTCTTCGCCCTTCCGGATAGCCGGTGGGGAGTTTGTGACCGGTGAGATTCGTTACGCGCACGCGTGCCGTGACTGTGTCGTTCCGGCGGAAGGCGTCGGCATCGAGTGAAGCGGCGTCTTGCAGAGTTTCAATGGCCCGTTGCTTGCCGAGCGCAATGCGCGCAGTATCAAGTCCGGTCCAGAAGTCCGCGAGAATATCAGGAAGAAAGGTATTGCCTCCCGTTAAGTCGTGGCGGGGCAAATCATTCCGCAATGGTGACCCGGTGATGTTGCATCCGTAACCTGTTGTTGGCGGCATGTGGCACGATTGACAGGATCCCATCTCTCCCTGTGTCCCCCACCAGCTCAACTTCCATTCACTGTACGTGCGCTCAATTGGACTGTACGTATGCGGCGATTGCGTAACCGGATCTGTCGCGTACAGCGGATTGCTCACATTGTGACAAACGCCGCAGAAATTTCCTGAACGATAAAAAGAATCTGCCTGCACGGCATGGATGGGAAACGCATCACTGTACGGCCCACGCTTTGTCGCACGGAGCGTTTGTACCGCAAACATTCCGTTGCCATACCCGGGCACGGGAGGGTTGATCGTCGAATCGGGGATCATCGGATCTTTCATGCGATGGCAGAAGTCGCATTGAACACCATTCAGGTCGTTGGCACGGAGAGAATCGCCTCTCCCTCCGGTTGACCGTCCTTCAAGCCAGCCGGTTGGTGAATGACATCGGATGCAAAATTCTCCCACGCCGTTGATACGCTTGTTGGCAACGGCAACAGCAGCGTAAAAAATCGGATCACGCGCCGCATGTGCCATCATACTTCCCTGCCAGTCCTGTGTAATCGTGACAACTCTTCCTGCTCCTTGCGTTTGGTGGCATGTCTGACACGCGCTCGTGCCGGAGTTGTACGGATCGAACGTTTGCACGATGTTAGGCTGCGTACCAGGCAGAACAACCGTACGATCGCCCGGGAGCGCAAACGCAGTGATGCCGAGAATAATGAGCGTGTATGCTCCAATCACATATCGTTGCTTCATGAATCAGTTTCCTTTGAGTTCTGTAAATGTTGCCCGTATGGAACGTGTCGCAACACGTGATTTGGATCGGATGACCTTATGCAGGTCAACATCTCCACGATATTCAATACGAATAAAAGAGGTGCCCTCCTTCAATTCCCCCATGAATACCGAACCGGAAGCTTCAGCACTGCTCTGGATGCACGGTGAGGGCCGAAGAAGACCCAACACGTAAACATTCACCGTATCATTGTACCACCGAACCCTTGTCTTAAGCGAATACCCTTCGCACGGATATGTGCTGGTCGTTGTAATATGTGCCTGATATCCCATCGGCTTTTCAGTCCGGTGTTCCAATACGATTTTGAAACCCGTATCCCTTTCACCCAACGACTGAGCAATGACATGGAATGGATTCAGCAACAGCAGCGTGAACACAATCCGTTTTGCGCCACCTCTCAATCCCACAATCTGTACTTCCCCTTCATTCCTCAAATACTTCTTTTAGATACTCCCGAAGTACAATCCGATACACACCGAGGTTTTTTACGCTGACATAGAACCACCCTCTCTCGGAATCCCAATACGTCGCGGCAACATCCCCCAGGAGTGAATCAACTGGTAAGGAGAACCACCTTGCCCCGCCGGATACGGAATAGTAGAATCGATCCGGACGGATAAATGCAACAACATCCGATGGCTTGTAACGATCAACAGCAATACTCACCTGATCTCCCGGCTGCCATGGAGTAGCATAACGGTCCCACACCAGACCCTTGTTCATTGAACGAAATCCGGTTCCGCGTACCGTCCAGGCATACAACGTTTGCTTGTCTTCTTCATTAAACGTTACAGTCGTGAGGTCATTGGATTCCAAGCCGTATTGATTTCTCTCCCACGAGAGGCCCCCATTCGTTGAAAGAATCACGCCACTCCGTTCCGTTGCCCCCAGAACAACACCTGCATTGGTATTGCTGAACGTGAATGAACGTACACGGTACCGATCATCCAGTGGTCTTGTCGGAGTCCATGTGACGCCCTTGTTGGTGGAAGCGAAGAGTTCCGATTGGGTCTCAGCGAGAATCCGCGTGGTGAAAATGGGATGTGTAGCAATCAGGCTCACGGATTTCCCGCGCATCTGTGGCGAACCTGCACGCCAGGAATTGCCGCCATCGCTTGTGCTGAAGATACCGTTCGCAGTTGCGGCATACACATTTGACGATGAATCTGTGGCAACGGCAATTGAGGCTATGGCTCCTCCGGTCAGGTTGTTGCTTGCAGAACTCCATGCTCGAGATTGCGGATTCCATTGATGCACAGATGCGCCAACCGCGGCATACAATACATCGCGCCGCTTATTTCCCGCCATGGCACTTACAGTTGAGCCACCGAGATGGACTTGCATCGTCGACCAGGACGATCCTGCATCTGTCGACTTGCTGAGGCCAATGCCTTCTCCATATGCGTACAATGTTGGATTCGGTTCGCCGGAGGCAATGGCAATTGCTGTTGCAACGTGGGGCAACTCATTGGCAACGGACTTCCACGTCGTGCCAAAGTCGGTAGACATACTCACATCGTTCTCTGTCCCCGCGTAGAGAACCTCGGAATGAACGGGATCAACCAGCAAGCAAACCGGCGAGTTATTTCCTGAACCGAATCGTGTCGGACTCCATGTCTGTCCACCGTCCACCGACTTATAGATACTCCCAGCTTCCATGCCGAAGCAAAGCACCGCCGGAGATTTTCGACTCTGCACAATGCTCGTCGGAGCTACTCCACCCGAACCGATGATTGACGTGAGTGTTGTCCACGAACCGCCGCCATTTGTCGATTTGACAACGCCGATTCCCCCGACTGCCGCATACACATTGTCCGGCTTGGATGGATCAATCACGATGTCGTAGACATCGGATTTCAAAAGCGATAGTGAATCAAGGCCGCCATTGATCGCTCTCCAGCTTGTGCCGCCATCGGTGGACTTATAGATGCCTCGTCCGGTAAGCCCTGTGTACATGACTTGCGTATTGTACGGCTCAACGGCAAGGATATAGGATTGCGGGTTGGAAGAAGCAAGATCAATCGTGACCGGATTCCAATTTTCGCCCGCGTTCGTGGACAGGAATACTCCGGTCGTGGTTGCCACGAAGAAGCGTTTTGGTTCGTCGGGATGCTGAATGAAACGGCGGATGGCTGTATTCGCCGGCAGAGTAGAGAGCCTGGCCCAGGAGATGCCCCCGTTCTTTGAAGAGTAAACATCGCCGGTTGCGAGTGCAGCCATGAGATGGGAAGTGTCATGCTCATCGACGAAGACAGCCGAAATGTTCTGCGCGTATGGTCCGCCGGTGAATTCCCATTTGATGAGTTGGGGGGAAGAGGAACAGGCAAGCAACAGAAGACAGGAGACCGAAGACAGGAGACCGGGATACTTCATGGGAGCTATCCTTTGTTCTTCTTGTTTGCCATCTTTTTTCTCAGGGCTTTGTAATCGATCTCCCGCTTCTGGTTGAATGCTTTGATGCCTTCTTGAATCTCCATCGACGAAGTATGTACGGTCAGCCAATCACGCAAATGTCCGATCGTAAGAGACCAGGAGAAATCACGCCAGAAGTTGAGCTGTTGCTTGGTGTAGCGTGTACACTCGGGGAGTTTGTTCACAAGTTTTTCGGCCATCTCATCGACTGCCCTGTCGAGTTTTTTCCGCGGTACTACTTGATTGATGAGTCCCCATTCAAGAGCCTTCTTCGCCGGGATTTTCTCATTCAGCAACAATACTTCCCGCGCTCGCCGCTCACCGATGATCAGCGGAAGCCATTGTGTCGCGCCTGCAGCCGCCACACTTCCACGCGATGTTCCCGCATGGCCAATGTAAATGTCATCTGCAGCAATGGCCAGGTCGCATGACATTTGCAGCTCGTTCCCTCCTCCCACCACCATGCCATTCAACCGCGCCACTGTTGGTTTGCCAATGTTACGGAGCCGCTCGAATGTTTCCATGAACACGCCCATCCACTTATAAAAGTCGTTGGGTGTTTCAAGAAACTCTTCGTTCCACTCTTTCATGTCGGCCCCGGTGCAGAACGCCTTATCCCCGGCTCCGGTAAGAATGATGACGGCAACGTTGTCATCCCACGCCGCATCCTGAAACGCGGCGCTTAACTCATGGAGTGTTTCCAGGTTCAGACAATTATGCACCTTGGGGCGGTTAATGGTGATCGTTGCCCGCCAATTGCCTTTGGTGTAAATGAGATTATTGAAGGCAATCTCTTTGGGGTGTTTTCCGGAATATTTAGTCATTCTATCTCGATTGAACAATGGTTAAAGATTCACCACAAAGACACGAAGAACACAAAGCTCTACAAAGAAGAACCGGAGGGGGAAGGCTTTGTGCTTTGGGTTCAAGTCTCTCAAGAGGCATCCTCGCCAATAAACACCGTCACCACGTCCGCAGCGAAGCTCATGAGATCCCTCGCAACAGCTTTCCCCTCGGACGACGAAAGAGCGGCATCCATGGCGTTCTTACTATCGAATGACATCTCGCAAAGTATATGGAACTTGGCCTCGCCAATGGGCGCCCCCGTTACTTTCGTGATTTCCAGTTTGCGAAGACCGGGGTATTTCTTTACCAGAGGGGTATGGATCTCGAAATAGTGCTTGTCAAATTCAGCCGGATCGGCAGGCTTGCGGTAGAGGGCAATGAGTTTTGTCATGAGAGTATCTTGATTGAGTGAATGAACGGACAATAACCTACAAAATATACCCATGCAATGATGGAAAAGCAAGGTAGACTCCTTCTTCCTTCCCGTAACATTCCCCTCCAACTACTGTATAAGAGGAAGAATCCCTGTCAACCGTTCCAACCTCCCGACTGTCTAATCATTGGAATCCGACATACCAAAGGAAATGCGCATGACTGCTGCTGAGCCCGTCTCGGGCAGGCCCGATCCGGGCAGGCCCACCTCGGGCGAGCCCCGACAGGGCGAACCCTTCCGGGGGGAGCAGCAACTTATCCTTGAAGCCAGGGCGGGGAGCCATCACGCATTCCAGAGCCTGGTCGAAATCCATATAAAGCAAACGTACAATATCGCGTACAGCTTTGTGAGGAACCATGACGGAGCCGAGGAAATTGTCCAGGAAGTGTTCATCAAAGTGCATGCAGCCCTGTCCTCCTTTCGCGGCGAAGCGGAATTCAGTACATGGTTGTATAGAATAACGACGAACCTCGCACTGAACCACGTGAAATACTTGAAACGAAAAGAGGAGCGTACTGTTGACATCATGGATACCGCTGTTACAAACATTGCTTCCCACGATCGCAATGCAGAGAATGAAGAGAAGACGGCACACATTGAGCGGGCGTTGCACGAACTGTCGACACTCCAACGCGCTGTCGTCATCCTCCGGCACATCGACGGCCTCTCGACAAAACAGGTGAGCGGTATTCTGAAATGTTCGGAGGGAACGGTGAAGACACATTTGTTCAGGGGATTGAAGAAGATGAGGAGCAAGTTGCTCTACCTTCAGGAGAGGAATGCATGAGCGGACACAACGAAGTACAACTGAAGCTGTACGACTTTCTGCGGGATGAACTCTCTACTGCCGAGCACTCGTTGGTTGAAGCACACCTTGCAACATGCAATGAATGCATGAATAAACTTCACACTTTGCGGG
The DNA here is from genome assembly GCA_031402435.1 of Bacteroidota bacterium. GTDB lineage: Bacteria > Bacteroidota > Ignavibacteria > UBA10030 > UBA6906 > UBA11986. The sequence goes on along the minus strand of JANNSJ010000065.1, from coordinate 12,613 downwards.
AAGCCATCACCTTCCTCCCTGCTCAGAAAACACGCGCAAGCGACGAACGGCCTGAAGAATTCTGGACTGCGTTTGCGACGAGTGTAACAGAGCAAGCGACCCAACAGAAATCCGGCCGCAAGAATCCGTTCACCGGTGTCGTTGATTGGCTCGCCGGGATATTTCTGTTTCATCCAAAGTACACATACGCAATGGCCGGAGTATGTGCAATCATGGTTGCAGCGCTTACATTCTGGACATTCGCTCCGCCCGAGAAGCATGACCTGGCGTTCGATGGTCCTTCCACACCTCTCAAACATCAATCAACACCATTGTTAACCAACGATGAGACGAAGGGCGAGCAAGAGGTTCCAGCTGAGCGTGTCAGCCAGTATTTCAAAAAATCAAAGATGCTGCTCGTCGGATTTGCCAACATGAAGACGAATGAAAATGAACCGTTGGATTTCAGCACAGAGCGCCGTGTGTCGCGTGACCTTGTTCGTGAAGCACGCTACCTGAAACGTCAACCCATTGATCCACGGTCGAGGCGACTGATGAACGATCTGGAAAGAATTCTGATTGAATTGGAGAACATCGAAGAGAAGAACGACCTGCCGAACGTCGAGATCATCCGTGGCGGCATTCACCAGGAAAATTTGCTCTTCAAGATTCGAATGGCGGAAGCGATGTACGATTCCTCCAATTTCATGTACACAAGCGAACGAAGATAACGAAGGAGAAACATCGATGAAACTCGCATTCCATATACTGCTCGGAATATTCACGACGGTGCAACTCGTGGCGCAGACAGCCGTGATCTCAACGCCACCACCGCGTTACAAAATGCACACGCACGCCGGCACTCTCGCAACCTCACTTCGTTTCACCGAGTCGCCTCTTCTTGATGACGATCAGCCTGAAAACAAGAAAGACCCGGCATACTCATCATACAAAGAGGGATACAACGCCGTTCTCGACGAGCGCTGGGACGAGGCCATCAAGAAGTTCGCCGAGGTCAAATCAAAATATCCGAAAAGCGAATACATGGACGACGCTGAGTACTGGATCGCCTTCGCACTGTCCCACACAGACCGGAACAAAGCGTATGAAGCGTATGAAAGGTTCATCGAGAAATACCCGAAGAGCAGGTACGTCGACGATGCGGTTGCCGATCTCGGAACCATACCCTCCACGGTGACAATAAGTGGCTCACGTGGTGGCGATAGTGTTTGGACCGTCGTCTCCACAACGCCACGCGCCTATTCGTATGGAACAGGGTCAAGCATGAGACTCGCAGAAGCCGATATGAGAAGATCCGAATTGCTAAGGAAGAAACTGGACAAGCAATTGTCGAGAAGCTTTGCCCCGGCAATGCCCCACATTCCTCCCATGGCAGTTCGACTGCCATCCATGGCGCTATGGGAAACGGATCGCGAGGAGAAGCTCGACCCGGCCACGCGTGTCCGGCTGGAGGCTCTCTACGCCATCGGCGACACGAAGGAAGATGAGACAGCGTTCCTGACATTGAAAGACGTCGCTCTGGACAAGGGACAAAGCATCCGTCTCCGCCAGGCAGCAATTGAAGTGCTCGCCGATTTCAGGAAGTTCGACGTGATGCCGGTTTTTGTTGAACTGGCGAAGAAGGATACAAACGAACGTATCCAGGATGCCGCCATTGAATTCATCGGCCATGCGAATAAGGACAAGAATAAATCCGTTGAAGCACTTGTAGCCCTGTTCAATTCCATGCCCAAGTCAAGGAAGGAAAAACTCGAAACGGTTCTCTACACAATAGCCGACGTGGGCAATGACAAAGCCGTTGATTTTCTTTCAACAGTTGCGCGGACACACGAGAACTATGAACTCCGCAGCAATGCTGTGTATTACCTCGGCACCATCGGTGGAGAGAAAGCAAGGACTGCCTTGTATCAGATTTTGAAAAGCAAATAGCACACACCAACTCTACAGGAGACAACAACAAATGAAAACAGCACTGTTGCTTGGAGCGTTCGTACTGCCGATGCTGCTCGGCGGAACAGCGTGCGCCCAACGCGTTGACAATTCGGACATCATTGTTCGAGTAAAGAACCCCGGTGACCGGGCGGGCTATCTCGGTATATCCATCCAGAATATGACACACCGCCTTGCCAAAGCCATGGATGTGAAAACCGATGAAGGCGCACTGGTTGATGAAGTGATCGATGAAAGTGCGGCCGAAGAAGCAGGCCTCAAGGATCAAGACATTATCATTGAGATCGATGGAACGAAGATCACCGACGCGGGCGACCTACGCAGTGTCATCCGCAAGTCAACACCCGGAACGAAGGTCAACATTGTTGCCATGAGGAAAGACGAGAAGAAAACGTTTACCGCTACAATCGACAAGACGCCACGCAGCAACAGCTATTCATACTCTTACACGCCACCCGCAATGCCGAGGATGCCAAGAACCCCGAGAATCCTCCGCTCGCCAGGAAGTATCCATGTGTTCAGCACTTTTGCAGACCTCGGCATGTCGATCTCTTCACTCAACAAGCAACTCGGCAAGTACTTTGAAGCGCCTGAGGGCAAGGGCGTTCTCGTGCAAGAAGTGGAAGAAAACAGCAGAGCGGAAAAGGGCGGCTTCATGGCGGGAGACGTCATCATCAGGATCGGCAAAGAGACCATCAGAGAGGTGCAGGATGTAACCGATGCTCTCGAGGATTACAAGAAGGATGACAAAGCGGAGGTCGAGGTTCTCAGAAAGGGCTCGAAGAAGATGCTCTCATTTGAAGTGCCTGACATGGATCGACGACACAGACTGCACCTCGGTTCCGGTCAAAATCGGTTTAGAAACTTTGACATGGACACAGACCCGCCGGAGATGGAATGGAACGAGGACCACGGTTCACTCGACCGTGATCTTATCAAGCTCAAACAGGAACTACTCAACCTTGGGCGTGACATCCAGGTAAACGCAAAGAAGCTGCAGCAGGAATTGAAGATGAAGTTCAGGCAAGCCATAAGTTGACCGAACTGAGAAGTGGCATGGTTGAACCATGTTTCTCACAGACTCAGCAAGTAACTCACTTTCAACAGCACAACATTCGACGGCGGCACTTTGAACGTGTCGCCAACGTCTTCGCCGAGTGATGTGAAGTAGTCATCGCTCCTCCCTCTCCTCGCCTGCGACCAGACGAGAAACATCGTACTGCCGGGAAGGTATTCCCATCGCACCACAACATTGGAGTTAAGCGATTGCGTGTTGAAGTCGTACGCGTTGGGTGTGCCAGTGGTCGGAACAAAATCGGAAGTGCCGGAAAGCAGTCGGTAGTTCTCATAGTGCCCTTTTGCGAGAAAGACTTGCCCATACAATTGTAGAGTCAGGTCACGTGTAAAGGTGATAGTCCCGCGCAATGTTACACTTAACTCATCCGTGCTGCGATCGGCAAACATACTTGCACCGGATACTGTTGAGTTGGTCACCCATGCTTTCTGTTTGCGGATCAACTGATACTGCGATTCAAGCGTATAATCCATCCATGACACTGGCCTGACTGTAACGCCCGCTTCCGTCGCTGCCTGGAACTTCCGCTTATCGTCCCACCCGAAACGCTGCCCGAGCTTTCCGTTTACGTTGTCCCGCGCGTCGCTGAACACATAGGTGCTCGTGGCAAAGCTTGCCGGCCTGCGATACAAGCCGTTGCCGCGTGTCTCGCGGTCGTCGTACAAGCCAAGGTCGCTCGTGAAGCTTGCTGTCATCTGCAAGTAGCTCATGAAAAGGATTCTTGTTTCGAGCCGAAGCTCGCGCTGCAGACTGATGCCCATGAGGTTTCTGAATTCCGTGAGCCTGAACGTGGCACTGTAGTCGCGCACAACTGCTGAAGGAACATCCTCTTTATATGTCAGCGTTCCGGTACCCGTATATCCATCCGGACGAAAGAAGAAACCGATGTCGTTGATGTTGTAACGCTTCGAGGCATAGCGCCCGTCAAGTGACCAGAGCCAGTGTTCCGCCGCGATGCGCGAGAAGTTCATTCGTCCCGCCGACCCGTGAATGCGGTTCTTCAACGCATCAGCCGTGTGGGTGTGGGCGAAGAAACCCGTGATAGCATGTGTGTTTCCGGACAGTCTCAGGTTCCAATCGAACCCGTTGGTGATTGCCGGGGTGCGCTTCTCCCGGCCAACGGTGGTCAGAATCATACCGATGTTGGAGTTGCCCAGTACATCCTGCCTCAGGCGAATAACGTTGTAGTGAGCAAAGGGTTCAAGTATTTGCTCTGAACGCGCACCATTTGAGTCGGCAACAGTTGCCCGCATCTCCTTGGTAAGGGCCTGCAACACTCCGATGGAAAGCCCTTCGTTGGTTTTGCCGGTGATCTTCGCGGCGCCAAGGATTGTTGTTGACTGAGGCATCTCAACAATCTTCCCTCCTGTAGGCACATTCACCTCTGCAGTCGAAAGTCCGCGGCCGATGCGGCGCGAATAAAACATGCCCGGTCCAAGATCATCGCCGAATGTCGTGAAGCGGATGATCTGTGTTCCTTCAACAAAGAACGGCCGCTTCTCAGGATAGAACGTCTCGAATGTTGAAAGATTCAGAACGGAGGGATCAGCTTCCACCTGACCGAAGTCGGGATTGATCGTTGCATCCAGAAGGAAGTTGTTTGAGAGGCCATACTTGAAGTCGAGCCCTGCATTGCCGCTGAGTTCTCTGGTGCGCGCTTGGTTCGGTTTCTGTGGCTGCCAATCCTGTTTACCAACAACGAATGGCAGCAACTCAATACGGTGGGGTGCAGGTAGATCGCTGAGACCGGTAAGATGCCCGAAGCGCGAGACCATGCCGGTCTGGTTTTTCGGGACGTACACCCAATCCGCCCGTTCTCCTCTCCTCGTAATCAGCCGCAGAAAATTGATTCCCCATTCCTGCTCGATAACATCCGAACGATACCGAAAAATACTGAGGGGTAATTTCACTTCGGCAGACCACCCGTTCGGAAGTATTCGCGTGTGTACATCCCATACGGCATCCCACGACTGATCCTCTTTGTTGCCGTCGTCGTAATGCAGAACGTCCACCTTCACGCCGGAGGCATTGACGCCGAAGCGGTAACAGTTCTGGTGGTCATGAAATGAATCGATGAAGATCGCAACACGATCAGACTCCACGATGTTATCGCGACGGGTGAGCCGTGCAACAATCTCCTCCGGGCGTGGATCAAACATCATCGCGCCGATGTACAACGCCTCATCATCGTACAGCACGCGAATCTCGGTTCGCTCGGAAGCGGGCTTGCCTTCATCAGGGTCACGCTGAACAAAGTCCGTTGCTGGCTGAGCGAGAGTCCAGACGTCGTCATTGAGAAAGCCATCCACGTTGGGCGGCACAGTGACACGCACCGCATGCACAGACCGCGGACTATCCCCCGCAATACCTGATTGCGGGAAGGTGGCCGAAAGAAGTACTATGGAAAGAAGACGGGTATGCATGTCATTCAATGCACTGATAATACAGATTTGGGAAAGGAATTACAACACGCGGAACACTCCGCTTACCAAAGACCTATCCACGAAGCACACAAAGGCCACGAACACCAAAGGAACATGAGCATCAGTTTCCCTTCGTGTTTCTTCGTGTTCTTCGTGGAAAGCATTCTCATAGTATGTTTGGGTTGATGAATTCACCTTTTTTTCCTATCTTTGTTTCCACATTTCAGACAACGTGTCAGCCAACCACCCGTTGGTCCCTATTCAGTCTTGCATCGGTCAAGGGAGTTACTGTTCGTGAGAGAATACAAATTATATATCAACGGCGAGTTCAGGGGCGCATTCGATAAGAAGACCTTTACTTCGATGAATCCTTTCAACCAGGAGACCATCGCAACGTTCGAGCGGGCAGGAATTCACGACACCCAGGCTGCAATCAAAGCTGCCCGTGAGGCGTTCGACAACGGCCCCTGGCCCCGGATGAGCCGTGAAGAACGGGCACAGTACATCAAAGCCATTTCCGATAAGATCAATGAGAACAAGAAACTGCTCGTTGAACTCGAGGTCGCCGACTCAGGCTCGACCATACGGAAAGCAATGGAGGATGTGTACCTCAGCGCCCGGAACATGAGCGGCTTCTCAAAACTCGCCCTTGTCGATCTCAACGAAGAACTTACTGACGTCTCGAAACCGGGGTTCAGCAAAAACCTTCTACTGCGTGAACCGATTGGCGTTGTTGCTGCCATCATCCCGTGGAATTTTCCCTTGAAGATGGCGATTTGGAAACTCGGTCCGGCTCTTGCCGCAGGAAACACGGTGGTACTGAAGCCGTCCCAGGAAACGTCCGTCACTGCAATGGAGCTTGCGCGACTGATTCATGAGACCGGACTTCCGAAAGGCGTTGTCAATATTATCAGCGGTTTTGGCAGCGATGCGGGAGCGGAAATGGTTGCCAGCCCGATGGTGGACAAGATCGGGTTTACCGGATCAACACCGGTTGGCCAGGGTATCATGCGAGCCGCAGCTGGTACTCTCAAGAAGGTGACTCTCGAATGCGGAGGCAAGTCTGCCAACATCATCCTCGACGATGCGGACCTGAGCATTGCCATAGATGGCGCACTGTACGCCGTGTTCTATCACCAGGGACAATGTTGCGAGGCAGGGACGCGATTGTTCCTTCCTGAATCCATCGCAGATGAATTCATGGCAAGGATGGTGGAGAAGACAAAGAAAATGAAAGTGGGAGATCCTACGAAGATGGACACCGATATCGGTCCGCTTATTTCGAAGAAGCAACAGGAGTCGATTCTCGGTTATATTCGGAAAGGAACACAGGAAGGAGCCAGGCTCGCCGTCGGTGGTTCAATTCCTTCGGCGAATGAATGTGCCTGGGGATTCTTTGTCGAGCCAACCATCTTCGACCATGTCGACAACACGTCAATCATTGCACAGGAAGAGATCTTCGGTCCGGTACTCTCTGTTATCCGTTACAAGACTGTTGAAGATGCCATACGGATGGCAAACGATTCGGTGTATGGACTTGGCGGCGGGGTCTGGTCGAGAGACGCAGAGAAGGCCCTTGCCGTTGCACGCCGCTTGCGCACAGGCACTGTCTGGATTAATGAGTGGCACCTGCTCAGTGAACGTGCACCGTTTGGTGGATACAAACAGAGCGGCATCGGTCGCGAGTTCGGCATCGACGGACTGAAGGAATACACCGAAGCCAAGCATGTCCATATTGATGAAGTGGGTACACGAGAGAAAAAGACCTGGTACGATACGGTTGTTCCAAAAGGCTGATAGCGTCCCGTTATCGTCGTTGAACATTTCACTTATCATTTCAAAAACCATACAGGGTTACGTCATGAAGACCACACTCAACATTCTCGCCGGCACACTCTTCGCACTTCTCCTCTTCAGCGGGTGCGGCGAAGAGAAGAAGATGGAACCAGTCGCCGTAGGCGAGATGGAAATCTACAAAGACCCGGGGTTGGGCTTTCAGATCCAGCACCCAAAGGGTTGGAGAGTCAATGCCCAGGTCGGACGGGCGGCATTTTACAATGCTCCTGATGTCGACAAAAAATTTCTCGATCCTCTCGGTGTCGGAGCAATCGGCGTGGAGATCTCTGTCAACGTCACCAAGATGCCTGACCCGGCTGATGCCGTCAAGAAATTCAGAGATGACCGCGTTGCAGAAGGATATGTACTACAGCCCGATCAGACAGTCACCGTGTCGGGTCAAACCGCAACCAAGATACCATACGCGGCTGCCTATGACAAGAAGACCGTCATCAACGGCCACCACGTGTTCATCACGGGAGACTCTGTATTGTATGACCTGAGCTTTGCCGGTTTTGGGGACTACTATAACGCCTACATTGCTGTCTTCGAAGCCTCGCTCAACTCCTTCCAGCTTCCGAAGCCTGTCGAAAAGGGACGGGATGAAACCCTTCCCTCGGAAGCATTTGCTGACTACGATGCAAAAATGTTCACGTTCCAATATCCTGATAATTTCAATTTCACCAGTCCTGCAAAGGGAAAGAATGAAATCGTCGTGGGACTCCGTGGTATACGTCAGGACTGCAACATCCTTATCGATGTGTTCGGCGCACAGAGCCTTACTCTCGAAAAGGTCGTTGATCAGAATAAGGGCCGGTATAAGGCGGCGACACAGGGCAAGGCAACCATTGGCGGTGAGCCTGCAGTAACTCTTACAATGTCTGCCTCAAAGGATGTGGACCGGCGTGTATACTTTGCAGTCAGGAATGACAAGGTCGTTCGCATCACGATGGATTGGTTCAAGCCGCAGCGGACTGAATATCTTGCAGCATACGACAAAGTCATCAGCTCAATCAAGTTCAAGTAGGAATCAAATCCACATCAACCGTGTTGTACACGGTAGTGGCGACCGTTGTGTCGCCACTGCCTTTTCAGGAGAATGCTCACTATGAACCCATCACTTGTCACAACAACGTTCACGCTGGATGGCTACCGGATCGTAAAGAACATCGGAGTGGTTCGTGGCATCACCGTGCGTTCACGATCCATCATCGGCAATATCGGAGCCGGATTTCAAATTCTCTTCGGCGGGAACATTTCGCTACTGCAGGAGTTGTGCGAATACGCCCGCAAGGAAGCGTTCTCTATCATGATGCAACATGCCCAGGAAGTCGGCGCCAACGCCGTCATCGGCATGAGATACGATGCTAACGAGGTGATGTCAGGCGTGACCGAGGTACTCGCATACGGCACAGCCGTGGTCGTCGAGAAGATATAATAACTTCAGTTCATTCAATTACGTGGAGATGTATGATGCGATCTACCGGTTTCCTTATTATACTCAGTGTGGCGTTCTCCCTTGTTCAGCCACAAGCGTTTGCACAGCAGAAAGTGTTGAGTCCACGCGACTCTGTTACTCTGAAACTTGACACGAATACGGTCTCGGTCAATTATGGCCGACCGTCGATACGCGGCAGAACAATCATGGGCGATCTGGTGCCACTCGGTCAGGTGTGGCGCACGGGCGCAAACGAAGCAACACGCTTCAAGACCAACTTCGATATGATGCTCGGCGGCGTGCCGGTTCCAAGAGGAACGTATACGTTGTTCACGATTCCTTCCCCGGAAACATGGAAGGTCATCCTCAACAAGCAGACCGGACAATGGGGCACAGCATACGATGAACAGCAGGACTATGCCCGCTTCGATATAAAAGCGGAACAGCTTCCGGCTCCCGTCGAAACTCTGACCATTGCTCTTCAGGCAAAGGGAAAAACATCCGGAGTCATGAACGTGATGTGGGAGAACACACTCGTGTCTATTCCATTCGAGAAGAATGACAAGATTCGTCCGGTCAGTCCGCTGGATTCGACCGCGTGGGTGGTTGGCGGGAAGAAAGTTGCTCTGAAGTTCAGCAAGCCGTACAAACGTGGAAGAGAAATCTGGGGTGTCGTTGTTCCGAATGACTCCATCTGGAGAACAGGCGCAAACTCGGCAACAGAGCTTCACACGGAAGCCGACCTCATGATCGGTGGTGCCAACATTCCCAAAGGCATATACACACTCTATTCCATGCCCTCGGCGAAATCACTCACGCTCATCGTCAATTCAAAGGCGCCCGGCGATGCCGATCACGACGCGAACAAAGACCTGGCCCGTATCGACATGAAGATGGAGAAGGCCGAAAAGGAAATCGATCCATTCTCCATCTGGCTTGAACCAAAGGACAATAATCACGCAGTTCTTAAACTCGGCTGGGGTGATCGGGTATATGCTGTGGATGTGAAGTCGAGGTAAGTGTTATAATCCTTCATTGTACGGCGGGCTGGAGTTTGGTCCGCCGTTTTTTTTCTCTCCCCACACATCACTCCTCAATCACGAACTCCTTCTCCTTGGGCCGCATGCTGTCGTGCATCCGCTTGAGAGCACGGAATGCATCCTGGCTGCCGCGTTGTGCCGCGCTGCGATACAACCCAGCCGCCTCCGCCCTGTTGGTCGGCTCGCCAATCCCGTACTCATAGCAATATCCCAACGCGACCTGCGCAAGCACAGAGCCCGCATGCATTGCATCTTCGAGTGACTGGATGCTCTTCTCCAGCGCCGGGCCGGTCGTGGTTTTCGCACGCACAATGGTAATCGCAATCCTGACACGCGCATCCTGGCTGCCAAGAGCTTCAGCCCTGGTCCAAAGCTCCATCGCCTTCTCCTGGTCTGCCGTTACCCACCGGCCACCGTAGTAACACAATCCAAGCTCCACGATTGCTGGAAGGTGCTTCCGTTCCACTGCGCGTTCGAGCAGTTTCAAAGCCTGGTCATCGGAAATCCAGGATTGTCTGGCTTGGAGTGTTCCATCGAAGCCGAGAACCCTCAGCGTTGCCCACACATAATTGGCGTGAACATCGCCGTTTGCAGAACGTGACCTCATCTGTGAATAAAATGTATCTTCCTGAAGAAGCTTCCACAAAAATTCCGACGCTCCCGGCGAATCGAGACGTATTGCCCGGACGTACATCTCTGCCGCCTGCACAACGTCCTTCTTCATCAAGAGGCCTTTCTCATAACAGCGGCCAAGCACAGCAAGCGCTTCCGGACTCCCGTCATCGGCGGCACGGCGAAGGGCCTGCACTTCAGTCGAATCCATTTCCAATGTTCCCTTCAACATCGTCGCAAGACCGAGAGCGCGTCGCAATTCTTCTCCACCTCCTTCCAACACATCCCTGAGAAGCGTAAGATCATTCTGCGATGAACTATCCCTCCCGAAATCAAGAAGAACCACCGATCCTGTCGAATCCTTTTTAGCGCTTCTAGTCGAATCTGATTGCGACTTTATGCGCTTCTCCAACTCTTTCAATGTTTCCTTTGCGGGAGCGTACCCGGAATCGGCGGCAAGCTTCACCCAGCGATGAGCCTCCTCCCAGTTACGGGGTACAACAAGATTGTCCGTGAAGAATTGTCCCATGACGTACTGTGCTTCCACCATGCCTCGTTGTGCGGCAGCGAGAAATTCCTTGTAGGCACTGAACGGATTCCATCCCACTCCCCACCCATGATAGTACAGAATGCCAAGGTTGAAACGCGCAGACACCATGTTCTGCGCAGCAGCCTTTTGGATCCAAAAAGCCCCTTTGACCGTGTCAGCTGATGCGCCCCGTCCGGTGAGATATCGAATTCCTAGTTCATGCTGCGCAAGCACGTCACCGGCATTCGCCTGTCGCTCAAGAAGAAACGTTTGCCAGAGCCTGTACGTAACATCCGATTCGATCAGCAGCGGAACTGGCTTTGGCTCTTTGTAGTCTTTGAAAACCGGGCTGCTCGGATGGTCGGATTTGTTCTTCTGGGCATAAAGGGATGAACACGCAAGAACAAGCGTGGCGAGAAGTATGAGATTGAAACGTGCGGATGCAATCATGATTGGAAAAAAGATAGGAGAAACGAGAGGAAAAGCAAGAACGGAAATACAGTCAGTGAATGAGTGATGGAATGATTCGGAGATTGGACACTACGGACAGTAAAAGGTTTACTCGTACCTCAGAGCGTCAATCGGGTCAAGCATGGATGCTTTCCATGCAGGATACACGCCGAAGACAAGTCCGACGAGTGTACAGACAACGATTCCAATCCCAACCCACATCCATGGAATGACCACGGCAACTTCGAGCAGAATGCTGATGGCATTGCCCCCGATAATCCCGGCAGCGGTTCCGATGGCGCCACCCACTTGACAGAGTATGACCGCCTCAATAATGAACTGAGACATGATATCCTTCCGCTGCGCTCCAACTGCCTTGCGGATGCCGATCTCACGTGTTCGCTCGGTTACTGAAACGAGCATAATGTTCATAATCCCGATGCCAGCCGCCAGCAAAGATATTGAACTAACGACAAGCACGCCCAACCGGACATATAGTGTAAAATCGTTGAACTGCTTGATGACGGAGTCATTGGAGTAATAACCAAAATCATCCTCATCGCCCGGTGCAAGACCACGAGCAGTCCGCAACACCATTACTGCCTGGTCCAGACAATCGTCGAACACGTCGCGGCTCTTCGCCTTCACCATGATGTTCACACTGCGCTGGGACTTGCCGTACTTTTCGAAATGTGCCGTAATGGGGATGATGCCGTAGTTATTCTCGCGCCCGCCCAGTGCACTCCCCTTGGATTCGAACACACCAATCACTTCGTACATCATGCCGTCAATCCGAACGTTCTCCCCGATCGGGGTCATGGATGGCGGGAAAAGTTTCTCAACAACGGTATTGCCGAGAATAACAACACGGCGCGCATGGTCAATATCCTGAGGCGTCAATCCACGACCGAACTCCACGACCATATCATTGGTAATCAAGCCATCGACATTCTCGCCACCAATGCCGATGTTGGGCATCGTGCTCTTTCCTTCCCACGTTACTATTTTGCCCCCCGTCCATACTTCGATGCCGACCGCTTCGGCAAGCGTCACCTTCTCGCGCACCAGCAATGCCTGTTCGTACGTAATGTTCCTTCTGTTCCTCCACTTCCGGCGGTCGGTGTGCGAGGTACTGAACCCGCCGACGAATTTCTGAATCTGGAATGTGTTCGCCCCGAGCTCGGACATACCTTCCTCAATACTGTTGCGCAGCACTTCCATTGCCGTCATCACGGAGATGACCGAGAAGATGCCGACAAC
>JANNSJ010000064.1:0-56862 GCA_031402435.1 Bacteroidota bacterium | reverse complement strand
GTGCGGCACCAACGTTGCGCACGTGAGCGGATGCGTGGTGTGCTAAATTTGGGGGTGGAGCAAGTTTTAAACTCGTTGGGGCGACCCGACGGGTCGCCCCTACAAGAAACCGTGTTGGAAGAAGCTGAAGGAATAAGCTGTAACGCTGATTCAGGCTATACAAAGCAAGACGTCTACAACTTTATCACCGAGCCCATCGCTAGCATAGGATGGGCTTTCTGTTTTTGAGTTTGACAATATGATAGTCATTTAGTTCGAACAGGAAATGAGCCAATGGTCTATGCTTAAGAAATTTGTCTCGATAAAAAACGTCGGTAGATTCCTCGACTTCCGCGCCTCCGGCGACAGCACGTTCAAACGTTACAATCTGATCTTCGCTGAAAATGGTAGAGGCAAGACCACTCTTTGCGCCATTCTACGGTCTCTCCAATCAGGAAATGGCGCATATGTTGTTGGACGCACCACACTCGGATCAAACGATAAGCCAGAGATTAAGATTCTCACAGATGGTGGTTGTGTTTCGTTCGATAGTACAATGTGGACTGCTACCGAAGCCCACATTGTTATCTTCGATTCGACATTTGTTTCCGAGAACGTATTCTCTGGCGATACAGTTGACCTTGAAAATAGACGTAACCTTCATAGTATCATCGTAGGCGCTCAGGGTGGAATCCTTGAGCGAAAGATAAGGGATCTAGACACAGCAAGTCGGGAGAAGAGCACTGAGGTCAGAGAGAAGACGACATCAATCCAATCCATCCAGCAAGGGATGAGCGTGGAGACGTTCTTGTCTTTACCGAATGACCCTTCGATTGATGCAAAGATTAGCGAGAAGGAAGGTGAACTCGTTGCTGTTAAGCAAGGGGACAGAATCAGAAATCACGCTGACTTGTCCGAATTGAAACTGCCGACCCTACCATCTGGCTTCACGGAGTTGTTGGGAAAGACGATTGATGACGTAGCCGACGATGCTGCGCGCCGGATAGCGGAGCAAATCCAGCTTCACAAAATGCACGATCGCGGTGAGCCATGGCTTTCTGAGGGCATGGACTTCATCACCAACAATACTTGCCCGTTCTGTGGCAGATCACTTGAAGGGGTCGCTTTGATTGCAGCATACAAAGCATACTTCAGCAAGGCTTACGACGCCCTGCGGACTGAGGTAACCTCTTTTCGCGACCAAGTCGAAACCTCGTTTAGTGAGAGGGAGATCGGAAACATTGAGAGGCTTCGTGATCATAATGCGACCGACGTCGAATTCTGGTCAGTCTTCTGCACATTTTCTGTTCCTGTCTCGACAGCAATTGGCCAACTCGAAGAGATTCTGCGCTCAGTTCGTCAGTCGGCGATTACATTGCTTGATCAGAAAGCTGCGAAGCTACTCGAAGCTGCAAGATTGGAGCCATCTTTCAGTATAGCCATATCTTGTTTAGGGGCTGTTGAGAAAGATGTCGCAGTGTACAATCAAGGTATTCAAGATGCAAATGGTACTATCACCTCAAAGAGACGTTCAGCCGCGAATGCTGATCTGAGAACTGTTGAAAATCAATTGACACATCTCAGAGCAATTAAAAAACGGTACGAAGCAAGTACTAATGCCGCATGCCAAGATCTCATGAAAGCAAAGGAAACTAAGGACGAGATAGAAAAACAAAAGGAAGCTGCCAAACTAGAGTTGCATGAGTATACTGGCGAGGTGATGGTACGCTATAAGGAGACAATTAATAGACTTCTCGATGACTACCTAGCTGGCTTTCGCATCGCTGAAATCAAACAAGAATACCCAGGAGGGGTTGTCAGTTCCACCTACCACATTCTCATCAACGAAACACCTGTCGAACTTGGTGATGTCAGTACTCCTATTAGCAAACCAAGTTTTAGGAATACACTCAGCTCAGGAGACAAGAGCACACTCGCACTTGCTTTCTTTCTCGCACAGTTGGAACATGATCCCGACAAGGCTAAGAAGCTCGTTGTCTTTGATGATCCGTTCAACAGCCAAGACAGCTTCCGGAGAGATTGGACCATTCGCAAAATCAAGGAGTGTGGTGAGACATGTAATCAGGTCATGGTCTTGTCGCACGAGCGTGATTTCTTGAAGCGTATCTGGTACCGGCTTGCCATCAAATCCCCTGACAGAAAATGTCTCGAGTTGGCGCGCACGGGTATCAAGAATACAAGGATTGTGGAATGGGATATAGAAAAGGCCACTCAGCTAGATTTTCCCGACGACATATTGGCTCTTACAGACTACTACAGCAAGAATGCAGGTGACTCGAGGGAAGTTGTGAAGAGAATCAGGCCCGTCCTTGAAACTCACTTCAAAACTTTATTCCCAGCTGAGTTTGCAAACGACAACCTTGGAGGAATCATTGGTAAGATCAGAACGGTGGGACCCTCCCACCAACTTTTCGATCTACATGACGACCTAAACACTCTAAACGAGTACACTTGTCGTTACCATCATGGTCAGAATATGAACGCTCCTGCAGAACGAATCGACACTAACGAGCTCTTAAGCTCTGTAAAGAAAACCTTAACAATTGTCGGAGCTTGCTGAATCATGGGATTGCTTTGTCTATAAACGAAAAGGAGGTGATGAACAATGCCAAAGTACACACGCAATACTGGGAAAGCTTGGACACCAAGCTCTGAGTCTAAGCTCAGCGCTCTTGCTGCCCAGAACACGCCAACGCGGGTGATTGGATTGAAGCTCGGTCGTACTGAAAATTCGGTACGGACGAAAGCCAGCGAACTACACGTTTCGCTCAAGCCAACAAACCGTTCGCCGTACAATCGCAGCAAGTGATTTGTTGTTCACCGTAGGGGCGACCCGACGGGTCGCCCCCACCTAGAAATAAGAAACCCCGCTCGGTCAACCGGGCGGGGTTTTGTGCTTGCATGATAACAGATGTTCGATTACGGCTTGGGCATGTCAGGAATTGTCGCAACACCGCTTCTCGGCTTTGGCATGTCGGGAATCGTGGCAACGCCACTCCTTGGCTTTGGCATATCAGGAATTGTTGCAACGCCGCTCCGTGGCTTCGGCATGTTGGGGATTGTGGCAACTCCGCTCTTGTTCGTGAGGGAGATCGCGTAGTTGGTTGATGCGACAAGGATAACCGTGATAATGACGGAACGCAGACGCTTCATGGTGGAAGACATTGGGAAACTCCTTTAGGTTGATGAGATCATTTTCGGAAAGAATCCTGTTTGGACTCGGATGCAGACTTCGGGCTGGTGCTCGATGACGAAAGAAATATACGATGCGACAAAGGGAACTGTTGTCCGGCACACTGATGGGAAACAGCGTCGACACGACTTTGGCAGTGCTGAAAAGAGAAACCCCCGCTCAACAGATGTTGGGCGGGGGTTGACGTATCGTATCACTTCGAGACGTTGATACTCATCTCTTTACATTGTTACTTCTCCCACCATGCAACGAGATCGTAATTGCCGGAACGGGGAAACATTGGCGGTGAGGTCTTGAGATACCGCTGATCGGTTGAGATCGACTTGAAGAAGCCATGTGCCAGAACTCCACTCTCCATCTTGCCTGTTGACGTTGAAGCGCCCATCGCCAACGCCCCGAACAACTTGATTCTTCCTGACAACGGAATGGTACTATAGTCTTCGGCAGCAAACACGCCACGCTGGGTATAGATCGCTGCCTGAATGTTGAGAACTGAAGCCGGAGTGCGGGTGAGATCCTTGGTGATGTATGCCATTCTCTCTGCAACAAGTCCGAGCATATCTGTCGATGTCGGATTCACTGCCGGATCTGTAGCCGCAACAATATTTCCATCGATCCAGATATTTCCCTTGTAGGCATCGGAACCCGAAAGAGCGACAAGCGTTACCTGGCCCTTATAGATTCCCTTGACGTGGATATCCCCCCTCTTGACGCCGATGATACCAGTTGACGTAATGCTGGAGAGTGGCAGAGTCTGGTTTCGAATTGTGCCTGTGGTCGCCGGAATTTTGAGATTCACTTTGCCATCAGAAAAGAACGTCAATGCCACATCCTCTCCTTCTGTGTACGACATATACGCCGAAGCCGATCCGTTGACTGCCGCCTGTTCAAGCTTTGTGACATTCGCCGCCGGCCGGCTCTTCGTTGCGCCCCAAGCGTAACCATTGTTAAACACCGGCGCGTAGAGGCCTAAATAGTTCATTGTGTTTGGCGGGTCTTTTGCAGTGATCAGATCCCGAAAATACGGGCTGCCACCCAAATTCCAGTGCCCATTTGTGTGTGCGAAACCGAAGAGTGAATCACCGGTTACTTTCCACATGTTTCCACCGGGCGGGTTATTATTGTCCTTGGCCAGGTAGCCGTTCACCTCGACCTCAGAGAAATACGCAAATTGTGAAAATGACGTATGAGACACAGTAGAAATGACAGTATCAAAGATTGCTCCATTGGTCATGGGATCCCATGCACTTGAGGTCGAGACAATGCGTACGGTATCCTCGCTTGCGGTGGGGTGAAATGTCACATTAAATGTACCGCCAGCAAAAGACCTGGTCAGGCTTCCCGAAGAACTTGAATCGGACATGATGAGACGGGTGCCGAGATTTGCTCCTGCCACTGCCCTATTGTGGTTCACTGTGCGGATGTAGTACGCATCAGAAGAACTTCTTGCGCTCAAGCTGCCTTCGTTGATGTTGCGCATCGCGTACGATACCAGACAGAGCAAACCGACTATGTATACTACTGTTGATTTACCCATGTTTCCCCCCCTCGTTAAGTGTGCGTGTCAGAGAATATCTTTAAAGCTTAGATCCGGCGTTTCATGGTTTGATTGACCGGCCTGGTTTGTCGCCAGAATACTTCCGGGTTATCCATTTTCTCGTATTTCAATATGTCGTCCTGCACCTTGAACTGGCTTACCTGCTTTAGACTAATATCAATGGATTCAATTTCGCTCAAGGTTGTCGCAACGCCGCCGCCTTCTTTGCGATAGGTGAACTTCAGCATTCCATAACCGAATGAGACCGCCGGCTTTCCATTTTCTCTCCTGTACAACATCTTGGCTTGATTCGACGCGGACAAAGAACGGGTTCCAACATACCAATCAACACTGTCAATGATCCCGTCCCCTTCCAGGTCTGTTCTGAATCGAAGATGATTTGAATCAGCGACCGTGATTGCCAGGCTTTGGCCGGAAAGGCTGTATCCAATCTTACGGAAATCGTATTCGAATACCCGAACTGTGTTGACAAGTGATTCTTGATTGTCCCGATCCACCGAAGCGGTTGTTGCCGTGTTGGCAATCGTCATGTTCAATTGCAGACCCATGAGAATGACCAAGGATGCGATGATGATAGATCCTATGAGATCGAGTGCTGTGCTCATTGTTTGGGCTCCTTAGTGGTTCGTTTAATTCCAATACGACATGATCGCAGGGACAATCACAGGCCTTGCCATGCTCGGGCTTGTGACGGTGACTGTGATTTTCTTGTACCAGGTTTTCCCCGAAGAGATATTATCAAAGTTTGCTTCCTGCACATATTCAACCCTTGCGCTCAGGGAATACTTTGTCCGAAGTCCGGGGACCTTGATTGCGAATGTTCCCGAAGTCCGGCTTGTATCCGGATCGGTGTCGCTTCTGAAGGTCATGGAAAGACCGTTGAAATCATCAAAGTCGTTCAGATCTGTTGTTCCGGAGTTCTTTGCCTGGTAGGATTCTCCACTTTCAGGGCCAAGAGTTGAGGAAAACCCTCCCACGTCAGTCACAAGTCCCAAGTCCGGGTCTGCGGTTTCTTCGTCATAGAGTTTCGTCATTGCCTCTTCAATGACGGATGTTGCAAGGGAGATTGCTGCGCTACTGTACTCGCTATCGCTTCGCATCTGGTTGGTCTCCAGCACAGACGAATTCGCGCTCAGGATGATAACCCCCAATAAGGATATCGAGAGCGTTGCCAACATCATTTGTCCCAGATTCATAACTACCCTCAATAGGTTAAACTGTTGAAGCTCTCCGTCGGATGAGAGCCATCGGCTCTCGTTGAAAACTATTTTGAAATTGAAAATGAAAACCGGAAGATCAGGTGTGTAGACAGAGTGCTTGTTTCGTGTGGGTACAAAATAACGAACCGGAAGGGCGATGCGTGTGACTGGATATACGAATCACGGTTTGTGTGAGGGTGGGCGAAACACGCAAAACGAGAACCTCGTTGAGCTGGCCTCGTAACATATGGGGAGAAAATGACTTAGCTGTGGAAGAATGGAACCTGATCCGGGATCCCTTTGAAAAGGACTGCACAACCAAACACAGAGAACCCCCGCTCACACAGCTTTGAGCGGGGGTTCTGTGCAACTTGCAAATGGAATCTACTTCAATAGAACCATTTTCCGCTCAAATTTGAACTCCGGTGTTGTCATGCGATAGATATAGAGACCACTGGAGAGGCGTGATGCATTAACACTCACCTTATGCACCCCACTACCCATCTTCGCATTCGATAGTACCGACATGACCTCAGAGCCAAGAACATTGTAGATTTTCAACGTTACATCCGTTGCCTTGGGCAAATGGAACTCGATTGAGGTCGTCGGGTTAAACGGGTTCGGGTAATTCTGTTTCAGAACGAACTCCTTCGGCACTGACTCCCCTCCCACACCGGTGAGCACATCAACCTGTATGGCATCCGAGTAGTGAATTGTTCCGTCCAGGTCAATCTGCTTCAAACGATAGTACCATGTCCCGGCTGAGCCTGTATTGTCCGTGTAGGTGTATCCATGAGGCTCAAGGGTGGTGCCGTGCCCGGGGATGAAGCTGTTGGGGAGGGTTGTATAGCCGATCGTGGCGACCGACGATTTCTGGACTTCAAACCCGTAGTTATTCGTTTCAGTAAGCGTAGCCCATTCAAGTCGTACGCTGGTGGCGTTCACGGCGGATGCAGTAAAGCTCACAAGCTGGACGGGGAGAGGAACATCCAGGTTGGTTTGTACAAACGCATTGTCAGCATTCCCGACAATGTTATTGAAGTTCTTGAATGCAGGATAGTTCGCAGAGCCCGTGAAGTACTTCGTGTGTGGTTGGTCGGCAACCGGAAGCAGGCTCGTGTTGGCAACGGACCCCGTGGCAATCACCTGTACCGGGTTTCCGCTGGCGTCCAACTGTGTGAGCAGTACATCCAGCCTGGCGGCAGTGGCGCCAAGCTTCGTCACCTCAAGCCGCAGACGATACCAGGTGTTCGCCACCATCAATCCGGTGATGTTCACGATGGTATCTCGCACGTTCACATTGCTCTGGTTGTCCCAATATGCTTCAATGTTCTGCGTGGTGTTGGCTGCAATCGGATCGACCTGCACTCCGAAATGGTTGACCGAAGCTGCGGTCGTGTTGGTGATCATCCATCCGAGACGGTCATCGTCAAGAAATGGAGCGGCTGCGCTGCTTTGAAAGTCCATTTGGAACACTGCCCCCTGAAAGCTTGTCGCATTCCAGTTGAACGGGATTGCTTCCCACGTAAAAATGTCGACCGCATTGGTCAATCCCTTGGACGAGCCTGTACCAAGGGCAGTGTTGACCGTGGGGCCGCTCCCGTCATCACGCCATTCCGGGTGGGCGTTTAACAATGATGGAGTCGTAACTCCTTCGAACGTCTCGCGGAATGATGTATTCTGGACTATCGAGCCGATCAATTGAAGATCGAAACTCACATCCGAACTCGTTGCTGAATTCTGATGAACCTCCACGGCAAGCACATTCGTTCCCGTTCGGAGATTGGTCGGATCAACAATGGTGCTGAACCATGCACTCTCATCAGCACCGCCAACCGCTGAAGGAGCGAGTGTGCTGGATATGATTGTGCCGCTTGGCAGATTGGATCTGAAGATCTCCAGCCCATTCAGGTACACCACGGCGCCGTCATCCCGCATCAAACGCAACGTCAACCCGGCGTATATCGAGCTATCTGGAATAGTGAACGAACGTCGGAAGTAGGTCGTGATGAAGTTGCCCGCATTGCATGCAGGTGCGCTTGGTCCGCAGTTCACGACCGTAGCTTCACCTCCGTCGCCGTATCCCAGCTCTGCAGCACCGGAAGCCCATAGCCCGTCGTCGAAAGAAGTAGCGCGCCATGTCGTCCCCAGATTCGTACCGGTGTCACGGTATTTCCACACCGACCCTGCAGGCACAATATTTTCTGTTGTCGGGGGCGGCGCGGCAAGCGTCGTTGTACATGCAGTGCCCGTGTATGCTGAAGAGCCGGCTCCATTCGCTGCCTTCACCCTGTAACAGTATTGCGTAGACGGAACAAGTCCCGTGTTTGAAAAGACAACTGTATTCGTTGCTACCGAAGTCAGCGAGTCGAAGGAAGCCCCCCCATTCGTTGACCTGTCAATGGTAAACCTTGTTTCATCGTCGGAATTATCCGTCCATGCCAGGTTGATCTGTGAGGAGGAAATGGCCGTCGCACCCAAACCCGTTGGATCCGTCGGGATGGAAGCATAACTTACACGCAGGTACGCATTGTCTGCATCGGCGGCGGCAATGGTGTGATTCTTAAACGCAGCATATACAGTCGTTGGCGTGAAGTACTTGTGATTGGCTGAATCCGCGCCAAGGCTTTGCGTGTTCGCAATCGATCCGCTTGCCGCCAGTGCAATCGAATCGCCACTGGCATTAAGTCTGATCAACCAGGCATCCACTCTTGCTGACCTGGCTGAGAGTTTCGTAATCTGGGCGCGGAGACGGTACCAGGTGTTCGCCACAATCCCGACCAGCGTATCAATTTTCGGTCGTCGATCCAGTGTCGTTCCCCCGTCCCAATATCCTTCGAGCCGGTGACTATTACTGTCAATCTGCACAGCGAAAATGTTGTCCGAGTTTGTTGTAGGGTGACCAAACATCCATCCCACCCGGTCATCATCGAAATTGCCTGAGCTGCTCGATTCAAAGTCCATTTCCAGAGTAACCTTTGCAAACGTGGGGTCATTCCAGTTGAACGGATGAGCAGACCATGTGAATATCGTTCCCGATGCACCGAGTCCGCGTGTGCTTGCTACTCCGTTGCTCGCCCCGACAACCGGTCCACTGGCAGCGTCATACCAACCGGGGTTTGTCCCGATTGTTTGGCCAACCGTGAATGAATCAAAAGCCTCAGTGAACGTACTGTCGTTGGTGGCAAGAGATGAGTTGGCGATTGTGTAGGTGTCGATGAGTGTTCCACCACCGGCAACCGAATACGACTTGATGGTGATGGTATCGGCATTGGCTTCGATCAGCATGGCGCCATAGTTCGCATTGTAACGAACGGCACTGCCGGACTCGGGCGTTGGATTGAAACCATACAGACTTCGTCCACCAAACCCATCGACGAAGTAGGGAAACCCGTTCTTCAAAATGCGTTCATACGTATGATCGTGACCCGACATAACCGCTGTGGCACCCCACGTCTGAAATGGCCATTGTAACGCCGGCGTGTTGCCATGATTGGAGCTCGACGAGTACGGAGGGTGATGGAAGTAAACGATCTTCCAGGGTGAAGTCGATGCAGCAAGCTGCGTCTGCAGCCAAAGTCCCTGCACGGAACCAGAGGTGATACCGTCTGGCTCGCGCGGGTCGCTGTCAACCACAAAGAAATGAACAGGACCCTGAACAAAGTCATAGTAACGCTCATTGCCCGGAAGTTCGAAATAAGAGTTCCATCCCGCAATACCTGCGTCCCAATCATGGTTTCCAAGTGCAGGGAAGAACTGATTCGAGGCTGGACCAGGCTGGAACGCGCTTGTACTACCCGCCGGGTATTTGATGAACTGCCCATAGAATTGGCCAACCTCATTGTCCCATGCCGCTGTCGTTGCACTCACAGTGTAAGTATTATCCCCCACGGTGATGACGAAGTCGGGGTTCCAACTCGCAACAAGATTCGCGACAGACTGTGTGTTGGCCTCATTCCAAAAATCGCCGACAGCGGCAAATCGAATTGACGCCTGGCCGAATACATCGTTCTGCGCTGGATTGAGAAAAAGGATCGTAGAAAGCGTGACGAACAACAACGCTCTGGTATGCTTGGTGTTATTCATGGCTATTTCCTTTCTATGACTTGTTAATTTTTGATGCGTTGTTTTCAACTTGAACCGACGACGAATGCCGTTTAAACAAGACGACATTTCAGAAACTGAAAATCAATTGGCGGCATATTAAGGACGAACCGGAAGACCTGCAAGCCTGAAATTCTGTCAGATTCATAATAACGAATTCATCTGAAATCCCCTGTTCGTCGGGACAACAACCCGCCACTTGCGCGAATTACTTGGAAAGTGAGGAGAGATGGTTCCACAAAGCCCGTTCTCCTGGAACTAGGCCAACGTGATAATGGTGTGGGGATAAGGGTTCTGAGTGAGAATATACCCAGAGTTCGAGTGGAAATCAAAGGAAAAAACCGTTTGAAAGGGAATATGCGAACAGAAGACACAACATGTAGGGGAGGTGTGTGACCGGAACGTCGCGTGGTCATCGGCGGTACCACGCGAGTCTTCTGCGAAGAGGTTAGAGCAGGTCTTTGATTAGATCCTCGAATGTCTTCTTATCCATGTACCCGATATGGCGCTTGGCAATGTTCCCTTTTTTGTCAACAATGAACGTTGTCGGAATCGCATCAATACCACCGTACGCTTCGGCAAGCTTAGCATCGCCCACCACAACCGGATACGTGATCTTATAACGATCGATGAACGGCTTCACAGGTTTCCATCCCTCCTGATCAAGAGAGATGCCGACAATCTCAAGTCCCTTGGATTTGTACTGCTGATACACTTCGAGGAACCCGGGAATTTCTGCTTTGCACGGGCCACACCACGTTGCCCAAAAGTTAACGACAACAACCCTCCCCTGGAGCTTCTTCAATTCAATGGTCTTGCCATCGGACATCTTGAGGCTGAAGTTCGGCGCCTTGCTTGCGGCCTGTCCAAACATCAATGCCGGTACAAAGACCGTCATCATCAAAAGAGTAAGAAGTCTGATTTTCATTGCTGTCCTTTCATAACTGTCGAGAGATGAATTCAGTGTATATAACATTCATGGAACCAATTGGTTCCCGGCTGGTGTCAACGTGTGCTGAACATCGGTCAGGCCGGAAGATTGTTAAACGTACCTTTGACTTTAGCGAGCCCCAGCACTTGAAGGGCGCTCTTCAACGTCAAGCGAAGCGTCCACCCTATCTTCTCAAAAACTGATGGCCTTTGATGCACACGCATAGGTGAAGTTGTTGATGGTATTGATTGCGCCCAAGCCGCCGGATAGAAGACCAGCGTTTCGACCTCACCCACTCCCTCGAACTGTTCAACCCGTCGTTCAGGAGTTGCCCCGTAAAAACTCTCGAAGCTATGGTATGTCTCTCCTGTCATCATCACATATTCGTGAGATGGGACGGAGTTTTTCAGCATCCTGTGAACAATGATAACATCCAGGCCGAAGAGCTTTTCAAACTGTTCAATCTTCTCTATCGACACGTCGCCCTGATGAATAACCTGCTTCAGTTGCAACTTGCCAACATTTGCACATGCGTTGCACTTGCACAATTGAATTTGCTTCAGATGTTCAATCTCTTGTTTGAAACTCTGAAAGAACTTCACAACCTGTGTTTTCACCTGGTCAGCGGTTTTCTTCAAATCCCTCGGCGATGAAATTGCATAAAAGAAGACTGCATCACCTTCAATTTCAGCCAACTTCAACGGCGGTTTCGAAACATCAATCACCGACTTCAGGAGCCGGACAACTATTTGCTTCGCATGATTTGTTGAGACAGCATGACTCTTCATAAAATTCGTGAACCCGCTGATGTCAGCAACAAGAAGGAACGCTTTGGATGTGCCACTCATACGACAGGTCTTTCAAAAGTACATGGGTAAATTAACGCAAATTGCGACAGAAATTCAACGACCCACGCTTGTATCTGGACTACATACGTAGCTGAGAGGATTTGGGGTTATTCCCAATGGTGTATTGGCGGAGGTTCCTGAATTCGGGACATCATCAGGATCAGAGACCATCGCCCGCAGATTACCAGGTCTTGGCGACGAACGCTTGTATCAATGGATGCAGTTTGCCTTCCAGTGCAGAAAGCTCCGGCTGAAACAACGTCGCAACGAAGAATGGATGCCCCGCAAGCTCGATAGCTCTCACTTCTCCTTGCTCATCAAATGCGGTAGTCGCAAGTTTCCCATCTTCAAATGTTGATCTGAATTTGGGATTAAGGCCGTAGCTACAGTGATACCCCTCGATAGAAGATCCGGCATTGTACATCATTTGGATTTTTGAGCCAGCCTTGAAAACGATATTCCCTTTGACGCCGACGAGCGAGCATGACAACGGCGCAACAATCTTCACTGAAGCATCCGGATTCGATTCTGCGTGATCTGCTTCCTTGATATTCAGAACGTTTCTCGCATACTCGATGACAGCAAGAGCTTTATCGACGATGTTTCCTTTCGTCACCTTGATCCGCGCAAGTGCCTTGTCGTCGGAGCTCGTCGAGCCCGTCAGCACATAGTATCCAGCCGCCACAAGGACGAGAACTCCGGCGGTTGAGAGAATGATCTTTTTCTTCATGGTTACCTCATGTCTGGGTCAAAAACCAAGGATAGTATGCTGCAGGAAAAATACGGTAAGAGTTCAACAATGAGTACGTTTGTGTCCGTCAATTGTCGCGCGGAGGTAGCCGAGACTCCTGTCTATTAGACAACATATAGCCCTCAAAGGCTGCAGCCAAACAAAAAAGGCATCCAATCCATGGATGCCCTTTCGTACTACCTTATGCTACAATCAGGTAAGATCGAAACGGTCAAGGTTCATTACCTTGTTCCATGCCGCCACGAAGTCATCGACGAACTTCCTCTGGGCGTCCGAACTTCCGTAGACTTCAGCCAGGGCGCGGAGCTGGGAGTTTGAACCGAAGACAAGATCGACACGGGTGCCGGTCCACTTGACTTTTCCCGAGGCGCGGTCGCTGCCTTCAAACATGTCACCGTCTTTTGAAACCGCCTTCCACTCCGTCCCCATGTCGAGCAGGTTCACGAAGAAGTCGTTGGTCAGCACCTCCGGTCGCCTCGTGAAGACACCGTGTTGGGTCTGTCCGAAGTTGGCATTCAAAACACGCATCCCGCCAACGAGAACCGTCATCTCCGGCGCAGTCAGCGTCAGCAATTGCGCCTTGTCGACCAGCAACTCCTCTGCCGATACAGTATAGCGGATCTTTTGGTAGTTGCGAAAGCCATCCGCGACCGGTTCGAGAACGGCGAAGGACTCGACATCGGTTTGTTCCTGTGAAGCATCCATGCGTCCCGGCGTGAAAGGTACCTTCACCTTGATCCCGGACTTCTTCGCGGCTTTCTCGATGCCCGCACAGCCGGCCAGAACGATCAGGTCGGCAAGCGAGACCCTCTTGCCCTTGGCCTTCTTGTTGAACGCAGTCTGGATGCCCTCGAGCGTCTTCAACACCCTCGCCAGTTGGGCCGGCTGATTGACTGCCCAATCCTTCTGCGGTGCGAGCCGGAGACGTGCGCCGTTTGCACCGCCGCGTTTATCGGAACCGCGGAATGTTGACGCCGATGCCCAGGCGGTCGAGACCAACTGCGAGACCGACAATTTCGAAGCGAGGATCTTCGCCTTGAGTGTCTCGATATCCTTCCCGCCGATCAGCTTGTGCTTCACCGCAGGAATCGGGTCCTGCCAGATCAACTCTTCCTTCGGAACTTCCGGGCCGAGATAACGCGAGCGCGGCCCCATGTCCCGGTGCGTCAGCTTGAACCAAGCGCGCGCAAAGGCATCGGCAAACTGCTCCGGATTCTCCAGGAAGCGGCGCGAGATCTTTTCGTATGCCGGATCGAAGCGCAGCGAGAGATCCGTGGTCAGCATCGTCGGCATGTGACGTTTCGTTTTATCATGGGCGTCCGGAATAGTGCCGGCACCCGCACCTCCCTTTGCAACCCACTGGTTTGCACCCGCCGGGCTCTTCGTCAATTCCCATTCGTAGCCGAAGAGGTTCCAAAAGAAATTGTTGCTCCACTTCGTGGGCGTGGTGGTCCATGTAACTTCCAGGCCGCTACTGATTGTGTCGCCGGCTTTGCCGGTGCCAAAACTGCTCCTCCATCCAAGGCCCTGGTCCTCGATACCGGTCGCTTCGGGCTCAGGCCCGACGTGTTTCGCATCGCCGGCGCCGTGCGTCTTGCCGAATGTGTGGCCGCCTGCGATGAGCGCGACTGTCTCTTCGTCATTCATCGCCATGCGAGCAAAGGTCTCGCGGATATCCCGCGCTGCCGCAATCGGATCCGGGTTGCCGTTCGGACCTTCAGGGTTTACGTAGATGAGTCCCATCTGCACAGCAGCGAGCGGATCCTCGAGATCCCGCTCTCCGGAGTAGCGCTTGTCCTCCAGCCACTTTTTCTCGGAGCCCCAGTAGATGTCCTTTTCCGGTTCCCATATGTCCTCACGCCCGCCGCCGAAGCCGAAGGTCTTGAACCCCATCGACTCCAAGGCGACATTGCCGGTGAGAACCATCAGGTCGGCCCAGGAGATTTTTCGGCCGTATTTCTGCTTGATCGGCCAGAGCAGTCGGCGCGCTTTGTCGAGGTTGACATTGTCGGGCCAGCTGTTCAGTGGCGCAAAGCGCTGGCTGCCGTTGCCCGCGCCACCGCGGCCGTCGCCAA
The DNA here is from genome assembly GCA_031402435.1 of Bacteroidota bacterium. Lineage (GTDB taxonomy): Bacteria > Bacteroidota > Ignavibacteria > UBA10030 > UBA6906 > UBA11986. Next base: position 42,203 of record JANNSJ010000064.1, on the reverse strand, counting down.
CACGGTAGGTGCCGGCGCTGTGCCACGCCATACGGATGAACAAAGGCCCGTAGTGACCGAAGTCCGCTGGCCACCACTCCTGCGACTTCGTCATCAGATCCCTGATGTCCTTCTTCAATGCCTTCAGGTTCAGACTCTTGAACTCTTTAGCATAGCTGAAATCCCCATCCATCGGATTGGACTTGGATGATCGCTGATGCAGCACATCGAGCTGCAATTGGTTTGGCCACCAGCCTTGATTCGTTGTGCCCCCGCCGATGTGTGTGTGAACAGGACATTTGCTCTCTTCATTCATGGTATTTACTCCCTTTCGTTGGAATGGAATTGTTGGACAGCGCTACCATATAATAAAGTGTTTCGCTGTTCATCAAGCAAACGTTGCTTGATCCAAAACGCGAGACTGGGCCCGGTTCGGATCCGGCAACATGCCATCATAAATCCGATTTATTTGTCTTTTTCTCTCTTTCATTCTTGCATGAAAGGAACCGATTTCGCCTAACAGGCGGGTTACAGTGTCCCGTCCACCATTATCATAAGTGCAGAGTCGATTACAAGCGGTGCGAATGGATCGGCCCCCGATCCGATCACCAGAATAGGCATCTGAACCTATACAAAATTCAGTTCCTTCTCCAATCATTGATTTTGAACATGCCATCTTGTACTTTGGAAACACGTCTAAGAACACTTCCTGCCCTTCCATGGTTCCGAAATCGCCACTCCATGACTTCCATCCCGTTGTCCGTCAATGGTTCGTGGAAACGTTTGGTGAGCCCAGTCCACCGCAGATACTGGGATGGCCGAGCATTTCATCGGGCCAACACACCCTCATCCTTGCGCCGACTGGGTCGGGAAAAACTCTCGCAGCGTTTCTCTGGGCAATCAACCATCTTGTGGAGCAACATCTACAGGAGGAACTCGCACCCGGCGTTCGCATTCTGTACGTCTCACCACTCAAAGCGCTTAACAACGACATTGAGCGCAACCTCGAGGTGCCTCTCCGCGGCATCAAGACACAGGCGCACAACAGCGGCTTGAAGCTCCCGACCATTCGTACCGGTGTACGAACCGGCGACACGCCACAGTCAAAACGCGCTTCCATGCTCAAGCATCCTCCGGATATCCTCATCACCACGCCGGAGTCGCTGTACCTGATGCTGACATCGAAGCAAGCAAGGAAGATGTTCACGACTGTCCAGTACGTAATCGTGGATGAGATCCACTCCATCTGCTCGAACAAGCGCGGCGTACATCTCTCCATTACACTGGAACGACTTGCTGCAGTTGCCGAACAAGATTTCCTCCGCATCGGACTCTCGGCAACGCAACGACCACTCGAAAAGGTTGCCGCATTTCTCGGAGGCCAGCAATGGGTGGGAAAGAAGCTTGTCCCCCGCCCCGTTCATATTGTTGATGCCGGGCGGCGGAAAACCATGGATCTGCGGGTGGAGTGTGCAGCTCCTGACTTTTCCATCCTTCCGCAAGAAGGCGTCTGGCAACTCGTCTTCACCGAGCTTCTGGAACTCATACGGCTCCACAAAACGACGCTGATCTTCGTGAACAATAGAAGACTTGCAGAGCGGGTCGCTGCGAAGCTCAACGAAATGATTTCCGGAACGCAAGACACATTTAATCTGTATTCTGTGCCGATCAAGTCACCTGAACACTCGCAAACCCCGGTCATTCCGGGATCCGATGTTATCCAGGCATATCATGGCAGCATGTCTCGCCATGCACGGGCGCAGATGGAGTCAGACTTGAAAGCCGGAAACCTTTGTGCTCTGGTTTCCACTTCTTCACTCGAACTCGGTATCGACATCGGCAGCATCGATCTCGTCGTCCAGTTGCAGTCGCCCAAAGGAGTTGCTCGCGGACTCCAGCGCGTGGGGAGATCCGGACATCTGGTGAATGCCACAAGCAAAGGACGCATCTTCCCAACGTACCGGGAGGATCTTGTCGAAGCAGCAGTTGTAGCAAGAGGAATGGCAGCACACGACATTGAGCCAACCTCCATTCCAAAAGATTGCCTTGACGTTCTCGCCCAGCAAATTGTGGCGATGGTGAGTATCGAGGAATGGGATGTTGATGATCTCTTCAACGTCATGCGGCAATCATATTGCTATCAATCTCTTTCAAAGAAGTTATATATCGGCGTCATTCAAATGCTCGGCGGACGCTACACACAGGAAGCCTTCCGCGAACTGCGCGCGCGTATTTCGTGGGACAAGGTCAATAGCACACTCAGCGCTCTTCCCGGCAGCAGTCAGCTTGCAATTACGAGCGGCGGAACAATTTCCGACAGGGGCTACTTTGGTGTGTATCTTGAAGATCGCAAGACCAAGGTGGGTGAAGTGGATGAGGAGTTCATCCATGAGAGTCGTGTGGGGGATACATTCATCCTCGGAACAAATGTCTGGCGGATGACGGAAATGGATGCCAACCGCATCATTGTTACTCCTGCCCCGGGACAACCTGCGCGTATGCCATTCTGGCGCGGTGAAAACATCGGGCGAAGTCTTGAACTTGGCCGGCAGATCGGCGCGTTCAAACGTGAGATGAACACAAAGCTGGATTCTCCGGATTGCCTGACATGGTTGCACCACGAATTCCCGATCGATTCGCGCTCCGCCTGGAATATTCAAGAGTACTTCAGAAAGCAACGGGACGCGACGGGGAAAATTCCAAATGACAAGCTCATCATGGTCGAAGGGTTTCGCGATGAGATCGGCGATCCGCGTATTGTCATCCATTCACCATTCGGCAGGCGCGTCAACGGACTTCTGAGTCTTGTAGCAGCCAGCCGGGTACAACACATCCTCAACACCACTCCGCAAGTGCTGTATAATGATGACGGTGTCCTGCTCCGTTGCTCTGATGTGGACGCACTGCCCCTGAATTTCCTCGACGGCCTTACACTCAAGGAGGCGGAAGAAATTGCGCTGACCGACCTTCTTTCCTCGCCTCTCTTCGGTGGACAATTCAGGCAAAACGCGGCGCGTGCTCTCCTCATGCCCAAGATCGCTCCCGGAAAACGCACGCCTCTCTGGCTGCAACGGTTGCGTGCAGGTGATCTTCTGCAGATTGCCCGGAAGTTCGACGACTTCCCCATTGTCATTGAAACCATGCGTGAAGTGTTAAACGACGTTCTCGATTTTCCCAACTTCAAAGAAATCATCGGCCAGATTGAGGATGGGAGCATACGGGTTGAGTCAATTCAAACCGAAGTACCGTCTCCCTTTGCTGCCAGCGTGCTCTTCGATTTCATTGCTGTGTATATGTATGAGTGGGATCAGCCACGGGAGGATCGTCAAAGCCAGTACCTTGCCATCAACCGGGAACTGCTTTCGGAAGTTGTTGACACCGAGTCGATGGCATCTCTCCTTCGCCCCGAAGCGATGAACACCGTGGAGACGCAACTCCAGCGCAAGGCTGACGGATACAAAGCACGCTCGCCAGAAGAATTGCTGGAAGTACTGCTGCGCATCGGCGATCTTAGGGCCGATGAAATTGAGGAGCGATGCGTGGAGGATGGCGCCCGCTTCATCGCAGAACTTGCCTCAAACGGACGTGCTGTACGGAGGCAGTTCGGCTCTGAGTTCCGATGGATTGCCGGTGAGGAACAGGAGTTGTATGACAACCTGAATAATGAGAAAGTCGCGTCCACTCTTCTCTTGCGTTGTCTCCACAGTCACGGCCCAACGACGACCGGAGTAATCGCAGAGCGTTTTGGACTCAACAATGATGAGGCCGAACGACTTCTTGGAAAGCTCGCTTCCACCGAGCCGATCATCCATGGCCGGTTCAGCAAGGAGACTGTTCAACAACAATGGTGTTACCGTCCAAATCTTGAACGCGTCCACCGGCATACCATCGGCATACTGCGCAAAGAGATTACGCCATCGTCTCTCACGGAGTTTACGCACTTCCTTTTTCACTGGCAACACCTTCATCCAACACAACAGGAGAGCGGCGTTCCCGGCATCCAAAGCTGTCTCGGACAACTCCAGGCCTTTCCCCTTCCGTCTGAAATCTGGGATCGCGATATCCTGCGCAGCCGGGTGGCAGGCTTCACCGGCGAATCGATGAACCAGATCAGCGTTGCCGGCTCGATTGTATGGACTGGCAAGGGCTCAGGAAAAATGCAATGCATTCTGCGTGGCGAAGGAAACACATTCCTCAACCCACGGACAGACGAGCACGAAGCATCCCTCGGCATCGCTGCCCAGCATGTGCTGCACTACATCCAAAAGAGTGGCGCTTCATTCTTTACAGATATCAGAGCGGGCAACCGGCTCTCTCTCAATGCGTTGAACACAGGCATTGCAGAATTATTCTGGCGTGGTCTCATCACGAATGATCTGTTTGCAGAACTGCAGAATGTTAAGCACCTCTCACGCACAGAATCCGACGCGCCGATTGAACGCGTTGAGATGCTCGACCCGCGGCACAATCCACGCAGACCGAGACTCATGCAGTCTGTGCGGAAAGCGATCACGCAGGTGCCGGGCTGGTCGGGGCGATGGTCGCTCGTCCAACTGCCGGGAGTGATGGGAGAAGAGGTCAGTATCGAAGAGCGTGCACAACGGCAGGCACTTCAACTTCTCGAACGATACGGAATAGTTGCACGGGAATTCTACCGCCGCGAAGAACTCATGCCGTGGGCACTCATCGCGACAGAGTTGCAACGCATGGAGATGCGCGGCGACATCCGGCGAGGATACTTCGTTGAGGGGCTTTCGGGTATGCAATTTGCTTTGCCAACCGCGGTCGAAGAACTTCGCCGGCTTCGGGGAAACGGCAACGAATCATCGCCTCTTCTCGTGAACGCGTGCGACCCGGCTAATCCGTACGGAACAGGCATCGAGTTACAGAAAGGGGATCGTGAACGGTTCCGATTTGCGAGAATTCCACCGAATTACATTGTTTTTCAGCGTGGAACGCCCATTCTGTACATTGAAAATTATGGGACCCGCTTATGGACGCTTGCTGAAGCAACTGAAGAGATTTTGAAGCACGCGTTGCGTATATTCCTTCAGTCAATGAAGCAACCGTCGGGACAGCATCGGGCGAGGTCCATTACAGTCGAACATTGCGACGGCATCCGCCCAGTACAGAGTCCGTTTGAGCAAACGTTGCGATCGCTCGGCTTCACACGCGATCGTAATCAGACAATGATCCATGATGGGTACGTGTAGATGGGAACTCATTCACTAACCACTCACAAGGAGGGTCCATGAACACCAAACTCAACGTAAAGCAGTGGGCAATTGCTTCGTTGGCAGTCTTCGTTATCATGACAATCTTCACGTACATCCCGACCAAACTCGAACTTGCGCCTTGGGCTGCTGCAGTGGGAACACCCATAACCGGCGACAGCGATATGATGAACCGAATGTTCTTCTATCTTGCCCGCCTTATCTCAGCTGCGCTCTTCACTCTCATTTTTGCAAAGGGAGCTGAAGGCAAACCGGGGATGGGAGAGGGAATACGTTATGGCCTCTTGATCGGAATGTTCTCCTACCTTCCGGGTTTCTTTCAGAATTTCGCTATGGGTACCTGGGCTGCTGATGCAGTGATAGTATTTACGTTGGTCGGAATTGTACAGTTCGTCTGTTGTGGAGCGGTGATGAATCAACTGTACAAACCCGGCAAAGCCTGACCCCCGCTGGAATGACGAAGGGCCCCACGTGGGCCCTTTGGATATCATTTCCAGAAGAGGTTGCGCAGAAATAATTAGCGTCTACGTGCAACCCACCATGTCTTGATCTCCCCCACCATGGGATCCGGCGTAAAGTTGAAGTCACCGGACTCAAGAACTGCAAATCCTGCACGACGCAGCAGCTCTCCAATTTCATCCTGTGGATAGAATCGTTCACGAACTATTTCCGCCTTCCTCTCGAACATTTTTCCCCGCCGAAGGAACAACGTTACATTGCTCTCGGCTCTTCTCTTGGGAGCGTCGAACGAATTCTGAAGGATGATGGTAAAATCAGGTTCATGAATAACGTCTGTCTGTCTCCAGACTGTTCTGTAGCATAACTCATTGTTGACATCGAAGATAAAATATCCACTCGGCTGGAGGGCTGCATGGACACCTCGAAAGCAACGCAGAACGTCCCTGGAGGAAGTCAGATGGTTGATGGCGTCAAACATGCACGTGGCAAGATCAACCTGCCGCGGCAACGAAAGCGATCTCATATCCTGACGTATGAACGTAATCGGGAGTTGCAGGCCCTTCGCTTTGCGTGTCCCCTCCCCGGTCATTCCCTCCGACGCATCAACAGCAAACACATCCCATCCTCTTCGTGCCATCATAAGTGCAAGCGAACCAGTGCCACTGGCCAGATCGAGAAGCGTCGATGTAGGAATTTTGTACGTCTTGATTGTTCGAAGAAGCTTCGGAAGAATGAGCGAACTGAAATCCTTGCCGTAGCTTTGCTGCCACCGGTCATAGATTTCGGGGAGAATCTGGTACCCTGCATTCATCAACGTGCGAGTCAGGAAATGCGTGATGCGGCAACAGGGGCACCGGCGTTCATCATCGAGATGAAATCGCGGAACAGGTAGTCGCTGTCATGAGGACCGGGTGATGCTTCCGGATGGTATTGAACACAGAATAGCGGGAGATGGCGGTGGCGGAAGCCTTCGTTCGTGCCGTCGTTCAGGTTCAGATGGGTTATCTCAACGAGATCTGTGGGAAGCGTTGCAGGATCAACTGCAAAGCCGTGATTCTGCGACGTGATCTCGATTTCATTTGTAAGAAGATTCTTGACGGGATGGTTGCCTCCCCGATGACCAAATTTTAGCTTGAATGTTTTCCCTCCCAGTGCCAACCATGCAAGCTGATGACCGAGGCAAATGCCAAATACCGGTTTCTTCCCGATGAGCTTTTTGATGTTCTGGATCGCAACTTTGACCGCTGCCGGATCTCCGGGGCCGTTGGAAAGAAAAATGCCGTCGGGATTCCTGGCCAGGACTTCCTCTGCTGGATAATCCGCCGGCACAACAGTGACATTGCATCCGTAACTTGTCAGCCGTCGGAGAATATTCCGCTTGATGCCGTAGTCATAGGCAATGACATTGTACGTCCGCCCATTGGCCGGATCAACACTCTGCGGTTGCAAGGCGAAATCCGTTGTGTCAACTTCGTTCCAACCATACGGCTCTTCGCAACTCACGACAGTTGCCAGGTCTTGTCCATCCATGGTCGCTGAGGCTTCAACCTTCGCCAGCAGGCGCTTGTCATCCAGGTCTGCGGTGGAGAGAACGCCGCGCATCGCACCATCGGTGCGAAGGACCTTGGTCAGCATACGTGTATCAAGTCCCTGAACGGCAACAATGTTGTTCCGTCGCAGCCATTCGCCAAGGCTCTCAGTCGCACGGAAGTTGCTGTAGTAGTCCGAGTACTCCCGCACAATCACGCCAGCAATCTGCGGCTTCGCTGATTCGACGTCTTCCTTATTGATGCCATAGTTACCGATGAGCGGATAGGTCATCGTCACGATCTGTCCGTTGTAGGATGGATCGGTGAAGATTTCCTGGTAGCCGCACAGCGAAGTATTGAATACGACTTCTCCGGTGACTTCACCTTCAGCCCCGAAGGTTTCCCCAGAGAGCACCATGCCGTTTTCCAGAGCGAGTTTTGCTTTCATCGTGTGACAATATATGAAAGCGCAGCTATGATTTCAAGGGATGCCCGAAACGAATCTGAGCGATCAGCGTTTGAATGCCATGACAGACGGTCCGCGTTGAACGTTGAACCGCTTCTTCAGGACACCTTCTTTCGTATGGATGAGCACTTCACCATTTGCGCTGAAGTTCTTTACATCCGTGAGATAGACATCTCCGGATACGGCATCAACTGCTATTCCGTAGAACGTACCGGCAACAAATCGCAGCGCGACGTTCCTCGTTGCCAGTGAAATGCGATGCATGGGGCCGCCATAGAAACTCCCGCTCGATATCCCGAGCACGTACGCGTAGCCATCAATCCCCATAGCGATGGTTCCCCACAAGTTCTCTGAGAAGGTAATGGAGTCCTCTACTGCGAACGTTGTTGTGTTGATGATAAACACTTTGCCGGTTGTTGCCGGTGTTCCAAACGCATTGCCTGTACAGACTACCCACAACTTACCATCGGGCGCGAGTGCGGCATTGGTGGGTCCATCCGCAAGGGTGAGTGTTCTCTTCACGGTATCCGCCAGAACGTCAACAACACTGACTGTCCGGGACGACCCGTACCCGGAATTGCAAACGAACAGGTTGTTCCCATTCAACACCATGCCTTGAGGATTCGCACCAACTGTTACAGAGTCAACGACTGAAAGCGATGTGAGGTTTAGGACGAAGATCGAACTGCTGTAGAGTCTGGTGAGGTAAGCTCTGTTCCTTGTTGAATCGATAAGCAGATCATGCGGGGTGGCACCCGGAAAACTGGCGGCCTGCAGTACCACATTGCTGTCAAGCCCGATGACATTCAAATTCTCGGAACCACTCATCAGCATGTACACCCTGCCGTTGACAATCTTCAAATCATCCCCGACACTTCCAAGATGAGCCCCGTTATTGGCGCTTTCGTACACATTGATGTAGACTGTGTCGCGATCGACATCATAGAGCGAGAGACGGGCCCCGGTAGCATCTCCGAAGTTCCCTTCATTGAGCACATATACTGCCTTCACAACCGGCGGAGGAGCTGGAGATTGTTCGGGATCAGATGGCGTATCCCGACACGCAAACATCACCGAAGCAAACAGAAACAGTAAACATCTTGATACGGCTTTCACAGGAACTCCTTTAAATGATTGTGAATGATGGGTTCTTGTTCATCTACACTAATACTGTACTTCCAGTGTGGTCCTCCATGACCGCATTGGCATAGGGTAGCTTGGAATGACTTGGTATCCTTCATTAAACAGATTGTTGATCTCGATTTTCATAAGGAGAACAAATGTACCAAGTGCAAACCTGCCCCTTGCACTCACATTCACAAGTTGATGCGATGGAAGAAACTCCGCGTTGTCCTCGGTATAGTAACGGTACCCTACAAAAGAGTACGCCATCATTGCTCCGAGTTCTTTTAGTATTGACCCTTCGAAACCGACCGCGCAGCTTGCCGAAAGGCTTACTGTCTCTTGCGGGATGTAAATCAGTTGCTTGTCAGTTGTCGGATCGCCGGCATAATCGGCGGATTTCTTCCGGCTGTCTGAGGATGTGTAATTTGCCTGCAGGGAGAGCAGCTTGTTGACGGCATTCCAACGATATGAGGTCTCGAATCCTTCCGAGCGGACACGTCGAAGATTCCTGGGTACTACACTGCCACCCCCGGCGGGAACCCATACAATCCTGTCGTTCATGTCGTTGATGAAATATGTTGCTTGCATGTGGTGTTCACCCTCAAAAAGGAATTGCACCGAGGCGCCAACGTCAACGCTTGTAGAACGCTCCGGCCGAAGGCCTGGATTGCCAAAACCTCCGCCGCCATTGTAGTAGAGCTCATTGAATGTCGGCATGCGGAAATTCCTGCTCGCGCTTGATCTTAGCGCAGGTTCAATAGCACGGATACTTCCGAAATCAAACTTCCCAAACGTAGCCAATGCGCCAACCTGTGGGCTCCATGTTGGCGACATTGAAGAAATCATATCGCCCCGCACCGCCGGAAATACCGTGACATCGGCAACTGGACCGTCAGTTTTCATCAACACAACCTCGCTCGCGAAAAAGGCTCCCAGTTGTTTGCGTGTAACAGATCGGGCAAGTGAATTGCCACTTGCCGTCGTATGCACCAACTCTGTGCCTGCAGCAAATCTCATCCCATCACTTACAACGACATCAACATGGGGCTCAACCCGGATATCGTCATTCCTGAAATATGTGTTGAGAACACGCCCACCGATATTCAGGTTCGGATCAAGGTAACGCTCATACGCGGAATGGATCTGTCCGGCGAGCACAAGGCTGATACTCCGGGTCGGATCAGTCGAAAAAGTGGTTTGAAGAAGGTGATCAGTATCCGTTTGCCGGGCCCGACTGGTACTAAAAGGACTCACCACTGCTCCACCGACACCCCGCTCTGATGAGTATGTGGAGGCAACCATCATGAGCCGCGTGCGTTCACCGATCCCGAGTTCGCCTGAAACGTTCGCGTGCCGGGCAAAAAAATCCGAGTTCTTCCTTGTGAGATTCGAGACCATCGGTCCGTTGCGGAATTGGTATGGAAAATCATCATCAGTGCGTTCTTCTCCGTAACCCACTTGAATGCCATAGGCACCCGACGAAAACCTTCCCGAAACCTGATAGCGACTGTAACCGAACGAACCAATGGAACTCAATGCACGTATGCTGCTCTGCCCGGTTGAAGATCTCGATATGACATTGATCAATCCAGCCACCGCGTCGGCGCCATAGAGCGCCGATTGGCCGCCACGAACAATCTCAACAGATTCAATATCATCAACGGATATAAGTCCGAGATCGACCAGACCATTCTGCATACTACTTACGCGCAGACCGTTGAGGAGGATGAGTGTATGCTCCGTCCCTAATCCCCGCTGAGAGATGGTTTTCAATCCCGATGTTGCACCATACTCCTTGACGAAAATACCTGATGCCTGTGATACTACTTGAGAGAGTGAGATCGCGTTCATTGACTCAATTTCATCTCTTGAAAGGACTGTGACAGAGGAAGGCGAATAGAAAGTCGTTTGAGTAACCCTTGCCGAGGTCACGACTACTTCCTGGAAGGTATAAGTTGAATCCGGGAGCATGGTTCCTGACTCCTTCATGGTAATGGAAGCAACTGAGGGCTTTTGCCTTTTGCTGTAATTAGGAACGAGCTCTACGGAATCCGATGATGTGGATAACTGATCAACATGAAGCAACGAGTCGTTAGTCTCAACAACTTCATGGCCCGTAACCTGTTGAAAAACATACGCATAGGCGCTTGATGAAAACAATAACAGGAGGAGTGGAGCCATTGGAGGCCGCATGTGGATAAATCTGTTCATAACTTCCTAATAAAAAACCCCAGCCTTCGAAGTGAAAGCTGGGGTCAAACCAAGAAATTTGGCAAACATGAGCCCCTGCCTTCCCGCGAAGGTGGATATGGGTAGCAGTTCTGGCAGGTCTCCTGGCTCTCCCAAACCTCTGTTGGTCTTCCCATCCTGATGTTATCAGAACAGTGACATATCGGACAGAAGTAGTGCCTGCGTTATTTTGCAGGCTCGGGATTACAGTTGCGGGGCAGCTTCCGAATTGAACGGAATTCCCTTTTCATCGGCGCCTTTGGCGCCGTAACCAAAACTTGTGTGTGAAAGAACGATTAATGCTGCGACAATATACTTCTCTTGACAAGACTTGTCAAGAGAAAACTTGACTCTTCACGATGGACTGATGACAAGGACTACATATTGAAGAATCAGTACCCCTTTGCCACGCCATCCTCGCGTGGGTCGGCACCACTGTAGAAGAACCCGTTGCTCGTGTCAATTATGAGCGCCTGCGAGCGACCAAGCAAATGCTCATGTATTCCCCTCACAACATATCCCATTCCTTGAAGGCCTGCAACCACATCTCGTGAGAGAGCCCTCGGCTCATACAGAATTTCGTCGGGGAGCCACTGATGATGAATCCGCGGTGCATCAACTGCCTCCTGGATATTCATATCGAAGTCGATAACGTTGATGATGATCTGCGCAACGGCAGTGGTAATTCTGCTGCCACCCCGGGCACCGAGAGCGAGGAATGGCTTTCCGTTGTGAAGAACAATCGTCGGTGTCATTGAACTGAGACTCCGCTTTCCCGGAGCAATGGCATTCGGTTCTCCGCCAACGAGGCCAAACTGGTTCGCAGCACCGGGCTTGACGACGAAGTCATCCATCTCATTGTTCAGAAAGAACCCCGCACCATCTACAACAGTCTTGCATCCATACAAACCGTTGACCGTCACGGTCGTTGATACTACATTCCCGTACTGATCAGCAACACAATAGTGTGTCGTCTCATGGCCAGGCTCCTTGTCAGGTATTCCACCCCGAACGTTGATGCTGGCCGAAGCACGGGTGGAATCAATTGCTTGGTTCGTGGCATAAGGTTTCGAGACAAGTTCGTCAAGCGGCATCCTCACAAAATCCGGATCGCCGAGATATTCAGCGCGGTCGGCGTATGCATGCTGGGCCGCGGTGGCAATAAGGTGCACTGTCTGTGAGGAATTAAAACCCTTCCCCCTCAGGTCGAACTGTTCAAGGATATTCAACATCTCCAACAGCACAGTCCCTCCTGCTGAAGGCGGAGCGCTGGAAATCACTTCATAGCCGCGGTAACTCCCCGTCAACGGTGTGCGCTCCACAGCCTTGTAGTCTGCAAGATCCCGCAACGAAATAATGCCCCCACCCCGCTTCATCTCTGCCACGATTTGATCTGCAATCCTTCCCCGGTAAAACCCTCTTGAACCACGATCACGAATGGCAATCAATGTTCGGGCAAGATCGGGCTGTCGGAGAACGTCACCCTCCTTTATCGATGATCCGTTGCGGGTAAACACCCTGCGGGTGGATTCAAATTGATTGAATTCTACCAGGGATGAATCGAACGAGGCTTTCTGGCGATGACTCACTGGAAACCCGTTGGCCGCAATGTCAATTGCCCGTGCCATGACTTTTGTCCTTGGCATTGTCCCATACTTCTCCAACGCATGCAACAGGCCAGCAACTGTTCCCGGCACGGCGGCAGCCAGAGGGCCAAGCAGGCTCTTTTCGACAACAGGGTTACCAATGGAATCGAGATACATGGTACGCGTCGCTTCTGCAGGGGCCTTCTCTCGAAAATCGACCATGGTACACGAACCGTTTGCAAGCCGGACAAGCATAAATCCTCCGCCACCGATATTCCCTGCCTCCGGATAGGTCACGGCAAGCACAAATCCAACGGCAACAGCGGCATCAATTGCATTCCCTCCACGCTTGAGTATTTCAACTCCTGCCTCAGTGGCAAGGGATTCAGCAGAAACGACCATGCCGTGTTTTGCGCGGATCGGAGTGCGCGAAGCGGCAACGGCGTGCGGTACGAGAAGAAACAGCATGAGCACAGCACACCCGATGCATCGTATCATCGTAAAACTCCCTGAATACAACAAGGGGCCAAAGCCCCTTGTAATTGTGCAACAATAAGAATTGTTCTCACGAAGAGATTTGTGTTCTTCGTGGAGAAACTGTCCGGCCACATTAGAACGGCAAGTCATCTTCGATACGCCCTGCAGGAGCTGCAGCGGGCTCACTGCTGGCCGCATGAGGCGGTGACGGTGATCCACCATCAGAAGCACTCTTGCCATCCAGCATGATCATGTTGTCTGCAACGATCTCTGTGATGTACTTCTTTGTGCCGGTGTTCTTATCGTCATAACTGCGGGTCTGTATTCTTCCCTCGATGTAGACTTTCTTTCCCTTCTTAAGCCACTCGCCGCAAATCTCAGCAAGCTTCTTCCATGCAACAATGTTATGCCATTCCGTGCGTTCCTGCAAGTTGCCATCCTGATCTTTCCAGGATTCGTTCGTCGCAAGTGAGAAAGTGGCTATTGCTGTCCCGCTTGTTGTATAGCGAAGTTCGGGATCCTTCCCGAGATTTCCGATGAGCATTACCCTGTTCAGACTCTTTGCCATGTGTTTCCTCCTTCTGTTGTTATACGTGTATTTGTAGAGCGTTCAAATCTACAATCAACTATTTCTCGCGTATTCTTTGGCGTGGATCAGGAAAGGCAAGTAGCCCGTCGCCGGTCAGAACGAACATCGAGTCCTGCGTGAATGCAACCGATCTAGCGCTATGAACTCCCGCTATTGTCTCGACCGGCAGGACATGTACTGGACGTTCTTCCCTGTCGAAGCAGTAAAGAGTTGTACTGTCCACCACCACCACGCTTTCATCATTCGCATAGAGCGAAAGTGGCGGGCGAAACACTCCCGGAAGATCACGAAGAGAATTGCCAAAGTTATCAAATACCACTACCCGCCCACCATCCACCACGTAGAGATGATCATTCGGCCCGGCCTCGACTTGTGTCGGCGAGTAGAGACGCCCCACTCCTGCACCAAATCCGCCAAACGTTCGCTCTACCTGTGAGAATCTGTTCACCTTCACAATCCTGGAATTCTCCGTGTCGCAAATGAAGAGGTCGCCGAGCCGTGAGAGTGTAACATCGCCTGGATATCCAAAATGTTCCTCAGGCTTTTGATTCTCGCGCGTGTACAGCGTCGAAACGTAATTCAACGTCCTATCGAAGCGCTGGATGCGGTGGTTTCCGTAGTCAGCGACGAATACGTCAATGCCATTGCGAGCCCAAATGCCGGAAGGGCGATCGAACTGGTCGTTCTCCCAACCTGACCCCCCTACCTCGCGCACAAGAACGCGATCCTTCGTGAACAGTTTGAGTGTATTCTTATCAGGATTGAGGATATAGATGTTGCCATTGAGGTCAACATCAACCCGCTGGCCTGCAATTCTTGCCTGTGCCGGGGCTTCCGCAATCGTAGCGGCGAAGAACACAAAACAGCCAACGAAACTGAGACACAATCGGTTCATAGGAAATACCAGGCGAGACAATGCGGACGCCACATTTCAATATACGAAATAATCACTGGAGGTCAAGGCACAGATTACACTCCAAACTACCGAAAAGCACATCAGCCCCGACATATTTGCCGGGGCTGAGTATTTTGAACCAGAGCCTTCCTCCATCGGGAAAAGCCAAACCGAGTTGAGACAATCTACCTTAGCAGAAGCATCTTTCTTGACTCTACCTTGGCCCCCGACGTCATCTTGTAGATGTACACGCCGCTCGAGAACCTGTTCGCATCGAAGTTCGCCTGGTACTCGCCGGCTGAGACATTACCATCGACAAGCGTTGCAACTTCCTGTCCAAGCGTATTGAACACCTTCAAGCTCACACGTCCCGCCTGCGCAACCGAATACCGGATTATTGTGTTCGGATTGAACGGGTTCGGATAGTTTTGCTCCAGCGTGAATGACGCCGGTTGACCATCCGGCTCACCAACGCCGGAGGGTGTTGCAATAAAGGTATGCGAGGAGACGAAGAATGTGGATTTCACGTTATAGTCAGGTGGATACGTATTGATATTCGCCTGATAGGTACGTCCGAGGAAGATTGTATAGCTATTGGCGCCATTGGATTTGACAATCGGTGCGGCGTGAAGCAATAACTCAGGGAACCCTGGTGTTTGCGTCAGGTTTGCCGGTGTTGACCAATTCGCACCATCGATCCTCCTGTATGAGAACCAGATGTCCGGAAGTGTATCGCCCGGAGCAGAGGTTGCGGCATCAAGCCACACCATCGTCAGCACCTGACCATCAGCGCTGACGGATGCGTGAATTGCATTACCCGTTTGCTGAAGGTATGGTGATGCCGGAGTCGAGGCACCAGGATATCCAATGCCCGTTCTCGGGTTCAAACTCAGACCCGACGTCACCCATTTGGATGCCCAGCCTGTCCCGGTTTCGTACACTTCAAGTATTCCCCGCGGATCTGTCGCCGTCCAGGGAGTGTCAACCACAACATGGTAAAAGTGGACGCGATTGTTGGCGTCAATGGCAATGTCCTGGTTGTACTGAACCGTTCCTCCTGCAGGCTGTACGTAGTCATACAGATCGTAGCGCGGCGGTAAACCGGTTGCGAGCATCCAATCCGGCTGTGGTCTGATCCATGGTCCCCATGTCGCACCGTTATCTACCGACTTGGAATAGCCTGCATTGAACGCGTTCGCAAGTGAATCCGGAGAGAACAGTCCCGATACGGAGTAATATGAACCCGTACTTGTCGCAATGCCTGAAAGATGTCCCAATGAATTAATGAAATTCGGCTCTCCATCAACCCAACCTGGCGGAGCTGTTCTGGGAACGGAAACGTAGTCACTGGTTCTCCAGTTCTGGTGGTCATTCGGACTGGCACTCACATTTGTTGCCCAAATAATCCAGGGAGAACTTGGCTGTGTCCAGATCGTGGTACTTGAAGTGTAGTTGTTGGTTCCGGCATCGACCGTACCGGATCCTGCGCCACCACCCAATGGAAAATCCACGCCATACGTGATCTGTCCGAACCCTCCGGCGTTTTGAAGATTGGGAGCGGCGTAGACAAACAGGCACTGACTGGTATCGTTGTTGCCCGCCGGGTTGGATATTGCACCGCTGGGATAGCGGCAATCCAGAGGCGCTCCACCGTTAAGCTCACCTACGCGACGCCATGTGGCGCCTGCGTCATATGAAATATTATACCACAACTGCCCACTGGCAGCCGCGTATGGAGCAGCTCCGCGATGGAGAACGACAAGGGCATTGGGACCACTGGCGTACGATATTGGTGTAATTGCGCTGTTTGCCTGCCCGAGCGCATTGGCTGTTGAGTCAACCGCCACCCATGTAAGTGCGGTCGCCCTGTCCAGTCCCGGAATGTAGGCGCCGCCCTGACCTGCCGGTACCTGTCGTTCAATTCCGTCATCGATCATTGGCTTTGCGGCCTTGATGTTTTTCAAATCCTTGCCGGCCTGCGCAATGCCAAGCCCAAACGCAGAGGCCAGAAAAAGAACGATAACCTTTCTCATCATGAATCCCTCCTTGATTACTATTACCTGAATATGAAATTGTACGGTGGACTAAGGGATGGTGGTATGTAAGGAGAGCATGACCTCAAAAACAACTTGCCCTCATTGGAATATATCAAAAAAGACCATGTGTATCAATCTGGTAAACACACAGCCCCGAAGAATAGTTTCGGGGCTGTGTGAACAGCATACGCTTCCTTGTCGGAAAAATGGAAACTATTTCAACAGTAACATCTTGCGTGACTCTACGCGACTTCCCGACGTCATCTTGTAGACGTACACTCCGCTTGAGAGGCTTGCAGCATCGAAATCCGCCCGATATTCGCCCGGAGCAACACTCCCATCAACAAGTGTTGCAACCTCCTGGCCAAGCATGTTAAATACTTTCAGGCTTACACGCCCTACTTCGGCAACAGAATAACGGATTGTTGTGGCGGGGTTGAACGGGTTCGGGTAGTTCTGTTCCAGTGTGAACGATGCGGGCTGACCATTCTCTGCGACATCTGTTGTTGTAAACGTGTACGGCGCAACAAAGAACGTTGTCTTCACGCCGTTATCCGGCGGGTAGGTGTTGATGTTGCATTGGTAGCTATGTCCGAGGAACACAGTATAACTGTTGGAACCATTCGATTTCATCGTGGGTGCCGCATGTAAGAGCATCTCCGGATATCCCGCGGTCTGCGTCAGGTTTACCGGGGCCGACCAGGCGGTGCCGTTGATCCCTCTCCACGAAAACCAAATATCCGGAAACGAGTCAGCAGGCGCCGAGGTCGCAGCATCGAGCCAGACCAGCGTCATCATTTGACCATCCGGACTCACGGAAGTGCGGACGCAATTATTTGTCTGCGCGAGGTATGGTGTTGTCGATGGAGGTGGTGCCGGATAGCCAAGTCCCGTAAAAGTATTCAGGCTCTGCGTCACCCACTTGTATGCCCACACGTTTGTGGCCGTTTCGTATACTTCAAGGATGCCACGGGAATCATTTCTCGTCCATGGAGAATCAACAACAACATGAAAGAAATGGACTCGACCGTTTCCGTCAACAGTCATATCCCCATTGTAGCTCACCGTCCCTCCGGGTGGCTGCACATAATCATACAAATCGTAGCGCGGCGGTAAACCGGTCCCGATCATCCAATCCGGTTCGGGGCGAATCCATTGACTCCATGTTGCGCCATTATCCGTTGACTTGGAATACCCGCCGTTGAATGCGTTTGCAAGCGTATCAAATCCAAAGAGGCCGTGCATGCCAAAGTAACTGCCGGTGGAGTTTGCCATGCCGGGAATATAGGAGATGGCGTTCTGGAAGTTCGGCACAGCATCGGTCCAAGTGGGAGGAACCTGTGTGGGTACGCTAACATAGTCGTTGGTTCGCCAGACGCGGGAATCATTGGGCGTGGCGGCAGTGGTTGCCGCTGTCGAACCCCAGATGATCCAATTTGAATTTGGCACCGGCCAAATAATTGCCGCGGCGGAGTTGCCTCCCATATCAATGTTATCAACTACTCCGCTTCCAGCCCCGCCTCCAAGCGGGAAGTCAGCGCCATAGGAATACAGACCAAACGCCCCTGCTTGTTCAAGGTTTGGCGCTACCCATGCGAAAATGCACTGGCTTGTATCATTATTATTCGCAGGATTCGAAATTGTAGCAGTCGGATAACGGCACGTTAACCCTGAGCCACCATTAAGATCACCAACGCGACGCCACGAAAGACCTCCGTTGAGCGACATGTTGTACCACAACTGACCACTCCCGGCCGCATAGGGACTTGCACCGCGATGGACCAGAGCAACAACATTCGTTGCTGGATCGTAGATGATCGGTCGTACACGCGTACTTGCAGGGCCGAATGCATTGGCCATGGAATCCACCGGATACCAATTCAACGATGCAGCATGGTCAAGTCCGGAAATGTACTGCCCATGCCCCAGTTGCGGCTGTCGTTCGATACCGTCATCCATAATCAGCGGTGCCGGTTTGACGGCCTTGAAATTTTTGCCTGCGTGTATTGCACCAACTCCGAGCATACAAACGGCAACAAGAATTATGAGCTTTCGCATCATAAAACCCTCCCTAATGTAAGTGTGGTAAAATATTATAACCAGGATGGTGGATGTCGAGCAATTGTTGTTCCCGTCAATATACAAAAAAATGATATTGGAGCGCAAGAAGGAAAATGGTCTAGATCCTTCGCAAACAACTCAGCCCCGACCAGTCAAAAGACCGATCAGGGCTGTTATTGTCACCTTTAATCCGAGAACAATGAATTAGCCAACGTGTTCTACGCCAGAAGATCTGTTGGATGATCTTCACCTCATTTAAGCAACAGCATCCTCTTTGATTCGGTATACGAACCTGCCTTCAGTTTGTACAGGTACACCCCACTCGACAACGAAGAAGCATTGAAGGTCGCTTGATATGTTCCCGGCTGCAACTCCTCATTCAACAGTGTTGCAACTTCCTCCCCGAGCATGTTATACACCTTAAGTGACACCAAGCCGGCCCGCGCAATAGTATAACCAATCTTCGTTGCGGGGTTAAATGGGTTGGGATAGTTCTGGTTCAATCTAAAGCCGGTTGCAATCTCTTCCGGGGACTTCACGTCTGTCAGGAGGATCTTCTGGAAAACCTGGAACGTACGGACCGTATCAGGATTCGGGGGTTGCTGTGCACCCGGGAATGCATACAAGCCGCTGGCTCCCGCCTTTTGTGTCCATACCATATTGAACTGTCCCGGTGGATTCCATTTCGATACACTTGGATACCGTTCATCAACAAATCGTGTGTTCGTGATGTTCTGGGGCGTAGACCAGGTGTTGCCACCATTGCCCGAGGTGACAAACCACAAGTCGCCGTAGTTCCATCCCAACCGATCAGTATCCGCCTCGAACGCCTGGAAGGCAACAACAATCGTATTCCCCGACAAGCCAATGGATGGCCAACCAAGGCGCAATGCATGAAATCGCTGATTCTTTGCATCGAAGAAGTACTTCGTCGGGTCATGTGCAACGGCAACTTTGAAACCAGTTGCCTGACTCCAAAACGAGATTTGATCCATATCCAGAGTGTTGTGGGTTTCCGAGAAAACAAAGAGCGGATTGTTTCCATTGTAGACAAAATCAGAATGCACATACGCAAGGAAAGTGTCAACACCGGATTCGCGGAATCCGTACAGGTTGACAGGCGTACTCCACGTAACCCCGTTGTTTGTTGATTCAGTGAACCAGTTGCCACCAGTCGTAAGGGAGACAGGATTGTTGTTATTTGCCACAATGCCAACTCGACCGGTGCCATTGGACTGAACAGGATACCTGCCGCCACTTTGCACTGGGCCGATCATTTGCGCCAACGGTGACCATGACACAAAATCTGCAGTACTCGCATAATGTACGGTGGCGGCAGTGGAACGCGATCCCGCTATGACTACTGAACCATCCGAGGTAGCGGCAACATACGGCCATATGGTCTCATCAGAACCAAACCCGGTGGGGGGACCAATCTCACTAAAAGCGCCGCCGCCTTCCGGGAAGTCCACAAAAATAGTTGCCTGAACTTGACCACCCGTGATGATGCTGTGGTTTGCAATGATTGGAGCTCCGGCGAATGGACCTTGACCCAGATCGATGGAGGGAAACCCTGCACGCCGGTCGGGAACGTACAGACTGTTGAAATTGGTCCAGGAGGCACCGCTGTTTGAACTGTACGCATGCATGACGCGCCGCGAAGCGTTGTGCCCGGATGCGAGGGAATCAAACGCTGTCATCCATGTGGTGCTAATGTTGCCATTGGCAGGATTCATCCTGATTTGTTGGACCGATCCGCCGTTCGACTGATAATCATACCAGCCGGTCAATGACGTGAACGTGCCCACGTGTGCTGGAGACTGCAACGGATCAATTCGAGGAACCGGTCTGGAGGGTATTTCTTTAACAACCCCGCTCTCGATGAATGGTTGCTCATACTTGGTCTTGTGTGCAGCACCTTTGACGTTCTCGCCTGCATGTGCAGCACTGAGCGCGAGAATATACACTGCAACTACAGCTGCTATCCTTTGTGTCATGAAAAGCCCTCCTTGAATGGTGTTGAAAGAATACAGACAGATCAGGGTGGTGAGAATTGGGACATCGTTCTCTTATCAATATACAAAAAAAGTTGGCTGGGGCGCAAGAAGGAATTCAAGTCAACTGTCAGTTCCACAAACAACTCAGCCCCGACCAGTCCAAAGGGACTGATCAGGGCCGGGATGGTGGACACTCTGTCGAGGAATTAAACTCCTTCGGTAGAATCCGGAGCTACTTGAGAAGCAACATCTTCTTTGATTCGGTATACAAACCCGACTTCAGTTGGTACACGTACATCCCGCTCGGTAGCGATGAAGCATTAAAAGTCGCTTGATGGGCGCCCGGTTGCATGGTCTGATTTACCAACGCAGCGACTTCCCCACCAAGAAGGTTGTAGACTTTCAGCGTGACACGGCCGGTTTGCGGGACATAATATTCAATCACCGTCGAAGGGTTAAATGGATTCGGATAGTTCTGGGCAAGAGTGAACGAGACCGGCCTAGAGTTGCTTTCTTCGACACTGGTCAGCGTGGTTCTCAGGAACACTTGACGCGTCCGTTGAACAGTGGCTCCGGGATCACCGATAATATTGCAGCCCCCCTCTATATCCTCCTGCCATACCAGGTTGACAGCACCGGGTGAATTCCACGGAGAGACAGAAACAAACCGGTCATCAAGACCCGGACTGTTACTCACGTTGCGGGGCACGGACCATGTTGCTCCGCCATTGTTCGACTGCACGATGAAGATGTCGCAGTTGTTGTAGCCGGTAACGGATGTATCGTTCTCCATCATCGCATGATATGCTATGACAATCGTGGTACCCGACATTCCAATGGAGGGCATATCCAGCGTGGTTGTATTCAAGGTCGCACGGTGTTCAAACGCGGCAACACCGGCAGTGTTGACCTTGGTTGCTGCCGGCACAAACCCCGTTGCCTGGCTCCAGAAGGTAATCTGGGCGCTATCGGTTGGAGCATTGAGACCGACGTTGGCCTCACCTGCGGCAAGGTACAGCGCATCCCCGTTGTACACCATGTCCGAGCCAAGATTGTACCAGAATGTATCAGGTCCTGCAATACGCGAAGGCGTGAAAGTCAATTGACCGGATGCGGGCCATGTTGCACCGTTGTCTGTCGATTCAAATACGAAGATACCTTCGTCGCCTTCAAATGCCGTATTCACAAGACAGCTCACGCGCCCTGTTCCATTTGCCTTTACCGGGCTCCCTGCACTTGCCGCAGGAGAAAGAGTGGTCCATGCTGACCAGCTTATGAAATCCGGTGTACGCGTCAAATGCCAGGTCGACGCTGTGGAGCGTGAGGCGCCGATGATAACCGATCCATCAAAAGCACTCGCGACGCCGGGCCATATCGCTTCATCCGAGCCGAACGGATTGGGTGAGCCTAACTCGCTGAATGCGCCGCCACCGGGTGGTGAGTCAACATAAATGAAAGAGGCATTTCCTGTCCCGGCATTATTGTGGTTGGCAATGACCGTGCCCTGCGTGGCGCCTTGCAACATATCAAGCGAAGGATACCCGGATCTTCGATCGGGTACGCGGAGAGAACCGAATGAATCCCAGGTTGAGCCGCCGTTCGTTGAATACACGTAGCGCGTGCCCCGGCTTGGATGACCGGGGTCGTCTGTTGAGTCCGGGTCGGTCATGTAGATCACGTGGATCGTGTTGCCTGATGGATCGTTGCGATCAACACGGATGTATTGACACGCACCCGCATTCAGTTGAAAGTCAAAGAATCCGGTAATCCCGGTGTATGTCCCTCCGAGCGTACGCATGGGCGATTCCTGGGGAAGCGCCGGAATTGATTTTCCTGAATTCACCTCCGGAACACGTCGTTCATCCGGCAGAGCGATCTCGAACATTTTTTGTTTGAATGCAGGAACGCTTCGCTTTACGATTGTGCCGCCATGAACCGCAAGCGCACCAACGCAGAGACAAACAACCAGAGCAGTCTTCTTCACCATGATAATCCTCTCAACGTAATATTTTTGGAATGAGCCAACAGAAGAACAAAAATGGTGCGGGGAATTGCTCGTCCACGCACCATTCGACACACTGTACCTACTTCACCAACATCATTCTCTTTGTTTCGGTAAACCCGTTTGCAACCATTTTGTACATATACAGTCCGCTGGCAAGATTGTGTCCATCGAACGTTACCTGGTACGAACCAGGCTGCAGTGATTCGTTCAAGAGTGAGGCAACTTCCCTGCCCAACACGTCATAGACCTTGATGGTCACAAGACCCGCTTTTGCAATTGTGTAGTCGATCTTCGTTGCAGGGTTAAATGGATTTGGAAAATTCTGCGCAAGCTTGAAGCTGGTGGCCAATTCACTTCCACCTTCGCCGACACCGGTAAAGGTCAAGGATGCAAGGTTAAGTTTCAGGAATTTCTGTCGTGCACGGCTGAGCGGCGCGAGGTCAGTAAAAGCGGCAGAACCCGGCTGGGAATCTTCCTGCCACGTAATATTGACAAATCCTGCTTCATTCCAAGGTGAGATGGCAGGATAACGTTCGTCAAGGTTCACCGTTTGTGTGACATTGTAAGGTGTTGACCAGGTATTGCCGCCGTTGGTTGATCGAACGGCGAAAACGTCGATGAAGTTGAAGCCAACCGCTGAAGTCTCACGCTGCATCGCCTGGTACACAACGACAATCTGTGAACCTGACATACCGATCGCGGGGTAACCCATCTGGAACGTGTTCGTTTGTGCCCTGTTGCGCGATGCGGGAACGTTGGGAGTGCTGAATGATGTTGCAATGCTCTTCCAGCCCGTGGGTGCGCTGAAGAATGCGATTATTGGTTCTTCGGTGACGGTGTTTGCACCAATGTTTATTTGATCAACTGCAAAAAGCGGCTCGTTGCCGTTATACACAAAATCCCCACCCACCCACGCCTGGAATGTATCGACGCCGGCCACACGTCCGGGTGGCGTGGCAGGATGGATTTCGGTTGCTGAGGAAGCCCAGGTTACACCATTGTTGGTGGATTCAAGGAAGAATGTTCCTGTGGTCACCGAGTTGAGCAGAATCCCGACGCGCCCTGTTCCATTGGCGTGAGTCGGATAGCGACCACCCGGGGAGTTGATACCTGGGTACGTTGCAAATGGTGACCAACTTACGAAGTCCGAGGTGCCGGCATAGTGGTTTGTTGCCCCAGTCTGCCGCGAGCCTGCCATAATCACTGAACCATCAGAAGCGCTCGCAACGAAAGGCCAAATCACTTCATCCCCCCCAAAACCAGTTGGAGGGCCGATTTCAGAGAACGCACCTCCACCTTCGGGGAAGTCAACAAATATGGTTGCCTGGTTCCCGGCGCCAGCAAGGATACTATGGTTTGCAATAATCGCGGCGCCGGCAAACGGACCAGCTCCGAGATCAAGTGTTCCGAAACCTGAACGCCGGCTCGGTACCTGCAGGTTTGTAAAATTATTCCATGACGTGCCGCCATTCGTACTGAATGCATACCATGTTCTTCGACTCGGATCTCCTGACACAGCTGGCGAGTCACTGGTCGCCATGTAGATGGCATGCAGATTCCCATTTGCCGGATTGGCGCGAATATGTTGGGCTGCTCCCCCGTTGATCTGGTAATCATAGAAGCCCTCAAGCGTCGTGTAGTTCCCGGCAACTGACGTCCTCGGAGGCGAACCGGGAGGCAACGATCGTAGCGATGAGTTCACAACCGGAGCCGCTGTCTCCACAAGAACATCCGGCTTTTGCACCTTCTTTGATCCGGCCAGCCCCAAACAAACCGAGACAAGCAGGACACCCAATAACATAGAAACATTTTTCATACAGCTACCTCTCCTTTGAATGGTGATTGTGTGAATTGAGAACTAAAATGGGTTGGTGGAAAAATACAATGCCGGTGTGCGGAGAATGCTCTGTCGCTGGCATGAGAAATATCGAGGGTAGCAGCGACCAAACTGCAAATATACTGACCAGAGCATAGGACCGACAATGACCATGACCAGAACTTCGGCGCTTCATACGCCACAGACACTCACTCAAACGTGGGGCTACACCACATTTCCATAAAAGGCATTGACGACCAATCGATGCCTCCTTACACGCCTATGCGCCAGGGATTGTGAAATCCCTGACGCATACACAGGCGTTGCATCTACAGTTCAAAACCTGCTCACTTAGAATCCAAGCTTGACGGCAAAGACATGATTATTCTGGAAGAAGTTGACTGCTCTAAATGCATAGTCAAACGTCAGGTCCAGGTTGCCGACCGGATACTGAATCCCGGCGCCGGCTGTGAATCCATAGATAAACGATGTCTTATCCGATACACCAAGACTGCTGTTCTTCTTGCTCTCAGAAAGATTGTATCCGCCGCGGAGAAAAAACGTGTTATCATAACTATATTCCGCGCCCAGCTTGTATTCGTCCGACGAGAAGTTGTTGTTCTGGAACATACCCGAGAGGTTCAGTCCGTTCTGCTCGCCGATATCAACTGCATACGAAAGACCAAGCTCGATTGTGGACGGGAGCTCGAACGCTGCAGCCGTAACACGATAGAATGTGCCCGGACGCAGGACGTCATTTACCTGGCCATTACGAAGCAGTCCATCACCTTCAAAGCGCATCTGCGGACCAATATTCTTCACCGCCACGCCAACGCTGAGGCCATTCACTCCGCCAAGCCCGTTGTACTGTACACCGGCGTTGAACGAAACCCCTGTCGCATTCACCTTATCGAACCGCTCGGAGATAAGGGTTGCCGTTGCACCGACAGAAATCCTATCAGTAAGGAGACGCGAATATGTAATCCCAAGGTTGACGATTGTCGGGCTGACAGTACCACCCGTACCGTCCGGCTGGTCTTCAGTCGTGATTGCAATATCGCCGACGGATATCGACTTGAGACTGAAGCCGATGGTGCCGAAGCCTTCGAACCCGGCGCTGAGTGCAACGTATTCAACGCCAATGTCAGCGATGTAATTCATATGAGAGAACATGGCATTGGCATTGCTTTTGGCCCGTGCGAGACCTGCAGGGTTCCAGAAGATTGCTTCAATGCCGCTTGTCGTTGCAATGTTTGCGCCGCCGAGTGCAATATCCCTGGCACCAACCGGAATCAAAAGCTCGGGGGCTGCATTGGTGCCCACCCTGTTTTCACCACCTGCATTCGCCGTCATCGGAACAACGAGTGCAAGGAGGAACAACGCCAGGGTAATGCTCCACACCTGTATTGCTGGCTGTTTCATTTGCTGCTCCTTTCAAAGTTTCGGTTCAAAGTCACTGAATCAATGGTCAACGAGTTCATGGCTTAGAAGTTATCCAGGTACTGTTGTTCCTGGATGATGACAAGCTTCAACGTCTTGGTTCCAAGATCGGCGCCGCCTGCATCCTTCAACGTCATGTATGCAATGTAAATGCCGCTTGCCACAGGGAGACCGTTTGTGTTGTTCAGATCCCACGTAAAGAACTGCGTCGCATCATCCTTCACTATTGCCCTCACGAGAGCGCCAGCCAGATTGAATATCCTGACCTCGGCCCTTGGCGGCATGTGGTTGAACGTGACGAACCGGGCAAACTTCGACGTCTCGGCCCTATTGAACCCGTAATACGGGTTGGGGAAGACATTGATTGCCGTAACATCAGCCTTTGCTGCGGTTGCATCGTACGCCGAAGCCGGAGGAGAAGGGATTGTGAACTCATCAGCAAATGCCCGGTTGGGCTTCGTCGCAATGATGCGAATAACATTCCCAGTTGCAGGCATTACAGAGTTCACGTTCGCCGGCCAGGTGGGACTCGATATACTTCCACCGTTCCAGTTTGCCAGAACAACGCGCGCCATCACTTCGTCGCCTGTTCCTTGTGAGCCGTCATAGGCCGCACCGGCAGCCACAAAAGCATTGTAGCCGGCGCTTCCGGGAGTGCTCGGAGACGCTTCATACCAGTAGATCCAGTCCGTGTACGGATCGTTGTCCCCGCCGGAAAGAGCATGGTCAGTCCGCTGGAGGTTGAAAGCCCCATTTCCGTCAGCATCGTTGATCCATGGAATCATCCGAACGTCATCCGAAGGGTCGTTCGGCGAACCAACGCCTATATTCCAAACCTCAAACGGTACGTCAATCACTGCTTCAGTTGTGAACGCCAGCCAGGCCTTTCCGCCCGCCGCCGTAAAACGAAGCTCGAAATCGAAGGGGACAAAGCGACTAAAATTGTCGTTACGAAATACGCGCGGAACAAACCTTCCCAGATATGATTCGTCACCAGCGGCCCCCGCTCCACCCGTATGAATTCCCCACTGTCCACCTCCCCAATCTGCTTCCGGACGGTCGACAAGCGGGTTGGGATTATTCGGGCCAGTCGGACCGACGAGAGTGGTTGGGAAGTTCCAGCCGTTGAATGCAAACGCGGCATACGTTGCCGGGTTAACAGGCCCGGATGGGTTCGTGACGTGCTGCAGATCTTTGAGACCACTGGGTGCACCGAACACCTTGATCTGTATTCCATCGACGTTCGCGTATACCTCATCTCCAGTCTGGTTGGTCTGGTTTGAGATCTTCCTCACTGGCGGATTCATGGAAATGTCGTCGACATGCCAGACCGGGCCACCGTTGAGGGTATCAAAGGTGACTTTGTACGTATGGCCGGTGAGTGCCGTCGGGTCCACGACGTATGCTTCGACGTTACCATCGCTCTGACCGCCTGCCACCGTTGTGTGGGTGATACCCTTTACTGTATCTCCGGGAGCTGCGGACACCCTGAAGCCCGGGTTCGGTGTTTGCGGTATTGCGGTGGTAATCAACGGTGTGGACTCGAGAGCGTGAGTGAGCGCCTGTTCGTCGGCATTGTAGCCGTAGGCAGTCACGGCAAAGTAATATCGCTGACCATTCACAAGCGTTGCTTGACGGATAAGATCCTCATCAATAACAAGTTTTCGCTGAATGCCATTATCAGTTCCCAATTGTTTCACTATAGGAACAATGATACCCAGCGTAGGATCAAATACGTTGTCCGCAATAGTGCGTACGGCATTGCCCGCCCTGTCAAACGTGGCAAGAACCTTCACATCTATTTTACTCAGCAGATTTCGCTTGTCGCCGGAAAGGTCAATCGGCGTTGCAGGTGAAGTAACCTGATACACATTGTACCCTTCAAACACATAACCCTTCTTGTTGAAGGTTTCCGTCTCTTGCACTGCTGCATCATCATATCCCCAATCAAGCACGAGCTTCCTATCCAACTGGGCAACTCTCAATTTGGGTGCAGGTGGTGCTTTGGGCAGATCGAAGAGATCGTTGTAGGCGTTCTGCACAGCAACGTCATTGTTCTTCATGACCGTGATGCTGTTCTTGAAGTCCGCTCCGATTCCGGCAACAACTCCAACCACAACTTCCTGTGTATCACCAAGAGCCATGGTGAACGGGCCTGAACACGCTCCAATACGGCGGTCGCTCGGTCCAGTGATGACACCATCAAGTCGTCCGGTGCCTGCGACGGGATCGCCATCAAGCCAGAAGGTGGTGACACCAGGAACATTGGGATGAACGAACGGGCCGCCACCAATTGGAATGAGACCGCGCAGCAGGTTATACCACTGAATGGTTCCTTCCCTGCTTCCAAGAGGCGGGTCTGTGATCGAGCTTCCGGATGCAAAATAGAATGCGGCTGTCATGGGAAGGTTCTTTTTCCCATAGCGGCGCTTCAGATTGAATACCGCAGAATCCGTCGCAGCGCCATTGACCATCGGTCCCTGCAGGAAATCATATCCAACTGCTGGAGGCTTCAAGCCAAACTTGGCGTACTCGGTATCGGTCGGGTTGGCATTGTATACATACACAAGGCTCTTCGGTACATCGGAGCCCGAAAAGTCATCAGCAGAGTTTCCCATGTCCGGATCCGACCACTGACCAACATACATATCGGTGATCGTTGAGCCTGGCGGCGTGGTTGCGGTTCCTTTGTAAATAAATGTGAACTTTTTGAAGTACACATTTGCCAGAGGATCGGTACGGTTGTAGCCCCAGAGGGTCACCTGCAACTCGAAGCCGATGGGGTTGGAGCCATAGAGTGCATTCGTGCGCCCGACATTCAAATCGTTGCAAACAAACCAGATGATCTGGTCGGCATCAGCAACACCCGGTTCATCGATCGCGGGATTGTAAACACCGTTATTATCCCTATCATAATACGGTGCGCCTTGGGCTGCCGGCCACTCATTCCAGTCAGTCTCATACTGAGCGCGGATGGTGGCAATATCACCGTCGGTAACGGCGTTGAGTCCTTTTTCATTCACTTCGGCTGCATCCTGACGAAGGTTTGCAGTCTTGTAATCGCGACGGATGCGATAGATGCGCACATCGGGGTCACCCGGGCGTGCGGCCACTCCCGGCGAGATGATCCGGCCGGCATCCGTTCCGATGCTATATGTCTGCCCGCCAACACGCAAAAGCTGTGAGCCACCATCATTCACATTTCCTCCCCACACAATACCATCCTGGAAAATTGCTGCGGCAGTTCCCCGCGGGAAGAACACACCGGAGTTTCCTGATGAAGGTATGCGCGCCGACCATCCGTCATTCCTGATCCAGCCGGCCACATTGTTGATATTGATGAGCGTGGAAACAGGCGCGCCGTTTGTCTTGCGCAAACTGCTGGGCACATGCCCCCGCCCTGACTGGTCACCCGACCAGGCAACGTCTGGCATTACTGCCAGAAGCATTGCGGCCACAACCAGCAAAGCACCAAACACATATGTTATTCTTTTCATGGCTTTAGACCTGATTTAGTTTGTAAAAAGAATGTGTATTCTCACGACCGTTCCCTGGCTAGTAGGTGATGTTCAATCCGAACCTGAACTGGCGCGGGCTGCCATACAGATCGCCACCGCCGAACGCGTTGTTGGCGTCCAGCTGGTTCTGCCAGTAGTGCGCCCTGTCCTTCAAGTTGATCGTACGATACAACTCGCTATACCTTGCGCCCTGGCCTGCGACAATGGCTCTACTAAGGAGCGGGTTCGAAAGGAACCCATCATCGTCGGCAACACCGGTACGCGGATACACGTTCAACACGTTCTTCGTGTTGAGCAGGTTTTGCACATAGACATAGAAATTAACGTCGAACATATCGCCAATCGAAACCGTCTTGTCAAGCTTCAGATCAAGTTGAAATACCCATGGCGTCGTATTGGCATTGATGGCGCCTTCCGGTTCTCGTGAACGGGGATCGTCATCTGCAAGGATGGATCCCTCTTCCGGGCCACGCTGACCGCCGCTGGCATTCGCCTTGGCCCTTGTGTACGCGTGTCCGCTATTGAATGTGAAGAGCACATTGGCGCCCAATTTGGAGAGAATGGGTCCACCATCATTATCAGCGAATCGATAATCAATGTTCACCGTACCGCGGTGCGTTTGGTTAAAGGCCAGAGGGGAGATAAGTAACGGACGAACCGGCCCGGCCTCGACCGCCGAGACTGCCGTCGTCAAGGATGAGCCTGTGCCCTGTGCGTCCGAGAGCGTGTAATTCACCGCGCCTTGTACGCGGTTCACGCGTCGGATTCTGAGCGTAAACTCAACACCCTTCGTCGTTGCGTAGTCACCGTTCTGCAGAACGTTGTATGAAGCTGCAGTAGAGCCGGTTGTTGTTGCCACGCGATCAATCTGGATCTGCCCCTTGATGTCCTTATAGAACGTCGTAATGTCGAACGAAGCGAAATCCGAGAACTGCTGCGTGAAGCCGATTTCATACTGCGTTGTGCGCTCCGGCTCAAGTCCGTTGCCGAACGGGTTTGGAATAAAGTTCTGGCCTCCAAAGCTGACAGCCATCGTTGAAGTACTTGCATAGATGGCATTGAGCTGTGGCGCCTGTACGAATTTTCCATACTGCACATGGAACACCGTGCGATCCGTGACAGGGAACGAAAACCCAAGTCGCGGGCTGACGGTCTTGAATGCCTTCACCTTCCTCACACCGGTTTCTCGAACGGTGAAGTTCTGAGAGTCAAACGATGGATTGTTCGGTCCCTCAATGGCCGTTGTGGTGGGGTCATCCACGAACTCGAAATCATCATTATCAAACGAATCAAAACGAAGGCCTGCGTTGATCACCAGATCATTGAATTCGAACTTGTCCTGAAGATACGCAGAGTAGTACGTTGGGTGTTTCGCCCCTTCAATCCCTTCGCCGGTGTTTTCATTCCCGTAGATGTCGTATCCGAAATTGTTCGGACGCCCGTTGGTTCTCCACAAAGCGTCAAATGCTGTCCCGCCGTTTCGCGCGGCATCCGGGTTCGTAAGCATCGTCAGGTAGAGAGCTTCAAAACGATTGTTGGCGTAGTTGCGAATCGAGTAGCGTTGGTATGTGAAACCGCCTTTCAGCTCGTGCTGTTCAAGAGCGTGTGTGACGTCAAGAGCGCCGCTCATGTAGTTCTGTTTTCTCTTGATGTAGGAAGTGGCACCCCCACCTGTTGTGGTAAGACCGCCGGGGCGTGAAAATGGAAACCCGTTGGTTCGCAGATCCTGCGGAGAAAGTGTCCGTCGGAAAAACGTGATTCCTTTGGCGGCGTTCGCAATACTGTCGCCGTAGCTCAGATAGTCATCCTTGAAGTATGGATCGTAGCGTTTTTGTCGCTGATCCTGATAACCGAGAGTCACGTCAATGAATGTCTTCGAGGAGGCAATGTAGCTGACCTTTGCGCTGTACAAGCCGCTGCTCTGATCATCATTAAACAGTCGCGATTGATTAAAGATGTTGCGAATGGGAGTGGGGTTCACCAGTGTTTTCTGGTAGTTCACCGACCCGCTCAAGCGCACAATGAGCGGATTGTAATCAAATGTCAACGTGCCGTTACCGCCCCATCGTTCAAGCTTGCGGCCCGGAACATTTCCCTCAGGTATTACGAGGTCAACGATATCAACGGCTCGCTGTCCCGTGATGGAGTCGATCGGGTTATTCGGGTTCAGGTTACTACCGGTGAGATCCTCACGCAAGTCATTGAACACTCCACCGTCCCAGAACGCTGTCGTGGGATCTCCCTGGAACGTGTTCTCGCCGGCGAGAAAGAATTTGATTTTGTCCTGAACAATTGGACCGCCAAATGTCAACGCATAGTTGCTGTATCCGTACGAATACCCGCCAAGGAATTTCTCTCCTCTGGCTTTCAGGTTATCGGTTTCAGCGCGCAGCGATGCTTTGTATGAACTGCCACCGGTCTTGAGTTGTTGGCGGACAATTCCGGCATTCGACCCACCATATTCGGCG
The DNA here is from genome assembly GCA_031402435.1 of Bacteroidota bacterium. Classification (GTDB taxonomy): domain Bacteria; phylum Bacteroidota; class Ignavibacteria; order UBA10030; family UBA6906; genus UBA11986. The sequence goes on along the minus strand of JANNSJ010000064.1, from coordinate 10,294 downwards.
TTGTAGCCGCCGGCTTGCACCTGGAATTCTTCAAGCGCTTCAGGTACAATATTGATGAGGTTCTGGCCGGTCCGTGCGTTGCGGGCATCGGCGCCATCGACATAATAGCCAACTTCATCCTGGCGTCCGCCACGGATGAACAACTGACCGCCTTGTTCGACGACACCTGCCTGCAATGCCACCACTGAGGCAACGCCTCGAACAGGGATGTTCGCAAGATCGTCACCACTCACAATGCGGACTGCATTCGTGGCATTCTTGTTCACGAGCGGCCGTTCGGCGATAATTTCGAATCCCTGGAGGGATACCGCTTCCGATACTATTGCGAAATTGAGCTCCGTCGTCAGGTCTGAATTGACGCGAACATTACTCACCGTACCAGATGAATAACCGACATAAGTGACCTTTATCGAATAGGTTCCAGCCGGTACGTTTGAAATGGTGTACTCGCCGTTCACATCCGATGCTGCGCCGTAGCTCGTGCCTTCAACTGCGATATTGGCACCCACGAGCGCTTCCTTACTGTCACGATCTGTGATCTTTCCCTTTATCTTTCCCGTAACACCCGCAAACAACACTGCAGGTACCAGGAAAAGCGCAAAGAGAAGCAAAACTGGTTTTGCACGCATAGCTTCCTCCGTTTGTTGAGGCATTATGTTCAGTAGTTTCATGTGGTGACTATTCTTTAGTGGCCTGGTCTTTTTTTGCTTGTGCCTTCTTAACGACATTGGACGCAGGCGTTACTGCAGGCTTGGCAGTTCCTCCCAAGCGGTCTTCAAGCTTGAGGATATTGAATGTCGATCCCTTGCCGGTTGCAATCAACGTATACATTCTGCCCGCATCGAATGCGGTATTGGATAACGAAGTGACAGCGTATTGGCCTTTCGTTGCATCCACACCCAGTTGACCGCGTATGGCGCCGCCAGGCTGAAGAGTTGTGTTGAATGCAATCGAGAATCTTCCCTGGTTTAATGAATCACCAATTTCATTCGCGAGGCCGGTCACTGTCGCAGTGAAGGAACTGGTCGTAAACGTATCCGGTACCGCCTGACCACGAATTTCGCCGCCCGGATTCGCACTTGAGTGGAAGTTGATATACATGCGACTGTATGCAAACTCATCCCGTATTGCAGTCGTCAAGGTTGCGCCCGTAAACGCTGCGTCAAACACGTTCGTATGCGTTGCATTAGGAACAAGCTGCGCGCGAACAATGCCACCGGGACGGCTTACACTGTGGGCGTTGAAATAGACGTTTCCGTCTCTGATCGAGGCGATAAGTACATCAGTCAATAGACCTAACGTCGTGTCCGTTCTCCTCCACACTCCTGAAAGCGTTGTATCACCCGAGAAGCGCGTGCTCATAAGGGTCCTTACCACCGGACCATTCACGCCCGCCGCGCCAAGATGGAAATGGGCTGCCGTGAGAGTATCATCAAATTGATCCTTCGTAAGGACAATATTGTACTGAAGCGAATCGCGCCACAACGTAAACGTACAGGCACCACTTGCACTTGTATTCGTCACCGGCGGCACTTCATTCAAGCCGTTTGCCGTTGTAGCGGGGAATGACATCGTTTGCTTTGTCACATTAATTGCCTGGATAACCGGACCGTTGACACCAGCAGCCGCATTGTGAAAATGCGCAGCTGTAAAGAAGCCCATTGATGTAGGAGTAGTAGTGGTGATTTTGTAGTTTGCTCCACTATCCGCTGCAGCAGTACTATTGGTCACCGTCAAGATCGCTGTTCCACTGGCAGTGGTTGTCACTGGCGGAACTTCCTGCCCTCCAGAGATCGCAATCGTCTTGAACGACATGGTTTGGGTGGCAACAGGAATCGTGTACAAAAGAGTACCGCCGCTGTTGTATACGCCAGCACTCGTGAAGAAGCCTTCCGAGTTCTTTGTTTTGATGGTTGCATTGACAACAAGGCCATTGGCCACCGAAAAATCAACGGTGCCGGAACCTGTTGAGCCAGATGTTGCCCCACTTATGGCACTTGTATATCCACCGCCTGAAATGGCAAAAATGGTGTCCGACGGATCCGGGTCAAACTGGATATACTGTGTGGCCGCACCGAACGCGGAAGCAGCAAGTGAATCATGTTCACCTGTCCCTACGGAGTTTTTTCTAAAAATCACATTGGCGGCGGCACCGTTCGCGACGTTGACGAACTTGATCCTTGAGAAACCGGGAACACCGTTATTTACCGCCGCATATCCCTCACGAAGGTTCAAATACGCAGTAGCATTATCTGCCTGATAAATAACGACTGTACTTTGCTCTTCCGAATTAAGGTTAAGCGACAACGGTGTAGAACCTCCAAATGAGAGGGACCGGCCTCCGGCTGCTACGTCGAGATAGCCGGAATTGCCGAGGTAGCTCATTGACGATCCAGCCGTGGCACCGTCAATCGAAATATTGCCCGCTGCGCCGCCTTCAATTGCATGTACGAAGCGCACCGTGGTGCGGAAATTCGTGTTTGGATTGGTTCCCGGTCCACTGGGGATGTCAACGCATGCAACCCAGATCGCGCCAATCAGCAGTACGCTGATCGACAGATAGAGTTTGTTGAACTGCATAGGTAGGTTCTCCTTGCTATGAATGGTGATCATGGTCAGAATCGCCAGTGACTGACGATAGTCAAGAATGAAACTCTCTGATTGGAGTTACAGTGTACACTCGATTGTTCTTGACTCACTGCGCTACACGACCGAATTCTATTACTTTGTTACTCGATGGTGGTGTTGAATTGTGTATCGGACACTTTCATTGTTTACAACCTGTACTGTTACTGTCCCTTTGCACAAACATTCAACTGCGCTATAGCGTTGATCTGATGGTGTTAGATCGATTGGACTGGGCCTGGATTTAATCGGCAAGTTCCGTAGATGAATCACGGTCATCGCTGGTCAAACGTTCAGCACATGGGTATGAGTGTTTGGAAAGTAATAACAATAAACCCCCTGAACTATCCACCTCCTTTACTTGAGTCTTCTCTTATCGAGTGATTGGTTAGACTTGGTGGGTAAATATAGTCACGCCTTTAGTATTTGTCAAGCGCTTTGCAAAAAAAGAAGGGACGAAATGCACAATCCCATGGCTCAGCCGAGCCTGACAAGTTTCAGGTTGGAGATACCATCCTGTGCAAGCAGCTCTGTCATCCCTGCATCCGGTATGTTACTGTCGATATTCATCACTGTGAGCGCATTCTCGCCAATTGCAGTGCGCCCGAGTGAGACTCCAGCAATATTGACACCATGGTTTGACAAGATATGGCCAACTCTTGCCAGCATACCTGGCTTATCGATATTATTATAAATGAGGAGGAACCCTTCCGGTCTGACCTCAAATCGAAAGCCATCCAACGACACCAGTCGGATTGTCGAAGAACCAAACACTGTTCCAGCGACTTCCTTCGCTTCTCGTTCGGTGTGGCACCGTACTCCGAGTAAGTTTGTAAAATTCCCACCCGCACTTTCACGCTGCTCACCAATGACAAGTCCCATTTCGTTTGCGAGCACAGGCGCATTGACGAAGTTCACCGGATCAGGAGAAACATGCGAAAGAATTCCCTTCAGTACACCCGCCTTCATCAACTCCAGAGACGACACAACAATCTCACCGGACGCAACAACCGTTAGCTGTTTTATTTTTCCGGAGGTTAATTGCGCGACAAGACTTCCCATTTTTTCTGCAAGCATGAGATACGGTTTCACGTCCTCGTTGATCGACATCTGAAGTGCCGCTCCGTTGACAAGACCACTATACGCTCTACCATGCAGTGCATCGGCCATCTGGTGCGCAATCTGCAAAGCAACTTTCTCTTGAGCTTCCTCCGTAGACGCTCCAAGATGAGGTGTCGCAATCACGTGTGCGTGAGAGAGGAGCGGATTGTTTTTGGGAGGCTCGACTTCAAAAACATCAAGCGCCGCCCCGGCAACATGGTCAGATTCCAATGCCCGGAACAATGCCTGCTCATCAATAATACCACCTCGTGCACAATTGATGATACGAACACCCCGTTTGCAACGCGCCAATGTTTCATCATTCAAGAGTCCTTTGGTCTCCGAGGTCAGGGGCGTGTGAACGGTGATGAAATCCGAGCGCCGGTAGAGTTCATCGAGTGTCACCAACTCAATGTTGAGCTTCATGGCAATCTCGCTACCCAACACGGGGTCGTAACCGATGGTTTTCATGCCAAGCCCCTGGCAACGCTGGGCTACTTCGCGCCCGATCTTGCCAAGCCCGACAACCCCAAGAGTCTTCTCGAATACCTCCGTACCGATGAACTTCTTGCGTTCCCACTCCCCTTTTGACAAGCTCAAATGCGCCTGGGGAATGTTCCTTGCCAGCGAGAGGAGCATTGACACTGTGTGTTCCGCCGCAGAAACAGTGTTGCCTCCCGGGGTATTCATGACCAGAATGCCACGTCTCGTTGCGGCCTCGACATCGATATTATCGACTCCTGTCCCAGCACGCCCTATCACCTTCATCCTAGTAGCAAGGTTTATCAACTCCGAAGTCACTTTGGTGGAACTTCGCACCACAAGCCCATCGTACTGAGCAATGGTGGCCTTCAGTTCATTCGCTGAAAGTCCCGGTTTGTTGTCAACCTCAAAACCGTCCCGTGTCAAGACGTCGATGAGGCTTTGTTCAAGGCTATCGCTCACGAGGATGTTCATTGCCAAACGCTATCCCTTCCCAATCAATGCTTGCTGCACTGCACTCAGCCCTGAACCAAGCTCGAACTTGTGATTGTGAGTTGCAAGAGTCCGCTCCAGTGCTGCCATAAACGCTATCATATCCAACTCATCGTAATAGCCCAGATGAGACACGCGAAAGATCTTCCCGGTATACTCATCCTGTCCACCGGCGATGGTGATGCCGTTGTCCACCTTTAATGTCTTGTTGAATGCCTTCCACTCAATATTCTCGGGAAGCCACACGGGTGTTACCGCGAACGAAGGAGAATTGGAAAAAAGTTTCAGGCCTACGGCACTAACACCGGCACGAAGAGCGCTCGCAAGGCGCTCGTGACGTTTCCACACGTTCTCTATCCCCTCGGCCCGTATCATCTCCAGTGCAGCATCAACACCAATGACGAGGGAGATTGCCGGGGTCCACGGCGTATCATCCTTCTCATACGACTTAAGTGCTTTCTTCAAATCAAAGTAGAACTTGGGAAGTTTGGACGTCTGCATCATTTCGATGGCTCGTTGACTCAGGGCAACAAATGCAAGTCCGGGAGGAATCATCAACCCTTTTTGGGATCCTGTCACACACACATCAATTCCCCACGCATCAAATCTCATCTCGTGAGCACCAACTGCGGTGATACCATCCACGCACACCAGGGCGTTGGAGTTTCCCCTGACAACTTTCGCCATCTCCTTCACATCAGTTGCAGTGCCGGTGGAAGTCTCACTGTGAACCAGGTACACGGCTTTTGCATCCGGGTACTTCTTGAGTGCTTCGATGAGTTGAGAGGCTTGGACAGCAGTCCCCCACGGCACTTTGATCTCCACAACGTTCAGCCCGTATGTCTGCGGCATCTTCACCCAACGCTCGCCGAACTTTCCGCCATTCACACTGATGATCGTGTTACCCGGCGAAAAGAGACTGACAAACGTTGCCTCAACGCCACCTGTCCCCGAACAGGTTAACGTGAGAACAGGTTGCTCGGTTTGAAATACGTACTTCAGATTCTTGTTGACCCGCTTCATCACTTCGCCGAATTCCGGGTTGCGATGATGAATGATCGGCTCGGCCATCTTGAGCATAACTGTCTCAGGCACTGGAGTCGGGCCGGGAGTAAAGAGGCGTTTCTTCATGGATGTTCTTTCAGGATTGGGAAACCAAGGACATGACACGACAAACGTACGCTCGTCAGGCTGCGGTGGACGCGGTTACCTGTTCTTCAATAATGTGAAGTACCTCCGAGCGTCCTTCGCCAGTAATGGAAGAGAACGGGATGACGTCTTTACAGAATTGAAATCGCTGGAACGTCGTGCGCGCTGCCTTCAGGTAGTTGGGCATTTTGCTGCGCGGGAGTTTGTCGGATTTCGTGAGGACAATAATAAAAGGAATCTCATAGTATTCAAGCCAGCCCACCATCATCATGTCCAGTTCAGTCGGTTCGTGACGGGAATCGATGAGCTGCAGAACCAGCGAGAGCTGTCGTCGTGATTTCAGGTATTGCTCGATGAGTTTTCCCCAGCTTGATCGGATCTGCTCAGGCACTTTTGCATAGCCGTAACCGGGGAGATCAACGAAATATGTTTCCTTGTTAATGAGGAAGTAGTTCAACTCGCGTGTCTTGCCGGGGTCATTGCTGGATCGTGCCAACGCCTTGCGGTTGCATAATTTGTTGACCAGCGATGATTTGCCAACGTTCGAACGCCCGAGAAACGCGATCTCGCGCAAGTCATCCTTGGGCAATTGCCTGAGGTTTGCCACACCCAACACAAATTCTGCGGTGCCAATTTTCATCTCATGTATCCTGCGCAGTTCTACAAGGCATTGAGATAACGGGAAACGAAAAGAGTCCCGTCATCGGGACTCTTTCGTCTCTGACGGTGAGGCCTCTTTCTTCGAGGCAGAATCTTTGCTATTCGATTCCGCGACAGGCGACGCCTTCTCTTCCTTCGCCTTTTTGGGCTTGCGCGGAGCGGGAGACTTCTTCTCTTTAGCCTTAGCCGCGGGAGTCGGTTTTTCTTCTTCCTGTCCGGTGTTGAAATCAACAAGTTCGATCACCGCCATTTCGGCCCCATCGCCCTGACGCTGCCCGAGTTTCACAATCCGTGTGTATCCACCGGGACGAGTACCGACTTTTGCGGCAATGGTTGAGAAGAGCTCGCCAATGATAGTGCGGTCCTTGATCATTTTCCCCACCTGGCGTCGCGCATGCACACCGGCGGCATCCTTCAAGGGAAGTTCAGACGCGTGCCGGGCCCGGGTGATCATGGGCTCAACAACCATACGCGTTTCTTTTGCTTTTGCCACAGTTGTGGTAATCCGTTTATGTCGCAACAACGCTGTTGCCAGAGCGGCAAGTGTTGCCCTACGGTGGCTTGATGTGCGTTTGAGTTTTCGTCCTGCTTTTCTATGTCGCATAATCGTTACCCATCAATGGACAATGAACTGATTCTGAATGGCGAGTTATTCGCCTTCCTTCAAATACCTGGAGACATCCATGCCAAACGAAAGCTTCTCCGCTTCGATAATCTCGGAAAGCTCGGCAAGCGACTTCCGGCCGAAATTGCGAAACTTGAGCAACTCGGCTTCATCCTTGCTTACCAGGTCGGCAATTGTTTTAATGCTGGCAGCTCGCAGGCAGTTATGAGAGCGTACAGAAAGCTCAAGTTCATCCACCGGCGTCAAAAGCACCTTGCGAACACGCTCAAACTCGGCGTCCTGTGCCGACGCTTCCTGCTCCGCTTCCGGCTCCATGTCAAAGTTGATAAACAACTGGATATGGTCGCGTGCGATCTTGGCGGCGAATGCAAGAGCATCATCGGGAGTGATGGAACCATCCGTCTCAATTTCAATTGTCAGTTTTTCGTAGTCCGTCTGCTGACCAACGCGCGTGGTTTCAACAAAATACCGCACATTCCTTATCGGTGAGAAGATCGAATCAATGGCAATCAGGCCCAGCGGCATGTCAGGGCTTTTGTTCTCGTCAGACACCACATAGCCAATGCCCCGCCCGATACGAAGGTCGAGTTCAAAGTTGGCATCGGCATTCAACGTTGCGATATGAAGCGACGGATTGAGAATCTCAACATCGGGTGATGCGGTCTGAATATCACCGGCAGTAAATTCCGTCGGCCCTTTGAGCGGCACTATCACGCGGTTCGTCTTCTTGTTGACCAACTTCATGCGTACCTGCTTCATGTTCAGGACAACATCCGGCATATCTTCGACAACACCGGGTACTGTGGAGAACTCATGTTGTACACCATCGACCTTGAACGCAGTAATGGCGTACCCTGGTAGTGATGAGAGTAGAACGCGGCGCATCGTGTTTCCAATGGTTACGCCAAAACCCTTCTCCAACGGTTGCATAATGAATCGACCGAAGGTGTTCGAATAGCTCGAATCATCGAGCTGAATTCGCTCCGGCATTTGAATTGTTCCAGCTGTCATAATCTCCTCTACACTCTGGGGAATGAAAACAACCTAAAAAATCTGTGTTACTTCGAGTACAACTCGACGATCAACTGTTCATCAGCATTGAGCGGGATATCGGCACGTTCGGGAATATTCAAAAAAGTCCCTGACATCGTCGCTTTGTCCAGACTGAGCCACGGAAGCATGGCCGTATCCTTTACGCGTTTCATCGAGGAGTGGATGAGATCAAGTTTCCTGCTCTTCTCCCGCACCTGCACCATATCACCCGCTCGCACCAGGAACGAAGGAATATCGACAGGTCTGCTGTTGACGAGAAAGTGGCCATGGTTAATCAACTGACGCGCAGCCTTGCGTGAGGGAGCAAGACTCAATCGGTACACGACATTGTCGAGCCTTCGCTCAAGCAATTTCACGAGTGTCTCGCCGGTACGACCGGGTTGTTTCAGTGCCTTGGTGAAATAGTTACGGAACTGTGTCTCTTGCAGCCCGTACGTGCGTCGTACCTTTTGCTTTTCACGGAGCTGAACGCCGTAAGGAGAAACCTTGGAGCGGCGCGACTGTCCATGCTGACCAGGCGGGAACCCTCTCCGCTCGACCGGGCATTTCTCGGTGAAACACTTTGTGCCTTTCAGGAACAACTTCTGTCGTTCCCGCCGGCACAACCTGCAACTTGGATCGGTATATCTTGCCATGAATAACTTCCTATCGTGTCGTTATACTCTTCGCTTCTTCGGCGGACGGCAGCCGTTGTGCGGTATGGGTGTAATGTCGCGGATGCTGCTGATTTCAAGACCTGATACCTGCAAAGCGCGGATCGCAGCTTCACGACCGGAGCCTGGCCCCTTCACAAACACTTCCACTTTTCGGAGTCCCAGCGAGTGTGCAGCTTTCGCTGCTGCTTCGGCGGACACCTGTGCAGCAAACGGTGTATTTTTTCGTGAACCTTTGAACCCGTTCTTCCCGGCGGACGACCAGCTAATGGTGTTACCATAGACGTCAGTAATCGTCACGATAACGTTATTGAAAGTCGCCTTGACAAACACTTTGCCACTTACATCCACCTGGATGCGTTTCTTCTTCTTTACGACTTCTTGTCCTGCCGATGCCCCGCCTTGCGGGTTGGTTTTCGCCACGTCTATCCTCCGATAATTATGGTTCGCCTGCGTTGAATGCGCCTAGGTCTTCGCTGCAGCCTTCTTCTTTCCTGCAACCGTCTTCCTCTTGCCCTTGCGCGTACGGGCGTTTGTCCGTGTCCGTTGGCCACGGGCCGGAAGCCCGCGACGATGGCGGATGCCACGATAGCAGCCAATATCCATCAGCCGCTTGATGTTCATTTGAACATCACTTCGCAACGCACCTTCCACCTTGTAATCAGAAGTGATAATACCGCGGATCTTTGCCACCTCATCATCATTCAGGTCACCGACTTTCTTGTTGAAATCGACTCCCGCCCTTGTGAGAATGCTCCGTGCGGTCGCATGGCCGATACCGAAAATATAAGTAAGGCCAATCTCTGCGCGTTTTTTCTTTGGAAGATCTATGCCAGCAATACGAGCCAAGTGACTTCTCCTTAACCTTGACGCTGTTTGTGTTTCGGGTTCTTACAAATCACCCGTACCACGCCTTTGCGGCGGATAATTTTACAGTTGATGCAAATCTTTTTCACTGACGAACGTACTTTCATGGTGCCACATCCTTTTCAAGTTTACTTGTACCGATATGTGATGCGTCCCTTCGTCAGATCGTACGGCGACAGCTCGACAGTCACTTTGTCGCCCACCAGAATCTTGATGAAGTTCATCCTCATCTTGCCGGAGATATGCGCCAGAACCCTGTGACCGTTCTCGATTTCCACGCGGAACATCGCGTTCGGCAATGGCTCGACGACCGTTCCTTCGACCTGGACGCCTTCTTCCTTGGCCATGCCCCTCTCAGTCCGCCTCGACGAGTGACAGCACCTCAGGCCCGGCCGCGCCGATCGCGACCGTGTGCTCGAAGTGCGCCGAGCGCTTTCGGTCCGCGGTGACCACGGTCCACTGATCCGCCAACGTCACCACGTCCGCCGTTCCCGCGTTCACCATCGGTTCGATGGCAAGCACCATCCCGACGCGGAGTTTCGGCCCTTCTCCGGGCCGCCCGTAGTTCGGAACCTGCGGCTCCTCA
>JANNSJ010000063.1:0-11429 GCA_031402435.1 Bacteroidota bacterium | reverse complement strand
GAACTCAAATGGTACATATAACATTTCGGCAGCTGGTTCCGCTACGAGCGTTACGATTCACGGAGTGGGCACCGAAAAAATTGCCGGCGTTTTGATTTCTGCCGACATGCAGGCTATGCCTGACAGCACATACGTTTCGTTCCCGTAACTAAGATTTTTTTGTTGAACAGGGCTCCAAGACTTATGGAGCCCAATTCTTTTACCTAGGGGAGCGGTAATCACATGGGCACACAACAGTTGTTACTTATCGTTATTGGAGTTGTGCTGGTCGGAATCATGATTGCAGTAGGGCTGTTCATGTTCCGTGACCAGGCGGCAGCAACAAACAGAGATTCGCTCTCCAATGATCTTGTCCAACTGGCAGCGGCAGCGCAGAAGTACTATCGCCGCCCTAGTACCTTCGGCGGTGGGGGTAACTCATTTAACAACCTTACAATGGACAAGCTGACAACAAAACCCAGTACGTCAAACGGGTCATACGTTCTTAGTCCGGATCCGGCGCCTCCAACGGCTACTTCGATCACTATCACCGGCACAGGCATGGAGATGGGAAATGATGGGGCAACACATGTGCAGGTGACGATGACAGTGATGGCAGATAGCATTGTAATTGTGGCGGACAACTAATGCGATCTACCGGAAACAACGGAAACATGGTGGTGGCAACACAAAGTCAGCAGGTGTTTTGACAAAGAAGCAATAGTGGAAGGGGAGATGGGTTAGGGTGGCTCCCCTTGTTGGTCTGCTTGTTTTGCTAGGTGGGGGATCTAGTAAGACGGGAAGTGGGCCCAACAGGGGAGTGCCCTATAGTAGTTCTGAAGTTGTTCGATGTGACGTAAAAGAGAGAGTGATCTAACCCCAAATTCAAAGGATGTTATTATGGCTGAATTCAGAATCGAAGGTGTAACCTCTACAGGGAAACCCGTCCAGGGTATTTTGGAAGCCGAATCTACGCGGGCTGCGAAGCAGAAAGCCCAGTTGATGGCGAAGCAACGGAAGTTCAAACTACTGCACGTTGTCCCGCGATCAGCATGGGTCTATAAAGTCCAGCGTGGCACCGAAAAGCCGGTTACCGGAGAGCAGAAGGCGTTTACCCGGGCCGAGGTACAGGATGCTCTCCAGAAGATGGGCTACAGGGTGATCCGAATCCAGAAACGACTCTTCGACTTCAAGCCGAAGCCCCCTGCGACGGAGATTGTCACATTTGTTCGCGTAAGCGCCGACTTGATCCGACAGAAACTCCCGTTCAACGAGATCATGCAGCTTCTTGTGAATGATATCGAGAATCGTACATTGCGCGAAGCCATTAAAGACATCAACACCGAGTTGAAGCAAGGGAAAGACAGCGAGCGCGCTTTTATCAAACATGAAGCCGCTCTTGGTCGATTCACCGCACACATGCTTGGCCTTGCATCAAAGAGTGGTAACATGGCTGAGATCTATGAGAGTACAGCGAAGTTTCTTGAACGTCAGGCTGAGTTCAAGAAAAACCTGAAGAGCGCTCTTATTATGCCCATGGTAACTCTTGTGGTATTGTTTGGCGCTGTCGTGTATTACGTGGGATATATTTTTCCGGCAACGGCGGGACTTTTCAGGAAGTTTAATATTGAACTTCCACCGATGACAAGGGCAACGCTTATCCTGAGTGATTTTATCGTGGAGAACGCGTTCTTGATACTTCTCGCAACAGTCATCCCGATTGTTCTGGCCGTCAAGTATTTCACCACGGAGCGGGGTCGTTTCGTCCTCGACAGATATGTGTGGCAGGTGCCGGCGATGGGACCGCTCCTTCACAAGATGAGCATTGAGATTTTCTGTCGCGTATTCTACGCACTGTATAGCGGGTCGGGTGAGAACATCGAGGTTATCCGGATGGCAGCGGAAGCCTGCGGGAACAAGTATATGGAACACCAGATCAAAACCATTGCCTTGCCGATGATGGTGGAGAGAGGTGCCGGTATTACCGAGGCGTTCGAAGCGACGGGCGTTTTTACCAAAACATCAATCTCACGGTTCCACTCGGGTGCTGAAACTGGAACGGTGAAGCACACGGCATTCCAGCTTGCAGAGTATTATGAAAAAGAAACTTCATACAAGATGAGAAACGCAATCGACTATATCCAGGTTATGATTTCGATGGTGATCATGGTAGTGTTGACAGCGTTGACGATTGTATCGTCTGAAACAGCGACGATTCGACCGAAGAACCCGGCTGTGGGCCAGGTAGTTGTGGAACAATATGAGAGTGCCATTACCTAAACAATTGGTCTATCCCCCTGAAAGAAACAACGGACAACTACAATGGCACAGGTTGACATTACAGATAAGATAGGTTTTGCCCTTCTGAAGAAGGGCATCATCGACTATGAGACGTTGGAAAAATCGCTCAAGGTCAAGGATGCCGAAGGAAAGAAGAACCGTCGCAATCTCGGCCAAATCCTTGTCCACGATTTTAACGCTGACCACGACGCTGTATTTCGAGAGGTAGCCAGCCTGTATGCTTTTCGGGAGATATTCCTTGCCGATGAGCTGATTGAAAAATCACGCATCGATTTCATCAAGAAGTTTGTCGATCCGTTACCCGAAAATGCGCGCGCCATGATGATGCAGGCGAGAATACTTCCGTTGAGGTTTGACGAGAAGCAGACGGACAAACTTGTGATCGTTGCAGCCGATCCGACGGACCGGCGCATACCATTGGTCGCTCGGAACTTTGGGGTGAAGAAGTACGAGGTGGCATATTGCAGGGTCAAGGATATTGAGGGTCTCCTCGAGCAGGTTGTTCCCCCGGAGAACGAATTCCTCAAACTTCTCGAAGACGCCCAGGTCGGAATTGAAGTCAAGGAAGATGATGCTGTAGTTGATGAGGAGGCGCTTGAAGCTGAAATCAGCAAGAGCGCACTTGTCAATCTTGTTGAGGGATCTCTCTTGGAAGCTGTGCGACAGGGTGCGAGCGACATCCACATTATTGCCAAGGCGGGTAACAGGACTGAGTTCTGGTTCCGGACGGACGGAAGCCTCAAGCTGTGGCACGTTCAGGAAAACACCATGCCCGAAGCAGTTGCCGCTGTAGTGAAGGATCGATCAAAGAACGTCGATCGTTTTGAGCGTGAGATGTCTCAAGACGGGTTTATTCAGCGCCTGGTGGATGATCACATGATTCGGTATCGCGTATCGATCATGCCGATTGTGGGCGTGGAATTCAAGCATAAACTGGAGAGTATTGTCATCCGTGTGCTGGACGACCGGAAGGTAATCACGGATCTGGAAAAATTGGGTTTGCAGGGACCGGCCCGCGAGCTTTTCTATAAAGCCATCGCCAAGCCACAGGGCATTATTATCCTGACTGGTCCAACGGGAAGCGGTAAGAGTACTACGTTGGTTGCTGCACTCCATCAAGTGATTGATCCGACAGTAAACGTGTTGACAGTTGAGGAGCCGGTCGAGTATATCATCAAGGGTGCGCGCCAGTTGAAGATCGGTCCAAAGATGACCTTTGATCTTGCCATCCGCGGCATTCTGCGTCATGACCCCGACATTGTTCTGGTGGGTGAGATGCGTGATAAGACCACGGCTGAGATCGCAATCAAACTTGCAAATACAGGGCATTTGACATTTTCGACACTTCACACGAACGATGCACCGAGTGCAGTATCCCGTTTATACAAGATGGGTATCGAACCGTTCCTGATAGCATATGCAATTAATATCATTGTTGCTCAGCGCTTGATTCGGACGCTCTGCAAGATTTGCAAGCGCCCTATTGCCAAAGATGAACTCGACCGTGATATGTATCTGAAGTTTGGGTTCACGGAGGAGGATCTTGACACTCGCACGTTCTATGAAGCCGTGGGATGTGACAAATGCGGTGGTGGCTATAAGGGAAGAGCCGCAATCCATGAAGCATTGTATTTTACCAGGGAGATTCGTCACCTCATCGTGAAGTCCGGTGCTGATGTGGATGAAGAATCCCTCCGCCAGCAAGCAACGAAGGATGGAATGTGGACATTGCGCCGTTCCGGCATGGAACGCGTAAAGGAAGGATCGACGACGCTTGAGGAGATCGCGTCCGCTACAACTGATGACTAAATGCATGACACCAAATGATGCACCATATATGTCTCATAACCAGACGGGTCAGTGCCGACGACAGGGGTTTCGCGAAGTTCATCCTCGCAAACCAATATCCACGCTGCTATCTATTGTCAGAATGGTGTATTTGCTGCCAAAGGCTACAGTAATATGGCGCTGAGATTGAAGGGACTGCTCAATCTCTTTGGCGGGGCAGTAATGAATGCTTCGACATCATTCGGCGTGAGTTCTGGCGGGGTTCTCATCAACGGGTTCTTGAAGTCATTCAGGTATGATGCAAGGTTTCTGACACAGCCGCCATCGTTCTTTCCCTTTGCGGATAAATACGAGCTGTTGTCCTGGTGGGGAAAAATGACACGCGCCACGGTAAAAAATGGCAGTGCTCTGACGGTTCCGCCGCGTGAAGCGGTGGTACCGAAGGAATAGCTCAAATATTCGTTGACATTACTTTGATCAATGGATATATTCAGCTGTGAAATTTGTGACCTCTGTCAGCTTTTTTGTGTGACAGTGAGTACTTGAAAGTGATATAGACGAATCGATGATAGAAACTGCTGTAAAAACATTGCGTGACATTGCCGCTACGATCCCGGATACAGGTCAGGGATTGGAACGACAAATGTTGATAGGGGACCTCGTTGCAAAGCAATCCCCTGCAGAACGCACAGCGCTGCGGAAGCTCATGGATAGCTATCTGTTGCGTATGGCGAGAATCAATGCTTCGGATATTGATCTTGGCGGGTATGGTTGCGGTGGTAACATCTGGTACCGTATCTACGGAGACAAGAAGCCGGATAAGGAGCTTGGTCAGTTTACCCATGATGAATTCAATGTTCTCATTCAGAGCATTCTGATTGAACGGCAACGTCTCTTTCTCTACGAGAACAGGAATCTTGACTTCTCGTATTCCATTGTTGAGGATGAGAAGATGTTCAGATATCGTGCTGATGCGTATTTCGATCTGGATCAGCTTGCAATGAACTTGCGCGCAATTAATGCCATAGTCAGACCATACAAAGGTCTGGAACTCCATCCCAACATCACGAAGACTTTGAGTTTGGCGCATGTGCAACAGGGGCTAACGCTCGTCACTGGTATTACAGGATCCGGGAAAAGTGCGACCCTTGATAGCATTGTAGATGCAAACAACCATACTGTCGATGCGCACGTTGTCATCATAGCATCCCCGATTGAATATGTCCACAAACCTGATCGGTGTATCATTAGACACAGGGAGGTTGGGCGCGATGTACTCTCGTTTAAGGAGGGTGCAATCCAATCGTTACGCCAGGATCCCGATATTATCATCATCGGGGAAATGCGCGACCCCGATACGATCATGACGGCACTTGAGATTACGGACAGCGGTCACAAGGTGTTTTCGACACTTCATACGGCTTCAGCAGTTGAAACGATTGATAGAATTATTGGTGAGGTTCCACCCATCGAGCAAGAGCGCGTACGATATCGCCTCGCGGACACTCTCAGTTGTGTCATGTCGCAGAAACTTGTGCCAAGCCTGGATGGGAAGCTTGCCCTTGCGAAAGAGGTGATGTTGATGACTCCTTCAACGCGGGCAGCCATCAAAAATAACAACACCGGCGAAATCTACCAGATGATGGCTGAATCAGGCGATCTTGGTATGATAACCCTTGAACAGGACCTGAAACGTTTGTACATGCAAAAGAAAATATCGTTGGAGAACGCGATGGTAACCGCTAACAACAAGCGGCGTTTCCAGCAAATCATGAACCTTACAGCGGTTGGAGACTAATGCTGAGGGAATAGAGTTCATTTAGTAACATTATCTCGAACAACAGAGGTAGCTCCCCTATGGCTTCGATGAAAGGACCGGGCAAGACAGTCCTTGGTATCTTTGTAGATGGCTTGGACGTCAAGCTTGCCCACTTAAGTGTAAAGGGAAAACGCGTTACGCTTCACGAGTTGCGCTCGGCCACTCTCGTTTCCAAGCTTGAGGAACGAAAGACGAGTGATATTGGTATGGGTGCTGAGAGTGCAGATGCTTTCAGTCTTCCCATGAGCAGCGTTGAACCTGCAGCAGAAGGGCAATCTGAAGACAACAACGCCGTTCTCCTGGGGCTGCTGGCGCAATATCCGACAACCAAGTACTCGCTCACCTATAGTATTGCCGAGCCGGCGATTTACTACCATGTCCTCGAGAGCGACATGGGCCTCAAAGGGAAGAAGCTCAAGGAGCATATCCTCAACGAGCTAAGAAACATCCGTTCGTTCCAGCCGGCTTACGATGCAGTTGACGCGATTAAGACAGAAGAAGGCAATCTCCTCTGCGTTATCAGAGAAGATGGACTCAGCCTTATCAATTCTCTGGAGAATATCAAGGGCTTTATCGGGCGGCGCTTGCCGCGCATCCCGTCCATCGATAGCGCTGATATCTCGTTGATGAACATGGTGCGCTTGAACTATGATTTGCAGCCCAACGAAGTGTCGGTTGTTGTATACGTGGGCGCAGAGTTTACACGTCTCATCTTTATGCGGGGGAATCAGTTCCATCAATTCGCACCGATTCTCGGTGAAGGATATGATTCGCCGAATCTGCAGAACACCGTATATAGCCGCTTGCTCCTCGAACAGGATAATCTGGGAATTCCGCGGATCAGCAAGATTATTCTTGCAGGCGAGTCACGTCGCATTAACTTCAAGGAATTCCTGACCCAGCAACTGCCGGACCAGGACGTCGACTATCTGTTGGCACCTCAGCTCGACTCAACTCCATTGTCGCCTGACCAGCAGGATGCGATCTCCGAGTATGCGGTGGCAATCGGAGCTGCCTGGAAAGTCATTCAGCCAACAAATCCCAAAGTCTATAACATCAACCTGCTGCCCGATATCATTCGGGAAGGCCAACGCGTGTTCAAGCTCGCGTGGCATGGTGTTGCTTTGCTCGTGCTGTTGTTTGCTTCGACCTTCTTCTTTACCTACTCCATTGTACAGAAGAATAAGAGTATTGCCGCCTCCGAGGATCTTCTCGAACGGAAGAGAACCCAGCTTGCCGAAAATGAAACGTTGCAGAACTCCATCAACGGGTTGCAAGAGCAGATTGGCCGGTTCCAGGCTTCGCTGGCACTGTACGATACCCTTGTTCCGGGAAGCGAGCGCTGGAGCAAAGCGCTTACACAGTTGAGCCACGGTGTTGAAGACCTGAACTCCATCTGGCTGACGGAATTCTCGTCTGCGCCTGATGGCCCGATTTCAATGAGCGGATACACAGTATATCGAACCCGCATTCCACGCCTTGCCACATTGTTCGACAACTCGGTGCTCAAGGAAGTGAACGTGCAGGCAATTCGGGAGCAAACCGTGTATCGCTATAAAATTGATGTCCCCGCCCAAACGACCGGGCAAGCACAATAACTCATCCAACACAGGAGAAACGCCTTGTCATATAAAATACGAAATAGCATTGTGGCTGGCATCCTCCTTTTCCTGGCCCTCGCGGTGGGTGTCTATATCCGTTCCTTCAGTCTGCCCAGCAAATCGGACAAGATCGAGAAGGAAATCAAGGGTATTGATGTACAGTTGCAGGACACCCCGAACCTGGTGAATCAGTTCAACGAGCTCAGTACGACGCTGACTGACACCAAGAAGAGATGGGAAAACAGGAACAAGGACATACCGCCGATTGACGTGACGTCACAAACCTATGCATACCTCAGCAGGTTGATTGACCTCAGCGGGTATGTGAAACTCGACATGCTGTACCAGAGTGTCGAGCATAAGGGTAACTACGGGTACAATGTGTACAATCTCAAAGGGGAGGCACCATTTGAAAACTTTCACCGGTTTGTCTGGTATCTCGAGAATGGTCGCAAGCTTTACAAGATTCACACAATGTCGGTGAAAGGCCTTGAGATTGCACCGAAAGACAATGAAGAGGGGCATATCCTTGTATCGTTCGAGATGGTTGTGCATGCATATTTCTCCTCTGTTGCTGAACTTGCCAGCGCTCCTGGCGAGCGTACAATTACGCCGAACCTTCTTGTTGTTGATCCGTTCGGTCCCGTGATCTCGAGCGGTATTGCACCAAACCTCCGCGCCTTGGTTGAAATCGAACGGTCTGACCTGAAAGCGGTCATCCCCGGTAAGGCGTTTGTTCTTGATCAGACCAACATAATCAGAACACTGGTTGAAGGAGACGAAGTATATCTTGGCTACGTCACGAAGATTGTTCCTGATGATGGGCGTATCGAGTGTACCCTGAACAAGGGTGGTATTATCGAAAAGGTTGAACTCAAAATTCGCTACGGAGTTCAACAACAGCAACAACAACCAGTTTCTCAAAAATAGGCCTGAGGATAGTATGAAAGCACAACGATTACTTCTCTTTGTTACACTGCTTGTTGCAGGCGTGTTCACCGGACTGGGTCAGACAAGCCCGACCGAGCGCCGTGCATTCAGGGAATACACATCTCCTGAAGAGCTCGTTTCGATTGCCCCAACGACGACAATGGATAAAGCCCTGTCGGCGTTAAGCGAAGTGAGCAAGAAATTCATTGGCAAGATCATCATCGACACGGAACGCCGGATGATGCCGATCAACGTGGATATCCAGGGTATGCAATGGCGCGATGCGTTGGAGACCATCTGCCGAAAGAATGACATCTGGTATACCGAGCAGGCGGATTATATCCAAATCAACGGTTCGGGTGGTGCTGATGGAACGCAGGCCACGGCAGCTGTGTCAGCAAATCCTGACATCCAGAGGGAAAATGCAAGTTTCAGAAGCCGTGAGATCAAGATCTCTGTGGTGTTCCTTGAAGCAAATCTCGCCCGTCTTGACGAGGTCGGGATCAACTGGAACTTCATGAAGAGTACCTCGGATTACACGGTGGATGCCTCATTCAAAGCGGCCGATCAGGTCTCGAGCCAGATCTTCAAAGCGGCCGTGACGCCGAAACTCAGCTTTGCGAATATTAGTTTCCTCGTTCAGTTCTTTTCCAACTATGACCTCGGCGAGATTATTTCGAGCCCGTCCATTAATGTCCGGTCTGGCGAAGAAGGACGCATTCAGGTTGGCCAGGACTTCTCAGTGAAGGAGCGTGATTTTTCAGGCAACCTTCTTGACAAGTTCTACAGTGCCGGAACAATTATCAAAGTAAGGCCCCAGGTCATCACGGAACAGGGAGTGCCTTTCGTTCACATGGTGATCGATGTGGAACGAAGCTCGGTAAACCCCGGGACCGTAAGTACAATTATCAACAAGTCAAAGGCGAACACCAACGTCCTCTTGCTTGATGGAGAAGAAACCATTATCGGCGGTCTCTATAATACTGAAACGAGCACTGTCAGGTCGGGCATTCCGCTTCTAAAAGACCTTCCATGGTATGTCTTTGGTCTCCGATACCTGTTTGGTTATGACAAGGATGAAGTGAAGAAGAAAGAATTGATTATCCTTCTCAAAGCCGATCTCGTGCCGACGCTTCAGGAGCGTATCACACAAAAAGTGAAAGCCGATGGCATCTATGAACGATGGCAGGAAGAGAAAGAGCGTGAAGCGGCACATGTGCGTGGTGGCAACCACTAGAATTTCGACATCAAAGGCAAAAAACCTAAGAGGAAAGAAGAAATGAAAAGAACAATCATGATGTTGATGTTTGTTGTGGGACTTGCAACAGTGTTCTTAGCTTGCAAGAACGACGATAGTACGACTGCCCCATCGGGTACAGGAGTCATCAGTGGGACAGTCGTTGACAGTTCCTCTAGCGCCCCCCTTTCGGGAGTAACTGTAACAGCGCAGTCAGCTTCTGTGGGCACTCAATCCCAGGTGACCGATGCGACGGGAACATTTAGTTTCAGTTTTGACACAGATAGTGCAAGAACTGTTACATTAACTTTTTCCAAATCCGGATATCGCAACCGGACGCTTGTCGCTGAAGCTTCATCGGGGAACGTAACACCTTTGAGCGTTGTATTGGGAACTACAACTCCGATCTCGGGAGGTACAACCAGTGGACTTGCGTCGACCATTTACCTGGCCAGCGCATTACCTTCTGATATTTCAGTCTATGGGCTTGGAGCAAATGAAACCTCATATCTGGTATGGGAGGTACGCGATTCGGTAGGTGTGCCAATTGATGCTGCTCATGCAGTGACGGTTACCTTTTCTCTCGTCGGCAATCCGAATGGTGGTGAATTTATCTATCCCGTTACTGTAACGACGAACGCGCAGGGAAGAGCGACTACATCATTGAGCAGCGGTGTTCGAGCCGGAACTGTGCAAGTTGTTGCAACTACACAGGCAGGAGGTCGAACAATCGTTTCCGCTCCGGGACGGATTGTCATCCATTCCGGCTTTCCGCATCAAAGTCATTTTTCTCTTGGGGCCGCGAGATACAACTTTCCCGCCCTTGGAGTACTGGGGGCGCGTGATGGTATCAGTGTGCTGGTCGGAGATTTATATAGTAACCCGGTTGCGACAAATACCGCGGTCTACTTTGCGAGCCGGGCAGGGGTCATTCTCGCCAGCGCATTTACATCCCCTTCCGGTGAAGGAAGTGTGCAACTCATTAGCGGTAACCCGTACCCAGTAGGGTCCAACGCTCTTACTCAGTATGGTCAAGGGTACCACTATGCAGTTGCCTCAACAATTGGCAGCGGTGGAACGATTGTCGCAGATAGTGTCCTAATTCTTTGGAGTGGCCCTTCCGAGATAACGGGGGTTACGCCATCAACAATAAATATTCCCAATGCCGGGTTTCAGCAGTTTAACTTTGTGGTATCCGACTTCAATGGAAACACGCTTTCAGCGCCAACAGGAATTTCGGTGTCTGTGACCGGGGTTCAAGCGATCGTCGCCTTTGGGAACAACGGGTCGTTTACAATTTCTCAGGATGTTATCCTTCCTCCTGGAGCGAACACACAATTTTCGTGCATCGTCAGCGATAACCAACCTGATACCAGCTATGTTACTAGTGCCACGCTGTCGATCACAGTGTCGAGCGCAGGCAATGGCAATGCGACAACTTCGATAGGTGGTACCATTCGCTAGGAATTACCCAGGCTGAATCTACCTCAAGAGACCTCGAATGCTCCTTCGAGGTCTCTTCTGTTTCATAGACGTCAACGCTTCATTTGTTTTTTCCCGCCAAATGCAGTAGTTTGAATTCCAATCGTTTTTGAGAATCAGCAGGCCATACCATTTTCATGTTACATAGAGATTCACATAGGATTATCATTCGCGGTGCGCGTGTGCATAATCTCAAGAACATCAGCCTTGATCTGCCTCGCAACAAGCTCATTGTCTTTACTGGCGTAAGTGGCTCAGGAAAATCGAGCCTTGCGTTCGATACCATCTATGC
>JANNSJ010000062.1:0-15645 GCA_031402435.1 Bacteroidota bacterium | reverse complement strand
CTCCTCCCGCAGCGTTGCCACCTCTCGGTGCAGACGGCGCAATTCCTCATCCTGAGGCATCAAACGACCGTTCCCAGGAAAGGCATTGCCACCATGACTACCAAACTCACGTTTCCAATTGGAAATTGTATTCGGGTCCACCCCCAGATCTCGTGCCACCTCGGAAGCTTTCTTCCCACCCTCTGTTACCAAACGGACTGCATCAAGCTTAAACTGCTTGTCGAACCTCCTGCGTTTGCTGCTACTTTCCATTGTGACTCTCCTTTCGTGCTGATGAAGATAATGGTTTATCTTCATGTCCGAAAGTCGGGGGGAAGATCAGAGCTAGGAATTGATAGAGAAGAAGAGTTCTTAGTGTTCACAGCCTTTTGTTCCGAGACAGATAGTTATCCAATTGGGAACGAGCGCCAGAATTGGAAAATTGAATCCCTACATGAGAAGGACCGAGCCCTATTGGAGATTGAGTCACGTTTCAGAGGCGAGATTACAGACTCCTGTCGGAAAATAGTTGAGAAGTACAGACGCTCAACAGGTGCTGTCTAACATCGGAAAAGTTAAGAGGGAAAGGACCGGATCGTTACTGCAATTGTCAGGTTTACTTCATCTCCACATCAAACAGCTTTCCATTCTTTACCTGCACAATCCTCTCATTCATCTTCCTTACAAGATCATAGTTATGCGTCGCCATGACCACTGCAGTACCGCGGGTATTGATAGTGGTGAGCAACTCCAGGATTTCATGTGAGGTTGCAGGGTCAAGGTTGCCGGTTGGCTCGTCTGCAAGAAGGAACAGCGGGTTGTTTACCAGCGCCCGTGCAATGACCACGCATTGCTGCTCTCCTCACACCACCCAATGGTATTGTCTCTCATTCTCATTTCAGATAAAAGGCTCTGAAATATGAGAACGTTTTTGGCCGCAAGATCCTTACCAAGTGCAGGATTTGTTGAAATTGGCTTAAATCGTTTGTTATTCAAAGCAGGCAGGAAAGCGTCCAAACCTTGAGAATGGCACCAACCTTGCTTGTACGTTGAATAAGTAATCACGTGAGATTCCATATCAACAGCGTAGTGGAGGAAAAGATGAAAACGAGACTGCTGCTCGCCGCTCTTGTCGGTGGTATACTCACCATGAGCTATGTGGCCTACGTCCCGTCGAACCCGTCGTTTAATTCCGGAGGTGGATGTGGCCCGGCGAGCGGTTGCCACACGTTTCAGAGTGGAATACTCACCGTTACCCAGCTTGGAAATTTGCAAGTACGGTTGACGATAACCGGGAACTCGGGAAATGTTGCGGGGGAATTGGTTGATTCCACAGGTTCGGTCGTTGCGGTGAACAATGGAACCAGCACGAATCCTTTTACACTTACGGCTCCTCGTTCAGGCAGGTATACCGTGAACGGCGGATTCAGAAATCCGACACCAAGGAAATGGGACTCAACTCGAGTTGTGCTTTTGCTGACAGACGTCTCCGGGCAAGGGACTGAGAATCCATCCACGGATTTCCGGTTGGACCAGAATTATCCGAATCCATTCAACCCGTCCACAACAATCCAATTCAAAACCCTGTCCTCCGGGCACGTTCGCTTGACGATCTTTGACAACGCCGGGAGAGAGGTTGCAGTGCTTGTGGATGGTTGGAGACACTTTGGCAACCATAACGCAACCTGGGTTGCAACCAACATGGCGACTGGAGTTTACTTCTACCGACTCGATGTTGGAGGTTTTAGCGAAACCAGAAAGTTGGTCCTGACGAAGTAAGGTGAGTTTACAAACAGGGTGCGATTGATGGTGTCGCCATCGAGTGCTTGTTTCTGCTTTTAACTTCGGGGTGCTGGCGGAAGAATGGGAGGACAATTTCCAGTCTTCCGCCGGATTATTTCATCTCCACATCAAACAGCTTTCCATTCTTCACCTGCACAATCCTCTCGTTCATCTTCCTCACAAGGTCATAGTTGTGTGTCGCCATGACCACGGCTGTGCCGCGTGTGTTGATGGTCGTGAGCAACTCCAGGATTTCATGTGATGTTGCGGGATCAAGGTTGCCGGTTGGCTCGTCAGCGAGGAGGAAGAGCGGGTTATTCACCAGCGCCCGTGCAATGACCACGCGTTGCTGCTCTCCTCCTGAAAGCTCGTGAGGCATCTTGTTGCGTTGGTGGGGGAGGCCGACATCGGCAAGCGCCCGGAGCACCCGCTTTTTGATATCCTTTGATTTGGCTCCCGTAACGTGCAGAGTGAACGCGACGTTGTCATACACACTTCTGTCATCCAGCAATCTGAAATCCTGAAAAACAATCCCCAGCGTTCTCCTGAGATGCGGCGTTTCCTTTCTCTCAACATTCTCGGAACTGTACGGCCCGACCGTCACCAATCCCTTTGTCGGGAGGATATCCATGTACATCAGCTTGAGCAGCGTGCTCTTTCCCGATCCGGTTTGTCCAACGAGAAACACAAAATCGCCCGGCTTTACTTGAAGCGAGACATCGTCAAGAACGATGTTGTTATCGTATTGTACGGTAACGTTCGTAAGGTTAATCATGGCGTCTGTGAATTGCCTGTCTGTTTCGTGCGATAGTAACGGCGAGCTTGATTGCTTCGATCATGCTGCCGGGATCGGCAATTCCTTTTCCTGCAATATCGAATGCCGTACCGTGATCAGGCGACGTTCGAACAATGGGCAATCCAGCGGAAACATTCACTGCTCGACCTCGAGCTGACATCTTGAGAGGAATAAGTCCTTGATCGTGGTACATTGCAATCACGGCATCGTAGTCTGTGGGCTTGTATCGGGCAAAAAACGCATCGGCAGGGAAGGGTCCTTTGAGATTCATGTTCGACCCGGCAACAAATGGAGCGATGATGCGTTGTTCTTCCGAGCCGATGTCTCCGTTTTCGCCTGCGTGAGGATTCAGCGCGAGTATGGCAATCCGTGGCTTGGCGATTCGCCAGTCCTGCACCAGAGCCTTGTGAATCAACTCCACTTTCTGTCGAAGCAGGCTCCGGGTGAGAAGCGAGGAGACTTGTTTCAACGGCACATGGATGGTTACAAGTCCGACCCGCATTGTTGACGATGCGAGTATCATTGCAACATCCTTTGCCCCTGTAAGATGCTGCAGCATTTCAGTATGTCCAGGGAAGCGAACGCCTGCTTTGTGCAATGCGCGCTTGGAAACGGGAGCGGTCACGATCGCCTGTACGATTCCCACATTCGCAAGATCAACTGCTGCCTCAATTGCTTTTGCTGCCGCTTTACCTGACCGAGCGGAAACGACACCAGGTCTTATGTGTGATGCAGACAGAGTAGAGGACTCGACAATTGGAACTGGAGGGAACCGCTTCTTGAACCTCCTTGCATAGAATTCAAACACTTCAATAGGACCAACCAGCACCGGCGAACATATCCTCTTGACTGAGGGATCGTTCACACTCTTCAACACTATCTCAGGCCCAATGCCGTTGCAGTCTCCTATCGTTATCGCTATTACAGGCTTGTGGATCCTTCGCATCATAACGATTGCGTTGAGACGAGAACGTAGTTGCCGGTTTTTGTTTGGTCGGCAAAGATGAACCGCTTGCCGAGTGTTTCGTAAATCCACATTTCCTTATATCCCTCGGAAGAACTCAATGCCCGCTCCGTTTTTGTGGGAGGCCCGTAGAGGATGTACGTTTTCCCCCTGTCTGATTTGAAGCCGTCGGGTTCGCGTAACGTACCGAACGTCTTCGTGGCATGGTCGACTCTCTTGTAGTACTCGACCATCACTTCATTATAGGCAGTCCCCCGCGTATTGTCTTTCCTTTTCCAGAATGCTTCGAGGTTGTCACGCCGTTGTTCGAAGTCGCCGCTGCGGAGTGAGTCGCGCTGATCGTCGGTGGTAATATACTTCAGCGCATTGATTGCGTAGTCGACGTCGCGAAGAGAGAATGGCATCTCAGGCCATACCATCTGGAAGCTCTTCGTGGCCTTGTATTCTTCACCGCCAACCTTGATTGTTATCGCAAGATCGAATCGTCTGAGTGGCAGTTTCTCGCTGGCAAGTGGGATGAAGAGTCCGAGTGTTTTTGAACTGTCATTCGAAGAAACCGTGTACGCAACCATGCTGTCGCTTTTTATCCGTTCGAGTCGTACGTATGGCCTGGTCGCGACGGAAAGCGTTTCGGCGACAATAGGGGTTGTCGATTTATCCTGGAGAGATTTCGATGATATATGATATTCCACCGATGCTTCATTTGCGGTTGATGTGCCAAGTGGGACTTCGATGTACACCGCAGCCTTTCTTCCAAACATCAAGTGTGGTCCGAAGCCAATTGGTGTAACGTTGGTGGGGGTTGCCTGTCCGCTTTTCCAGTCAATAAACAATGGTGTCGAGGTTTCCCGGAGGGTAGTGCCGAACTTCTTCAGGCGCACCATGGACTTGTCGTCCATGAATCTCCGTTCTGATTCAAGGTCGTCAATCTCAAACACGATTTTGTATGGACCAGGAGGAACCTGGAACGAGGACATGCCTTGGGACCATTTGCTGCCCGCAGGACCCCGCTCAGAATTATCAGCACCGATCTCGATTCGCTGAATGGAGCGAGCTTTCGAAACCCCAAGAGAATCGAAGAGATCGATGAGAACTTCTCCTCGCGAAATAAAACTTAGCGGAGAATTCGAGTCCCTATTCTTTACCGCAATGAAGAAATTCTGGTCGATCCTATACTGGATGTCCAGGCGTGACAGCGATGAATCGGTTGCAATCAGATTCACCGCTTCGAAGAACAGGAATGGAGGCATTTCATCAGGGGCGTCGCGCATCATTCCCCTTGGCTGACTCAATGCCGTGAACGCACAGAACAGTATGGCTATGAATGCTCTTGTTATTCGCTTCATATCAACCCCGCAATTATTCAACACGACCAAGATGCTTTCTAGTTCTTTTTCCAGTTGCGCAGGAAGTCAGTCAACAGGCGAACGCCAACGCCGGAGCCTCCTTTGGGGATGTAATCCGATGATTCTTCCATGATTGCCGTTCCTGCAATATCCAGGTGAACCCATTTGTAGTCGCCGATGAATTTTCTGAGGAACATTGCCGCTGTGATTGCGCCGCCCCACCGTCCGCCGACATTTTTTACATCGGCAACGTCACTCTTGATGAGTCGTTCGTACTCATCGAACATCGGAAGTTGCCACACCCGTTCGTACGTTCGTTCACCGGATTCTCTGAGAAGATCCATTGTCCGTTGGTCATTGCCCAGCATGCCTGTGGCGACATGGCCGAGAGCAACTACGACCGCGCCGGTGAGTGTTGCGAGATCAATCACGACGTCGGGCTTGTATCTTGCTGCATACGCCAACGCATCGGCAAGGATAAGACGACCCTCAGCGTCAGTGTTGTCAACCTCAGACGTCATGCCATTGTAATGTCTCAGAATGTCGCCGGGTTTGAACGCCGAGCCGTTGAGCAGATTCTCTGTTGTCGGAACGAGGCCAATCACGTTGATGGGAAGCTTCAGTTGTGCGACGGCTTGCATTGTTCCGATCACTGCCGCCGCGCCGGACATATCCATTTTCATCTCTGCCATGTTTGCTGCAGGCTTGATCGAAATGCCTCCTGAATCGAACGTCACGCCCTTGCCGACGAGAACAACTGTCGGCGCACCGCGTTTGTTTGTCTTATGTTCCATAATGATGAAACGCGGCGGCTTGTCGCTTCCTTGGGAGACTCCCAACAGTCCGCCCATACCAAGCTGCTTGATTTTCTTCTCGTTGAATACTGTAGTTTTGAATCCGTACCTTCGTCCTGACTTTACCGCGTACGATGCAAGCGACTCCGGGAATATCTCGTTGCCCGGTGCGTTCTCCAAATCTCTCGCGGAATATGTCGCTTCGCAGAGTACCCGTGCCAGCTGAAGCCCCTTGCTGATTGAACTTACGCGACGCGCATCATTGCTGACGAGAGATACTTGCCTGAGGCTGGATACTTTCTTCTTCGAGATGTACTTGTCAAATTTGTAGGAACTGAGTATGGCGCCTTCACCCAATGCAAGGCCGATACTCTGCCACACGTCATCATCTGAGCTCAGCGTACGAACTGATTCTGCATCAGGAACCACAAGGGCAAGTGATTGTGCTTTATGGCTTCGTGCTACCTTGGCAGCCCTGGCAGAAGCCCGTCGCAATTGCTCGAGACTAAGCTTCTCGGATAAGCCGAGTCCGACAAGAAGCAGATGTTTTGCAGAGATTGCTTCGGAGTAGAGGAGGAGGGTTTCCGTCTCTTTCCCTGCAAACCCGGAAGTATTAATCTGATTGGCAATACCCTTCACGGCAGTTGTGAGGTTCCTGATTTGCTGCTTGAAAAGCCCCTTATCTTCTGATACGAATTGCACGACGATATCAGCCTTTGCGTTGGTTAGAGTAGCGCGCTGTGTATTGAGTTTAATCATTCAATCCAATCCTGTATATTTTTCGGCTGCCTTTAGTACTTGGCTCCGAATCTGTGCCAGTTGTACGTTGTGAAGACGTGCGCCTGCTGCGTTCTTATGTCCGTTGCCGCCAAATTCCTTTGCCAGTTCATTGATGGGGATATCACCTTTTGAACGGAAGCTGATCTTGATCCCATCGGCAAGTTCGAGGAAGAGAATTCCAGCAACAACTCCTTTGACGCTCATCGGATATGTGGTGAAGTTATCCGTATCGACTTCCTTCGTGCCTGTTTTCTTCAAAGCAGCTTGCGTAATCGTGATGTGGGCGAGCTTGCCATCGAACTCGGTATGGAGGTTTGCCAATGCCTCTCCCAAAAGTTGTATCCGGCCGGGAGTCCATTGTTCGTACACTTGTTGATAGATGCTGACGGGCTCTGCGCCGCATTCGATGAGATGTGAACAAATGCGGAAGGTCTCCGGATTGACACGAGGATACCTGAACGAACCGGTGTCCGTCATGATAGCACAATAGAGAGCCGAAGCGATGGTTGCAGAGACCGGGAAGCCGTTCATGTGCTTCAACAATCTGTACGTGAGTTCACCTGTCGAAGTGGCATTGGCGTCGATCACGTAGTGTCGAGCAAAAGGATCAGGCTCAAGGTGATGATCGATGCAGATCTTCACGGCGTTGCTCTTGACGATGTGCGGTTCCATCGTTCTCACACGGCTTGGATGGTTCGTATCCATGACCACGATAACGTCAGCATTTGCGATCGTGTCTGCATCGCGTGCTTCGTCGAATTTCGTTATCCTGTTGTTGGGGTCGAGGAAGAGGTAGAAGTCGGGTGTGGTGCTGTAGTTAATAACACTAACATGCTTGCCCTGTGAAGCGAGATATTCGGCGAGGGCGATCTCGGAACCAAGGCCGTCGCCATCCGGGTTCACATGCGTGGTAAGAACAAACTTCTGATGGTTGCGAAAGATTGGAACAACTGCTGCGATTGCGGAATCCATTCAGCGGCAAGGGAGTTTTGTGACAAATCTTGATTCAATATACAGAAACGAAGGACAACTTAAAAGTACATCTTCGTTGAACGGCCTGAAACAGTACGCCCCCGCTCGTGGCAGGGGCGCATTTCATCTTCTATCAACTTGTCGAAACTCCTATTGGATCACCCACGTTTCATCTCCATCGAGAAGCTCCTGCAGGTTGCCCTCGCCTTTTTTCGCTTTGGCTTTGGCGATTTGTTGCTGCATGAGTTCCTCATACGGCGTACGGTCAATGGCAAGGAAAACACCCATCGCACGCGGCAGTTCAGGATTGTGGATCATGTTGGCAAGAATGAATGCAAGTGTTGAATCCTTCTCATTGTGAACGAGGAGATCATTCACAGTGTATTTCCCTTCAGTCAGGTTTACAAGCTCAGGTGTGAATCCGTTAAGTCTGATGCCTTTGTCCTTTTGTTTACCAAAGACAAGCGGTTTGCCATGTTCAAGATAGACCACCGTATCGTCCCGAGTTTCCTTTTCAGTCCACGTGAAGAACGCTCCGTCGTTGAACACGTTGCAGTTCTGGTAGAGTTCGAGGAATGTTGCTCCGTTATGACGGTCGGCTCTACGAACCATCTCTTGCAGATGCTTCGGATCCCGGTCCATGGAACGCGCAACGAACGTTGCATTTGCGCCGAGCGCAAGACACACCGGCTCAAACGGGTTGTCAATCACACCCATTGGCGTTGATTTTGTCACCTGGCCCGGCCTCGAAGTAGGGGAGTACTGCCCTTTCGTGAGGCCGTAGATCTCGTTGTTAAAGAGAATAACCTTGATGCTTGGATTGCGTCGCAACATATGGATCATATGGTTGCCACCGATACTTAGTCCGTCTCCATCACCGGTTGCAATCCAGACTGTGAGGTTGGGATTTGCAAGCTTGACTCCTGTTGCGATTGCAGGAGCGCGTCCGTGAATGCTGTGGATGCCATAGGTATCTATGTAATAGGGAAACCGGCTTGAACAACCGATGCCGGATACCATCACATAGTTTTCCTTCTTGTACGGTAACTCAGGCATAACTCGCTGTACCTGTGCGAGGATGGAATAGTCTCCACATCCGGGACACCAGCGTACATCCTGATCGGATTGGAAATCTTTTACTGTCAGCTTTACCGGAACCGGTTGTTCTGGTGCAATTGTCTCAGGCATGATTGCCTCCAAAGAATGAATCGATTTTCTTTTCAATGTCTTCAGAGCGGAGTGGAAGTCCCTTGATGACGTTGAAGCCAACGGCAGGAACAAGATACTTCGCCCGAATCAATTTGATAAGTTGTCCATTATTGATTTCAGGAATCAAGACGTGCTTGAACTTGTACAGCACCTCACCGAGGTTTTTCGGGAAGGGGTTGAGATAGCGCAGGTGGGCTTGTGAAACGGAAAGGCCCTTCTCCCGTGCCGCCGAAACGGCCGACTTGATTGAGCCATACGTGCCACCCCAACCAAGCACCAGCACTTCTCCCTCGGCCTCCCCCTCAACCGTCTGAAGAGGAATATCCTCCGCGATGCGTTCGATTTTCTCCGCTCGCATCTTGATCATGAAGTCGTGATTATCAGGCTCATAGTTGATGTTGCCGGTGATGTGTTGTTTCTCCAATCCGCCGACGCGATGCTCGAGTCCGGGTGTTCCTGGTATTGCCCAGGGTCGTGCCAAAGTTGTTTCATTGCGGGAGTATGGTTGGAACGTTGCCGGATCCTTGGCAAATGTTACAGGGATCTCAGGAAGTTCCTCGGCATTTGGAATGATCCATGGTTCCGCACCATTTGCAACGTATCCGTCAGTCAGGCAGATAACGGGAGTCATGAATTTGATTGCAAGCCGTGCCGCTTCATACGCAGTGCTGAAGCAATCACCGGGAGTGGACGCGGAAAGGACGCAGAGAGGGGATTCTCCGTTTCGGCCTTGCACTGCCTGCAGAAGGTCGGCCTGTTCTGTTTTCGTCGGGAGTCCTGTGCTTGGACCGCCGCGTTGAACATCAACGATAACGAGCGGGAGTTCGAGCATGATGGCAAGTCCCATCGCTTCGGTCTTAAGAGCCATGCCCGGACCGCTGGTTGTTGTAACGCCGAGGGCGCCGGCATACGAAGCCCCGATTGCTGAACAGATAGCTGCAATCTCATCCTCAGCCTGGAATGTTTTGACATCAAATTGCTTAAGCCGCGAAAGGTCATGAAGAATATCGCTTGCGGGAGTGATTGGATAACTTCCGAGGAAGAGTTGCAGTCCGGCTTTCTTTGCCGCCGCTACAAGTCCGATCGCTGTTGCCGTGTTTCCCATGATGTTGCGGTACTTACCCGGAGAAAGCTTTGCCGGTTTCACTTCGAAACGTGTGGTAAATATCTCGACGGTGTCTCCGTAGTTGTATCCCGCCTTAAGGACGCGGAGGTTTGCCTCGGCAACCTGAGGGTCTTTGCCTCCGAATTTTTCCTGAATGAACTTGATGGACTGGTCGAGTGGACGATTGTACATCCAGTACATGAGCCCGAGGGCGAAGAAGTTCTTTGTCTTGTCTATGAACTTTGTGGAGAGGTTCATATCAACGATGGCATTTGCCGTCATCTTGCTGACAGGAACCTTGTACACTTGGTAGCGGGCAAGAGAGCCATCCTGAAGAGGATTGGAGGTCATTCCCGCCATCTTGATGTTCTTCTCGGTGAACGCATCTTCGTTGACGATGATCGTTCCGTTCTCGCGCAGCATCTTCACGTTTGTCACAAGGGCGGCGGGATTCATTGCAACGAGAACATCGCACGAATCGCCAGGGGTGAGAACGTCAAGGCTTCCGAATTTTATCTGGAATCCGCTTACACCGTATGTTGTGCCTGCAGGAGCGCGGATTTCGGCAGGGTAGTCGGGGAGAGTGCTCAGGTCATTACCGAAGACTGCAGCTGTGTTGGTGAACTGCGTGCCGGTGAGTTGCATGCCGTCTCCTGAATCGCCGGCAAACCGGATGGTTACTTCGTCAAGTGTTACAGTACTTTTGGGCATGGTCAATTTATCCTTACAGACAGATGAATACGCCAGTGTGTCTTATGAAACAAAGAGATTTTGTGAGGAAAAGTCAAGCTGGATTCACTTGATTGGGCAAGAAACACAAAACCCGTCTTGCGGACGGGTTTTGTGTATTCAGTTATTCTCGTACGACCCAGACTTTGACCTTGCCGATGACGCTCTGATGCAGCTTGACATTGACTGTGTAGATGCCAAGCGCCTTGATGGGTTCCTCAAGATCAATAACACGTTTATCGATTTCGAAGCCCTTCTCCTTGAGCGAATCTGCAATCATCTGCGATGTAACGGAACCGAACAGTTTCTCGTCTTCGCCGACTTTCATTTGAATGGTAATCGAGACCTTTTCCAGTTCCTGTGCGATCTTCTCGGTGGATTTCAACTCCTTGGAGGTTCTCCGCTCTGATTGTTTCTTCTCCTCACCAAGCGCCCGCAAGGCCCCCTCGGTTGCTACATAGGCGAAGCCACGGGGAATAAGGTAGTTGCGGGCATAGCCATCCTTTACTACAACCTTCTCGCCAACGGTGCCGAGTTTTTCATGATCTTTTCTTAAGATGACGTCCATTGTGTCTCCTTCTCTATGCTAACGGATTGCATCTGAAACAAATGGCAACAACGCAAGATGGCGTGCACGCTTGATGGCATGAACCAACTGACGCTGATGCTTTGCGCATGTTCCGGTAATGCGTTTTGGGATGATCTTCCCCTGCTCCGTGATAAACCGTTGCAAGCGTTTCTCATCCTTGTAATCGATATACTCTTCCTTGGCGGCACAGAACCTGCACACGCGTTTTTTGCGCGGCATTTGATTGTCCCGTTCCCGTCTTGGTCTTCGCTGTGTAGATTGATCGAATGCCATGTATTCTCCTTTTCAACTGACGATACGAAGATCGAAAAGCTGTTCGAACGTTCGTCTTCTAATGGTGTGCCTCAGTTATGAGCCGACACACAGTAGCCACTCTACGAGCAGAGTGGGTGTGTGCCGTACTACCTACTCTGCTGCTTTTGTGGATCCAGGACCGTCGAACAATGGTTCACGCACTGGCACCGTTATTGGTACAGGTGCAGCCGCAAGTTCAGCTTCTGCAGCAGCCTGGGCCAATGCCCTTACCTTTGTTGCAATCGCTTTCTTGTCGAGTTTGATCGACAGGTACCTGAGCACCATCTCGTCAAGTTGATAAGATCGCTCAAGCAGGATGATAAGCGA
Organism: Bacteroidota bacterium; assembly: GCA_031402435.1. Classification (GTDB taxonomy): domain Bacteria; phylum Bacteroidota; class Ignavibacteria; order UBA10030; family UBA6906; genus UBA11986. The sequence continues at coordinate 3,979 of JANNSJ010000062.1, read as the reverse complement.
CGCGGGCGCTGTGAACTCGAGGTTCACGTAAAAGCCGTTTGTTTTCTTGCTGATCGAGTAGGCGAGACGTTTACGTCCCCACTTGTTGAGCGCTGTAATCGTACCACCGTTCTTGGAGATGGTTTCCTGTATCCGGCCGACTACCGCTTCAATCTGTGCATCATCAAGCGACGCATTGACAATGACAGTGGATTCGTACGTGTTTTTTGATGTGTCCATGATGTCACCTCCCTTTGGACGTCTAACGAGTGTATTAGATGACCCTCCAATAATCATCCCGACATTTAAGAGCAGAGACGAATTGAAGAGTAGAGGGGCATTCTTTCCCGACGAAAAGTATAACGAGAAAGGTACCACCGTGTTATTTGTAAAATTTCTATGACAACCCTGTACAGCAGGGCTACAATCGTGTGTTGAACTTGTTCATTGTCAGTTCAATTCCCGAAGTGGCAAACTCAACCACAGCATCTGCCGCTCGTCCAATCATTTTCTTTGCCGCAACCCGCTCTTCCCGATCAAAAGGAGAGAGCACGAATTCTATCGTTCCACCTTTTGCCGGCATCACTTCTCGCCGGATGCCGCAACGGATGCGGGCAAATTCATTGGAATTGAGTTGGTAGATGATAGATCCGAGTCCGTTATGTCCGCCATCGCTTCCCATTTTTCGCACACGGGTTGTCCCGAGTGGGAGCGCAAGGTCATCTGCAACCACAATCAATCCGTTGAGAGACGTTCCATACATCGTAAGCAACTCTGCGACCGCTGTGCCGCTGTTATTCATATAAGTCAGTGGCTTGACGAGGATGATGGCTTTGTCTCCAACTGGATACGAGGCGATCATGTATTCGCCTCGTCCCGCCCTCAATCGCACGTTGAAACGTTGTATCAGTTCATCAACAACTTCAAAGCCGACGTTGTGCCGCGTTCCGTCATACTCACTCCCCGGATTTCCAAGTCCAACAACAACGATTGGCTCCACGAGGGTTCAAGTTTACTTCTTCTTGTCATCCTTTGCCGGCTTGGCTTCGGTTTTTGCAGATTTAGCTTCACCCTTTCCAGGTTCAGCACCTTCCGCTCCTTCTTCAACCTTCTTGCCCTTGCCAACAACTTCTGGTTCCTTTGCCTCGTCAGCAGGTGTGGCGCCAGGTTCAGCTTCCTTCACCACTGTTGGAGGTATCACTCCGACCACTGAGGCATCCATATTCTCAAGTATCGTTACGTTGGCAATAATCAAATCTCTCACGTGGACCGAATGATTCATCTCAAGATTTGCGACGTTGACTTCAATCTTGCCGGGGATGTCCTTGGGCAGACAGGAAACCCGTACCCTATGGATGCTGTGTTGAAGCATTCCACCGTTGCGTACACCAACAGGTACACCGCCGGTGAGTACTACAGGTATCTCGATGGTGAGTTTCTCGTCGGCATGAAGTCCCTGAAGATCGAAATGTATCGGGCGGTCAGTTATTGGATCAAACTGCACTTCGCGGAGGACAGCCTTCTTTGCCGTGCCATTGTTCATCCGCAAATCGATGATGTGAGTTTCGGAACCAAACACCAGAGGCGCAAGACTCAATTCTGGCACCTTCAGAATGATGTTCTTCTCACCATGGGCATAAAACACACCGGGAACTTTCCCTTCGATCCGTGTTTGCTTGGCGCGTTTTCCTGTCTCTTCTCTGACCTCTGCATTCAACACTAATTCAGACATGCTAGTTCTTCTCCTTCGTGATCGTTAGCCTTTGTCAATATCGAACAGTGAACTGATGGACATATGCTTGAATGTCCGCTTCATTGCCTCTGCAAAAATGTGAGACACAGACTCGACTTCTATTTTCGATGAAGGTACGTTTATTGGCAACGTATCTGTGACAAGGAGTTTGCTGAGGTTTGATTTATTGATTCGCGCAATGGCGCTTCCTGATAAGACAGGATGTGTGCATGCTGCGAATACCTCTTTTGCCCCGTGCACTCTTAGTGCTGTGACGGCGTTGCACATCGTTCCCGCCGTGTCGATCAAGTCATCAACAATAAGGATGTTCTTGTCTGTCACATCGCCGATGATGTTCATGACCTCGGCTTCGTTCTGTCTTGGCCGACGTTTATCAATAACAATCAGATCGGCTTCAAGACGCTTTGCATACGCTCGTGCCATCTTGATGCCGCCGACATCCGGCGAACAAACTGCAAGATTTGGAATCTTCTTCTTCTTGAAATTTTTCACCAACACTGCCGACGAATACAGATGGTCGACAGGAATATCGAAGAAGCCCTGAATCTGAGGAGCATGCAGATCCATGGTGATTACCCGATCAGCGCCTGCTTTTGTGATCAGGTTTGCAACCAACTTTGCTGTAATCGAAACTCTAGGTTGATCTTTCCTGTCCTGCCTTGCATACCCGAAGTACGGGATCACGGCCGCTACCTTGCGCGCCGATGCCCGCTTGGCTGCATCAACCATGATCAGCAGTTCCATCAAGTTCTCAGCGGGAGGGTTCGTGGACTGGACAATGAAAACGTCACTTCCACGGATGTTGTCACTGTACTTTACCCAAATCTCGCCGTCGCTGAACGTCTTAATTTCGCACTGTCCAAGCTGCTGCCCCAAGTTCTCTGCAATCTTCTCCGCGAGAGGTCGATTCGACCTTCCTGAAAATACCTTAAGATCGCTCATTCGGGCAACGCTATTGATAGATTCCGGACTTGAATGCAACGGGACAATGCAGCAGGGAGGTTATCCTCACAGCAAAAACCGCACATAATTCGGTCAACAAGATACGAAAAAGGTGACCGTCCTGCAAGCCTAAAGTTGAGAACCTGTTCCATACTTGCTCAAAGGAAGTGTTCAGAAAAGGAAAGTTTCTTATATTGACTTGTCCACGCTCGGTAAACACAGGGGAGGTGTTCTCTATGAAGTACTCAAAGACGTTCGGTTTGTTTGTTTTGATTTTGGTGTCAATGACAGGAGACAGACTTTTTGGTCAGGATTTGGATATTTCGGGTAATCCCTATGATCAAGCAGAAGAATACACCAAGCATCGCAATGCTTTTAATCGAGAGCGATGGTTCTATGAACAGCGCATGTATCCATTCAACGTTCTACCTGCGAATGCTTATGCACACGCCCTGGAACAGAGGGACAATCTGCGTGCTGCCCGTGGTTTTTTCAATGATCATTCAGGTGTTACCTGGACAAACATGGGTCCAACGTCAGGCTATTATTTCACCTATGGCAATATATCCTCCAGGGTTGCAACCATCAAGTATGATCCCAGCAATCCCAATACTGTATATCTCGGTGCAGCGTTTGGTGGCGTGTGGAAATCGACAACGGGTGGACTGAGTTGGGTTCCGAAGGCTGACGCTGAGGCTTCTCTCTCGTCCGGATCGCTCGCTATTGATCCTGCAAATTCCAACGTCATCTACTATGGTACGGGAGAAGCAACGTACAGTGCTGCTTCATATTACGGCAGGGGGTTGCTGAAGTCAACAGACGGAGGAGAAACATGGACGAACTACACCATTGGTTTGCCGTCAACGACGTATTTCTCCCGTCTTGTGATTCGTCCGAACCACTCCACTGAGTTGCTTGCAGCATTGGGGACGAACACCGGCGGATTGTATCGCAGTAGCACCGGCGGAGCGACATGGAGCAGGCTTGCCACCGGTCGCGCTGATGATGTGGTGTTCTCGCCAAGTGGCGATACTGCATACGCGGTGGGAAGTGGAATAGGGTTCAGATTGTCGACTGATGGCGGACAGACATTTACTGCCACCACTCCAGTGTCCATGCAAACAAGAAACCATATTGCTGTTTCGCGTTCCTCGTCGAATATTCTTTACTTCGCCCACCACTCAAGTGCAATCGGAATCAATGTCTACAAGTCAACTGACGCTGGCGCCACATTCAATCAAATTGCAACGGGCACGAACTTCAACGGTGGACAGGCGTGGTACGACTTCTATATGTACGTGAACC
>JANNSJ010000061.1:0-21081 GCA_031402435.1 Bacteroidota bacterium | reverse complement strand
CAGCAGCAGCAGCAGCAGCAGCAGCCTGTCTTTGCCCGCAACCCAGGTGGACAAGGTAATCAGCCGTGGGATTTCTCGACAAGTCAAGGTATCAAGTTGTATCAAGCCGCTACTGCAGCTTTTCAGCCGGCATTTGATGGTGAAGAAGACAAGCTCCGTGACCTCCTGCGCAGGATTCGCACCCGCGCTGAACAGTATGCTTTTCATGACATACTAGTGGTAGCAGATAGTACCGGTACCCCACGCAACCTTACTCGAGAGTATGGCTGCCTCAAGATGACTGGCTGATGTGCAAAACAAGGCTCGCACCTACCTAGGTCAAGATCAACGTGAGTTTCAAGCATCGGGTATCCTGTTCACGCTCATCACGGAGTCCATTACCCCACGCATTGCGGACAGGATGGAGCACCGTAACTCCGACTACAGTTTGAATATGGCTGTACAGGGTAAAACCATCCGGCTCTTTGTCGTTGTTTGTTGGGTCTTCCATCCAGAGCATGCCATCAACGACGAACTTATACCTGTATTTGCCTGAGTTGAGTATGGGTATCCAGCAACTCCACGTGCCCGTCTCGGATTCGTGCATGTGGTTTCTCGTGACATCCCATCCGTTGAAATCACCTGCGAGCGCAACCGAACGGGGTACACGGTTGTGGTAGATGAAATAGATCCTTCCATCGGCAAAGTGAACCCCGGGTTCCTTGTCAGCATGTCGTTGCATTAACGCATGCTCGACTGCCTTGCGAGGGCTCGGCACTCCAAAACCTTGCTGCTCTTTTGATATGCTCTTGAGAGGTTCGGCGGTGTCAGTGAGAACTTGCTTGATCTGGGCAGGCGTCAATTCCGGCATGGCTTCAATCATCTGGGCAATCACAGAACTGACAATGGGAGCCGCGAACGAGGTCCCATCAACATTCTTATAATATGGAGCGATGTATTTGGTCTCTCGAATCCTCTCCCGCACCCATTGCTTATAGTCACCTCGTGCGAGTGTGGAGGGAGCTGTGGGGAAGAGCTTTCTTTTCTTCTCAAACTGTCTCTCAAATGATCTGGGCGTTGCTTTGAGCAATTCGAACAAGACTTTGGATTCGCTGTGTTGATCTGTTGTGGGCAGGATTGGTCCAGCCACCCAGATGGCCGGCGCAATCAACTCCGGCTTCGGGTTTCCGTCCACAGTCTTGCCGTACGTTGAGTGATACATCGTGCGATGCTGGAGGGGCAACTCATTCCCGTCATCCAGTCCACCAACAGTAATCACCGATGGCGAGCTCGCGGGCGGGACGATTGGCCGTTCAGGGTTGTTACCAACTGCTGCAACGATAACGATGCCCTGCTTGACTGCAAGTTCGGCCTCCTGATCCACGGGACTTTTCGCGGAACCAGTCGGCTCATCATCTCCCACAGAAATGCTGATAATGCGGATTCCGAATTCTTCCTGATGTTCCCGTGCCCAACGAATGCCCCTTGCAATATTCTCGGTGTTAATATGCTTTGTTTTCATGTCCATCACTTTGATGAGGGCAACATCAGCTTCGGAGGCAATTCCACGGTAGAGTCCATTGGAAAGATGTCCGTTACCTGCGGCAGCGACTGTGGTCATCGTACCGTGCCAGCTTTCAGGGTGAACTGTTGAAAAATACGAGGCGCCCTTTTGCTCATCCGTAACGTCAACCATCGCCCTGATGCGGTTGTGCGGGCGAGTCAAATCGGGGTGGGGATAAAAACCGGAATCAAGGAACGCTATCGTCAGCCCTCTTCCTTTGAATCGAGGGTCGACGTTCAGCCGGAGAGGGGTCGGAAGAAGAGCGAACTCATTCCTCATCCTCAATCGAAAGAGGGTGCCTTTGCCCAGACTGGAAAAATGTTCTTCGACGGTGTCAAGCTCATTAAGATAGAGACAGCGCTCGCAGAGACCATCACCCTCCGACCATTGCGGATGATGGTGTTTGATTTTGTCGATGACTTTCTTTTCGCCTTTGCCGTGAAATTCACGCAACAGCGATTCGACGTACTGATTGCAAATGGGGCAACGGGCAATTCTCATAGAAGAAGAGTACTAGGAACGGACGAAAAGTGCAACTGCGTTACTCACGAATAAAGTTGTGTGATGAGTTTCCGTTTGGCAATCGGCAGAATTGTTGCTTCATACGGGAAGTCGATGTCCGTCTCACACATGTACATGGCCGGGTTCGGGAGGTCACGGTACTTCTCGATCACCTCAAGCTTCAGTGTTTCAGGAGCCTTGTGTATAGTCTCGAATTCGAATGTCTCCAGCACTTTCGTTTTCAACTGCCGGTACTTTTCGTTGGAGGAAGAAAAGAGAGACACTTCATAACGGAGAAGATACAGGCGGCGCCCCTTCGCATCCGGAACAATCCAGTATCCTTCCTTTTTGTATACGGGCATGATACCGACTTCCTCGATGACAATGTGTTCATCAACGAAGTGGTAGATGTTGATGGCTTCGCCGATCGCTTTCTTGAGATGCGGCAAGGACCAGATGATAAGGTCCATTGCCCGCTGGAATTCCGGGTCGCCTTCCGTTGCAGAATCGTAGATGAGTTGTTGGCGCTCGACGTCAACGCCTGTCAGGTGCTGGGGAAACGATCCCTCCATTCCTTCCTTTTTCTCAACAAGACCCTCAAGCGTTGTGGTAACGTCGACGAGATCCTTGAATGCAGGATAGAGCCGGTTATGAGAGAACTCGGCGTAGTACTCTTTCAGGCAGTTGAGTACGTGATACTGTCGGGTTTCGAAGTCACGACCGCCGCCGATGAACATTTCCAGAGAGAGCTTTTGCATGGTCTCGCCTCATGAAATAAAGAACGATTGTCCGTCCAACACCCTTCTTCATAATATCATAAAAGCTGTGCCAGAGAGTGTCGTCTCTCACTTCCTTGAATCCACACTATGTTTGGCAATTCTTGATTCAAATGCTTAGAATAGGGATGGAATTTTGACCCCTCTTGAGTATATTTCGACACACCATGCTCCTTTCATTAGCCAAGGTAAAGTCACGTGGCTGACCTGCAACAATCCATATTGCTTGATCCCCCCAAAGAAGTTGACGTTCCTGCTATCGAACGGGAACTCACACAACTCTGGAAACATGCCGGAGAGGACACGTTTCCAGGTGGCGCTCCGGTAGTTCGGGCGTGCTCGCTGAACCTGATCATCTTTACCGAGGGGAATGAACGTGCTGATGGATTGGAAGAGATAGTAAGTCAGGTAACGGTTGACCATCCGGGCAGAATATTTTTGGTTTCTGCTGACCGGCGCACAGCAACGACGGGCGTTGAAGCGTGGGTTTCGGCACGGTGTTCATTGCCGGTTCCAGGCGGAAAGCAGGTATGTTGCGAGGAGATTAACCTTGCGTGCAAGGGAACTGACTCCAACAAGATTCCAAGCATTGTCACTTCGCTGCTCGTTCCAGACATTCCCAGTATTCTTATCTGGAAAGCAAAACTTGACGCGAGAGATAATGTACTGCAACAAATTTCTCAAATTGTGGACAGGGTATTGATTGATTCGTCCGAGGAGTTGCACCCATCCGACTCGTTGACGTCGTGGGGTATTTTCATTGAGATGAACCGTGACCGAACGGCATTCGGTGATCTTGCCTGGACACATCTTGTTCAGTGGCGGAAGTTGCTTGCCCAGGCATTCCAGCCCGTTGAGGCACGGGGCCACCTTCAAACGATCGATACAGCAACCATTGAGTACTGGTCAACGCGCAAACCCAGGCACTCCGGCCTCTCGCAGTCGTTTCTTGCAACAGCCTGGCTTGCACATGCACTTCGCTGGGTGCTCGTTCATTCTTTTAAGGAGGACGGGGAAGGAGGGTTTGTCGCGAAGTTTAGATTGAAAGAGCAGGCAGTTAACGTACGTCTTGGACAAGTGGCTCCGAAGTTGAATTCTCCCGGAGGAATAGCATCGATTGCTCTGCACTCCGCTCAAGGCGGCGAGATTGAATACCGGCTGATGGAGAGTGGGGGTTGCATTCAACAGCGTTCCTCGCTTTCCGGTATGCCGGCAGTCGAAACGGCACTTTCCGTGCATCATCAAACTGAAGCAGAGCTTGTGTCGAGCGAGCTGGAGCTATTACATCGAGATGCTCTGTATGAATCAAGTGTAGTGTTGCTGAAGAACTTGTTGACACGATGAACGGTCGTCTTGAAATACAACCCACTTCGGCAGATTTGGTACGCAAAGCTACAGAGTGCATTGCATCGTTGCTTCTCGAGAGCGTCAAGTCCCGGAAGCTTGCGATGATCGCTCTCTCGGGCGGGACAACGCCTCGTAGTGTGTACATGTTGCTTGGCTCTGAGCCGATGTGCTCAATGATACCTTGGGCGAATGTTCATCTGTTTTGGGGAGATGAACGATGTGTACCACCCGATAATGCTGAGAGCAATTTCAGAATGGTGAAAGAGGCGCTGCTTGATAAGATAGCCATTCCATCGACGAATATTCACCGTACCAAAGCAGAGCAGAACCCGGCAATTGCCGCACAGGAGTATGAAGAAGAAATCAAACAAACATTCCAATTGAAGGGAGACGCTCTTCCCCGATTCGATGTTATTCTACTTGGGCTGGGAGAAGACGGTCATACCGCGTCGTTGTTCCCCGGAACCACTGCATTGCAGGAGCAACACAAGCTTGTCACTGAAGTCTATGTTGAAAAACTCAAAGCGTATCGCATTTCAATGACACTACCGTTAATCAACAATGCCCGTCATCTGCTCTTCCTCGTGTCAGGCAAAGGCAAGGCAGGCATGCTTGCTGAAGTGTTGCAAAGCAACGATGTCAAGTATCCTGCACAACTGGTTAAGCCGGTCTCAGGAGATATTCGCTGGCTCGTCGATCGGAATGCTGCATCTCACCTTGAAGCGGTGAACCAACCATGATCCTTGCGGGCGACATTGGCGGCACCAAGACGAACCTCGCGTATTTTACGACCGACGGATCGAGGCTTGCACCGGAACTCGTGAAGAGTTATCGCAGCCAGGATTTTCGCTCGCTCAACGAGATCCTTCAGCGCTTGATTTCCGAACATCCTGCGGAGATCACTGCCGCGGCCTTCGGCATCGCAGGGCCAATCGTTGACGGACGCAGCACACTGACAAACCTCGGCTGGCATGTGGATTCTCGCGAAGTCTCAGCGCTTCTGAAGTTAAGGACAGTCGGATTAATCAACGACCTTGAGGCAACGGCATATGGCACATTACGTCTCTCAGAAGATGAAAAGCTTGTTCTCAACACCGGCATTCCTCAACGCCACGCTCCAATAGCCGTGATTGCAGCAGGGACGGGATTGGGGGAAGGGGGATTGATCTGGGACGGCAAACGCTATCGCACAATTCCTTCCGAGGGTGGCCATACAGAGTTCGGCCCCCGCAACGAGCTTGAGATCGAACTGCTTCGATTTTTGCTGAAGAAGTATTCCCGTGTAAGCTACGAGCGGATTGTTGCAGGACCGGGCATTGCCAATCTGTATGAGTTCTTTCGTTCAAAGGCAGACTTCGTTGAACCTCTGTGGTTGAAAGAAAAGATGACGACCGGTGACCCGTCTGCTGCAATTTCCCAGGCGGGAATGGAAGCGAGCGATCCGGTATGTGTTGAGGTGGTGAAATTATTTGCTTCGTTGTACGGTGCCGAGGCGGGGAACCTCGCTCTCAAGATCCTCGGAACGGGTGGAGTGTATGTTGGCGGCGGAATAGCCCCGAAGATTCTTTCGTCGATCGAGCAGCATTTCATGGATGGCTTTACAACCAAAGGCCGGTACTCTTCCCTGATGAAACAGATGCCGGTGTACGTGATTCTGAATGACAAGACCGCTCTGATGGGTGCCGCGCACTACGCACTGGTGATGAATGATTAGCGTGAACGTGAAATTCTTTGGCCCATTGCGGGAGATTGTCGGTGAAGAGCGGAAGCTTGAACTCCCTGACGCCTGCACGGGAGATGTTGCGTTCGAGAAACTTGCGTCCTCGTACCACGGACTGCACAAGTGGAAGCCAAGTGTACGGCTTGCAGTCAACCTGGAGTACGTGCAGTTTTCGCATGAACTCCATGCAGGAGATGAAGTCAGTTTCATTCCACCAGTGAGCGGAGGATAAGTCATGGTTGCAGTCACTCACACTCCGATTGACGTTGAAAGAATCTTCCGCGAGATTGCCACGCCTCGCTCCGGTGGCATTGACGTGTTTGTAGGTACCGTACGCAATCACTCGCACGGGAAACGTGTTCGGCAGCTTGAGTACTCGGCCTATGTTCCCATGGCTGAAAAGCTCATGGCGGAGATCGAACAGGAGATCAAGAGAAAGTGGGTCATTGAGAGTGTGGCTCTTGTTCACCGGGTCGGGATGTTACAGATTGGCGATGTTGCAGTTGTCACGGCTGTTTCCGCTCATCATCGTGACGCGGCATTTGAAGCATGTCGCTATGCCATCGATAGAGTGAAAGGCGTCGTCCCCATATGGAAGAAAGAATATTTCGAAGAGGGTATGGCGTGGGTAGTTGGTCAGCATGAAGTCGACGTTCAAACCTGAATTGCGAAATTCCTTGTCTCATCTCACCGATACATTCGGCCGTACGGTCACCAATCTCCGCATCTCTGTAACAGACAGATGCAATTTTCGTTGCCGGTATTGCATGCCTGAAGAGGGTATGCAATGGATGGAACGCGATCAGTTACTCGCATTTGAGGAAATAGTGCGACTCGTAAGTGTCTTTACCTCGCTTGGTGTAACGCGTGTGCGATTGACCGGAGGAGAACCGCTGATGCGGAAGGATCTCTGGAAGCTCGTGAAAATGATAAGAGCTGTCGATGAGATTCGGGATATTGCGCTTACAACGAATGGTTACTTCTTGAAGGAACAAGCCGGGGTTCTCGTCGCAGCCGGACTTGACCGTATCACCGTGAGCCTGGATTCCCTTGATGCGCGTGTATTCGCTGAAATGGTGCGGCGTGATTTTTTTGAGCAAGCCTGGCAGGGAATTGAAGAAGTTGAGTGTCTCGGCCTCACGCCCATCAAACTCAATGTTGTCCTGGTCCGCGGTGTTAACGACGGCGAGATATTGAAATTTGCAGAACTCGCACGCAGCCGTCCGCTTATTGTGCGCTTTATTGAATTCATGCCAATCGGGAAGGACGATGGGTGGTCGGTTGACAAGGTGGTAACAACGCAAGAAGTCCTGGAAACTATTGGAGAACACCACCCTCTTGCCCCCTCACCACATACCAACGCGAAGGCTCCTGCTGATCGGTATACGTTTGCGGATGGGAAAGGTGAAATCGGATTTATCAGTTCGGTGAGCCAGCCGTTTTGTGTAGATTGCGATCGTGTGCGCTTGACGTCGGATGGAAAATTCAGGACATGCCTTTTTTCGCTCCATGAGACCGACCTCCGTGCAATGCTGCGAGGCGGTGCAACTGATGGTGAGATTGCAGATGCTCTTGTTGCTGCGGTGCGGAAGAAAGAGGAAGGTCATCTCATCAACCGCCCAGGGTTCGTTCGTCCGGAACGGACTATGAGTCAAATTGGAGGGTGAAGTTGTATGAAGCTTTTTGAAGGTCGGGACAAATCGTAATAGAACTCGAAATCTCCTTATCCACCTCATCTCTTTGATTAATCTCGCCTTCTTTCTATATTATTCCCGCATGTGTAACAACTCCCCCAATAAAAAGTAATGCCAACCTTAGCAGCCATTGATGTCGGCTCCAATGCCATTCGTCTTGCCATTGGTTCGGTCAATGGTGACCGCAAGCTTACCATCGTCGAAAATATCCGCGAACCTGTGCGCCTCGGCCAGGATGTTTTTAAGAAGGGAACCATTGCAGAGGATACCATTGAGCGTGCAATGGAGGCGTTTGTCCGGTTTAAACAACTGATTGAAAACCACGGGGCGAAATGGTCGCGCGCTGTTGCCACAAGCGCCACTCGTGAAGCATTGAACCGCGAACTGTTCATCGATCGTGTTGCGCAAGCATCAGGAATCGAACTGAACGTGATCGGGCCGGAGGAAGAGGCTAGGCTTATCCACCTGGGCGTTGCGGAAAAGGTCAGCCTTAAGAGCAAGCTGGCGATGCTTGTGGACATCGGCGGTGGCAGCGCCGAGATTTCACTTGTAGAAGACGGACAGATTCTGTCGACGGAGAGCTTCCGAATGGGCGCAGTGCGCCTGCTGCAGGTACTAGAGGAAAAGAAACACGGAGAGCGCCATTTCAACCAACTCGTTCGCGAATATGTGGATGCAGCACAAAAGCGCATCAAGAAGGAAATCGGCAGCCGGAAGATAGAACTCTGTGTAGGCACCGGCGGAAACATTGAATCGTTGGGTCAGTTACGCAGCGATCTCTTCGGGAAAGATCGTAGTAACGTCATCACGAAAGATGAACTCGATACTCTGGTCAAAAAACTGCAGGGGATGACCTATGAAGAACGCATCCAGGAATTGAAACTGCGCCCTGATCGTGCCGACGTCATCGTACCGGCATCCGTCGTGTTGCAGAAGATTGTGAAGCTTGCCGATGTTGACGAAGTGATAATTCCTAACGTCGGTTTGAAGGACGGCCTTCTCGTCGACATGGCCCAGGAATTGTACGGCGAGAAGAAACACGCACATCGTGATCAGGTGGTTTCCTCTGCGATACAAATTGGCCGCAAGTACATGTTCGATGAGCAGCACGGTGTGGTCACAGCCAAGTTTGCCGTCAAACTGTTTGACGAAACAAAGACTCTTCACAATCTTGCACTCGAACACCGTTTGCTCCTCGAAGTTGCGGCGCTTCTGCACGATATCGGCAACTTCATCAACATGAACGATCACCACAAACACACACAATACCTGTTGATGGCGACGCCGGTTATCGGTCTCAACCAATCACAAATGACAATCGTTGCCAATGTGGCGCGCTACCACAGGAAGAGCTTTCCCAAAATAGCACACGACGGGTACCGGGTGCTCTCGTCAAAGGATCGTGTCGTGGTTTCAAAACTCGCAGCGGTACTCCGCCTTGCTGATGCCATGGACAATGAGCACGCTTCCAAGGTCACGGATATTGAGATCGAGTATAAGAAGCCGAAGTTTCATATCAAGTTACGAGGTGAAGGCGATATGCTATTGGAGAAATGGGCGCTTGCAAACAAGTCCGCAATGTTTGAGGAAGTGTTCAGTACGAAACTGGCTATTGAGGAGTAAGGTTTTCATCTGAAGAACTCTTTGCAACGAGGAAGTCGTTATGGATGTATACATATTGCGCCACGCGATTGCTGTTGACCACGGTACCCCCGGCTACGAAGATGATAGTCTGCGGCCTCTCACGGGCAAAGGGGCAAAAAAAATGAAGAGAATCGCGGAAGGCATGCTGGCGCTGGATCTCTCATTCGACGTTATTCTTTCCAGTCCGTTCGTACGCGCGAAGCAAACTGCCGAGATCGTTGCCGAAGTTTTTCGTGCCGGCAAGAAACTTGAATTCACCGATCATCTTGAAGCCGGCGGAGACCCCGAGAAGCTTGTTGAGCACATCAACAATCAACATGGCGCTGATGTTGGTGTGGTACTTGTCGGACATGAGCCGTATCTGAGTAGCCTCATTGCCGTGCTGATCGCGGGAAATGGGGGCGTCGACATCACCATGAAGAAGGGTGGACTGTGCAAGCTTAGCATCGACGCATTGCAATATGGGCAGTGTGCAACATTCGAGTGGCTGCTGACGCCAGGCCAGTTGACACAGATACGCTGATCGCCCATGAAAAAGCTGATCATGGTTCTCTTTCTCGCCGCTTCGGTCCTGCATGCGGGCGATTCATGGAAACAGAGCAAAGGCCAAAATAAAAAAACGCAGCCCACTTCGTGGCTGGGCAGATACAATCTGCACAAAGCTCACCCGAAGCAATTCCGTTTGCCAAAGCGATTGAGCGAAGCTTCAGGTCTCGCGATGTCGGATGATGGCCGCCTGTTCTCCCACAATGACGAACTGGGTGTCGTCTATCAGGTGGATTACACAACAGGCAAGATTGTGAAGCAGTTCAGTCTCGGGACGATCACGCTTCGCGTAGATTTCGAAGATATAGCCATTAAAGGCGAGATGATGTATCTGGTTTCGTCAAATGGGACCGTGTATGAATTTAGGGACGGGAAAGATGGAGGCCGGGTCCCGTATGAAGCCCGCAAAACATTTCTCACGACAAAGAACGATGTTGAGGGCTTGGTCTATGATCGTGAGAGCGATTGTCTTTTGCTTGCATGTAAGGGTGATCCTGGCAAGGGATATAGCAACTTCAAGGCAGTGTACGCTTTCTCTTTGAAAGACCACACACTCAACAGGACCCCCCGCCTGCTGATACCGTTGGAGGTTGTTGCGAAGAAGGCCTTCAAAGGTGAGTTCAATCCCTCAGGTATTGCAAAGCATCCGAAATCGGGAACGTACTTCATTATTTCCTCAAACGGGCGATCCATTATTGAAATGTCGGCGAATGGCACTGTGCTTGCCCAGGAGGATATCCCGAACAAAGTGAACAAGCAACCCGAGGGTATCACGTTTGCACCCGACCTCACCATGATTATTTGTGATGATGGGCAGGGCGGCGCCGGGATGATAACGTTGTATCCGCTCAATCATTGAACGGTGTTCTTGAGTTTCACCAGAAACATCGTTACGTTTGGATGTAAAATCAACTTCTTGCATTTCTCCGTCGATGAAACTCTCAGTTTTACTCTTCTTGGTTCGCTTTTTTTGTCCGCCCATTCCCAACCTCTTTCTGAGCTTGATGGGAACGCACGGCATATTGTCCCAACATTATCCACGGTTTCAGTCCATTGAACTAAATCAACAAGTTCCAATCATTCAAGGGGGTCAATTATGAATCGTGTACTTCTTGTAGGTGTGTTGTGCCTGTTGGTTGTTGCTGGAGTGTTTGCACAAACACTGCCTGCACCAACAAACCTGGCCGCTACGCAGGTGAACGAAGGCGCCATCTCAGTGAAACTCACATGGGATGCATCGGTGAACAATGTGGGGTTCAGGGTCTATCGCTCGGCGATTGATACCGCGCATTTCCAGCCGATCGGCATGGCCAACAGCCGGACGTTCTACGATCGTATGGTGGTCATCGGAACGCGATACTACTATTTTGTAAAATCCGTGGCAGGCAATAGCGAGAGCGAACGAAGCAATGTTGTGGATATCCTCGTTGTGACACCTCCGCCTCCCACACCTCCGCCAACCCCGACGAATCTTGTGGCAACGCTTGTTCCGGATGGATGGAGTGCGAAGGTGAAACTCACATGGTACGGACCGCGAGGATCCTGGAACTTCAGAGTTTCCCGTTCGGCGAACGATACATCACATTATAACAACGCAGGGACCACGCCGGACACTTCATTCCTTGATCATTCTGTTCAGCCCGGAACAACATATTATTACTTTGTGAAGGCATTTTCTCAACAGGGTGGTGAAAGTGGGCGAAGCAATGTTGTCGATATTCTTGTTGTTGCTGCACCGCGTCCCCGGGGCACCATTCGTGGTACAGTGATTGACGATTCCACGAATGCTCCAATCAGGAACGTGTCAATCTCGTTCTTCCGCTCCTCCGGACCGAACTCGGGCGGAGCGCCGCCAGTCTTCACTGACTCGCTCGGACGTTATACAGCCTTGCTCGACACCGGACGCTACATCATCCGCGCAAACGCCATGTTCAACTGGGGCACTACGGGCGGTCCTTACAGGCCTGAATACTATGATAACTGCCCCGAACCAAGCTGTGCAACTGTTGTTGCAGTGGCAGAGAGTTCGAGTTTCACAGCGAACTTTGGTCTCTCAAGGCCCACTCCTCCGAGCTATGTCTATGTGAGTGGCACTGTCACGGATACGAATAACGTTCCGCTGCGGCACGCACGCGTCTCCGTTGTACGAACAATACAGGAGATGAATTTCCTCGGATCACTTGGAATGGTTCCGGGCATCGGGCCGGAAGCAATGAATCTTGAAGGCCTTGGCCATACACGCGGTGTTGTATGGAACGGGTATACGGATTCGCTGGGTAACTACAGAGCACGTGTGATTGCCAACCAGCGATACATTGCTCTGGCATCGAAGGAAATGCACCTGCCTGAGTATTACAACAACAAGCGCACGATTGAAACCGCCGATATCATTCTCGTTGAGCATGATACGACCGGTATCAATTTCTCACTTGAGCCCAGGCCCACCCCGAACAATAGCATCAGTGGCAGTGTGAAGGATTCTGCGGGTGCGGGCGTACCATCGCGTATCCTCCTGTTGCCGGCACGACATAACCATCCTCATCCAAGCGTGGTTCGGTACGGCCATACGGATTCGCTCGGGAACTATTCGCTCGCAGGGTTGCCAGCCGGCCAGTATTTCGTTATGGCGCTCCCGTTCAGTAACTACGGGTCATCGTTCTACAAGCTGAACTCATGCGGCGTATTCCGCATTCAGGATGCCGATACTGTGGTTGTGGGTGGCAACATTACTGGCATTGATATCTGTGTCCGCGGTGTCCACAATAACGGCCTGACCGTGATTCGTGGCGCAGTCCGTTCAGCAAACACTTCAGTCATTGCAGGTGTTCGCATTGCCGCATTTGACGCGCAGGGTGAATTTCTTGGAATCGGCATTACTGATGCCGCTGGCGTGTATGAACTCAACGCCATTGCGCCCGGAGTGGTGACAATTGTTGCCGATTACGATGGCTACGCTTCCTCACAATTGCCGGTGACGGTGAATATGAATGTCTTCACGTTGGATAACGTGAACATCACGTTGTCACCCAGTACTCCCACATCGGTGAGCGCTCCGGGTACAGTGCCGGAGAAGTTCGTTCTCGGTCAGAACTATCCCAACCCGTTCAACCCGAATACGACAATCAGCTATGCGGTTTCCGCTTCAAGTATTGTGACACTCAAAGTGTTCAACGTTCTTGGACAGGAAGTCGCAACCCTGATCAATGGTAATGTTGCTGAGGGATCATACAATATTATATGGAACGGTAAAGACAATCTTGGTCGCCAGGTCTCCACCGGTGTGTATATCTACAAGATGCACGCAACTGCCGGAACGACGGAGTTCTCGCAAATGAAGAAGATGGTGATGTTGAAGTAATATTTCTGTCCGTTTCCCTCCCCACTTATTGCGGGAGGGAGCTTGGTTGCATCAAGAGAGGGGCGCAAGCCCCTCTCTGTATTTTTCACCCACGTCAACCTTCCCACAAATCCTCCTTAACAAGTTTTAACAGTCAGGTATCTGCTCTTCGTTGCATTTCCGCCGCAACATTTCTATATTTGTTCTCGTCAAACCTTGTAAAACTGCATCATATCTGCACTTCGGAGGGTGAATGTCGTTCGATATCAAAGCCATCAATGAAAAGATCCAGCGGGAAAGCGCCTTCATTGACTTGCTCCAGCTGGAAATCGGTAAGGTAATCATAGGCCAGAAGTATCTCGTCGAGCGGTTGATGGTTGGGCTGCTCGCCAATGGCCACATATTGCTCGAAGGCGTGCCCGGACTGGCGAAAACGCTTTCCATCAAAACGCTTGCCGCGGCTGTGCAGGCAAAGTTCCAGCGTATTCAGTTCACACCCGATCTTCTCCCGGCGGATCTCGTTGGGACAATGGTCTACAGCCAAAAGGATGGAACCTTCCAGGTGAAGAAGGGTCCGGTGTTTGCCAACTTCATTCTGGCTGATGAAATCAACCGCTCCCCCGCGAAAGTACAGAGTGCGTTGCTTGAGGCGATGCAGGAGCGGCAGGTGACAATCGGTGAACAGACGTTCAAACTCCCCGAGCCATTTCTTGTGCTCGCGACACAAAACCCCATTGAGCAGGAAGGAACCTATCCGCTCCCTGAAGCACAGGTCGATCGCTTCATGCTGAAGGTGAAGATCACGTATCCGGCGAAGGACGAGGAATTACTTATCATGCGTTCCAACGTGAACAACCAGTCCGTTGTGCCCAACAGCGTGGTCTCTACTGCAGAGATTACGCGGGCAAGAAGTGTCGTCAACGAAATCTACATGGATGAGAAAATCGAGAAGTACATACTCGATATCGTGTTTGCAACACGACAGCCAAAGGACTATAATCTCGGCAAGCTGACGTCCCTTATCAGCTATGGTGCATCGCCGCGTGCGACGATCAACCTGGCGCTTGGCGCAAAAGCGTACGCGTTCACGAAGCGAAGGGGATACGTGATTCCGGAGGATGTCCGCGCAATAAGTCTGGACGTTCTGCGTCACAGAGTAGCAGTCACATACGAAGCCGAAGCCGAGGAAGTCACATCGGAGCAGATTGTCCAGGAAGTACTCAACAAGATCGAAGTACCTTAATCGATAGCAGAGCCATCTGCGTGAGACATATATAAATGGAAACGCGAGAGCTTCTTAAAAAAGTCAGACAGATCGAGATCAAGACCCGGGGGGTCGTGAACCAGATCTTCTCCGGCGAATACCACAGCGTATTCAAAGGACGCGGCATGGAGTTTTCCGAGGTCCGTGAGTATCAGTACGGTGATGATATCCGCAGCATTGACTGGAACGTCTCTGCGCGCTTCAATCATCCCTTTATAAAGATCTTTGAAGAAGAACGCGAGCTGACCGTTATGTTGCTTGTTGATCTCAGCAGGTCGGGGGATTTTGGTTCGGCAAAACAGTTCAAGAATGAAATAGCCGCCGAGATTTGTGCGGTGCTCGCATTCTCGGCAATCAAGAACAACGACAAGGTCGGGCTTATTCTCTTCACCGACGCCATCGAGAAGTTTGTGCCTCCGAAGAAAGGTAAGTCCCATATCCTGCGGATTATTCGCGAGTTGATCTCATTTCAACCCACAGGCGCAGGAACGGATATCAAGGCTGCACTGGAATATTTCAATCACGTGAACAAGAAGAAAACGATCGCGTTCCTGATTTCCGATTTCATTGATGAAGGGTATGACAAGATTCTGCGCATCATCAGTCGCAAGCATGACGTGATCGCAGTCGAACTCACCGACCCCCGTGAAGAAGAACTGCCGAATGTCGGGTTGATAAAACTTCGTGATGCGGAGACTTTGAAGGACCGGTGGGTAGACAGCGGGAACCCACAGGTACGTGCGGAATTCCAACGCTTCTGGCAAAAACGGAAGGCCGACCGCAAGAGCATGTTTCTCCGCAGCAAAGTGGACGCTATTGCGGTTCGTGTGGACCGGCCGTACATCAAACCGATTGTGGATTTCTTCAAGCTGAGAGAGCGTCGTTTGTGATGAAGGGAGTCTTTCGTCTACAGCTTGCATTGCTTCTTCTCTCACCTGCGTCACTATTTGGCCAGCAAGTGAGCGCACGGGCGACCGTTGATTCCTCCAGCTACATGGTCGGCGATCCGATAACAATACACCTGGACGTAACACACCCCAAGGATGTACTGTTGAAATTGGCTGTCGCGGATACGCTCAACGGCTTTTCAGTTCTGGACCGCTCGCCATTTACTCTGCACGGCGGGACATCAAGTTCGGCGTCGTTACTGGCTGCGAAGTATGATTCCGGCGCCGCTGTGTTGCCACCCCTTGAGATAGTATATACTCTCCCCGGCGACACGTCTCTTCATCGTGTCAGTACGAATCCCCTCATTCTTACCATCCATACTCTTGCTGTGGATACGAGCCAGGCAATCAAAGATCTGAAGCCTCCGCTTTCCATCCCGCTCACGCTGGCGGAGATTGCGATGTACCTGGGCATCGTTCTTGTGATTGCTGCTCTTGTGTATCTCGGATATCGCTACTGGAAGAAACGTCAGCAGAAGGTGACCGGTGAAGTGTACGTGCCACCCGTGCGTCCGGCGCATACGATTGCTCTCGAAGAACTCGCGCTTCTCAAAGAGAAGAAACTCTGGCAGAAAGGTGAGATCAAACAATACTATTCCGAAGTCTCGGAGATCATCCGCCGGTATGTGGAGAACCGGTTCAAGCTGATGGCGCTCGAACAGACGACAGATGAAATCATGTATGGATTGAAACGGTTTCAGTTGAAGCCCGCAGCAAACAGCAAGATGGAAACCCTGCTGCGACTTTCCGATCTGGTCAAGTTTGCGAAGTACCAGCCCGGCCTCTCCGAGCACGAAGATGCCTTGAGCATGGCATTGGATATCATTGAAGCAACGAAGCCGGTTGACGTAAAGCCGGCTGTGCAAAACATCAAACAGGAGACCGCCAATGTGGGGTCCTAATATCTCGTTTGCAAATCCGCAATTGCTTTATGGCCTGGCTGTCATTCCGTTGCTGGTAATCTGGTATGTCCGGCGCCGCAATGTTGCAACGAGCGATATCCGGTACTCAACGCTTCTCCCATTCATGAAGATTCAGCCGACACTGAAGGAGCGATTGCGGCACGCGCCGTTCGTTCTTCGCATGCTTGTGTTGGCGTTGTTGATTGTGGCGCTGGCTCGGCCACGCACTTCGTCTCAGGGCGAAAACATATACACCGAAGGTATTGATATTGCCATGGTGGTAGACATCTCCGGCAGTATGCTTGCAGAAGACCTGAAGCCGAACCGGATTGAAGCAGCGAAGTCGGTCGCAGCGGATTTTGTCGACGGGCGCACAACGGATCGAATCGGGCTCGTGATTTTTGCGGGACAAAGCTTCACGCAATGTCCGATGACAACAGATTACCGCGTGCTCAAGGGCCTTCTCCGCCAGGTAAAGCCGGGTATGGTTGAGGATGGGACAGCTATTGGGCTCGCGCTTGCACAAGGTGTCAACCGTTTGAAAGAAAGTAAAGCGAAAAGCAAGGTAATCATTCTGTTGACGGACGGTGTGAATAACAGAGGTGAGATCGACCCCGTTACTGCTGCGCAGATTGCCCAGACATTTGGCATCCGCGTGTACGCGATCGGCGTTGGGACTATAGGTGAAGCGCCGTATCCTGTGCAGACACCGTTCGGCACGCGGTATCAAAACGTTCCGGTGGACGTTGACGAAAAGACCCTGGCGAAGATTGCCGAGATGACGAGCGGCCAGTATTTCCGCGCAACGAACAATCGTTCCCTGAAAGCAATCTATGACGAGATCGATGAATTGGAAAAAACCAGGATAGAAGTCAAAGCATATCGATCATACACGGAGCTGTTCTATATGTGGACGTTTGCCGGACTGGCGGCGTTGTTTCTTGAGTTCATCCTTTCGAACACGGCATTGAGGAAGCTACCGTAAATGATCCGGTTCGCGCATCCCGAATACATATACCTGCTCGGCATTCTTCCACTCCTGGTTGTTGTCTTCTGGATGGTTGCCCGAACAAGAACAAAGGCCTTGCAGCGATTTGGAGACGAAGCGATTCTTGAACGCCTTGCTGAGTCTGCGAGCAGGAAGAAACGCGTATTGAAATTCAGCATACTCCTTGCTGCCTTTGGACTCCTCATCGTGGCGCTTGCGAACCCGCAGATCGGAACGCGATTGCAGGAAGTAAAGCAAGAAGGGGTCGACATCTTTGTTGCGCTCGATGTTTCGTTGAGTATGAAGGCCGAGGACATCAAGCCGAACAGGCTGGAGAAAGCGAAACTCGAAATCCGCAACCTCATTAACCGGCTTGGCGGTGACAGACTTGGTCTTGTTGTGTTTGCAGGCGAAGCATACACACAATTCCCCCTCACAACGGATTACGGCGCAGCGAACCTGTTTCTCGACGTAGTTGATGTTGACGTTGTTCCGGTTCCGGGCACTGCGATTGGTTCAGCGATCAAGCGGGCGATGGAGTCGTTCGACTTCAAAGAAGTCACTACGAAAGTCATCGTGATTGTCACCGACGGTGAGAACACAGAAGGGGATGCCTTCGAGGCGGCAGACGATGCGTCGAAGAAGGGCGTGCTGCTCTATACCATTGGTATGGGCTCGGCCTCGGGAACTCCGATCCCCATCTACAATGCTGCCGGTCAGCAGGTGGATTTCAAGCGGGATCGTGAGGGAAACATCGTAGTGACAAAGCTGGATGAAGTCTCACTCGAAAAAATTGCCACGATGGGCAACGGCAAGTATTTCCGGGGCACGAATGCCCAGGATGAACTGAACGAAATCTACAAGACCATCAATACGCTCCAGAAGAAGGAATTCGGCGTGAAGCAGTTTACCGACTACGAAGACCGGTTCCAGTATTTTCTTGCTGTGGGAATCTTCCTGCTCCTTGTGGAGTTCCTAATTTCAGAGAACAAAGTGAAATGGCTCGCCAGGTGGAATCCATTACGAAGGGAAGAAGAGGTGAAGGCATGAACGCAAAACATGGATGGTGGTGTGTAGTGAGTTCGGCTCTGCTGCTTGTATCGGTATCGCATTCGTCGGCGCAATCCGTTCGCTCGTTGGTGGGTGACGGGAACAGTCAGTACAAAGACCAAAAGTATGCTGACGCCGAAGTCAACTATCGCAAGGCGCTGGAGAAGGAACAGGGACTCGTCCCCGGTCACTACAACCTTGGGAACGCGCTGTACAAGCAGGATAAGGCTGACGAGGCCATCAAGGAGTACGAGAATGCCTTGATGAAAGCGGAAAGCAAAGAGACGAAAGCGGAAGCGTACTTTAATATGGGCAATGCCTACATGAAAGGGCAGCGCTATCAGGATGCGGTGAAGTCGTACGTTGAGTCTCTCAAGCTGAATCCCAACGATCAGGACTCGAAGTACAATCTCTCGTATGCTCTGGAGAAAATGAAGCAACAGCAGCAGCAACAGGATAAGGACGACAAGAACAAGGATAAGGACAAAGACAAACAGGATCAGAAGGACAAGCAGAACAAGGATCAAGACAAACAAAAGCAGGACCAACAGAAACAGGATCAACAAAAGCAAGATCAGCAAAAACAGGATCAGGAGAAGCAGCAAAAGCAGCAACAGCAAGGCCAGGAAAAGAAGATGGCGAAGGCCGATGCCGAACGAATTCTTGACGTGCTGAAGAATAGTGAGAAGGATGTACAGAAGAAGCTGCGCGTGCGGCCGGCAGTGCGCTCGAAGACCGAGAAAGATTGGTAGGATGACCGTTATGTATTTGTTAGAGATATTGGACGGACTTCATCGTCAGTCTGAGCGGAGTCGAAGACTGTCATTGGGAAGGCATGGTCTTTTGATCTTCATTGCGGCAATGTGCTCTGCTATGTTTTCGATGGCATTTGCCCAGGACGCAACATTCACGGCCGCATCCGACAAAAATCCTGTTGGACTCGGCGATCAATTCACATTGTCATTAGCTCTTAACAACGCGGGGATAGGCGGGGGCAAGAACATGAAACTTCCCGATCTTTCTGCGTTCCGCATCATGTCAGGGCCGAACCAATCCCAGAGCATGCAATTCATCAACGGAGCCGTCTCTTCGTCGATAACGTTCAGCTACATCCTTCAGCCGAAGGAGATGGGAAAGTTTACCATCGGGGCGGCAACGGTTGAGGTTGGAGGTAAGCCCCTCAATACCCAGCCGCTCACAATTGAGGTTATCAAAGGCTCACCGCGTCAGCAGCAACAGGCCGCTCCCGCCGATGATGTCTCCGGCCAGATTGGCGACAATCTTTTCCTGAAGGCAACCGTCGACAAGAATCATGTGATTCAAGGAGAACAGATCAACCTTACCTTCAAACTCTATACGCGCGTGTCGGTATCCAATTACGGTGTGGATAAGAACCCGACGATGACCGGTTTCTGGGGAGAGGATATTGAGAACCCCAAGAATATTGCCCTCACCAATGAGACTGTCAATGGCAAACAGTATCGCGTCGGTGTGATTAGAAAGATGGCGTTATTCCCCACGCAATCCGGAACGCTTGAAATCGCTCCGATGGAAGCGACAACGCAGGTGCAGTTGCAAACGCGTTCCGTCGATCCCTTCGACGCATTCTTCCGCGATCCGTTTGGACGCACTGTGAATTACAAAGTGAAGAGTGATCCCCTGAAGATCAAAGTGGATCCGCTGCCGTCGGGTGCACCCTCCAGTTTCAAGGGCGCTGTCGGCAAATTCACGATGAGCACGTCGGTGGATAAGAAGACAACCAAAACCAATGAACCGGTGACGTTGAAAGTGAATATCTCCGGCAGCGGAAATATCAAGGTGCTCGAAGTCCCCGAGCTTGAACTGCCAAAGGATTTTGAACAGTACACACCCAAAGTGTCCGATAACATCAACCGGCAGGAAGGAAAGATTTCTGGAAGCAAGTCGTTTGAGTACCTGCTGATTCCCCGCTATCCCGGACAGAAGTCGATCAAGCCTGTAACGTTTTCCTATTTCGACCTCACCAAGAAGGAATACGTGACGCTTCAGTCACCTCAAATCGATCTCAATGTTGAGCAAGGAACCGCGACGGCTCCTCCGACAATGACCGGTGGTACTCGCGAGGATATTCAAATGCTGAGCCAGGACATCCGGTTCATCAAAGTGTCCCAACCGGTGTTTACGCGACGGGGAGAGTATCTGCATAAGAGTGGAATGTTCATCGCTTTAACATTACTCCCCTTATTGGGATTGGCATGTACGCTGGTGTTTGCCCGTCAGCGTCAAGCGGAAATGTTGGATGCAGCAGGCTATCGTAATCGTCGTGCGATGAAAGTTGCACAAAAGGGATTGAAGCAGGCTGAACAATTGCTTGCCTCCAAAGCATCGGGCAGCGCTTCCCAGAAATTGGAATTCTATTCTGAAATTGCACGCGCATTGCACAAATACCTTGGCGATAAGCTGGGCATCCAGCAAGCGGATTTTTCCATTGAGAATGTGCTGCAGGCGTTGAGCAGCAGGTCGGTAAATGGCGAAGCCCCTGTTGCCCTCAAGTCGTTGCTTGAGACGTGCGAGATGGCCCGCTTTGCGCCGACGAGCATGGAGGCAACAGCGATGCAGAAAACGTACGATGAGGCGAAGCGGTTGATCGTTGAACTGGAACGGACGCTGAAGAAATGATCCACGAATCCACACGAATACAACGAATCAGGGCACGTCATTGCGAGCCTGTTTCTCAAGGCGAAGCAATCTCAAACTTCGTGCGTGTTATCCTTTGTGTGGCACTCTTGTTGTTCGCCCTCCCGCATGTTTTTGCGCAATCCCCCGAACAAATCTTCGAGCAA